>UQHS01000001.1 GCA_900540845.1 uncultured Collinsella sp.
AGCCGATCGCGCTTCATCCACATCAACCTAATCAACATGTTCAACTCCGTTTACTGAGATTTATATACCGTTTACAGGTTTAGAACATAAAAACTTGTAAACACTGGTATAAAACATTTAGGTAAACAGTATGGAACTATACCCATGCTCTACGTGAGCGGGAGAGGGGCGATTGTGGATACGATCAAATTGGGCTTTGTGCCCACCCGTCGAAGCATTTTCAGTGCGCCGGACGCCATCAAGTACCGCGGACTTACGGTTGAGCGCCTGCGCGAACTCGGCGTTGACGTGGTCGACATCGATGACGTGAACGAAGAGGGGTTGCTGTTTGACGACAGCCATATTCAGCCGATTCTCGACAAGTTCCGCGCGGAGGGCGTCGATGGCATCATGCTTGCGCATTGCAATTTTGGCACCGAATACCTGTGCGCTCGCCTTGCGCGTGAGTTGGGCAAGCCGGTTTTGCTTTGGGGGCCGCGTGATGAGCGCCCCGAGCCTGATGGGACGCGCCTGCGCGACTCGCAGTGCGGTTTGTTCGCCACCGGTAAGGTCCTGCGCCGATTCCAAGTCCCCTTCACCTATCTGACCAACTGCCGTCTTACCGACCCCGAGTTTGAACGCGGCGTGTGGGATTTCCTTGCGGTGTGCAATGTGGTCCGCACGTTCAAGCACATCCGTATTCTGCAAATGTCCACGCGACCGTTCGATTTCTGGACAACGATGTGCAACGAGGGCGAGCTGCTTGAGAAATTCAATATTCAGTTGGCGCCGGTCCCCATGACCGAGCTCATCCAGTCCGTGCGCGAGGCGCAGGCAAACGATGCCGTCATGGCCGAGATGCTCGCCTACATTCGCGAGAACATGGTCATCGAGATTCCCGAGGACAAGGTGCCCGAGGTTGCGGGTCTGGCCGCCAGCATGAAGAGTCTCATCGATAAGTACGGCTGCAACGCCGGCGCTATTCAGTGCTGGAATGCCCTCCAGGCCGAGCTGGGTATTATGCCGTGCGCTGCCAACGCGATCCTCAACGAGATGGGTATCCCGATCGTGTGCGAGACCGACATCCATGGAGCTATCACCGCGCTGCTGGTAGAGGCCGCCGACTTGGGCCGTCATCGTGGCATGTTTGCCGACTGGACCGTTCGCCATCCCGACAATGAGAACGGCGAGTTGCTGCAGCATTGCGGGCCTTGGCCGTGCTCGGTCGCGTGCGACAAGCCGCGCCTCACCTATCCGCTCGCCTTCGACCACCCCGGCGCGCTGACCGCGGAAGCCAAGCATGGAGAGCTTACGCTTGCCCGCTTCGACGGTGACAACGGCGAGTACTCGATGCTGCTCGGCCGTGCTCGCGGCATCGACGGCCCCAAGGGCATGGGCACCTACCTATGGGTCGAGGTTGACAACCTCAAGCGCCTCGAGGCCAAGATCGTCGAGGGTCCCTACATCCATCATTGCGTGGCCATCCACGCCGATGTGGTGCCGGTGCTGTACGAGGCATGCAAGTACATCGGCGTAAAGCCGGACCTGTACGATCCGATCGAGGAAGAAGTCAAGGCTTATCTGAGGGGAGAGTAGCAATGCAGACTATCGAAGAGCTCGAAACGCTGCGGTGGGATTTGCGCCGCGACTGCGTTGACATCATCATGGCCGGAAAGGGCGGCCATATCGGCGGCGACATGAGTGTGATCGACGCGCTGATGGTTTTGTACGCGCGCCATCTGAATATCGCGCCCGACCGCGTGGACGACCCCGATCGCGATCGGTTCGTCCTGTCCAAGGGCCACGCCATGGAGGCCTACTACGCCGTGCTGTGCCACGAGGGCTATCTGGACCTCGATGATGTCAAGGCGAGGTTCTCCCAGTTCGGAAGCCCCTACATCGGGCACCCTAACAACAAGCTGCCCGGCATCGAGATGAACTCCGGCTCGCTGGGCCACGGCCTTCCCGTGGCCGTGGGCATGGCGCTGGCCGCCCGTATGGACAAGCGGCCCACGCGCGTCTACACCATCATGGGCGACGGCGAGCTTGCCGAGGGCTCCGTGTGGGAAGGCGCCATGAGCGGCGGCAACTACGCGCTCGACAACCTGTGCGCGCTCGTGGACCGCAACCGCCTGCAGATCTCGGGTTGCACCGAGGACGTGATGAAGCAGGACTCCCAGGAGGAGCGCTGGGCAGCCTTTGGCTGGAACGTGCTGTCCATCCCGGGTAACGACATCGCCGCAATTGACGAGGCCCTTTGCCTGGCGTCGCGAACCAAGGGTAAGCCGACGGTCATCATTCTCAACACGGTGAAAGGCTACGGTTCCTCGCTGATGGAGGATAAGGCTAGCTGGCATCATCACTTGCCGACCAAAGAGGAGTACGCCCAGATCATCGCCGATTTCGCCGCTCACAAGGAGGCCCGTCATGCCTAATTCCGTACCTAATCGCAAGGTTATATGCGATGAGTTGCTCGCCGCGGCTTCGCATGACGAAGACATTGTCGTTCTTTGTTCTGACTCGCGCGGCTCCGCATCGCTTACGCCGTTCTTCGAGGCATTTCCTGAGCGTTCTGTTGAGATGGGAATTGCCGAGCAGAATTTGGTGAGCACCGCCGCCGGCATGGCCGCCATGGGAAAGCGGCCCTTTGCGGCAAGCCCCGCGTGCTTCCTCACCACGCGTTCCTACGAGCAGTGCAAGGTCGATGTGGCGTACTCGAATACGAACGTCAAGCTCATCGGTATCTCAGGTGGTGTGAGTTACGGAGCGCTCGGCATGAGTCATCACTCCGCCCAGGATATCGCCTCCATGAGCGCGGTGCCCAACATGCGCGTGTACCTGCCGAGCGATCGCTTCCAGACTGCCGCCCTGATGCGTGAGCTGGTGGTGGACGACAAGCCTGCCTACGTGCGCGTGGGTCGCAACCCGGTGGAGGACGTGTATACGGAGACCGATTGTCCGTTTGAGATGGATCGAGCCACCTGGGTGCGTCGCGGCAAGGATGTTGCAATTATCGCTGCGGGCGAGATGGTGCGTCACGCGGTGGATGCTGCCGATATCCTCGCCAGCCAGGGCGTCTCCGCCACCGTACTCGACATGTATTGCGTAAAGCCGCTGGATGAGGATGCCGTTGTCGAGGCTGCCCGCAGTGCCCGCGCCGTGGTGACGGTCGAGGAGCACAGCCCCTTCGGCGGTTTGGGTTCCATGGTCGCCCAGGTGGTGAGCGAGCACTGCCCTCGTCTCGTCAAGTGTCTGAGCTTGCCCGATGCCCCTGTTGTAACGGGTACGAGCCCTGAGGTATTTGCTCATTATGGTCTTACGGGCAAGGGCATCGCGCAGATGGTCGTCGAGTGCATGCCGCAAGCGTAGCGGTCCGGTCGCACACTGTTGCAGTTGCGCATGTAGGTTACGTCGCGGTCGGTTGAGCCCTTTCGGGCGCGCCGACCGCCATTTTTGAAAGGTGCGCCATGAGCCGTTACATCATTGGAATCGATCAATCCACGCAGGGTACAAAGGCTCTGCTGGTGGATGAGGGCGGTCATCTGATTCATCGGTCGGATCGTCCGCACAGGCAGATTGTCAATGAACAAGGCTGGGTGAGCCACGACCCCACCGAGATTGCGACAAACGTGCTCGCGGTCGCCCGCGCCGTGGTTGAGGAGACCGGGGTCAATCCCGCGCAGATTGCGGGTGTGGGCATCTCGAACCAGCGTGAGACTACCGTGGCGTGGGATGCGCGCACCGGCGAGCCCGTGTGTGATGCCGTGGTGTGGCAGTGCGCTCGCGCGCAGGGCGTGTGCGAGCGCGTATCGCAGGTCTCTGGCGCGGCAAACGTGGTGCGCGACCGCACGGGGCTGGTGCTTTCCCCGTATTACCCTGCGTCCAAGATGGCTTGGATCATCGAGAACGTCCCGGCTGCGCGGGATGCCGCCGACCGCGGCGATTTGCGCCTGGGCACCATCGACTCCTGGCTGGTTTGGACGCTCACCAGAGGTGCGGAATTCCGCTGCGACTACTCGAACGCGAGCCGCACGCAGCTGTTCAACCTGCAGGACCTTGTTTGGGATCTACGTGTATGCGAGCTGTTCGGCATCGATGCCGCTTGGCTGCCCGAAGTCACGGATTCCGATGCGTGCTTTGGAATGACCGACTTGGGCGGCTTTCTGCCTGCGCCCGTGCCCATCCACGGCGTGTTGGGAGACTCGCATGCGGCGCTGTTCGCGCAGGGCTGTTTTGAGCGGGGTATGGCCAAAGCGACACTTGGCACCGGCTCATCGGTGATGATGAACGTGGGCACCCGGTTCATCCCGAGTTCGCACGGCCTGTCGAGTTCGCTCGCTTGGCGTATGGGCGGGGTCGCTGAGTATGTGCTTGAGGGCAATGTGACCTATGCCGGTGCCGTTAAGACGTGGCTGCGCGACGACCTCGAGCTCATCGCGAATCCCGACGAGGTCACGGACCTCTGCCTTGCGGCAAATCCGGAGAGTCGTGTGTACTTCGTGCCCGCGTTCACGGGGTTGGGTGCCCCGCATTGGTGTGCTGAGGCGGAGGGTTGCGTGTTCGGCATGACGCGGACGACGGGTAGGGCCGAGTTCGTCAAGGCTGCCGACGAGTCGATCGCCTTTCAGATCTTCGACGTGATCGATGCCATGAGTGAGGACTGTGACGCCGCGCTCTCCGAGTTGCGCGTCGACGGCGGCCCCACGCGCGACGCCTACCTCATGCAATTCGAGAGCGACTTGATTGGCGCGCCTGTCCGCATTGCGAGCAATGACGAGATGAGCGGCCTCGGCGCCGCGTGGACCTGCGGAATCGCGTTGGGGCTGTACGGGCGCGACGTGGTGAACACCTATGGTGCCCGCGGTGTGGTCGCCCCCGCGATGGACGAAGCCGATCGTGCGACTCGCATCGCCGGCTGGCGTCACGCCGTGCGCGCGACGATGACGTACGTGCGTTAGGGGCGCGGTCGGGCCCGAGGCGCCTCGTTTATTAAAAGAAGTGAAAGCTTGCAAAAGAAGTTAAAAGATGACGTACGTATACTAAGGGGGCGCGGCATTCGGCGCGCGTATCGAATGAGTCTTAACCGCGCGCGTCGTACGGCTTTCGTGTCGCGCGCGGCAACATGAAAGGGAAGCCCATGGAGCGCATCGCCAGCTTTTCCGTCGACCACCTGCTGCTTGAGCCTGGCGTGTATGTAAGTCGCCTTGACCGCGACCCCGTGACGGGCGCGGCGGTCACCACGTTTGACCTGCGCCTGACCGCTCCAAATAAGGAGCCCGTCATGAATACGGCTGAGTGCCATACCATCGAGCACTTGGGGGCGACGTTTTTGCGCAATCATGCGGAGTGGTCGAGCTGCGTCGTCTACTTTGGGCCCATGGGCTGCAGAACGGGGTTTTACCTCGTCGTGTTCGGCGAGGTCGCGAGTGCAGAGATCCTGCCGCTCGTGCGCGAGCTCTTCGGGTTCGTCGCCGAATTCGAGGGGGAGATCCCCGGTGCGGCGCCTGAGGAGTGCGGCAACTACCTCGACCAAAACCTTCCCATGGCGAAATGGCTTGCGCGCCGATATCTTGAGCGCGATCTTGCCGATATCGACGAAAAGCACCTGAATTATCAGGGCTAGCGCGTCCGATCGTATCGTCATCGAAGTCGCGAAATGACGAAAAGCGCTTGGATTGCCAAAATCGGCTGGGTCTTTGCAGCCCGCAGGGGCAAAGTGTAAATTTTGGGGGAGGTTTACCGAGTTTTCAAGCGCTCGTTCGTTCTTCAGAAATGCGCGACCTGCGGTTTTACCAACCACATCCGAAGCACAGTGCCTCAAAGAGGTTAAAACCTCCCCCAAAATTTACACTTTGTATTTTGGCTGCTTTGAAGGTGGCGTTTCGATGCAAGCTCCCTTATACCATGTCGTGTTGCTGTGCGAAATCGGATGCACCCGGGAAGGCATCGCTTCCATATTGGAGCAGATACTGCTGAACAACGAGGTCAATTGCCGCGAGCGCCCCGTATTTGCCCGTGTCGTTGGCATTAGACTCGCCGCACTGCATGATGAAGGTAGCTTGATTCCAATAAGGGTTCGAGGTGTTTTGCGTTATTGCTAACACGGAGCACTTGCTATCCCTGATGCTGTTGCAGACATCGACATATCGAATGGGATAGCTGCCCCCAACGCTGCAGATGATCGCCAGGTCCTCGGGCTGGAGGGATTGGGCACATGCAAGCTGGGAGGCTTGATCCAGATACAGGTCCATGACCTTTCCCATAGAAAACAGCTTGTTCTGAAGGTAGCGTCCAGTATCCCAAAGAAAATGATGGGAAAAGAACGCGACTCGGCGGCAATTATGAATTGCATAGGCGATTTTTTGAAGTTCGGCCAGGTTTTTCTCGGAAATGGTCGCGGCGATGTTTTGCTGAGCTTCCCTCGCATAATCGAGAAACGCCGCATGTGGGTCCGCGGTGAGATTGCAAAAGAAGCGCTGGGAGTAGTCGTAGCTGATGGGATAGTCGACCCCGAGCGCGTCATGCATCTCTTTGAAGCTCTCGTAGCCTAAGAATCGGCAAAAACGCGAGACGGAAGCCTTCGAGACGTAGCACATATCGGCGATCTGCGCGATGGACATGTCCTTGAGCGCGTCGTAGTTTTCCAACATCTTGACGGCTATCTGATAGTTGTTGTCGCGCTGCATGCTGGTGTCTATATAGCTGAGGAGCTTTTCCCCAACAGAGCCCATCGGGTTGGCATAATTCAAGAGTCCACTCCCATCAGACGTTTCAAAACCATTACATACCAGCGGGTTTCATATCGTGAAACTCATGTCTCCATTCTGTAACATCGGTGTCCAGGATGGAACGCAAAACCCTGTGCATTCGTGTTGTACTCAATGGTAACAGGAGCCGGGCGATTAAGCCCGGATGCGGATACATGAAAGGGAGATTGCATGGCATATCAGTCGACTTCGGTATTTCCCGAGACGTTTCTCTGGGGCGTCGCGACCGCTGCGCACCAGGTTGAAGGCAACAACGTGAACAGCGACACGTGGCTGTTCGAGAATGTTGAGGACACGGCGTTCATGGAGCCTTCTGGCGACGCGATGGACCACTACCATCGTTTCCGCGAGGATATCGCCCTTATCGCATCTCTTGGCCTCACCTCCTATCGTCTGAGTGTCGAGTGGTCGCGCATCGAGCCGGCGCGCGGCTTGTTCTCCAAAGCAGAGCTCGCGCACTATCGCGAAGTGCTCCAGTGCTGCCGTGACAACGGTCTCAAGACGATCGTCACACTCCATCATTTCACGTCGCCGATCTGGCTGCTCGCCCAAGGCGGCTGGGAGTCGCCCGAGACTCCCTCCCTTTTCGCGCGGTACTGCGCGCGTGTGGTCGAGGAGATGGGCGATTTGATGGACTACGCATGCACCATGAACGAGCCAAACCTGGCATGGCTCTTGGCTGATGTCGGGGCCACGTCGCGCAACGCCTCCAATCGCGCTGAGGACCCCATGTTCCGCAGCGTCGCCAAGGCGTTGGGAGTCGAGCCGGCATCCCTGGCCCAATTCCAGTTCGCAGCCACCGAGCGGGCGTTCGATGTGAAGCTCGCCGCTCACAAGGCTGCCGTTGACGCCGTGCATGCAATCCGTCCCGATCTCCCGACAGGTTGGACGCTCGTGGGAAGTCCCTTTAAGGCGGCTCCCGGTGGCGAGGAGCGCGCCGCAGCTGCCCGCGAGGAGATTTGCGATCGCTTTTACCGTGCTTCCGCAGGCGATGATTTCGTGGGTATCCAGACGTACTCGCGCTCGTGGTACGGCGCGGATGGCCCGGTTGACCCGCCTGCCGGCGTGGAGCTCACCCAGCGCGATGAGGAGTTTTATCCCGAGGCCATCGAGGAGAGCCTGCGAGCTGCTTGGGACCAGTCGGGCACGCCTCTGTTCGTCACCGAAAACGGCATAGCTTCCGAGGACGACGAGCAGAGAGAGCGCTTTTTGGATCGAGCTGTCGCCGGTGTGGGGCGTTGCGTCCGCGACGGTATCCCGGTCTTGGGATACACCTGCTGGTCCGCGTTTGACAATTTCGAGTGGGTTTTCGGGTATGGCCCGAAGTACGGAATCATCTCCGTCGACCGCGAGACACAACGCCGCACCGTAAAGCCAAGCGCTACACACCTGGGAAGTATAGCGCGCTGTAACGGTGCCTGCGTCGAGATCGGTGATGCCCGATGAAGCGCCTGCTGATACGCGCCGACGACCTTGGCTACTCTCGGGGCGTCAACTACGGCATCGTCGATTCGGTCCGCGGCGGACTCGTCGGGTCAGTCGGGGTCATGACCAACATGGAATCCGTGGACCACGGCCTCGAATTGCTCGACGGGCTCGACGTGTGCCTTGGCCAGCACACGAACATCTGCGTCGGCAGGCCGCTTACCGACCCTGCGCTCATTCCGAGTCTCTGTGGACCGGATGGCATGTTCAAGCCGAGCGGGGCGTATCGGGACGCCATGAAGCGGGGAATCGACTTCGTGGTGCTCGATGAGGTCGTCTTGGAGATCGAGGCCCAGTATCGAAAGTTCGTATCGCTTGTGGATAGAGAACCCTCCTACTTTGAGGGTCATGCGGTGGCGAGCCCGGCGTTTTTTAAGGGGTTGGAGATCGTGGCGGAGCGCCACGGACTGCCGCTGTTCCCAATGGGCGCGCCGGGGGAGGCGGTCACGTTCAAGAGCACGCGTGTCGCTGCGTACATGCCCACAGATTTTCGCGCCTATGAGATGGATCCGTTCTCGGCGGTGCGCGGCGCCGTCGAGAATGCGAACGACGACGCGTGCACCCTCATGGTGTTCCATCCGGGTTATATCGATGCCTATCTCATGGACCACTCGAGCATGATGACGGCGCGGGCGCGTGAGGCGTCGATGCTTTGCGATCCCGCAACCCGTGAATGGCTGGTGAGTCAGGACATCGCGTTGGTGACATACGACGATCTGAGCTAAGGAGAAAGGTGGCAAGTATGGCAAACAGGTTTCCCGATGGATTCCTATGGGGTGCGTCGACGAGCGCATTTCAGGTAGAGGGCGCCTGGGGGGAGGGCGGCCGAGGCAAGTCGACGACCGATCGCGGCTTCGGCATCCCCGGAATCACAGATGGCAGCGTGGCGTCCGACCACTACCATCGCTGGAAAGAGGATGTCGACCTCATGGCCGAACTCGGACTCAAGACGTACCGCATGAGCTTCTCGTGGTGTCGCATTATGCCCGGCGCGACTTGCGAGCCGAATCCCGAAGCCCTGGCGTTCTACGACGGTCTGATCGATTACCTTCTGGAAAAGGGCATCGAGCCCTTTGTGACGCTGTATCACTTCGAGTGCCCCCAAGCACTCGTCGACGAGTTCGGCGGATGGTTAGATCGCAGGATGATCGATGCCTTCGCCCGCTACGCCGAGGTCTGCTTTAGGCACTTTAAGGGCCGTGTAAAGCTGTGGGCGACTATCAACGAGCAGCTTATCGCGACGGCGTCGTCGGTGAACACCGGGGATACCGAGACCGACCCCAAGAGACATCAGGGCAATACCTATCAGATGAGTTACCACATGTCTCTCGCAGAGCACCGTGCTTTCGAGCTTTTGCACTCAATCGATCCCGAGGCGAAGATCGGGCCGGTCTGTGCCATCCAGGTGACCTATCCGCTCAGCAGCTCGCCTGCAGATGTGATGGCGGCGCTCAATGCCGAGGAGATGGAGCAGTTCTACATGCTCGACATGAGCGTGCGTGGATCGTATTCCCCGTATGCGGCGAGCTATCTCAAGCGCGAGGGGTTCTATCCCGCGGTCGAGCCCGAGGACGATGCGGTCCTGCACGGGTCGACGCCCGATTTCATCGGCATCAACTATTACTCCAGCAGCTGCGTCAAGGAGCGCACCGAGCCCATCGTATTCGGTGGCTTCCCGCCTTGGGGCGCGGGCGACTTCGTCCTCTGCGACAACCCGAGGCTCGAGAAGACCGAGTGGATGCCCAACGGCCTCGACCCCATCGGGCTGTCGATCGGCATGCGCAAGGTGCATGACCGCTACGGCCTGCCCATGATCATCACCGAGAACGGCATGGCTTTGAGCGAGGAGCCCGATGAGTCCGGCGCGATTCACGACGAGCAGCGCATCGCCTATCTCTCCGCGCATATCGCCCAGGTCGGTGAGCTTATCGAGCAGGGTTATCCCATCTTTGGGTATTGTCCGTGGAGCTTTGTCGATGTGGTCTCCAGTCATCAGGGCTTCGCCAAGCGCTATGGCCTTGTATACGTGGATCGCACCGATGACGACATCAGGACTTGCGACCGGATTCGCAAGGACAGCTTCTATTGGTATCAGAAGGTCATCGCGGGCAATCAGCTGCCCGAATAAACGCAGGTTTTCCGGTTGGCGCGAAGTCGCCGATGGGGGATAGAAAGAAACGGGAAAGGAAATACCATGGCAGACAATAAGCGTATCGCCGAGGATATCCTCAAGGCGGTGGGCGGCCCGAAGAACGTGACTTCGGCGACCCACTGCATGACGAGGCTCCGCCTTGTGCTCAAGGACGAGTCCAGCATCGACGATGACGAAGTCAAGGCCGTTGACGGCGTGATGGGCATTGTCCACGGTGGTCAGCAGTATCAGATCATCGTGGGGACGAACGTGCCCAGGGTGTACGCGGAGTTCTGCTCACTTGCCAACGTCAACGAGCTCGAGGCGGTTGAGGACGCCGAGGCTGCCGCCGCCGACGTCGAGCTTGTCGGCAAGAAGAAGCTTACGCCCATGCAGATCCTGAAGAACGTCGTCGGTTACATGGCGGGCTGCATGACCCCGATGATCCCGGTGCTGCTCACGGGCGGTCTCGCAAATGCGATCAATGCCCTGTGCGGTCCGCAGCTCCTGGGCCTGTACCCCGCGGAGAGCGACATCTACGTGCTCTTCGACTTCATCTACGATGCCGCCCTGTACTTCATGCCTATCCTCGCGGGCGTCAACGCGGCGAAGCAACTTGGCATCAACGGTATGCTCGGCGGATTTATCGGCTGCATCCTCATGTCGCCGGATTTCGCCGCAATCATCGCCGAGGGTAAGGCGTTTACCGTCTTCGGCATCCCCTGCAACACGTCTGCCGCCTATGCCCAGACTGTCCTGCCCATCATGATGTCCGTTCCGCTGTTCGCTGTTGTTTATAAGTTTGTCGGTAAGCACATGCCCGACATGCTCTCAACCGTGTTCACGCCCATTTTGAGCCTCCTTGTCACCTCGCCGTTCATCCTGTGCCTGCTCGCCCCCTTCGGTACGATTGTGGGCAACGCCATCAGCGGCGGCCTTGCCTGGTTCGGTATGAATACCGGATTCTTCGGTGTCGGCGTGATCGCCGCCCTTTGGGAGTTCCTCGTCATGAGCGGTATGCATCTGGCCCTTATGATGCCCATGATGGCCTCGTTCTTCGAGACTGGCGAGATGACCGGTGTCATGCTCGCGGGTAGCTTCGCCACGTGGGCATGCTTCGGCGTCGCCCTCGGTGCGGCTCTTCGACTCAAAGGTAAGGCGGAGCGCGGCAACGCCTTCGGCGCCTTCGTATCCGGTATCTTGGGCGGCGTTACCGAGCCTGTGCTCTATGGCATCTGCCTGTCTCACGTGCGCTGTTTCGGCGCCTTGATGGTCGGTAGCTTTGTCGGCGGTGCGTATGCTGGTATCGCCAATCTCACCCAGTACGTCATCACCTCTGCGAACTTCCTGTCCGTCCTGAGCTATGTGGGCGGCACCAACGCCAATTTCATCCAGGGTATTATCGCGAGCCTCATTTCCCTGGTCGTCGCAGCTGTGTGCACGTATCTCTTCGGCTTTAGCAAGAAGGAACTCGATCAGGCAAACGCCAAGTAGCATCAAAGCCCTTGCTTCTTAAGAGAGAAAACTCCATGGCGGAAGCAGCCTGAAATAACCCGCGTTTCGCTCGAGAGAGCGGGGCGCGGGTTTTGTCATGCATCTGTCGGTGTGGTTCAACCTACGTTTTACGGTGAGCTCGTGCTCATCTTAGGCGCGCGCCACGCGATAGCGGGTGGCGCGCGCCTTGCCCTCCTTGATGACATCGCCATCTTCAATCATGCCGTTGATCACCTTGAGGGTCACGTCGCGTCCGACTCCAAGAACCTCTTCGGCCTCCTGACGCGAAAAGACTCCTCTCTTTGCCTTGCCGTACTCAATGAGAACGGTTCGCGCGCTCGGTGCGAGTTCTCCATCGGAAGACCTCCAAGCCAGTCGAAGCCCGTCGCCCTCGGTCATTGTCGGCTCAAGCGCTTTTTGCTGTTGCTCGGTCATGCTTCTATTTGGAGAGAGACCCATTTTGGCAAGGGCCTTCTCATGCTCAAGACGTATGGGCGCAAACGCCCGAGCGACTTCGGGTGGGAGCATGCCGCCATCGTCGAGCTTCTCGTAGTCCTGGTATTCCCCCCTCAGGTTCGGCCCATCATTGCGCCTGAGCGAGAGGTGCGGGTTGCGTGTGGTGTTGATATTGGGCAGCGAGAGACAGAACCAATTGCCCGTCGATTTGACGGTGGGGGTGAGTTCTTCCTCTTCGTACAGCTCGTATATGCGTTTAAGTCCCGTGCCGATGGCCTCCACGATATCCAAGCGGTAGAACAGTTGGCGCAGCAGGGGGTTGCGAACCTCTGCCAATCCCTGGACGGCGCTATCGACGCTTATGCCCTGAAGCCCGCCATAGTTTGTGAACATGATCTCCGTGCGACTCATTTTCATTACGGTTTCGGCGTGGAGATCGTAATCGCGATGGATGATGGCATTCATGATGCCCTCTCGAATCGCGAGGACCGGGTAGTCGTATTTGTCGATTCGCTCGAGCTTGCCGGGGACAAAACGGGCGTGCTCGCCATGCGTGCTTTTTGGACGCCCTCCGACCGAGTGCTTTTTCGAGGCTCCTACCGAATCGTCACGGCGACCTGCGCATAGCGCGTGCAGGGGTGTTTTCCTCGGGTCTTTACCGAGAGGGTGAGGACGAATCGGTCGCCTGTTTGGGCGTCGGCGGGTACGGTGAACGTGCCCTGGACTCTGCGAACACACCAGCTTGTGAGATCCTCGATCCCCCGATAGCTGCTGGAGTGAGGCGAAACAGTCCATGCTGCATCGAAGCCGGCGCCATCGGGGTCGATCACCTGTGCCTTGAGCTCGACGCCCTCGCCTGCGCTCGCCGTGCAGTCTGCGGTGGCGTTTTCGATGCGAGCGGGGTGCGAGCATTCCTCGGGTTTGTGCGCGCACCATTGCGCCCGTGCGGCAAAGTCCTCCTGATAGGCGCGGAGAAACGGATTGACGTTATGATTCGTCGGTTTACCCAGGGAGTCCAATCCCATAGGTGCGCCCTCGACACTGGGCGTGTCGCCATCGTTGAATATCGGACCGAGGATCGTATCGAATGAAGGGTCGCCGGCGCCGCGCAGGCCAAAGTCGAGCAGCGGGATGTAGGTTGTCGAGTCGCCCTCGGCCATGAAATCGCCGCGCTCGAACCGCATGGGCTCCATACCGGGCCAGCCCCAATCCAGGGTGGCGTGTATTCCAAATTGGAATCGATCTGGCTCGTTCTCGTAGATTTTGCCATCGCCGTAGAGCATGTAACGCTCCATGAGGGGGCCATTGCCCTCAATGAGGTTTTGCGCGGGCCATGGGGCGCGGAAGAGCTCGATGGAGTCGGGCTGCGCGGATTTGGCATCGACGTAGCCGCCGTAGGAAAACGGGGTACGCAGAAGCTGGAGCTTGGGAAACAGCGGCTCGCCGTAGTCCTTCCACGAGTTGTCCTGGCCTACGCCGTCCATGACGCCCGACACGCGGACTTTGGCATACACGTGTTCGCGCACGTCTTCCCAGAGGGGCGTCTCCGCGTATTCTGCGGCGATGCTCATGAACGCACGGACGATGGTGTTCATCCCGCCCCAGCTGAGCAGCCACAGCGTGCGTGGGTCGTCGTCCATGATTGCGCGTTTGATCGCGTCGGATCCGGGTGTGTCTTCGCGCACGTCGCCCTCAAAGGTGACGTTTCCGACATATGTGCGCGCGATGAGCTCCTCGGGCGTGGGGAATGCCGGCTCTCCGGCGACCTGCGCGTTTGCCTGCAGATTGGGGTATGCCCGGGCGTACTCGCGCTCCCACAAGTTCTCGATCCAGCGCTCGGGGAAGGGGCGGTATCGGCGGAGAGCCCCCGCTTCGGGATCGGGCTCGCGCGGCACCACGGCGCACTCGTAGGAGCGCACACCTTTGGTGCGCCAATGCGGATTGACCTCGCCTAACGTGTGGATGCCATCGCCTTGAAAGTGGTACTGCGATGCAGTGTAGACAATCGCCTCGAGGTCGATGTGGTTGAGGTACAGCGCGAGATGGATGGTCGAGTTCATGTCGTCGACCTCCATGTCGGTTGTGATGATGACGCGTCGTCTTTCCTGCACGATGCTCCTTTCGTTCGGTGGCGGTCCTGGGTTGCGCAATGAGAGCGTCTCGCCTCTGCGATGCTCGCTGGCTTAGTGTCTCTGCGCCGCAGCCCACTCCCAGCAGCTCACAGGCTCGCCGTCAACGAGTACGTTGCGACCATCGAGATCAGTGCGGCAGAAGTCGTTGAACTGGTGGATCCACACGCCATGGTTGAACGTCTTTTTGGGCGTTCCGTCTGCCTCGCGATAGCGGCCGGTGAGATCCTCCACGTGGTCGAAGTAGGTCATGTGAACCTCGGCTCCGGCTTCCGCAAGCTTGTGGTAAAGCGGCAGTGCGGTGTCGAGCGGATCGACGAGCTCATCGCCTTTGGAGTGGATGAACCACAGCGGCGTTTGGCCGAGCGCCTCGATCACTTCGGGTGTCTGGTTCTCGGTGAAGAACGGCGCGCAGCAAGGAATACCCGCGGCGAAGAAGTCGGGGTAGTCGAGGCACATGCGTACCGTCATAAACCCGCCGTTAGATAGGCCGGCGATAACGATGCGGCTCGCGTCGATCTGATCGGTATGTTCGGCGACAAACTCGTCAATGAGCGCCTTGAGGGCTGCGGTGTAGATGCTCCTGTTGGAATGGCCGAGCTGCTCCACGCCGTCATCCATCCAGAACGTGGGGCACTGCGGCACGAGCACCCATGCGGCGCCATCGAAATACCTTTGGATGGGGTTCTGAGAGAGGGCGGTCACGCGGTTGCCCGTGTAGGCGCGTTCGGGCCCCTCCCAAGTCGCCTCGCCTACGCCCTCGCCGGCGCCATGCAGGTAGATGATCAGCGCCGCCTTCTCGGGTTTTTCCACGGGGGCCGTGTCGGGTTTGGCAAAAGGCAGCATGACGGGCGAGAAATCGGGCTCGAAATAGCCGTACTTGAGGCTGATGCTGTCTACCGGCGCTCCCATCTCGGCGATGTGCCAACGGTCGAGCGCGGGACAGAGCGTTGCCCGCAGCTGGTCGAACACCAGGCCGGCGAGGGGTTCGGCTCCAGTCGCCGCGGGGACCGCGCGCGTCTGCGTCACCGTGATGTCGTTGTTGACGTATTGAGATCCCATGACGCCGCCCTCGATGCGCTTGGTGAGGCGCTCTTCTTTCAGCTCAAGCGCTACATGGGTTCCCGCGGGAAGGCGATTGCCGCGTTCATCACAGGTATAGGCTGCGCTAACGGGGATGTAGCCCTGTGAAGGGAGTGTCTCACTTGCGCCGTGTTCTTTGCGCATGACGATGCTCCCATCGCGCTTGCGCCGAGCGCAAAAGACGCTGAACGCGTTGGCGGCGATGTCGCAGGTGCGCGCCTCTCGCGGCAGGTCGAGAACGATCTTGGAAATCCAAGGGCCAAAATCACCCAAGGTGGTTACGGTTGCGTATGAACGGTGCTGCATGTCGTCCTCTTCTCGATAGACAGCTAATAAACATGTTTAGTATAGAACGCATCAAATACGAGGGCACCTGGTAATCGGCAGATGGTTCGAAATATCGGGAAGATGGGGATATCTTTAGAGAAGTTGAAGGTAAACACATAAACCTTTGAGGAACATCAGTAATGTTAGAAAAATGACAGCAAAACGTTCACCTGTTGTTTACTACCGTTCACCGTTAAAATAAGTGATAAATTAGGATAATGTGCATAATACAAGACATAAACGTTCAGTAAACAAAACGTTTAACCAAGCACAGCCGCGCAAGGTTCGTTGACCGTTTGCTGTTCAAGTAGGAGCTCCGTCATGGTACATGTAAAGAAGATGTACCACATGCACAACGCGGGCGGGGCAATGCACGGCCGGAGGGCCGTTTAGTACAAGGGGAGGGGTCCCATGGCAGTAGACAACAGGCAGATCGCCACCGATGTCCTCGGACTTGTCGGTGGAGCTGAGAATGTTCAGGTTGCCACCAACTGCATGACGCGCCTGCGTCTAACGCTCGTCGACAACAGCAAGGCCGACGTCGAGAAGATCAAGAAGGTTAAGGGTGTGCTCGGTTGCCAGTTCTCCGGCAGTCAGCTTCAGGTCATCATCGGCCAGAACGTGCCCAAGGTGCTCGACGAGTTCGTGGCAATTTCCGGTGTCAAGCAGGGCGCCGTGGTGAATGAGAACCTCGATGCCCCCAAGAAGAAGATCGAGCTCAAAGACCTGCCGAATATCATCCTCGACTATCTTTCCGGCTCGATGACCCAGCTTATCCCGCTGCTCATGGCCGGAGGTCTGTTCCGTACCTTCGCGGTCATCATCGGCCCGATGATGCTCAACCTGGTGCCCGAGACCGATCCCACCTACACCTTTTTCTATACCACGCTGTACGAGGCGACCTTTACGTTCCTGCCCATCTACCTCGGTTACGCCGCGGCTAAGAAGCTCGGCGCCTCGCCGGTTTTGGGCATGCTGCTCGGTGGCGTCTTTATGGCCCCGTCCATTGTGTCTGCCGCCGCTCAGGAGGGCGGTGGAATCATCAGCGTGTACGGCATCCACATCGCTGCTGCCAACTACCAGCAGAGCGTCCTGCCCATTATCTTGAGCGCACCGGTGCTGTATTTCGTTGAAAAGTTCTTCAAGAAGGTCATGCCCGACGTCCTCTCCACGGTGTTCACCCCGTTCTGCACCATGATCGTCACCGTGCCCATTGCCCTGATTGCACTCGGCCCGGTTGGCAACCTGCTCGGCAGTCTCATCGCCAACGCCCTGTTTGCCGTCTCCGATGCTGGCCAGATCGGTGTCCTGCTCGTCATGGCCGTCCTTGGTGCCTTCTGGCAGTTGTTCGTCGTGGCTGGCATGCACATGCCCGTCATCCTGCTCGCTCAGGTTCAGATTATCGCCATGGGCTTCGACCCGTTCGTCTTCGTCTCCACCAACTGCGCCATGACCGCCGTGTGGGGCTGCGCCTTCGGTGCCTTCCTCAAGCTCAAGAACAAGGATGAGAAGGGTATGGCTCTCGGCTACGTCATCTCCGCCATCGCCGGCGGCGTGACCGAGCCCGCGCTCTTCGGCGTGCTCATGCGCTTCCGCCGCACCATGCTCGGCATGTTCATCGGTGGCGCCATCGGCGCCGTGGCCTCCGGCCTCATGGGCGTCACCTACTACCTCGCCGGCGGTGCCGCCAACTTCATGGTCATCATGAACTACTTCCAGGGTGGCCAGTGGAACACCATCGCCGCCGTAATCGGCATGGCCATCTCCTTTGTTATCGCCGCGGTCGTCGTGTACTTCACCGGCTTCTCCAAGGAAGAGCTTGCCGAGATGGAGGAGGAAGAGGCTCCGGCTTTCGCGTAGTGCGCAATCAGCCATTCGCGTGGGCAGAGACGAACCCCCATCGCTCGCCTACATCAAGTTCAGGGCCCCGTTTGGCATCTGCCCGGCGGGGCTTTCGGTACCAACTCACTGCTCAACGCTGTTGGATAATGAGAGTGAAATCATGAGAAGGGACATGTTATGGCGCTTGGCAAGCTTTCGGTGAATGACCGTTCCGACGGGTTCACGCTTGACGGTAAGCCTTGGTTCTGGCTGGCAGACACGTGCTGGAGCGCGTTCACGAGTATCGAGTTGTCCGATTGGAAGTACTATCTCGCCCGTCGCGCAGAGCAGGGGATCAACGTGCTGCAGATCAACACGCTCCCGCAGTGGGATCGGTGCCGCCCCGATCTGGGCATCTACCCGTACGCTAGTGAGGACGGCACGGTGTTCGATTGGGCCACTCCCAACGAGGCCTATTGGCAGCGCGCCCGCGAGATGTGCCGCATGGCGGTCGAGCGCGGCATCCGTCCGGCGCTCGTGCTTCTGTGGTGCAACTACATTCCCGGAACCTGGGGGTCGAAGGTCTCCGAAAAGCTCGGTGTGCCCCTGCTTCCGTTTGAAGAAGTGCGCGCGCATGTTGAGCGCGTGGTTAAACACCTTGGAGAGTTTGACCCCGTGTATGTGGTGACAGGTGATACGGACTTTAAGGATGAAGAGGCGATTCGTTATTACGAGGAGGGCCTTTCCGCCATTTGCGAGCTTGCGCCCAACGCGCTGCGGTGCATGCACATCAATCGCGGGAACCGAACCATTCCCGAGGCGTTTGTCGATCGCCTTGACTTCTACATGTATCAGCCGGGGCACAACTACGAGGGGCAGTACGAGGCATGGAAGCTCCCCGAGGACTTCCGCGCCCAATACCCGAAGAAGCCGATGTTGAATTCGGAGCCCTGTTATGAGCAGATGGGCGCGAGCCGTAATGTGTATTGGCGTTTTAGTGCCCAGGACTGCCGCGCGAGCGCGTGGTCGGGCATCCTCTCGGGTGCCACGGCCGGACTCACCTATGGAGCTCACGGCGTGTGGAATTGGCAGACCGCCGCGAGCAGGGGCTCGGTCCTCGGCGAGGGTTTTGACATGCCCTTCCGCTGGCAGGAGTGCCTCCAGTTTCCTGGCGTGTGGGACTTCGGCCTGATTCCACAGATTCTCGGTATGCTCACCGGGGGAGGGCGCCTTGCAATCGAGCCTGCGCAGGAGCTGCTCGATGATGCTTGCGAGTCGATACGAGTTGCCCGGATTGGAGACGCTGTTGTCGCATATATGCCACGTTCAACAGCGCTTAGGCTCCACGGCGCGTTTGAGCATATGGAGGCGATCGCGTTTGACTTGGAAGACAAGCGAGTTGCCCATATGCCGATGCGCGTGGACGAGGCGGCCGCTTCGACGCGTGTCGAGCAGCATCCCTTCACGCATGACGCGCTTGTGGTCCTCAAGCCGTTCGCGTGAGTATCGTGACCGTGCAAGGACGAAGTCCAACCGTTCAATGGTAAAACGTTGACCTCACCCTCTATGTGGGGGAACATAGCGACGGACGCGGGTGTACGCCGGCGTCCGTCGTTGTTTTCAGGGAGGGGATCATGGCACCAAAGGTAACGCTCAAAGAAATCGCGCAGGAGGTGGGCCTGTCCCCGTCGGCTGTGTCTTTGGTACTCAACGACCGTCCCTGCCGCATTTCCGAGGAGAATCGGCGCCGCATCAAAGAGGTCGCCGCGCGCAAGCGGTACGTGCCCAATCAAATTGCCCGAAGCCTCGTGATGCAGCAGTCCCGCACGTTTGGCCTGATCGTTCCCAATATCGAGAGCCGCTTCTTTTCCTCCTTGGCTCGCAACCTTGAGATTCGCTGTCGTGAGCACGGTTATGCGCTATTCATCATGAATTCCGACGTCTCGTCTGAGCACGAGGATGAGCTCGTTCGCTTGCTGGTCAATCGCGGTGTCGATGGCCTGATCCTCGTGACGGCTCATGAGATCGACGCTGATGAGCAACTTGTCGAGAGCCTGTCCACGCTGCCCGTGCCCTTGGTGATGGTCGACCGTTTTATTGACGGCGTCGCTTGCGACCGCGTGCGTTTTGACAGCGAGCTCGGTGGCTTTTTGGCCACGGATTGCCTGCTGCAGCGCGGGCATACGCGCATCGCGTGCCTGATTAACACGTCGTCGAACACCGGTCGCGCACGTCTGACGGGATATCGCCGGGCGCTCGAGTCGCACGGGATCACGGCCGATGACTCCCTTGTGTTCGAGAGCGATTACTACATCGCCGACGGCGCCGCGGCGACGGAGCGCGTGCTCGAGAGCGATGCGACCGCGATTTTCGCGAGTTCCGACAACATTGCCTTGGGGGCGCTCAAGTGCCTCTTCGCGCATGGCAAACGCGTTCCGCGCGATTATTCGCTCGTGAGTTACGATAACTCTGCGGCCGATGCGCTGTTTGAGCCGGCGCTGACTGCCATCGAGCAAAACGTTTCGAAGCTTGCAGACAATGCGATGGAATTGCTGCTCAAGCGCGTGAACGAGCATGCTGAGCACGAGTTCGAGGATCGTGTTTTGGCTCCGCGCCTGGTGTGTCAGGCGAGTGTTGCGCCGCTCGATTGCTGAGCCTTTCCTGCAAGTCGCGTAGGAGAAACTTTTCCGCACAGGCTGCCTGCCTTCTCCTGCCGTTCGCTCCCGGCGCCGATGGCAAACCTATGCCAGCGGCACCGGAGGAGAATGGCCGGTGGGCTGGGTGGCTGTTCGACCGACTGGCTGGGGTGTTAGTAATTAATATGTGTGGGCTTTAATCTGGTACGGTGAGTAGAGCGCCGATTCGACCAGATGCCAACTGGGGTTTTGTGCTCGGATGAGCCGCGCTACTGGATCGTTACTGATAAACCCCACACATATTTGAGACTACTCGATCTGCATGGGTCAAACGCATACCAAAGCTCTTTGTCCGATTGCGGGTGCCGCGTCTCGCGTTTAGAAGGCTCAATTTCACTCAACAGCATAAACAGTAGTAAACGGAATTGAAAAATTTCAGAAGAAACGTTTTATCACAAACGATAAAACGTTTTAGCGTTTACACTCGGGGTAACGACATCAAAGGAGCGGGATGTGTTGGCCCGCTTCGTGTAGGAAGGGAAAAGCCATGACGCAGCCCGTGATCGGCACTCCGTGGACCAAACTCGAGAACCCAGTGAGCGCAGATGCCCTCGCCGGCGTGGATAAGTACTGGCGTTGCGCCAACTACCTGTCGGTTGGACAGATCTACCTGCGTTCCAACCCGCTGATGCGCGAGGACTGGACCGATGCCAAGACGGGCGGGAAGCGCGACTTCGGCCGTGTGGACGTCAAGCACCGCCTGGTGGGCCATTGGGGAACCACTCCCGGTATCAACTTTTTGTTCGGTCATGTGAATCGTCTCATCGCCGACCATGGGCAAAACGCGATTTTCCTCATGGGCCCCGGCCACGGTGGTCCTGCCGGAACGGCGCAGTCTCTACTCGACGGTACGTACCGCGAGATCCGTCCCGACATCACGGATGACGAGGCTGGCCTTGAGAAGTTCTTCCGCCAGTTCTCCTACCCAGGCGGCATCCCGAGCCACTTCGCGCCCGAGACCCCGGGCTCCATCCACGAGGGCGGCGAGCTGGGCTATACCCTCAGCCACGCATACGGTGCCGTGATGGACAACCCGAGCCTGCTGGCTGTGGCCGTGGTGGGCGACGGTGAGGCCGAGACCGCGGCGCTCGCCACCTCCTGGCAATCCAACAAGCTAGTCAACCCCAAGACCGACGGCATCGTCCTGCCGATCCTGCACCTCAACGGCTACAAGATCGCGAACCCCACCATCCTGGCGCGCATTTCGGACGAGGAGCTCACCAAGTTCTTCGAGGGAATGGGCTACAAGCCGCACTTCTTCGTGGCTGGCTTCGACAACGAGTCGCACGCCTCCATCCACGCGCGTTTCGCCGCGCAGCTCGAGGAGGTCTTCGGCGAGATCTGCGATATCAAGGCAAACGCGGAGCTCGGCGACGAGACCCGCCCCGTGTACCCGATGATCGTATTCCGCACGCCCAAGGGGTGGACGTGTCCCAAGCATATCGACGGTAAGAAGACTGAGGACTCCTGGCGCGCGCATCAGGTGCCGCTGGCCGACGCCCGCGACACCCACGAGCACTTCCGCGTGCTCCGTTCCTGGCTTCGCTCGTACGGCCCCGAGGAGCTCTTCACCTCGGAAGGCCAGGTTCGCGAGGATGTGACCGCCTTCATGCCCAAGGGCGACTTGCGCATCGGCGCCAACCCCAACGCGAACGGCGGGAGAATCCGCCGAGAGCTTGAGCTGCCCGATATCCATGCCCATGAGGTCCCCGTGGCGGAGAAGGGGCACGGGTGGGGCGCCACCGAGGCGGCACGCGTGTTTGGCGCCTACACCGCCGACGTCCTTGCCAAAAACGATGACTTCCGCATCTTCGGCCCCGATGAGACCGCGTCCAACCGTCTGCAGGACTGCTACGCCGCGACGAGCAAGCAGTGGCTCGCCGGTCACTATGCCGACGCCGATAACGATGATCTGCTCGCTCCGAGCGGCCGAGTAATCGAGCAGCTCTCCGAGCACCAGTGCGAGGGCTTTCTCGAGGCGTACGTGCTCACCGGCCGTCATGGCGTGTGGTCGAGCTACGAGAGCTTCGTGCACGTCGTCGACTCCATGGTAAATCAGCACTGCAAGTGGCTCGAAGCGACTAAGCGCGAGATTCCGTGGCGCGCGCCCATCTCCGGTCTGAACATCCTGCTTTCAAGCCACGTGTGGCGCCAGGACCACAACGGATTCTCGCACCAGGACCCAGGTTTCATCGACGTGCTGCTCAACAAGGCAAACGACACTCACGTCGTGAACGCATACTATCCGTGCGACGCCAACATGGCGCTTGCGGTTGCGGAGCGCGTGTACCAGTCGACGGACTGCGTGAACGCGATTTTCTGCGGCAAGCAGCCCGCGCCGACGTTCGTGACGGTGGACGACGCTCGTGCCGAGCTCGCCGAGGGGCTGGCTGCGTGGGAGTGGGCGAGCACCGCTTCGAGCCTCGAAGAAGCCGACCTGGTGATCGCCACGTGTGGTGACGTCCCAACGCTCGAGGCGCTCGCCGCCGTGGACCTGCTGCGCGAGCATGGCGTCAAGGTGTGGTTCGTGAACGTGGTCGACCTGCTCAAGATCCAGAACGCCTGCGAGAACGACCAGGCGATCTCCGATGAGCGCTTCGTCGAGTTCTTCGGTGCGGGCGACAAGCCGGTCCTCTTCTGCTTCCACGCCTACGCCGGCACGATCCGTCGCCTGGTGTGGGCGCGCCCCGGTCATGACGCCTGGTGTGTCCATGGCTATGAGGAGAAGGGTTCCACCACCACCCCGTTCGACATGCTGCGCCTGAATAACATGGATCGCTGGGCGCTCGCTGCCGAGGCTTTGCGTCTGGTGGACTCCGCGAACTGCGATCCGGCGCACGCCGAGCAGATCGAGGCCTGGGAGGCATTCCGCCTTGAGGCGTTCGAGTTCGCCGTGGAGGAGGGCTACGACCATCCTGCATTCACCGACTGGGTGTGGCCCGACGCCGCCGCCAGCATGGAGGGCAGCCTGAGCGCCACGCAGATGACGGCGGGTGACAACGAGTAGCGACCGGGCTGGAAGGGGCCGTCGATGAATGATTGCGCATCGCTCCGCCCGTTGCTCTAATGCTGCCGATGTAGAGGATACTTCGCGGCGTTTCGTCGCGACGGTACACTCGGCGACGCGTGATGGTACAAGCTTTAGGTTGATGACGACGCACCGAGGCCTCTCATCGTAAGCTTTATCCCCGTTGCGATGAAGAAAAACGGGAGCCCGCCATCGTGAGCGGGCTCCCGTTTCGTTTGTCTTGGCTTCGGGCGAGGCGATGCGCCGCGCCGCGATCGTTGCTACTTCACGACGAGGATGTCGCAGTCGGTATTGCGCAGCAGGAACGTGGAGATGGAGCCGAGCAGCGCGTACTTGATGGAGGACAGGCCGCGGGCGCCGCACAGGACCAAGTCGGGCTGGACGACGTCGAGCATCTCGTCTTTGAGGGTCTCGCGTATGCGGCCGGCGCGAATCATAACCTCGACGGAGGGGATATCCTCGTTCGCCTTGGCCTCCTCGACCTGGGCGATGATGGAGTTGGTGAAAGCGTCCTGCAGGCCCTGGACGAGGTCGGCGGGGTAGGAGCCGGCGGACTCGAGCGCCGTGGAGTCGATCACGTGGCCGATGATGAGCGATGCCCCGTTGTTGGCTGCGACTTTGATGGCGCGCGCGAGAACGAAATCCTGCTGATCGGTGCCGTCAAGGGCGACAAATACCTTGGAATAACCCTCGTGCATGGTAACCTCCCTGACTTGTGACGGGCTCCGTGTGACCCATCGATTAGTGCTTTACCATGCCACGGTTATACCCACATATTACATTGGAAGCGCAAATATGCCGTGAACGGCGCGCTTTTTCGGTGCAGCGCACCGGGGGAGGCGATAATGGACGGATACACGGCGGATGCCCGCCTGGTGCCACGCGCGCCGGGGCGCATCCTTGACGTGTGACCGGAAAGTCGTATGGGAGGTCCCCTTGGACATTATTGAACTGCTCAAATCTGCGTTTCTCGGTCTTGTCGAGGGCATCACCGAGTGGCTGCCCATCTCATCGACGGGCCACATGATCTTGGTCGACGAGTTCATCAAGCTCAATGTGACCGAAGATTTTTGGAACATGTTCCTCGTGGTCATCCAGCTCGGCGCCATTTTGGCCGTTTGCGTGCTGTTCATCCGCGAGCTGCTGCCGTTTGGTTTTGGCAAGACGAAGCAGGAGTGCCGCGACACTTGGAGCCTGTGGGGCAAGATCATCGTGGGCTGCCTGCCCGCTGCGGTCATCGGCATCCCGCTCGATGACTTCATGGAGGAGCACCTCTACAGCTCGACCGTCGTCGCGACCGCGCTCATCGTTTACGGTATCGCGTTCATCGTGATTGAGCGGTGGCGCGCAAAGAAGCTCGCCGCGCGCGTGGCGGCCGAGGGCGTCGTCCCCGGCTCACGCCCGGGTGGCGCTCACTTCGCCGCTCCGGCAGCGGCCGCCGAGCCCACCGATGGCGGTGACTTCGGCTCTATCACCACGCTTGAGGACCTGTCCTACAAGACGGCCCTCGGCATCGGCTGCTTCCAGGTGCTCTCGCTCATCCCGGGCACCTCGCGTTCCGGTTCAACCATCATCGGTGGTTTGCTGCTGGGAACCACGCGCGCCGTCGCCGCGAAATTCACGTTCTTCCTGGCGATTCCCGTGATGTTTGGCGCAAGTTTCCTCAAGCTCGTCAAGTTTTTCATCAAGGGCGGCGTGTTCGATGCGAGCGGCCTTGCCATCCTCGGCGTGGGCTGTGCGGTGGCGTTTGTGGTGTCGCTCCTCACCATCAAGTGGCTCATGGCGTTTGTCCGCCGTCACGATTTCACGGCGTTCGGCATCTACCGCATTGTGCTCGGCGTCGTGGTGCTCGCCTACTTCTTCATGGTGTAGCCGTCGCACCGTGATCGAGCGCTTGCGCACGGAGCTGTGCGTGCAAGGTCCCGCTATGGCGTGAGGCGCTCCTCGCCCGCCTCGTCGACCGCTTGATTGCGTGCAATAACAATGCAATTACGTAGCACTCCACCATGATGGAGTGCTACGATTTTGCTCGGTTGTCGGGGAGAGAGGGTGCGCTGCCCGCGGAGGGCGGCGCATCTTTTTGTGTTGCGAGGAGAAATCATGCGAAACAAAGTGAAAATCGCTGGTGCCGCATTGGGAGCCGCAGGTGTCGCTCTCGGCGCCACGGCCGCGGCATGTGCGCTGAAAAGTTCACTGTTAAAGCCCAGCGCGCCCGCAGGTGAGGCGCTCACGGCGGGCGCGTACAAAGCCGGCGACGATGCCGTGGAACGCTTCCGCGCCCTCTTGCGCGTCCCAACGGTTTCGCGCGACGATCCCGCGCAGGTTGACCGCGCGCCCTTCGAAGCGTGGGTGCCCACGCTGCGTGAGCAGTTCCCGCGCGTGTTCGAGGCGTGCGAGCTTACCATGTTCAACGAGTTCGGCATGATGCTGCGCTGGCCGGGCGCCGATCCGTCGCTCGACCCTATCGTGCTCATGGCCCATCAGGACGTGGTTCCCGTGGAGGGGCAAGCGTGGGATCGCGATCCCTTTGGCGCCGAGATTCACGACGGCGAGATTTGGGCCCGCGGCGCGCTCGACACCAAGAATATCGTCGCCGCGGTGCTTGAGGCCATGGAGACGCTGATGGGCGAGGGCTTTGTTCCCCCGCGCGATGTCTGGTATTTCTCCTCGAATGGCGAGGAGGTATCAGGGCCGGCGGCGGAGCAGGCGGTCGCTTGGCTGCGCGACCACGATATTCACCCGTATATGGTTATGGACGAAGGCGGCGCTGTCGCCGCCGACGCGCCCCTGGGCGTGGCGGAGCCCGTGGCGATGGTGGGCGTGTCGGAAAAGGGCCATGTCGACCTTACCGTCACCGCCCGCGCCGACGGCGGGCACGCTTCGACCCCGGCGGAGAACGATGCACCGCGTCTGCTCGCCCGCGTGTGCGAGGACATCGCGGCGAATCCCGGCGCCCCGCATTTCACCCGTGCGCTCGACGCCACGCTCATGGAGCTCGGCAGTCGCAGCTCTGCACTATATAGAGGCGTCTTTGCGAACTTGTGGCTCACGCGCCCCTTGGTGAGCAAGATCATGGCGGCAGACCCCGAGATGGGGGCCATGATTCGCACCACGTATGCCCTCACGCAGCTTGAGGGGTCGCCTGCCCACAACGTGCTGCCCACCGTCGCCCGGGCGAACTTCAACGTGCGCGTGGCCCCGTTTGAGACGGTCGCAGACGCCGTTGCGCGGGCTCGCCGGAGCGCGGAGGAGACGTGCGAGGCGTGCGGGGTGAGCCCCGATTACGTGAGCGTCGAGATCAACGAAGCCGTGCCCTATACCGAGCCGGCGCCGGTGAGCCCGTTTGAGAACGACCCAGCGTTCAACTATCTGCACCGGTGCGTGGCGGGGGTGTATCCTGAGGCGGGCTTCGCTCCCTACGTGCAAAATTCCTGCACGGATTCGCGCTCGTTCAACGCCATCTGCGACCGCGTGTACCGTTTCGGCGGGTTTATCTATTCCGCGCAGGCGCGCTCGCTGCTGCACACCGCCAACGAGCGGATCGGCGTCGACGTATATAAGCGCGGCGTCGAGTTTTACGTCGCGTTCCTGAGCAATCTCGCAGAACTCCAGTAAGGGGGAGTCATGGCTGGAAAAACATCGAAGCGTGTGGGCGCTCCGCGTCTTGACTACGCCCACGTGGCGCTTGCGTCGCTGCCGTTTATGGGCATGATCAGCTTTTGGCAGGTATTCGACGGTATCGTGCCCAAGATGCTCACGGGGACGTTTGGGCTGGACAATATGACCACCGGTGCGGTGATGGCGATAGACAACGTGTTCGGCCTGGTGCTGCTGCCGCTGTTCGGCATCTTGTCCGACCGCTGTGCGAGCCGCCTGGGGCGCCGTACCCCGTTCATTTTGGTTGGCTCCGTCATCGCGACGTTTAGCATGCCGCTCATCGCGGTGGCAAACGGCATGCGCAGCCTGCCCCTGCTCATCTTCGCAATCCTGCTCACCTTGTTCGCCATCTGCATGTACCGGACGATGACGGTCGCCATCGTGTGCGACATCACGCCGCGCCCGCTGCGCACCAAGGCCGACTCCATCCAAAAGATGGTCGGGTATGCTGGCACCGGCGTGATGCTCGTTGCCATCGCGGTGATGGTTCCCGCGGGCGACATGCCCAATTACATCCCGCTCTTTCTGTTGCAGGCGCTGGTGATCTTGGGCTCCGCGGTGGTGTACGCCGTGCGCGTGCGCGAGCCGAAGCTTGTGCAGAAGATGCACGATGAGAGCCTCAAGATGGGCATCGAGGAATCCGAGATCATGGTGGACGATTCGCCCGAGGCCGGCGGTCGAGCAAAAATCACCGACCGCTCGGTGCTGTTCTCCGTGGCCATGCTGCTTGCCGCAACGTTCTTCTATTACATGAGCTATAACGCCATGACCACGAACATCTCTCGCTACGCGGATATGTTCTACAACATGGAGGGCGGCTCCTACGCCATCATCAACATCGTGACGATCGCGGGAGCCCTTGCGGGTTACGTGCCGTTGGCAAACATGTCGCTCAAGTACGGGCGCAAGCGCGTCGCGGTGGTTTCCGCGCTGGTCATGGCGCTCTTCCCCGTTGCGCTGTGGCTGATTCCTGGTTTCAGCCCTGTGTTCTACCTGGTGTTCCTCGTGATCGGCGTGGCGCTGGGCGGCGTCGACATGTGCGTCTACACCATGCTGCTCGAGGTGGTCGACGCCAACAGCGTCGGGCGTTACTCGGGTTACTATTACACGGTCTCGATGGCGGCCCAGGTTGCAACTCCCATCTTGTCGGGCATCGTCATGGATGTCGCTCCCTGGCTGCTGTTTGCCTATATCGCCGTGATGGGTATGTTCATGCTGTTCGCCATCGTGGCGGCGCGGCACGGAGATACGATTCTGATCGATGAGGTCGCCCGCCGAGAAGAGGCAGCGTCGTAGACACGCGCGTTCGAGCGGCGCGGCGCAAGCCCGCAGCTGTGCCCGGTCGTGCGGCGTGGCGCAAGACATATCCCGTGGAGGTTGTTCGTGAACATTCAGATCTTCGGCACCAAGAAGAGCTTCGATACGAAGAAGACGCAGCGCTACTTCAAGGAGCGTCGCATCAAGGTCCAGTTCATCGATTTGCGGGAGAAGGAAATGAGCAAGGGCGAGCTCCAAAGCGTGCTTCGCGCGGTTGGCGGCATCGACGCACTCATCGATGACAAAGCGAAAGACCAGGATACGGTCGCGCTCATCACGTATTTGGCCGAGAGCCAGAAGTTCGACAAGCTGCTCGAGAACCAGCAGGTGCTGCGCGAGCCCATCGTGCGCAACGGCTCCAAGGCGACGGTGGGCTACTGCCCCGACGTCTGGAAGGGCTGGGAGTAGCTATTCAGGCGGTTGAGGCGTGGCAGGCGTGAGGTCCGTCGGTGGTTCCTCGCGACGCGGGTGCGAGCGGCGAAGGCGCCGAGGGTAAAAATGTCAAAAATCGCGGCGAAAACGCGCCAAGTTTTCGACATTGTTACCCTCGGCGTCCATGTTCGTCCTCCGGGCCCCATGCCTGTGCGGGGTTCAACTCGTCCACTCGGCCCTGGCGATGGCCATGGGTTCGAATGACGCTCTCGCGCCTGTAAAGCACAACATATGAATGGCAAAAAGTCTCATTTGCGATACCTCTGAGAACCAGCGCATATGGTATCCTTGCAAATGTGAATAAATCTTCGGTCAACGGCCGCTTTTTTCACATGGGCGCACGCGTTTTTTCGGCGAGTGGCACATGTGAAGCTCAAGGTTGTTGGGCGGAGATGCCAAATTTGGGGTGGAAGCACCCCGCATACACGACGAGGAGCGTGGTCAGGTAATGCAGGAGGCATGGGAAGGCTTCGAGGGCGGCAATTGGCTCAACGAGATTGACGTTCGCGACTTCATCCAGAAGAACTACACCCCGTACGAAGGCGATGAGTCGTTCCTGGTGGGCCCCACCGAGCGCACCGTCAAGCTGTGGGACGATGTCATGGCGCTTCTGCTTAAGGAGCGCGAGCAGGGCGGCGTCCTGGACATGGACACCAAGGTCGTCACTGGCATCCTGTCCCATCCGGCCGGCTACATCGACGCCGAGCACCCCGAGCGCGAGACCATCGTCGGCCTCCAGACCGATAAGCCCCTCAAGCGCGCCCTGCATGTCAACGGCGGCATCCGCATCTCCATGCAGGCCGCTGCTCAGCACGGCTACGAGGTCGATCCCGAGGTCGTGGACATCTACACCAACAAGCGCAAGACCCACAACGCCGGCGTCTTCGACGTGTACACCCCCGAGATGCGCGCCTGCCGCTCCGCTCACATCATCACCGGCCTGCCCGACGGCTACGGCCGCGGCCGCATCATCGGCGACTACCGCCGCGTGGCCCTCTATGGCGTCGACGCGCTGATCGCCGACAAGGAGGCCCAGAAGGCTTCCACCCCGCGCGTCATGACCGAGGAGAACATCCGCGACCGCGAGGAGCTCCAGGAGCAGATCCGCTCCCTCCAGCAGCTCAACAAGCTCGGTGAGCTCTATGGCTTTGACATCTCCCGCCCCGCAGCCAACACCCAGGAGGCCATCCAGTGGATGTACCTCGCGTACCTGGCTGCCGTGAAGGATCAGAACGGCGCTGCCATGTCCATCGGCCGCACCTCCACCTTCATCGACATCTATGCCGAGCGCGACCTCAAATGTGGCACCTTCACCGAGGAGCAGATCCAGGAGTTCGTCGACCACTTCATCATGAAGCTGCGCATGGTCAAGTTCGCCCGTACCCCCGAGTACCAGAACCTGTTCTCCGGCGACCCGCAGTGGGTCACCGAGTCCATCGGCGGCATGGGCGTCGATGGCCGTACCCTCGTCACCAAGATGAGCTACCGCTACCTCCACACCCTGGAGAACATGGGCACCTCGCCTGAGCCCAACCTGACCGTCCTGTGGTCCACCAACCTCCCGCACGCCTTCAAGGAGTTCTGCGCCAAGACCTCCATCGCCTCCTCGTCCATCCAGTACGAGAACGACGATGTCATGCGCGTCTACCACGGCGACGACTACGCCATCGCCTGCTGCGTGTCCTCCATGCGCGTCGGCAAGGAGATGCAGTTCTTCGGCGCCCGCGCCAACCTGGCCAAGTGCCTGCTGTACGCACTCAACGGCGGTGTCGACGAGGTTTCCAAGAAGCAGGTCGGCCCGAAGTATCGCCCGGTCGAGGGTGATACGCTCGACTTTGACGACGTCATGGCCAAGTATAAGGACATGATGCAGTGGCTCGCCGGCGTGTACGTCAACTCGCTGAACATCATCCACTACATGCACGACAAGTATTGCTACGAGGCCATTCAGATGGCCCTGCACGACAAGCACGTCCACCGCTGGTTCGCCACCGGTATCGCCGGCCTGTCCGTCGTCGCAGACTCCCTGTCCGCCATCAAGTACGCCAAGGTTCACCCGATCCGCGACGAGCAGGGCGTCATCGTGGACTTCGAGATCGAGGGCGACTTCCCCAAGTACGGTAACGACGACGACCGCGTCGACACGCTCGCTCACGACATCGTGCACCAGTTCATGGAGTACATCCGCATGAACGACACGTACCGCAACTCGGTGCCCACCACCTCCGTTCTGACCATCACCTCCAACGTCGTGTATGGCCAGAAGACCGGTGCCACCCCCGACGGCCGTAAGGCCGGCGTGCCCTTCGCCCCCGGTGCCAACCCCATGCATCAGCGCGACACCCACGGCGCCATCGCCTCCCTGTCCTCCGTGTCCAAGCTCCCGTTCCGCGACGCCCAGGACGGCATCTCCAACACCTTCTCCATCGTTCCGGGTGCGCTCGGCAAGGAGGACCAGGTGTTCTTCGGCGATCTCGACCTCGGTGATATCCAGTTCGAGAACCCGGTTGCCTGCTGCGACTGCACCGACTCCTCTGCGCCCGAGGGCTCTGAGGACCGCTAAGGTCGAACACGGTGTAACCCGTTTGTAATGTTTCTGCGCCGGTCGTATTTCTGACGCACCGGCGCGGTGTCTACTGATATACTTTCAGTAACGATTCCTATTCTGGCGTTCGTCGGACGCCATATATGAAAAGGAGCACACCAATGAAGGTTGCTGACATCCCGCAGGTCCAGGCCGACAATCTCGTGAGCATGATCGACGCGTATGCCGAGAAGGGTGGCCACCACCTGAACGTGAACGTGTTCAATCGCGACACGCTGCTCGACGCTCAGGCTCACCCCGAGAAGTACCCCCAGCTCACCGTTCGCGTTTCCGGCTACGCGGTGAACTTCCACAACCTCACCAAGGCCCAGCAGGACGAGGTCATCTCCCGTACGTTCCACGAGGGCTTCTAAGACTTCCTCCGGCACAGGAGAGATTGCACGTAGATGTGTAAACCCGCCAGCAGACACGCTCAGCTGGCGGGTTTTGCTTTTGTGCGATGAGCGGCACGGGATTCTTTAAGGCGTCGGTGTGGACGACTTTTGTTACCCTTGTTCAAAACATACGAGAGTGGGGCGAGGCGCTATGGCGCAAATTGTTTTGGATTGCGATGGAAATGCGGCGTCGAGCTATGCGATTGGGCGCGTGCATTCCATTGAGAGCATGGGCACGGTCGATGGCCCGGGCGTGCGATTCGTGGTGTTTACTCAAGGTTGCCCCATGCGTTGCGCATATTGCCACAATCCCGATACCTGGGCAGTAGGCAAGGATGTGGGCACGGCGGTCACAGTTGAGCGCATCGTGAGCGAGTTCGAGAGCAATCGTCCTTTTTACCGTACGGGCGGCATCACGGTTACGGGTGGAGAGCCCTTGCTCCAGCCCGAGTTCGTGGGTGATCTGTTTGTCGCGATGCACAACAACCCCAACGGGCGCGTGCACACGTGCCTCGATAGCTGCGGCTATGCCTACAATCCCAAGCGTCCCGAGCGCTTTGAGAAGGTCCTTTCCGAGACCGACCTCGTGTTGCTCGACATCAAGCACAGCGACCCTCAAGGCCATAAGGAGCTCACGCGCTGCGCCCCCGACAACATCATCGCCTTTGGCGACGAGCTTGCTCGTCGTGGGATCAAGGTAGTTATCCGTCACGTTATCGTACCTGGTATTACAGACTCGGTGGAGGAATGCGAGGCTCTTGGCCGCCTTATCGCTCCGTGGCACAACGTCGTTGGCTTGGATATGCTTCCGTACCACACTATGGGTATCGTTAAGTACGAGCAACTTGGACTTGAGTATCCGCTCAAGGATGTCCCCGCTATGGATAAGGGCCGCATTCCCGAGCTCCGCGAGGCGGTCATGCGCGGCCTGCGTGCAGGTCGTGCACAGGAACGTAACTGCCAGGGTTAAGGAGGGCGGCTTGCACAGACTGTGGCGCAAGAAGGGCCCGCATTCTGCTTGAAGCTGCAGCGCAAGACGGTCCTCATCCCGCATGATGCGGCAGCGGAAGATGGGCTCGCAGCCCGCATGAGGCTGCAGCGCAAGGCAAAAACATGCCAAACAAAAGGCGGCGCCGGTGGAGAGAGCCGGCGCCGCCTTTGTGAGGGGTGGAGTACTCTTTGTGTACCCGCGCTTTTCGCTTTGAATACAGCACTGGCTCAGTTCACGATGTCAGCACCGTTTGCGCACCGCTTGAACACATTTCGCAGACGGGCGGGCCTGCATTGCAGAAGGAGTGAAAGCGCCGTGCTTGGGTGCCCGACACGCTACGCCCCCAGAAGATGGCTACAGGTATTCGATCTGGGCGCCCTCGGTGTCGCAGGTGAGGATATGCGTTTCGCACTCGGGGAACCGCTCGCGCAAACGGACCTGGAGGAACTTAGCGACAATGGTGTCGTCGGTCACCGCCATGAGCGTTGAGCCCGATCCGGAGATCCACAGCGTTCCCGCCCCGCCTTCCAAACAGGTGGTGCGGATAGCGTCGTAGTCGGGGATGAGAGCGCGGCGGTGAGGCTCCTGCAGGCGATCATCGTTGGCGTCGGCGATGAGTGCGAGGTCTCCCATCTCCAGGCCACGCGTCATGCCGGCGATGCGGCCCATCTGCCACACAGCGGTGGAGAGGGGCACCTCCTGGGGGACAACTTTGCGCGCTTCGCTCGTGTGTACCTCATAGGGCGGGATGATCGTGATGAAGCGCAGGCGATTGCTCACCTCGTACCGCAGGCAGCGGGGAAGACCGCCCTCGGGGGTGAACGAGCACACAGCGCCTCCCAGGATGGCGGGGGCGACGTTGTCGGGGTGTCCTTCGACGGCGGTGGCGATTCGCACGAGTTCGGCACGGTCGACGGTGTGCCCGGTGAGCGCCGCGGCGGCCATGATGCCCGCAACGACGCAGGTAGAACTGCTGCCCAGGCCCCGGGCAACGGGAACATCGGTCGAGATGTCGAGCTTGACGGTGAAGGGTTCCTCGCCCCATTCGCGCAGAGCGTCTACGAATGAGACGTATACGAGGTTGCTCTCGTTTTGGAACTCCTCGGGGCAGCCCGTGATCTCGAGCGAGTCGGCGCGCTCAAAGGTGAAGTGGGAGTACAGCGACACCGCCATACCGAGCGTGTCGTAGCCAATTCCGAGGTTTGCGCTCGTGGCGGGAACGGTGATCTTGATCATGCAAAAACCTCCTGAGGCCGCGCTATAGGGACGTGGCAGCGTGTTCGACGAAAGACGCCATCTCGTCCACATCCACCACGTCGGTGTGGAGCACGGGTTTATCTTCGAGCGTCGCAAGTTGCGTGGGCGCGACGGTGCCGGTTGCCTTGGCGAGAACGTCCATGCAGGCGAAGTCGCTCGGCGGACAGAACAGGCCGAGCGCCCCGGCGACAGCGCGGGGGAACTTGTAGGGGCTCGCCGTGGAAAGCAGCACGCGGGCGCGGGCGCCCTCGGCAGCGGGCTGCTCGGTTAGGACGTGGAAACCGCAGGCGGTATGCGGGTCAATCACGTAGTCGTTGGCGTTCCAGCATGTCTTGATGGCCGAGGCCACCTGGTCTTCGTCGGCCCAGCCGCAGCCAAAGACCTCCTGAATCTGGGCGAGCAGGTCGGCGGGCAGGGTGTAGGAGCCCTCGCGACCAAGGCTCTCCATGAGCTGCGCCACCAGCTCGCAGTCGCCATCGCTCAGGTAATACAACATGCGTTCGAGGTTAGACGAGATGAGGATGTCCATGCTCGGTGAGGTCGTGGTAAAGAAGGGGCGCTCGCGGTCGTAAGTGCCCGTAGTGAGGAAGTCGAACAGCACGTTATTCTTATCGCTCGCGACGACGAGCTTGGCGATGGGCAGACCCATGCGTTTGGCGTAGTAGCCGGCAAGGATGTCGCCGAAGTTGCCCGTGGGGACGCAGAACTCCACAGCGTCGCCCACCTCGATCGCGCGGGCGCGCAGCAGTTGCGCGTAGGCGGCGAAGTAGTACACGACCTGCGGGACCAGGCGGCCGACGTTGATGGAGTTGGCGCTGGAGAGCTGCACGCCCTGCGCTGCCAGGCGATCGGCGAGGCCGGTGTCGCCAAAGATGCGCTTGACGGCGCTCTGGGCGTCGTCAAAGTTGCCGCGCACGCCGCACACAGTGGCGTTGGCGCCTTCCTGCGTGCTCATCTGCAGCTCTTGGACGCGAGAAACCTTGCCCTGCGGGTAGAAGACGGTGATGCCCACGCCGGGGGCGTCGGCGAAGCCGGCCAGTGCGGCCTTACCGGTATCGCCCGAGGTCGCGGTGACGATCTGAATCTTGGTGGAGGCGAGGGGGGCGTCGCCGACACCGCTGGCATCAGGGGAGCCGTTCGTGGCGGCGCCGCCCGTGCGTGCCATGAGGCGCGGCAGCATCTGCAGCGCGACGTCCTTGAAGGCGCTTGTCGGGCCGTGCCAGAGTTCGAGCACGTAGGCGGGGACGTTGTCCGCATGGGGGGCTTGGGCGAGCGGGACCACGGGCGTGACTTCATCGCTGGCGAACGTCCCCTCGTACGCCTCGGCCACACATGCCGCGATCTCATCGGAGGTGTAGTCGGACAAAAGCGCCCCGAGTACCTCGCGTGCGAGCTCAAAGTACGTCTTGGAGCTCAGGGTCGCAAGGTCGATGGTGGCCTCGCCAAGCGCATCGCTCACATATAGGCCGCCGTCGGGGGCAATACCTCGGCGAATCGCCTGCTTGGAGCTGAGCTTAGATGAACGTGAACGCGTGCTGTGGTACGTCGCCATGCTGCGATCTCCTCACGACTGGGATGTGTCATGGCGCACATACTACCATCAGCGCGCCGCTGCGCCCTGATAAAGCGTCACCGCGACGGGGCTTTCCAGCCTCACTCCATATGACGTTCTTTATTTGGAAACAATGCGCGCGCCTTTGAGCTGCTGTACTAGCTCATGGTAAAGTGGCAACCTACATGTCATGTCGCGCTGCCCGTTTGCGGTATGCGCTTTGGGAAGGGTTGCTGCGCACCATGATCAAAATCACTAAATTTGGTGGATCGTCTGTTGCCGATGCCGAGCATTTTCGCAAGATCAAGGCGATTATCGACGCCGACCCGGCGCGTCGCTTTGTGGTGGTGAGCGCCTGCGGGCGTCGTTCCAAAGCCGACACGAAGGTGACCGACCTGCTCTATCTCGTGGACGCGCACGTGAGCTATCACGTTTCTTGCGAGGACCTACTTGAGGACATCGGCCAGCGCTACTTCGATATCGCCGATGAGCTCGGGCTGTCCTATCCCATCCGCGAGGAGTTTGCCGCCTTTGCCGAGCGCGCCCGCTCGGGCGGCTACCGCACCGAGGAGCTCGTGAGCCGCGGTGAGTATTTCACGGCCCGCCTCATGGCCGAGTACCTGGGCCTTCCGTTCATCGACGCGGCCGACATGGTCGCCTTCCATCACGACGGCACGCTCTCCATGAAGCGCACCGCCGAGCTGGTGAAGGAAAACGCCCGTGAGGGCGGCTTTGTCATGCCGGGCTTTTACGGTGCTACCAAGGAGGGCCAGATCAAGCTGCTCGACCGCGGCGGCGGAGACATTTCCGGCTCCATCCTCGCTCAATGCTTGGGGGCGGACCTCTACGAAAACTGGACGGACGTGTCGGGCTTCTTGTCCGCCGACCCGCGCATCGTGCCGGGGGCGCAGCCGATTCCCCGCATTACGTATGAGGAGCTGCGCGAGCTCTCTTATATGGGCGCGAGCGTGCTGCACGAGGAGGCCGTGTTCCCCGTGCGCGAGGCCGGCATCCCGCTGGTGATCAAGAACACCAACGCCCCCGAGGACCCGGGCACCATCATCTCCGAGACCGCGAAAGAGGGCGATTCCGAGCCCATCATCACCGGCATCGCCGGAAAGCGCGGCTTCCTCGCCATCAACGTCTCGCGCGACCGCACCAAGAGCCGCATCGGCTTCATGCGCCGCGCGCTGTCGGTGTTTGAGCGCTACGGCATCTCGGTCGAGCACATGCCCACGGGCGTCGACCAGTTCGCCGCGGTTGTCCAGGCGGCCGATGTGAAAGACTCCCTGTACTCGCTCATTTCGGACATCCAGGATGAGGTCGAGCCCCTTGAGATCGAGGTCGTTGAGGACCTCGCGCTCATTGCCACGGTGGGCCGCAACCTGCGAGGCCGTGCAGGCATCTCCGGTCACCTGTTTGGCAAGCTGGGCGAGGCGGGCGTGAGCGTCCGCATGATCACGCAGGGCTGCGACGAGATCAACATCATCGTCGGCGTGGAGGAGCGCGACTTCGACCTCGCCATCAAGACCATCTACGAGGCCTTCTCAGACGAGAACGGCATCGTGACCACCGCCGACCTCGAGCCCACGCCGCAGCCGTTCTAGGCAATCGCCCTCGGGTCACTTGCGCCCCGACACCAGTGGGGGCGAGCCAGTGGCGGCGGGGCGAACGGCACGGGGTCAGGTGTGGCCGAAGCGCAAGATGAAATCCAGCGAGAAGGGTGAACATCATGAAGACGTATTCAGTTGCCATTGTCGGTGCCACCGGTGCGGTGGGCACGCAGATGCTGCAGTGCCTGGAGGAGCAGGAGTTCCCCGTCGGCGCGCTCAAGCTGCTGGCAAGCCCTCGGTCTGCGGGCAAGGTCGTCGAGACCCCTTGGGGCGACGTGACGGTCGAGGTCGCCGCGCCCGAGGCGTTCGACGGCGTCGACATCGTGCTCGGTGCCGCTGAGGATGACATCGCCCTCGCCCTGTACCCCGAGGCCGTGAAGCGCGGCGCGGTGGTTGTCGACAACTCCCACGCGTTCCGCCTGGACGAGGACGTGCCGCTTGTCATTCCTGAGATCAACGGCGCCGACGCCCTCAACCACAAGGGCATCATCGCCAACCCCAATTGCGCCACCATCATCGGCCTCGTGCCCACGTGGCCGCTGCACAGAATCGCCGGCGTGAAGCGTATGATCGTGTCCACCTACCAGGCGGCCAGTGGCGCGGGCGTGCCCGGCATGCGCGAGCTCGAGCAGCAGATCGGCTGCATGGGACGAGGTGAGGAGATCCCTGAGCCCTCCGCGTTTGCCGCGCAGCTTGCAAGTAATCTCATTCCGCAGATCGGCGGCGAGAAGTACGAGGGCTTCACCTCGGAGGAGATGAAGCTGCAAAACGAGGGCCGCAAGATCATGCACCTGCCCGATCTGCGTGTGAACTGCACCTGTGTGCGCGTACCCGTGCTGCGCTCTCACTCCGAGAGCATCACGCTCGAGTTCGAGCGCGACATCACCCTCGAGCAGGCGCGCGAGGCGCTGGCCTCCGCGCCCGGTGTGAAGCTCGTGGATGACCTGAACGCCGAGAGCGCCCACGACCGTTGGCCCATGCCGCTCGACACTACCGACCAGGACCTTATTTGGGTCGGCCGCGTGCGTCGCGACATCTCCAACCCCGATGAGCTGCGCGGCATCACGTTCTGGTGCTGCGGCGACCAGATTCGCAAGGGTGCCGCGACCAACGCTGTCCAGATCGCCAAGATGCTCTGTGAGTAGCCTCCTTCTCCGACTGGGGCCACTGATGCACACAATCGGTCAATCTGTGTACAATCGTAGACACTGCCGTCTGAGATAGGGTTGTGATGCATATGGGTAAGTACGTTATCGTGGTTGAGTCCGGCGCGGATGTGACGCCGGAGCTTTGCGACCGGTACGGGATCGTGCGGGTTCCCATGCACGTCACCATTGGTGACGAGACCGTCGACGACGGCGCTATCCCGCCGCTCGAGATTTACTCCCGTTGCAACGAGCTCGGGCAGATGCCCAAGACGAGCGGTTGCTCCCCGGCGGATTTTGAGGAGGTCTACGATCGCATCCATGCCGAGCAGCCCGATGCCACCATCTTGCACCTCGCATATTCCGAGGTGACGACCTGCTCGCACCAGTCCTCCAAGATCGCCGCTGAGGGTCGCGACTACGTGCACTCCATGGACACGCGCTTTGTCTCGGTGGGTCAGTCACTCATCGCCGTCGAGGCCGCCAAGTACATCGAGGCTCATCCCGATGCGACCGTCGATGAGATCTTCGCCTTCGTCGAGAGCGTGATGGATCGCGTGCTGCTGGGCTTTGTCCCCACGGACCTGCAGTTCCTCAAGGCGGGCGGACGCCTGTCCAACGTTGCGTTCCTCGGCGCGCACTTGCTCAAGATCAAGCCGTGCATCGAGGTTATGGGTGGCAAGTTCGTCGCCACGAAGAAGTTCCGCGGTTCGATGCTCAAGTGCGCTCGAGCCTTCCTGGACCATATGGTTGCCAAGGGGGATGTCGACTACTCGCACGTGGGCCTCGCGTATTCCGTCGGCCTGTCCGACGAGCTGCGTGCCGACATGGAGGTCTATGCCCATGAGCTCGGCTTTGAGGATGTTACCTGGACCCAGGTGGGCGGTGTGATCTCCAGCCACTGCGGCCCCACCGCCTTCGGCGCGGTGCTCACGCTCAAGGCGTAAGCGCACGGACTGCGTGACGCTCGATGCGCAACGCGCGAGCGCTTATGGTCGCATTCAGTCATAGATGATCACTTGACCCGGGGCGACCGAGCGCCCCGGGTTTTACTCGTTTGAGGACGTTCAGCCCAGGCTCCGGCCTTCGCGCTTGCGACAGCTATGGCAAGCGCTTGCTCGCATATCTTTCCGAGCGTCTTACAGAGGAGTTTGGCAAGGGATTTACGCAGCGTGAGCTGCGTCGCATGAGGCAGTTTTATCAAACGTTTCCAATTCGGGGCACGCTGTTCCCCGAATTGAGCTGGACGTTTTGGAACGCCGAGCGCAGTGTCGTGCTTTCGTCGAATGAGGGCAACTGAGCATGGTACGCCTCCGTTCTTTCCCCTGGCTCAGCTCCACCATCCAGAAGTTCCCCTGCATCTGCAGCGAGGCCAAGGTGAGCGGCAAGAAATTCGCCGTCATCATCGACGAGGCGCACTCCAGCCAATCCGGCAAGGTCAACGCCAAAATGAAGATGGCGCTCCAAGGCCATGGTGAATGCCCAAGGCGTATAGACGCATTCTCGTTACCTTCTGCTTGACACCCCCTCTTGTGGGTAGAACATAAAGATGTGACTGTATAAAGCAACGGGGGCACGGACATGGCATATATCGAGTTCAACGACGTCATGAAGATCTATGGAGCAGGCGATGCCGAGGTCCATGCGCTTGACGGGGCGAGCTTCGAGGTTGAGCGCGGTGAGCTCGCCGTGATCTTGGGCGCTTCCGGTGCGGGCAAGACAACGGCTTTGAATATTCTCGGTGGCATGGATGCCGCCACCAGCGGTCGCGTCGTCGTCGATGGGCGCGATGTGAGCTCGGCCACCGAAGATGATCTTGTGGAATACCGCCGCGCCGACGTGGGGTTCGTCTTCCAGTTCTACAACCTCGTGCCCAATCTCACGGCGCTGGAAAACGTCGAACTGGCTTCCCAGATCTGCCCCGATTCCCTCGACGCGGTTGACTGCCTGTGCAAGGTTGGCTTGGGCGAGCGCATGGCGAACTTTCCCTCTCAGCTTTCCGGTGGCGAGCAACAGCGTGTTTCCATCGCGCGCGCGTTGGCGAAAAACCCCAAGCTGCTCCTGTGCGACGAGCCCACAGGCGCGCTTGATTATCAAACGGGCAAGCAGGTGCTGCAGCTTTTGCAAGATACGTGTCGGCGCGACGGCATTACGGTCCTCATCATCACGCATAACTCCGCGATCGCCCCCATGGCCGACCGTCTGATCCGCTTCAAGAGCGGTCGCGTGACCGACATGCACGTGAACCCGCAGCCTACTCCCATCGCGGAAATCGAGTGGTAGGGGACGAGGCGCATGGGATTGTTTGGAACCTCTCGAAAGAAGAATGACTCGCGCGGGGTCGTGGTCACCGCCCGCAACGAGCGCCGCCGCGCGCGGCGCGAGGCGCGCCCGGATGCGTTCAACATAGATGTGGCGCGCACCATCACGGGCAACCTCAAGAAGTTCGTGTCTCTCGCAATCATCACGGCGCTGGGCGCCACCATGCTCGTCGGTCTCAAGGCTGCCTGCGACGATTTGCGCTTTACCGCGGATAGCTATTATGACGAGCAGCGGCTGTTCGATCTCTCCGTCAAGTCGACGCTCGGTTTGGACTCCGCCGACATCAAGGCCCTGTCTGAGGTCCAGGGTGTCGAAATCGCCGAGGGAGGCTATGCCGAAACTGCGTACACGCAGGTCGACGGGACAAGTCAAAAAGTTGACCTCAAGGCGCTTTCGCCCGAGGGGCTCAACGAACCCAAGGTGCTCGAGGGCCGTTTGCCCCGCGATGTGCATGAGATCGCGGTAACGCAAAAGTATCTCGATGCTAGCGGGAAGTCGATTGGCGATACCGTCACGTTCGAGAGCGAAGACGAGGACGCGACGGCTGTGTTCGCGCGCGGGAAATACACTATCACGGCGTTGGTCCTTGATCCCATGGATGTGAACGCCGGTACCAAGACGATGAGTTTTCGCAGCTCAGGCGGTCCGCAGTATGCCTTCTTCCTGACGCCGGGCGCCGTTCTTGCCCGCGACACCTTCACGGCCGCCTATATCACCGTGACGGGTGCCGCCGACCTGATGACCTATTCCGATGAATACAAGGAGACGGTCGATGGGGTCAAGCAGCGCATAGAGAAGACACGGGAGCAGCGTGAGCTGGAGCGCACCAATCGGGTGAAGGACGACGCAAACGAGGCGATCGACGCGGAGCAAGACAAGGCGACGGAGCAGCTTGACGAGGCCGCCGACAAACTCAATGACGCGCAGTTCGAGATCACGAGCGGGCGCAGCCAACTGGATGCCGCACAAGGGGAGCTCGCTGCCAACGAGCGGCAGGTGGAGCAGGGCTTGGCGCAGGTTGCCGCGGGCCTGGGCTGCTCGGTGGACCAGATCCCGGCGGCAATGGCGGCCAAGCAAACACAGCTTGACGAGGCGAATCGCCAGCTCATCGCCACGCGTGCGCAGCTGCAATCCACAGGTGACGTCATGTCGCGCTTGCCGTACGTGGAAGACATGTGGCCCAGCGCGGCATGGGCGCGTCTCATGGGCGCCACCACTCCCGCCGAGGCGCGAAGCGCCGCGGACGAGTTCAACGCCGCCATCAAGCCCCAGCTCGACAGCTCGATTGCATCGCTGCGCGAGCTGGCGTCCTACTTCCGTTCCGATGAGTTCAAGCAGGCTCACGAGCAGACGAAGCACGATTACGACCAGCTGCCCCCGTCTGTCAAAGAGCGCATCGAGCGAATGCTCTCCGATATGCCTGACGGCGCGGAGCAGGCGGTGCGCGACCTGCTGGCCCAGCCCCCCGACGACATGGCAGCGCATGCGGACGCTATGGCCGATCAGCTCGAGCAGCTGTATGGCGTTGCCGACGGCGTGGTCGCCCTGGTGGAAGGCGAGATCAAGGTGCGCGAAGGCCAGAAGAGCCTGGCGGACGCCCGTGCAGCCTACGACAAGCTCATCGCTGCCCAGGCACAACTCGACAGCGGTGAGAGCCAGATCAACGCGAACCGCCGCCGTTTGCTGGCGGGGCAGGCCGAGCTCGATGAGAGCCGTGCCGAATTTGAGGAGCAGAAGGCAGACGTCGAGGCGAAGTTCGCCGACGCCCGCGCCGAGGTCGACGGCATCGAGCGTGCGACGTGGTACATCCAAGATCGCGGTTCGCTCGCCAGCTACGCGAGCATCGAGAGCGACGCGAGTTCCATCGAGTCGATCGCCACGGTGTTCCCGCTCATCTTCTTCACCGTCGCGGTGCTCATCAGCCTCACGACGGTTACGCGCATGGTTGAGGAGGATCGTGGTCTCATCGGTTTGTATAAGGCGCTCGGATACAGCCGCGGTCGCATCCTCTCCAAGTACCTGATCTACTCCTTCTCCGCGTGTCTTGTGGGCGGCATAGTGGGCGACGCACTCGGCTTCATCGCGTTGCCCGAGATCATCTTCAGCATTTTCTCGACCATGTACGCGCTGCCGCCGTTCCAACTGCACTTCAACGCCTTTACCGCGGTGCTCGGGATCGTCTTGTTCGCCGTCGGCATCGTGGGCGCCACGTTCCTGTCGTGCCGCCTCGTGCTCAAGGAGACACCGGCGTCTCTGATGCGTCCCAAGGCGCCGCGCGCGGGCAAGCGCATCTTGCTTGAGCACATCACGCCGCTCTGGCGCCGCATGAGCTTCCTCAACAAGGTGAGTGCGCGCAACCTCTTCCGCTATAAGAAGCGGTTCTTGATGACGGTGTTCGGCATCGCCGGCTGCACCGCCCTCATGATCTGCGGCCTTGGCATCCGCGATACGGTCATCTCGCTCAAGCCGCGGCAGTATGGGCCCGACGGTATCGTGCGCTACGATCTCATGGCCGTGACGGCCGATGCCGATTTCGCGCAAGGTGAGGAGGAGCTGCGCGCAACGGGCGCCGTCGACACTATGCTTGAGGCTCGCGTCGATTCCGTGACGGCGGAATTCGGCGGCGTAAAGGAAAGCGTCCAGCTCATCGTGGTGCCCAACAACGCAGACCTCTCCGCATGCATCAAAACTGAGGACGGTGCGCACACGACGTTTTTGGCGCCGGCGATGGGCGGCGAGGAGATTTCGCTGCCGCGCGAGGGCAACGGCGTGCTCATCACCAAGAACGTCGAGCAGGTTTTGGGCTTTGGCTTGGGCGACGAGCTCAAACTGCAGGACAGCGCCCTGCAGACGGGTAACGTCCGCGTGGACGGCATCACCGTGAACTTCCTGGGCAACTTCGTCTTCATGACGGAGAACGCCTACCGCGCCGCTTTCGGAGAGGCGTGCGTCCCCAACGCGTTCTTGGTGAACCTCAAGGGGTCGGATGCGAAAAAGATCGCCTTGGCCGACGACCTTGCGGCGGGGAACACCTTTGTGAGCGTCTCGAGCTCGACCAAGATTGCCAACGATTTCTCGGAGAGCTTCAAGATCATCGACGTGGTGGTCTACGTGGTGACGGTCATGGCGGCGGCGCTCGCCTTCGCCGTGGTCTTCACGTTGTCGAACACCAACATCTCCGAACGTGAACGCGAGCTGGCCACCATCAAGGTGCTCGGATTCAGGCGCCGCGAGGTCTATCGCTACATCAACAAGGAGACGGTCATCCTCACGCTTATCGGCATTGTCGCGGGCTGGCCGCTGGGGTACTTCATCACGCGGTTCCTCACGTACGTGCTGCGCATGCCCTCGCTGTTCTTCGACACGATCGTCGAGCCGCAGACCTACGTGTTCGCCTCTGTGATGTCGCTCGTCTTCACGCTCATTATCAACAAGATGACCAACCGCAGCCTCGACAAGATTGACATGGTGGGTGCCCTCAAGAGCGCGGAATAGCTAATCCGGGTAGCTAATCCGGGGACGGGTGCAACATTACACATTCTCTGTTTGTGTCCGCGTAGCGGTACAATGGGCAAGTTGGAAGAGAGGGGATGCGCCGCATGATAACCACCACCTACCATTCGCCGCTGGGCGATATCACGCTCGCCGCCGATGCGCGCGGGCTCACGGGCTTGTGGTTTTGCGACCAGGCGCATTACGGCTCGACGCTCGCGGGTGACGAGGCCTCGTTCGATATGGCTCGCGGCGTGTTCGATGGGGAAGAGGACGCGCTCGAGGAGATCCAGGGCTGCGATGCCGTGTCTGGCTGCAGCCCCATGAGCGCCAGCGACCCGCAGAACACCGCGGCGGTGAGCGTGCTCGAGCGTTCCTGGGCGTGGCTTAACGCCTATTTTGCCGGCCAGGCTCCGCGCTGGATGCCGCCGCTTCATGTCGAGGGCACTGAGTTCCAGCATGCGGTATGGGTCGCGCTCCTCGAGATCCCCTATGGCGAGACGATCACGTATAAAGAGCTGGCGAGCAGGGTCGCGCTCCGTCGCGGCTTTGTGGAGGAGGAGCCTGCCGCCCAGATGGCATCGGCGCCTTCGCCTCGTGCGGTGGGCGCGGCGGTTGGCCGCAATCCCATCTCCATCATCGTGCCCTGTCATCGCGTGGTGGGCGCCGACGGCTCGCTTACGGGCTACGCTGGTGGGCTCGACCGTAAGCGAGCGCTTCTTGAGCTCGAGTCGGCGCGGTAGCCGGCTTCTCCACGACGCTTCCCGCGCTGGTCGCTTCCCGTATGGTCCAGGGGATCGGCGGGGCGTCCGCCATGGCGAACAACATGGGCATCATCACCGAGGCGTTCCCCGCGCGCGAGCGTGGGCGTGCGCTCGGGCTGCTTGCTAGCTTCGTCGCGTTAGGCATGATGTGCGGCCCCGTGCTCGGCTTCTGCATCATTCCGCTGGTCAGCGCCGTGGTGGGCCGCCCGGTTACGACGTTTGTCGAGGGTCGGCCCGATATTTTCCTCGCGGGATATCACATGGTCTACGTGGTGACTGCCACCCTGGTGGCCATCGGTTTTTGCTTGACGCTGTACCGCAGCTGGGAAAAGCGCAGGCGCTAAACGCTCGCGAGCGGATGCGTCCACGACCGTTTACCCGCTAGCCCCACAACTTCATCACTGGAGTGTGCGAAACTGGTACCCTGAAAGAATACGTTTAGATCACTGGCGTCCTGGGAGGTTCGTCGCACGCATGCTGCTGGAACGCATTTCATCGCCGCAAGACGTCAAGGAACTTAAGCCCTGTGACCTGCCAACTCTGTGTGAAGAGATACGTCGTGCCATCCTGGTGAGCTCCGCTTCGGTGGGAGGTCATATCGGCTCGAACCTGGGCGTTGTCGAGCTCACGGTCGCGCTGCACCGCGTGTTCGACTCCCCGCACGACAAGATCGTCTTCGACGTGTCCCACCAGACGTACGCGCACAAGATGCTCACGGGGCGCGCAAACAACTATCTCGACCCGTCCGCATACGGCGGGCTGTCTGGATTTTCCAACCCCGACGAGTCCGAGCACGATCTCTTCTCCATGGGCCACACCTCCACGTCGGTGAGTTTGGCCTGCGGCATGGCGAAGGCGCGCGACCTCATGCATGGGGATCATCGCGTCGTCGCGGTCATCGGCGACGGTTCGCTTTCGGGCGGCCTCGCATTCGAGGGTTTTGACGCGCTGGCCGAGCTTGGCACCGGCGTTATCGTCATCGTGAACGACAACGGCTGGTCGATCGCCGAGAACCACGGCGGCCTGTACCGCAACCTCGCGGAGCTGCGCGATACGCACGGCGAGGCGTCCAACAACTTCTTTCGTTCGCTGGGTCTGGATTACCGCTTCGTGGCGGACGGCAATGACGAGCAGGCGGTCGAGGCCGTCTTGCGCGAGGTGCGCGATACCGACCATCCCGTCGTCCTGCACGTGTGCACCACGAAGGGCGCGGGCTACGACCCCGCCGCCGCCGATTCGGAGAGCTGGCACCACGTAGGCCCGTTTGACATCGAATCGGGCAGCTACGACGTCCTTCCCCGCAATCGCAGCGAAGACAACGCGACGTACGCGGGCATAACCGGGGCCTACCTACTCAACGCCATGCAGGCCGATGAGCGTGTGGTGGGCATCTCCGCCGCGACGCCGTACATCATGGGCTTTACCCCGCATCGCCGTGCGCGCGCAGGTAGGCAATTCGTCGACGTGGGCATTGCCGAGGAGCATGCCGTCACGTATGCCGCCGGGCTTGCCCGTGCGGGTGCAAAGCCGGTCGTCGGCCTGTACGGCGTGTTCATGCAGCGCGCCTACGACCAGTTCTGGCACGACGTGTGCCTCAACTGCCTGCCCGTTGTGTTCCTGGACTTCGGCTCGTCGGTGTTCGGCACGACTGACGCCACGCATCTGAGCTTCTTCGACCTGGCGTTTATGGGCGCCATGCCCAACCTGCGCTGCCTTGCCCCCACATGTCGCGAGGAGTACGAGGCGATGCTCGATTGGGCGCTGTCGTCTGCATCGGGCCCCGTGGTTATCCGCGTGCCCGGCAACGGTGTGACGAGCCGCCCCGATCTCGTCGAGCGCGACGACGAGCTCGCGTTCGACGTCCCGCGGTACCAGACGGTGCGTGCGGGCGAGGGTGTGGCCGTTTTGGCGCTCGGCAGCTTTTTTGGTTTGGGCGAGCAGGTGTGCGATGAGCTTTCCACCCTCGGCATCGAGCCCACGCTGGTCAATCCGCGTTTCGCCACCGAGCTCGATGATGCCGCGCTCAACGAGCTGGCCGCCGCGCATACGGTCGTCGTCACGCTCGAGGACGGTGTCCTCGAGGGCGGATGGGGCGAGAAGGTCGCTCGCTACCTGGGCGGACGCGAGGTGCGCGTGCTGTGTTACGGCGTTCACAAGGCCTTCCCCGATCGCTATGATGCGCAGGAGCTGCTGGCGGCAAACGGCGTGACGCTCGACGCGATCGTCGCCGACGTGAAGGCGGCATATAACTAAGAATTACATCGTCGGCAGGTCGCCTCTCGGCAAACGTGTATATCGAGAGGTGACCTTCGATCGAAGCCCATCATCTGTTACAAGTTGAGGTATTTGGGGCATAAGAGCTCGTAAGTGCTTCCGAGCACTTGTATCATTGTGCTAATACTGCGGTAGACTAAAGTGCTATCGAGATAACAGAGAGGAATGCTCATGAGCAAGAACACGCGTGAGTTCATGGTCAATCGTCGTCAGGTCCTGGGCGCAGCCGCCGCTGGCGTTGCCACCCTTGGCCTGGCTGCATGCGGCGGCGAGCCCGCACCCGCACCCGCCGGCTCGGCTTCTTCCGACGACGCCGCCAAAGACCAAGAGCCCGTGGCGCTCGACGCGGCCGCTTACGACAAGCTCATCGCCGCCGGCTTCGTTGCAGACGACGCCACGATTGCCACCAGCACGTGGGCCCAGGCGATTAAGGACGCGGGCGTCATGCGTTTGGGCGTCGTTCAGACCTCGATGCTGTTCAGCCTGCTCAACGAGAAGGACGGCAAGCTGCGTGGCTTCGACGCCGGTCTGTCCCAGCTGCTGGTTCGCTATATCCTGGGCGACGAGTCCAAGTTCGAGACCACGCAGGTCACGTCCGATACGCGCGAGTCCGTCCTGCAAAACGACCAGGTCGACGCCGTCTTCGCCACCTATTCCATCACCGAGGACCGCAAGAAGCTCATCTCCTTCGCCGGCCCGTATTACAGCACGCAGCAGTCCATCCTCGTGCTCGCCGACAACGATGACATCACCAGCGTCGACGACCTCGCCGGCAAGAACGTCGCCGCTCAGTCCGGCTCCACCGGCCCGAGCATCATGGAGGAGGTCTGCCCCGACGCTAAGCTGCAGGAGTTCAAGACCGACGAAGAGGCCCGCAGCGCACTCGCCCAGGGCCGCGTCGACGCGTATGTGATCGACCGCAACATGCTGTTCTCCGACATGATGAAGCAACCCGGCAAGTACAAGATGGCCGGCGACCCGTTTGGCCCGGAGGACCTGTACGGCATCGGCCTGCCGCTCGATTCCGATGGTGTGGCGTTCGTCAACGCGTTCCTCTCGCAGATTGAGGAGGACGGCATCTGGGAGGAGCTGTGGAAGCTGTGCATCGGCGATCGCGCCGAGATCGATGAGGTTCCGCAGCCGCCGGCGATTGGCGCATAAGAGCCCGCGCGTGTGAGGCGCCGCTTGAAGCGCGACGCCGCGAGCGTGCGATACGGGATATGCGGGGCGCCCGCGTTCGCCTGGAACAGGTTTTGTGCCAGGCGGGCGGGCGCCTTTCATTCCCCCAGTTGTATGAAGACGAGATGTCGGGGAAGGGGTGCTCATGGGGCTATCGGAGCTGCTTACCACCTATGGGCAAAATTACTGGGAGGCCTTGCTGTCCACCTGGGGCATGACGGCGCTGTGCTTCGTGTTGGTCATGGTCGTGGCGATCGCCATCACCGTGATGCGCGTTTCGCCGTTTAAGCCGCTGCGGATGCTCGGCGATGGGTATGTGCAGGTGTTTCGCAACATTCCTGGCGTCTCGCTGCTCATCATCATCGTCTATGCCCTGCCGAGCCTCAAGCTCGTGCTCCCGTACCGCACCTGCGTGATCCTCACGGTCGTGCTCGTCGCCTCGGCGTTTGGTTCGGAGAACTTCATGAGCGGCATCAACACCATCGGTGTCGGCCAGATCGAGGCCGCTCGCTCTCTGGGGCTTTCATTTGGGCAGATGCTTCGTCGCATCGTGATTCCCCAAGCGCTGCGCACCACGGTCCTCCCCATGACCAACCTGCTCATCGCGGTGATGCTCACCACCTCGCTGGGCTCACAGGTCCCGCTCGACCCGCCCGAGCTCACGGGTGTCGTGTCGTATATCAACACGCGTTCGACCGGCGGAATCTTGGCGTTTGGCATCGCGGCGGCGGGGTACGCCCTCACCGCGGTCGCCATCGCCTTCGTGGGCAACCGCATTGATAAGAATGTGAGGATCGTCCGATGAGCGCACAGGCTACTTCCGGCGCCGTGAGTATCCGCGACGCCCTCTATGAGGCTCCCGGTCCCAAGACGCGTGCCAAGATTCGCATCGGAACGGCGATAAGCGCGGTGCTCGTGGCGCTGCTGCTGGTGTTCGTGGTGTACCAGTTTTGGGCAACCGGCCAGCTCAATCCCCGGTACTGGATGTTCTTTACCCAGATGAGCACCTGGTCGTATTTGTTCGCCGGCCTGCGCGGCACGCTTGCGGTGGCCCTCACCGCGGGCGCCATCGCGCTGGTGCTCGGCCTTGCGTTGATGCTTGGCCGCACGAGCGGCATTCGCCCCCTGGCGGCCCTCTGCCGGGTGGTGACTGACTTTTTCCGCGGCGTACCGAGCCTGCTGCTCATCTACTTCTTCTTCTTGGTGGTTCCGCAGTATGGTATCAGGATGTCGTCGTTTTGGATGATCACGTTGCCCGTCGCCCTCGCGGCCTCGGGCGTTCTGGCCGAGGTGTTTCGCGCCGGCGTGAATGCCGTTCCGCGCGGTCAGACCGAGGCCGCTTTGGCGCTCGGCATGCGGCCGTTTCGCGTGAAGCTCAAAATCGTGCTTCCCCAGGCGATTCGCTACGTGATCCCGTCGCTGATCTCGCAGCTCGTCGTCGTGGTAAAAGACACGACGGTTGCTTATGTGGTCAGCTATCCGGATATGCTGCAAAACGCGCGCGTGCTCATCACCAACTACGACGCGCTGGTGAGTACGTATCTGGTGGTCGCGGTTATCTACATCTTGCTCAACTACGCCATCAACCAGCTGTCTGTATATGTCGCCCGCCGCAGCGGCACCCGCGTGGTGAGCCGCTACAGCACAAACCCCGCCTAAACCACGTGCACCCTGCCGTCCGCCTTTTCCGGCATGAGGGCAGACGCGCCGTTGGTGCCGGCGGCGAATGCTCCGAAGGCATCGCGAGCCTTTTGCCCTCGCCCTCTCGTTCTTAGATTGGACACAACATGTCTGAACAGATCCCGATTATCGAGTTGCGCCATGTGGATAAGCACTTTGGTGACTTACACGTGCTCAAGGACGTGAACCTTGCCATTGGAAAGGGCGAGGTCGTCGTGGTCATCGGCCCGTCCGGCTCCGGCAAGTCCACGCTTTGCCGGGCCATCAACCGCCTCGAGACCATCGATTCGGGCGAGATTCTCATCGAGGGCCAGCCCCTGCCCGAGGAGGGTCGTGAACTCGCGGCCATGCGCGCGGAGCTGGGCATGGTGTTCCAAAGCTTCAACCTGTTCGCGCATATGAGCATTTTGCAAAACGTGACGCTCGGCCCGACCGAAGTCCTGGGCCTGTCCAAGGCGGAGGCCGAGAAGCGCGCGATGGAGCTGCTCGAGCGCGTCGGGGTCGCGTCGCAGGCGCACAAGGTTCCCGCCCAGCTGTCGGGCGGCCAGCAACAGCGCGTCGCCATCGCGCGCTCGCTCGCCATGCACCCCAAGGCGATGCTGTTCGACGAGCCCACGAGCGCCCTCGACCCCGAGATGATCAACGAGGTCCTGGACGTCATGGTCGACTTGGCGCGTCAGGGCATGACCATGATCGTGGTGACGCACGAGATGAATTTCGCCCGCCGCGTGGCCGACCGCGTGGTGTTCATGGCCGACGGCGCCATTGTGGAGGAGAGCACTCCCGACGAGTTCTTCGACCACCCCACCACGCAACGCGCCCGCGACTTCCTCGATTCCATTAAGGGGCACTAAGTATGACCTCAGCCGATACCCGACCGTTGATTTTGGTTGCGCCGCGCCTGGAGCAATGCCAACCCTGTCTTAAGATGCCCGAGCGGCTCGCCCCCGAGGAGGCCAGCGCCACCGTCTTTTTGGATGCCATTCTCGCCGCGGGAGGCGTTCCGCTCATGATGTCGCTCACCGACGACGATGAGGTGCTCGCTCGATACGTGGATATGGCCGATGGCATAGCGATTCCCGGGGGCCAGGATGTCGATCCGGCGCTGTGGGGCGAGGAGGAGCCGTACGATGAGCGGCTTCTTTGCCACGAGCGCGATGATTTTGAGCTGCGCCTGATCCGCGCCGCGCTCGCTGCGAACAAGCCGTTGTTCGCGACGTGCCGCGGCATGCAGATTCTCAACGTCGCCCTGGGCGGTAGCCTGTGCATGGATGTCCCGAGCTTGCCCGTGCCTGAGGGCATGGTGCACTGGCGCCATCTGCCGATTCTGAACGACCCCGCCCATCCGATTGCCGTCGAGGACGGCTCGCTGCTCTCGCGCGTGCTCGATTGGCGCGGTGAGGTGCAGGTGAACTCCAGCCACCATTGCTGCGTCGCGCGCCTGGGGGAGGGTGTGAAGCTCACGGCGGTCGCGACCGACGGCGTGCCCGAGGCCATCGAGGTCGAGGGTCAGCGCTTCTGCTTGGGCGTGCAGTGGCATCCCGAGTACACGTGGCGTACGCTCGAGACGGATTTCAAGCTCTGGCGCGCCTTTGTGGACGCCGCTCGAGGCTGCCGCACATTTGGCGACAGCTGATTGCTTAGACCGCTCTGTGTATAGCTGCTGATTCGTCTCTCTGACCTGGAAATATGCAAATAATGCACAGAGTTTTCCGGTGAAATTTTGTCATCTGCTGCAGGTGTCACAAAATGTGCGACAGCCTCGAGCGGCAGTAATCGGCACGTTCGTTTGCCAATCGGAAACAATTGCATGGCATGATAGCAGCACGCACTCTACTTAAGTAAAGAGGTTTGCCATGCAGATGATACGTCCCTGGGCTGCTGAATACGACGAATATCGCCGCGATGAGTCGCGAAGTTCGGGCGAGGCGTCGTCGATTTCCTTTCCCACGAGCGAAGCGGAGCTCCGCGCGGCGCTTGCGGAGCTCGATCCCGCGGAACCCGTCACGGTTCAGGGCGCCCGCACGGGCCTGGCGGGCGGGGCGGTCCCGCACGGGGGTCATGTCGTCAGCCTTGTTCGCATGAACGCATGCAAAGGTTTGCGCCAAGGGCCCGACGGAGCGTTTTTCCTCACGGTCGAGCCGGGCGTGGTGCTTTCGGAGCTGCGTCGTCACCTGCATGCCAAAAGCCTGCCGACCCACGGATGGGACGATGCGTCGCGCGCCGCGCTGGCGGCGCTGTATGCAGGCCCCGAGCAGTTTTTCCCGACGGACCCCACGGAGACGTCGGCCTGCCTGGGCGGCATGGCCGCGTGCAACGCCTCGGGCGCACGAAGTTACCGCTACGGTCCCATGCGCCCGCACGTGAGCGGCTTGCGCGTGATGCTTGCAAACGGGGAGACGGTGGCGCTACGTCGAGGCGAGGTGCGTGCGCAGGGCCGCACGCTCTACCTCGCGACGGAGCAAGGCACCGAGTACAATCTGGACCTCCCGACCTATGTCATGCCGCGGGCGAAAAACGCGTCGGGCTACTTCGTCGAGGACGACATGGACGCCGTCGATTTGTTCATCGGTTCGGACGGAACGCTCGGCATCATCACCGAGCTCGAACTCGCCTTGCGACCCGCGTCACGGGTGATGTGGGGCGTGAACTGCTTTTTTGAGGACGAGGCGCTGGCGCTGGACTTTGTCGTGCGCACTCGTCCCGCCCTCGCCTGCGCGAGCGCGATCGAGTATTTCGACGGTGCCGCGCTCGATATTCTGCGCGTGACGCGCACGGATGGAGCCGCCTTCGCGTCGTTGCCCGCGGTGCCGGAGGCGTATCGCGCATGCGTGTTTGTGGAGTTGGAATGCGATGACGAGGCCCGCGCGATGGAAGCGTTGCGTGAACTGGGCTCGCTGGTGCAGGCGGTGGGTGGACGCGAGGAGGACACGTGGGTCGCGCGCACCGACGTGGACCGCGAGCGCCAGCGCCTATTCCGCCATGCCGTGCCGGAATGCGTCAACATGCTCATCGACCGACGGCGCCGCGTGACGCCGTCCATCACCAAGCTCGGGTCGGATATGTCGGTGCCCGACGAGCGCCTGCATGACGTCGTGCAGCTGTATCGTTGCACGATCGCCGAGGCGGGGCTCGAGTCCGCCGCCTGGGGCCATATCGGGAACAACCACCTGCACGTGAACATCCTGCCGCGGGACGAGCGAGATTTTGCCGCCGGCAAGGAGCTGTTCCGCATGTGGGCCCGTGAGGTCACCGCCATGGGCGGCGCGGTATCCGCGGAGCATGGTGTAGGCAAGCTCAAGCGCGATTTCCTACTCACTATGTACGGTGCCGCGCACGTCGATGAGATGGCGCGCCTCAAGGTGGCGCTCGATCCTGCGGGGCGACTCAACCGAGGAAACCTCTTTGACGAGGGGCGCCTTGATGAGGCGGTTCGCGCTGCTGGTGTGTGCGGTTGCGCGGAGGCGCGCGATACGGGCGAAGACGAGGAGGTCGCGCGATGAAGATCGTCGTTTGCATCAAGGCGGTGCCCGGCAGCACCGAGGTCAAGATGGACCCCAAGACCCACACCATCATTCGCGATGGCGGCGAGTCGGTGATCAATCCGTTTGACGCCGCCGCCCTCGAAGTGGCCTTGCGCATCAAGGACACACGCGTGGCGGCGGGCGAGGAGTGCTCGGTGACGGTGCTGTCCATGGGGATTCCCGCGACCGAGAAACTGCTGCGCGACTGCATCGCGCGTGGGGCGGATGCGGGCCTGTTGCTGTCGGACCGCGCGTTCGCCGGTGCGGACACCCTCGCCACCACCTATGCCTTAACCTGCGGCGTTGCCCATATCGGAGCTCCCGACCTGGTGTTGTGCGGAAAGATGGCGGTCGACGGGGATACGGCGCAGATCGGCCCCGAGCTGGCCGGTGCCCTGCGGACGCCCTGCGCGACGGGGGTTGTGGCCCTGGATTCGGTTGGCCCGCGCAGCGTGGCGGTGAGGCGCGAGTCGGACGCCGGCGTGGCGTCGGTGGAACTGCCTTTGCCCGCCGTGCTCACGGTGGCGAAAGACGTGGCCGAGCTTCGCATGGCGAGCATCGCCGGCATCTGTGCGGCGGAATCGGTGAAGATTCCCATGCTCTCCGCTGCGGCGGTTGGCGCGGACACGGCACGGACGGGTCTTTCGGGCTCCCCGACGCAGGTCGTGCGCTCGTTTGTGCCCGAGCGCGATGAGCAAGGGGTCGAGATTGCCGGCGATGCCGCCACCCAGGCGACGGCGCTCGCCGAGATATTGAGGGGGATGGCGCTGTGAGTGGACTGCGAATTGATGCTGAGGCCTGCATCGGCTGTGCGCGGTGCGTGCGCGCTTGTGGAAATGCGGGCATTGAGGTGGAGGGCCCTCGCGGAGCCCGTAAAGCCCATGTGACAGATGGCTGCATCTTGTGCGGCGCATGCGTGGACGCGTGCCCGGTGGGGGCGATTGCCGTTGAGCGCGAGGGGCACTGCGACGCGCCCGATCTCGCCGCATACCGTGACTACTGGGTGTTTGTGCAGCTCGGTGACGATGGGAAGCCGCTCGATGTCGTCTTTGAGCTCATGGGGAAAGCGCGAGAGCTCGCCAGCGCGCGTGGGTGCCGTGTGGTGGCGCTGCTTGCCGAGGGCGCCTGTGGGGATGCGGCATCGTCCACCCACGGCAATGCCGAGCGCCTCATCGCGGCCGGTGCGGATGAGGTCGTTCGCTGTCGAGACGGGCGTTTCGCAGGCTTTGATGCCGAGGTCTATGCCGAATGGATCTGCGCGCTGGTGCGCGAGCGCAAGCCCGAGGCGCTGCTCTACGGTGCAACGGTTTTTGGCCGTGAGCTCGCGCCGGCCGTGGCGATTCGCCTCCAGACGGGCCTCACCGCCGACTGCACGGTGCTCACGATCGATCCCGAGACGGGCTTGCTGCGGCAGACGCGTCCCGCGTTTGGCGGCAATCTCATGGCGACCATCGTGTGCCCCGCTCATCGCCCCCAGATGGCGACGGTGCGTCCGGGCGTGTTCTGTGCACCTCCATGTGACGAGACGCGCGGCGGAGTGATTTCCGATGTCGCGCTTGACGCCTCGGTCAGACCGCGCGTACGCCTCGTTGGGATCGAGCGTGCCTCGGCGGCAGATTCCATCACCGATGCGGATGTCCTTGTTATCGTGGGCCGCGGAATCGGCTCGAAGAAAAACCTCGGCATCGCGCGCGAGCTTGCGGAGGCGCTGGGAGGAAAGCTGGGGTGCACGAGGCCGATTGTCGAGGCGGGTTGGTGCGAATCTTGGCAGCAGGTGGGGCAGACGGGCGTATCTGTGGCGCCGCGCCTGCTCATAAGCCTGGGCGTTTCGGGCGCCATCCAACATGTGGCGGGCATTTCCGGCGCGCAGACCATGATCGCCGTCAACGAGGATCCGGATGCCCCTATTTTTTCGTCCGCTCAGTACAAGGTCGTAGGCGATTGCGTTAAAGTCGCCGAGGAGCTGCTGGCTCGGCTATGACAAAGCAGGCGACGGGGCCTCATTTTGCCCCACGTGCGCGGAGCCGCCAGCTCTTAGTTTACGCGCCGCAGGCACCCTCGCCCTTGGAAAGAAGCTCGTCGTAATGAGCTATTTTGTAGTCGAGGCGGTCAAGCCCCTCCTGAATGCGGTCAAGGCGCGCGCGGGCCTCGTCGCGCTGCTCGATGAGGATTTGCTTGCGCGCCTCGAGCGTCGCGTCGCCTTCGTCAAGAAGTTGCATGTACTCGATAAGCGCCTCGATGGAGACGTTCGCTCCGCGCATGCACTTGACGAAGGAGATGCGCGCGCAATCCTCCTCGCTGTAGTCGCGCACGCCGCTGGCGTTGCGGCGCACGGGGCGCAACAGCCCGATACGCTCGTAGTAGCGCAAGGTGTCGGCGCTCAGGCCGTATGCTTCAGCGACTTCTGCGATGCGCATGGCAGCTCCTTTGGTTGGGTGAGTTCAGCATCGTAATCCTACGACTTGGAGTGGGCTTCAGGGCAAGTGTTTGCGCGCAAGCCCTGCGGCGCGCTGCGCCATTGACGGAAAGATATGGTTAGGGGTGCGAAGAAGGGGTAGGACAAGACTATGCCCACGAGATGGCTGTCCACGTTGAAAGGGGAGGTCATGTCTATTGATACGTTGTTCTTCGTGCTGCTGCTGGCGGTGTGCGGTATTGCCGGTTACCTGGCCATTCCGCGCGTGATGCGCAAATGGTCCGTGGCAACCAAGCCCGCCGACGAGCGTCTCGAGTACTCTGCCCACATGGGCCAAGAGGTCGACCGCGGACCGTCCTCGCCGGCTCCGAAGGAGCGCGAGCGCGCTGGCCACCGCGAGCTTGAAGACACCCCGATTCGCCAGCTGTAAGCTGCAGCACCGATAGCTACATGAGGGCCGCCGGCAGATGTCGGTGGCCCTCATGTTTGAACATCGGAACATCGGACCAAGTCCAGAAGTACCCTGTTCACTCGCTACGGCTCGATGACGACCTCGCGGTGATCGGCGGTGACGAGCTCCTTGACCGCAATGGTCGCGCCGAGGTGCGCCTCGACGAGACCGGCGAGCTCCTCGGTTGCCGCGCGACAGTCGTCAACGCGCTCGGGGTCTACGCACTCAACGATGAGGAAGGCGTTGCGCGTGTTGTCGGTCAGCGCGGTTCGCACGCCGTCGCGCCAATTCCAGCAGCGGCACACGGCGCCGGCGTCATCAAGGTAGGCGAGCTCGCCGGGGAGCGTTGGGTCGTCTTGCGCGCCCTCGCCCAAAGGCAGGAAGGCGTCGCCTCCCTCCGTGATGCACAGACGCAGGTCGCCTTGGAACGTGTCGATGTCTTCGCCGCCCAGCGGCAGCGCATATTTGAGCGAGATGGCGTTGTAGATGTCGACCGAGGGCGAAATCGAGCCCACCGGGTTGCCCTTGAGCACGCGCTTGAGCAGATTCTCGATGGAACAGCGGGCTCCGCGCTTGGTCTTGAACTGCTGGTACGCCTGACGCCACACGCGAATCGGGGCATTGTCGGAGAGCGTGGGAGATTCCAGATGGCGCTCGGCGAGGGCGTTGGCGCGGGAGAGCAGCGCCTCGATTTCGCTCGTCGTCTCGGGGACGATGTCGTCTGCCGCCTTAATGCCCTGGGCGACGACGACGCCAAACGACGCGCCGGGAAACAGCTCCCAAAACGAATCTTCGGTCACAAATCGCTTCATAAGCTCCTCCTGAAAAAAATGCCCACCTACAGGCCGCCTTCTCATGTCCTACGGTGCCTGCACGTGAGCGTGTACGCGCTGCCCCCATCCGGAGAAGGGGGCGATATGTCTGACGTGTATTGTACTGCTGAAACGATGGCTCGTAAATCCGCGCGCTGGGCATCTCGAACTGCTATGCATGGCAGCTCGCCGAGGCAAATGCCCTCGCCCGCGCCAACGGATGGACGCTCGATGCGTATGCACATGGCAAGTACGACGCGACGGCGGATGTCGACGCCCCAATTATCCAGGCGGTTGCGGGTATCGCCCAGGCACGCGGCGTGAGCATGACGGAGGTCGCCCTGGCGTGGCTGCTCACCAAGGTGAGCGCCCCGGTGGTTGGCGCCACCAAACCCCATCACATCGAGGGCGCCGTGCACGCTTGTGGGTTGGAGCTCACATCCGAGGAGATCGAAGCCATCGAGGCCCCGTACGTCCCGCACGCCGTGGTGGGCGTTGTTGCCGAGAACCGCCCGCCGATGCTGCGCTAGCGGCCGGGCTAACGAAAGGGGAAACCGAGATGGCAAAGACGCTGTACCTTATGAGACACGGGCAGACGATGCTCAACAAGCAAAGGCGCATCCAGGGGTGGTTTGACTCCCCGCTCACCGAGCTTGGCCGCTATCAGGCTCGTGGGGCGGGCGCCGAGCTCCAGCGCCGCGGCGTGAAGTTCGACCGCGCCATTTGCTCCACGAGCGAGCGATGCTCCGACACGCTTGAGCTCGTGTTTGACGGTATGGAGCTCCCGGTTATGCCCTATGCTCGCCTGTGGCCGCGCGCATCGCTTCACGCGCGTCTTGCGCGAAGCGCCTGTGTGCAATCCCGCGTCATACGCTATCATGTGCCAGAAATAACAATGGCTCGGTGGATGGTGCGGAGACGCACGGCCGCGCGCGGGGTGCCCGCATGCGGTCAGGAGAATCGGGGTGCAAATCCCCGGCTATTCCAGTAACCGTGATTCCCACGTATGCGAAGGTTGCGTCGCAGATCGGACGGCGTGCGCATGCGGTAAAAGGATGAGTCGGATCGCCTCTCTACCTGCAAACGCCCAAAGGGATGGGCGGGGCCCTGGGAGAAGGGGGCATCTGGATGGCCAGAACCCGTAGGGCGGCGCTGGGTCGCCAAAGTATTGTTCGCCGCATGTTGGTTGCGGTGCTCACGTGCGCAATGGTAATGGGGCAGGTGCCCTCCGCGGCGTTTGCCGAGGGTTTGAGCGCGGATTCGCTGTTCGCTGCGGATGCGTTGCCCGGTGACGCGGCGACGGACGTGCCTGCAGGGCAGGCGGAGGTTTCCGAAGGGCGCGAAGAAGGGCACGACGAGGCAAAGACGGCGGATGCCGAGGTCGCGGATGCCGGAGTCTCGGGTGCCGAGGGTGCTGAGGGCTCAGATGGCGCGGGGGCCGAGGCTGCGGACGTCGAGAGCTCGGGTGCTGCGAAGTCCGACGAGCCGGATGCCGTCGGCGCAGGCGAGGTGGATGTCGCGGGTGTCGATGGGCAGGATGCTGCGGGTGCAAACGATGCGGATGCCGAGCCGGGCGCTGGGTACGTTGATGAACTTGTCGCGGCGGCAGACGCCAACACAGTTGATATCTCCATCTCGGTGATTGGCCCTGACGCGAATGGCAGAGAAGTTTTGTGGGCGAGTAACACCACGATGGAGGTCGAGCGCGGACTGCATGCCTCAGATGCATCCGTTCTGCTGTTCAAGCAGGAGGGGCTCGAGGCGGATTATGGTGAAGGGCCTTATGGCTGGTATCTCAGCACCATTACCTCGCCCTATACGGGTGAGAAGCTCGGCTGGGATCAGGCGACGAGCAAGTACTGGCGGTTGTTTGTCAACGGGGAACTGTCCCAAGTTGGCGCGGGCGGGGTGCAGCTCAACTCGGGCGATGTCATCACGTGGTCGTATTCCGCAGACACCCTGAGCTCCCCCGATATGCCACCGGTGATTTCGAAGCCCGACGCTCCGCGTCCCGATTGGGATAGTGCGTGGCCGGGATATGCGAGCGGGTCGAATACCGCGGCGCCCACGCCTACGGGCGAGACGAAGGAATCGTGGGTTGCCCAGATAAAAGATCCTACCGACTGGACCACGAACGTGTCCGATCCCATCTACGTCGGCGATAGCGTGTACATCGCGGCTGGGTCAAAGCTGCTGCAGATCGATGCAAAGACGGGCGAGACCGTGCACGAGGGCACTCTCGTGGCGCCCATCAACTCTATCGCCCGCATGGTGTATGTGGGCGGTCGTATCATCGTTCCACTTTCGAACGGGCGTCTTCAGGCCCTGACGGCCGACCATCTCATCACGACGTGGATGACGCCCGAGCTTCTGCCAAATGCACAGGGCGGCGCTCATCAGTCTCTGACTACCCTGACGCTCGGCGACGGCTGCGTGTATTACGGCACCGCTTCGGCGGACTGGAATGCTTCGTACGGCGGGTTCCTCAGGTGCATCGATGTCCAGACGGGCAAGGTTATTTGGAGCCAGGAGAATACGACAACGGGGTATTACTGGTCGGGCGCGGCGCTTGCCGGCTTGTACGTGGTGATTGGTGACGATTCGGGCGCGGTTATCGCTCGGAATGCCAAGACGGGCGCGGAGGTCTCGCGCGTTGACGTAGGGGCCCGGGTGCGGGCGACCGTCGTGACGAGCGACGGCGGCAAGACTCTGTTTGCGGTGAGCTCGGATGGCGTGCTGCATCGACTTTCCCTGAGCGATGCCGGCGTTTTGAGCGAGACGGGCAAGGTGAAGTTCGCGGAGAGCTCCACATGCACCCCGACCGTTTCGGGTGGAAAGATCTTCGTGGGCGGCGCTACGAAGCCATTCGGCGTGTTGGCCGTGATCGACGCGGCCACCCTTTCTGTGGACACACAAGTGACCAGCGCAGACGGTGTCGAGCTGTCCGGTGCGGGTATGGATATCAAGAGCGCCCCCGTCGTATCCGTTCAAAATGGCGAGACGTACGTGTACTTCACGGCGAATTGCAACCCCGGGGGTGTCTATCGCTACCGCCTTGGGGACACAGATGCGAGTCTCATCTACACCCCCGATGCAAGCCATCAGAATTACTGCATGGCATCGATCACGGTCGGCCCCGACGGAACGCTGTATTACGTAAACGATTCGGGAGCCCTGTTCGCAGTTGGTTCGGTTCGGTCTGAGGGCGGCAACCAGGGCGGTTCGGGTTCCGACCACGCGCCGTCGCCGGATAAGAGCCCTGCTGGCAGCCCTATCTCCTCTGCAAAACAGCCCCTCAAAGACACCGAGAAGGCCGTGACGGATGACAAGCGAGCGGAGGATGAAGCCTCAGCGGCAGACACGGCAAAGACGGAGGAAAGTGCGTCGGCACGCGCGACGAGCAAGGGCTCCGCGTCCAATGCCAAGAATATGGCGGGAGCCTTCCTCGCCATTGTCTTACCGATTGCGGGAATCGCAGCAGGAACGGTTGGTCTGGCTGGAATCGCTTATTGGCTGATCCGCCGTCGTCGCTAGGTGTGAGGAGGGTTGCAGATGCACGATGATGCGAACATCGAAGAGGAGCCGGTTTCCGAAGGGGCCCCAAAGCCTTCGACGGCTTCTCCCTTAAACCGTGCGCAGCTCACCTTTGTGGCCGTCGCGGCGCTGCTGTGCGTTGCGCTCATCGGCGGCTCCATTTGGTCACTCGTGACGGGTGGCGGGCTTGCGCCGGGCGAGGGGCAGAACGTTGCCACGGCCGGCTCGGATGACGGGCGGCAGGATCGGCCGACTGGTGCCGATGATGCTGCATCTGCGGGTGATGCAGACCCCGAAGGGTCTATGTCCGCAGAGGGCTCGTCCACATCTGGCCAGGAGGGCGGCGATGCGTCTCGGGGTTCATCTGACGGCTCCGGGGATTCCTCGGCATCGAAGGGGCAATCTCAGGAGGCTACGGGAGGCTCGCCTTCGAGCGGCTTAGGGCCATCGAGCGGAAACTCGGGCGCAACGGGTGGCCAGGGCTCTTCCCAACCTGCACCGAAGTCGGTCACGGTAACGATCTCCGCAGATGGAAGCGTGGGCGGCGGCGGAGCAGCCGGCCCTGTGACCCTGACGTTCGAAGAGGGCGCGACGGTGTACGACGCGCTTGCGGGCTCTGGGTGGTCTGTCCTTGCAGATTGGGGCGCTTTCGGCGCATATGTGACGTCGATCAACGGTGTTGCGGCGGGTCCCAATACGGGATGGACCTACACGGTGAACGGGTCTCAGCCTAATTACGCGTGCAGTTCCTATACGCTATCCGACGGCGATGCCATTCATTGGACGTTCGTCGAGGTCAAATAAGTCGGAAGGCAAACAGTGAGGGGCGGATGCTCAGCGGTATCCGCCCCTTGTGCTACCGATGGGCGTGGTTTATTGAGCTCGCTGGCCCCGTGCGGTCGATGTGCGAACGGGGCTACTCTGCGTCGCTCGCGTTTTGCTCGGCCACGGCCTGCATGGCCGCGGCGCCGATGAAATTAACCGGCTGGCAGAAATTGGGCTGGAAGAACAGGTCCACGTTGGCGAGCTGGTCGGTGATGGGTGCATCGAAGTTCTTGGCAAGGGCGCGGTCGAGGAGTAGAACATGCGGTTGGGGTCGCTCACGTGGCCGCCGACCCACAGGGCGATGCCGCAGGAGAGGAACGACAGCGTGTCGTTGTGCTCGAAGACGTGCACGGTCCAATCAGGGTGCGCGGTGAGGATGGCCTGCGCGGCGAAGGTGCCGGCGTGCGTGCAGCCGACGATTGCAACGGTTTTGGAGAGGGCGGTGGTCAGGGCGACTCCTAAAAGGTAAAACGTCTTAGCAACAAAAATGATATAAAAAAGAAAACATATAACAAGGAGTAACCTGCGAACGGCACGCTGAGGCGGTGTGACGGGGCGGCCGACTCCTGCATGCGCTAAGATTTTGCCCAAGAGGCTATGCCGAACCGCGCGAAGTCGCGCGTCGTGAATAGGAGAGCACATGTCTTTTGCCAAGGATAAAGAGGTCGCGCCCGCATCGGCCGCCGAGGACCTGCTCGATTTCGTCGCCCAGAGCCCCACCATGTTCCACACGGTCGCCGCGATCCGGGAACGCCTGGACGCTGCCGGCTTCACGTATTTGCCCGAGGGCGCGGCATGGGATGTGCATCCGGGCGGTGCGTACTACACGCAGCGCAACGACTCGAGCGTGGTGGCGTGGCGCGTGGGTGAGCAGGTCGTAGCGCACGCTGCCCCCGCGGCGGATGACGCCGCCGCCCCGTACCATTTCCAACTCACGGCATCGCATTCCGATTCGCCCTGCTTTAAGGTCAAGTCGCGGGCGGAGGTCGAGGGCCCTGCCGATTACCTGCGACTCGATACCGAGGCATACGGCGGGATGATGGACTACACCTGGTTCGATCGTCCGTTGTCGCTCGCCGGGCGCGTGCTTGTTCGCGACGGAAACCGTATCGAGAGCCGCTTGGTCGCGCTCAACCGCGACGTCGCGCTCATTCCAAGCCTCGCCATTCATATGGATGGAGGGGTCAACAAGGGGTTTGCCCCCAACCGCGCAGGCGACTTGTTCCCGCTCATCTCCGCAGGAGATCTTGGGTCCGGCTCGTTGACAACGCTGGTTGCCGACGCTCTGGAGGTCGACCCTGAGCAGGTTGTCGCGCGCGACCTCTTCCTCGTCAACGGTGAGCGCGGGCGCGTGTGGGGAGCCACCGACGAGTTCATCTCCTCCCCGCGCCTCGACGACCTGATGTGTGCCTATGCGTCGCTGCGCGCGTTTATCGCGGGCGGCAATGCGCGCACCGTGACGGTGTACGCTTGCTTTGACAACGAGGAGGTCGGTTCGGAAACCAAGCAGGGCGCCGCGTCGAGGTTGCTGGCCGACACGCTCTCCCGTATCAACGCCTCGCTGGGTTACACGCAGCAGGATCTGTGTCGTGCGCTGTCCGCCTCGGTGCTCGTGAGCTGCGACAACGCGCACGCGGTGCACCCTGCCCATCCCGAGCTGGCCGACGACCTGGCTCGCCCGCAGCTGAATGCGGGCCTGGTGGTGAAAGAGGCCGCCAACCAGCACTACTGCACAGATGCGTTTAGCCGCGCGGTCCTCACCGTGATTTTGGACGACGCTGAGATCCCGCACCAGAGCTTTGCGAACCGCAGCGACAAGGCCGGCGGCTCGACGCTCGGCAATATCTCGAACATGCAGGTGAGCGTTCACGCGGTTGACGTGGGCTGCGCGCAGCTCGCCATGCACTCCTGCGTGGAGACGGCCGGTGCGCGCGACGTCGAACTCGCAATCGATGCGCTGACGGCGTTTTACGACACGGACGTCCGCATCGACGGGTCCGCTGCCATCGAGCTCGCCTAACTGTTCGCACACACCCGTTCCATCGAGCTCATCTCGTTGCTCGTGCGTGTTGTTGGCGCCTGTTTGAGCTGCTACCGAATGAAGTTCGTCGGTTTTGGGCTTTCCTGCTGGGGAAGCCCGATGCCGGCCGCGCGGCCCGCCTCGAGCGACCGCAGGATCCACGCCATGTTGCGTCCCAGTTGGCGCATGGTCCACAGGCCCTCAAGGTCCTGTTCGACCTCTTCGGCGGTATTTCCGTGCACCATGTTCCAGTATCGCGAGCTCACGATAGGCATTTGGGAGATGGTGAAAAACTTCTGGATGTCGTCGAGCGATGCCGTGGTGCCGCCGCGCCGCGCCGAGACGACCGCCGCGGCAGGCTTGAATCGCAGCACGTCGGGGGCACCGGCGTACCCGTTGGAATAAAAGAGGCGATCCATGAAGCCGAGGAGCGAGCTGCCTGCGTGGGCATAGTGCACCGGCGCGCCGAACACGAAGGCGTCGGAGTCGGCGGCGAGCTCGCGGAATTCGTTGACGGCGTCATTGAAAATGCAGGAGCCCGTTTGCCGGCAGCGTCCACAGGCCATGCATCCTGCGGCGGGCTTGGCGCCAATCCAGAAGATCTCGGTGTCGATGTCCTGGCGCTCGAGTTCCGCCGCGACCTCTTGAAGCGCCCGGTTGGTGCATCCGTGGTTATGTGGGCTGCCGTTGACGAGCACGGTTTTCATGAGATCCTCCATTCGCCGACGCTTCTCATGGTTTAGGATGCCAGATTTCCAAGGAGAAATCAGGCCGAGGCCGGTCTCAGCGGAAATTGCTGCGAACGGGGCCGGTCTCGCGCGCGCATTTGAACGCCTGTCGAGCCCGCGTCATATCTCCGCGCCCCTCCCAGGCGGCCGTGCGCTCTATCTGGTATAGTTCCGCAGGTGAATGCAATGACGAGGCCGCTTTGAGGTCTCGGTTGAGAAAGGACCGTTCATGATCAAGGAGCTCGTGAAGGACGAGGCCATCCTCTCCACCCCTTGTGAGCCCGCAACTGCCGCCGACGTCGACGTCGCTCAGGACTTGGTGGATACCCTGCTCTCTATCGAGGACGCCGCTTGCCTCGCCGCCAATCAGATCGGTGTGACGAAGGCGATCATCGCTCTCGCCGACGACGAGGGCAATGCGCACGTGATGTTTAATCCCAAGGTCCTCTTTGGCATGGGCGCTTACAAGGCCGAGGAGAGCTGCCTGACGCGCGAGGGCTCCGTCAAGGTGACGCGTTTTGCCAAGATCAAGGTGTCCTACGACGAGCTGATCGACGGTGAGCTCAAGGCCCGCAAGCGCGATTTTGTCGAGTGGGGCGCGGAGCTCATCCAGCACATGTGCGACCACTGCCAGGGCAAGTTGGTCTAGTTTCTGCTGCTGACGGTATGAGATGGCCGACCTTTCTCGTATGTGTTCTTGCGAGAAAGGCCGGCTTTTTGTTGTGATGCGGCTGTGGGCGTGTGACCTTTGCGACTTTATGCCTTGCGGCGGACGCGCACGGCGGTACCGCACGCGACAGTCATGATCATCTGGTCGAACGTCTCGTAGCCCAGGTTGACTCCGATGATCGCGTTGGCGCCAAGGGTCTCCGCCCGTTGCGACATCTCGCGAAGAACCTCCTCGCGGGCTTGGGCCATTTCGTCTTCGTAGCCCGCGGAGCGCCCGCCAAACACATTTCGCAGGTTGGCGCCGATATCGCGAAACATGTTGATGCCGCTTACGGCTTCCCCGGTGACGACGCCGAGGTATTCGACGACTTCGTAGCCATCGAGGTTGTTGGTGGTCGTAATGGTGAGCATGGTCGCTCCTTTCTCGCCGCCCATGTCGCCGCGTTGCAAGCCAACGTTGCCGCGTTGCAAGCCCACGTCGCCGCGACGTGAGCCCGCACCGCCGGATGCAGGCCGGCATTGCTGCGTCGACGGGCCGCATTGCAAGCGCATGCCGCTTGTTGCGGCATGGTTTCCTTATACCCGCCAGTGTGCGGCTCGATCGATGGTCAAAATACCCAAGTTGGGCGTCGCGACGGCATCGAATCGCAAACATGCATAATCGAGTCTAGAACATCTTCGCAGGTAGATGGCTTGTGTTGTGATATCAATATGGATGGAGCATGGCGCCTTTCGTTCGTGTCCGTCATCGGTTCGTGCAAATCCTTGGGTTTTGTCACGCTCGACGTGAGACGCCGCCGCCCAATTAGGGTATTTTGACCACAGAAACGAAAGCACACGAAGAAAGGCTCAAATCGTATGCAGTTTGATGCGAATCTTATGCAATCTCTTATGTGGGCGGCAATGGGTTGCGGTTTTACGTGGCTCATGACGACCGCCGGCTCGGCAATGGTTTTCTTTTTCCGCAAGGACCGCGCGACGACCCATCGGATCTTCCTCGGATTCGCCGCCGGCGTGATGATCGCGGCGAGCGTTTGGTCGCTGCTCAACCCCGCCATCGAGCAGGCTGAGGAGCTTGGCCAAGTTGGCTGGATTCCCGCCGCCGGAGGCTTTTTGCTGGGCGTGGCGTTCCTGTTGGCACTCGACACGTTCCTGCCGCACTTGCACGCCGAAGAAGATCAGCCCGAAGGCATCCAAACAAGCTGGAAGCGCACGACCCTTCTGGTCTCTGCTGTGACGCTGCACAATATCCCCGAAGGCATGAGCGTGGGCCTGCTGTTTGCAATGGCGGGCCAGGCGACTGGAGCGGAAGCGACGGCGTATTTGGGGATGGCCGTTGCGCTGGCTGTCGGCATGGGCTTGCAAAACTTCCCCGAGGGAGCGGCGATTTCGTTGCCGTTGCGTCGTGAAGGAATGAGCCGCGGCAGGGCGTTTGTCTTGGGCAGCCTTTCGGGTGTCGTGGAGCCCATTTTTGGCGTGTTGGTGGTTTTGGTGAGCGGCCAGATTGCTCCGTTTATGCCCTGGATGCTCGCTTTTGCCGCGGGCGCCATGGTGTATGTCGTGGTTGAGGAACTCATTCCCGAGGCGCATCTGGGCGAGCACTCAAACGTCGGGACCTTGGGCGTCATTGCTGGTTTTGTCATCATGATGGTCTTGGACGTGGCGTTGGGTTAGAGGCGCCGCAAGGGGGCAACATGAACACGCAAATTACGATTCGACTGGCCACCGCAGACGACGCCTTTGCCTTGGCTGCAATCTACGCGCCGTACGTTCAAAAGACGGCCATCACATTCGAATACGAGCCGCCGTCCGTCGACGAGTTCGCTGGTCGCATGCGTCATGTCATGTCAATGTATCCGTATATCGTGGCGGAGGTTCAGGGCAAGCCGGTGGGGTACGCCTACGCAAGCACGTTCAAGGGTCGTCCTGCCTACGATTGGGCGGTAGAGACCTCGATATATGTCGCCCAGGGCTACTCTGGCTTGGGCATTGGGCGAGCTCTGCACGATGCTCTCCGGCGCGCGCTGCAGGCACAAGGCATTTTGAACATGTACGCATGCATCGCCGTGCCCTGCGGCGAGGACGATGAGACCTTGACGCGAAACAGCGAGCACTTCCATGCTCATTTGGGCTATCGATTGGTCGGTGAGTTCGAGCGCTGCGGATACAAAGGCGGGCGCTGGTATGACATGGTTTGGATGGAGCTCATCATCGGGGAGCATCTTGTGGAGCAGCCGCCCGTGGTGCCGTTCCCGCAGATAGTCGAGGCGGGTTATACCCTATAAGCTTGAGCGCCCGTGCCTCCTGCGCGCAAAACGACATGTGCGCCTGGCGCATGGGCGCTTTAGCGAAGTGCGTTGAGCCGGGCGCTTGCCCTATGGTAAGGTTCTCGCGTCGGGGGGCCGACAAGACAGAATTAGTGATGCCGAGTGGCGCCGGAATGGCGCGGACACCACGCTCGGATGCGCGGGGGAGCCGGTATGTCCGACAACGAACGCGAGCGTGTAGACGACATCAGCACCGTCAGCACCATAGAGGACGTGCGCGCCATGAAGCGCGCGCATAAAGGGGGCACCTGGAAGTACGCCTGTGCCTGCAGGTCTGGGGTGCGGTATGAGGGAGAGAGCGAGGCGTGGGCTCAGTTGAAGACCATGATTAAGGAGCGCGGGGCAGACGCTGCGCAGGTAGAGGACATCATCTCGGATATCGATGCCAACGATCCGTTTCCGACCAAAGACACCGTTCCCGTCCCGCCCGAGGACCGAGCCCCCGGCAAGCTCCGCGGCGCCGGCGCCCGCTCGCCTCTGTTCTGGAAGGTCATGCTGGTCGCCATGGCGCTCGTTTGGGGCTACTCCTTCCTCACGATGAAGACGGTGCTCGACACCGTTCCCACGTTCATGCTGCTCTCGTGCAGGTTTTTGCTGTCCGCGATCATCATGTTCGTGATTTTCCGCAAGCGCATCAAAGCGCATTTCAACCGTGAGTACCTGGGGTTCGGCGTGCTCATGGGGTGTGTTATTTGGTCGGCGTACGCTGCCCAGACGCTCGGCCTGGTCGACACCACGCCGGGCAAAAACGCGTTCCTTACGGGAACGTACTGCATTCTCGTGCCGTTCATCGCGCTTGTGCTTTTCCGCGAGCGGGTCACCAAATGGCATATCGCCTCAGCGCTGTTGTGCCTGGTGGGCGTGGGATTTGTCGCGCTCGATAATTTCAGCATTCAGATGGGCGACCTCATGACGCTCGTCGGCGCCGTGTTCTTCGCGGTGGACATGGCCGTGGTGGGACATATCGGCCGCACGCGCGACGTGAGCGTCTTGACCTCGTGGATGTTCCTGTTCGTGGGGCTGTGTTCGCTCGCAGCCACCATCGCGTTCGAGCCGCGCGTCCCCGCCGAGCAGTGGACGCCCGAGATCATCGGTCAGCTCGTATTTCTCGCCGTGGTGTGCACCACCATCGGCCTGCTTCTTCAAAATCAGGCGCTCTCCCATGTGCCGCCGGCGACTGGATCGTTGCTGCTGTCGCTTGAGAGCCCCTCGGGCGTACTGTTTTCCGTGCTGATGGCGGGCGAGGTCCTCACGGGTAAGCTCATCTTCGGTTTCGTGCTGATCTTCCTGTCGATCGTTTTGTCCGAGACACACTTCAGTTTCTTGCGGAAGTGGTTTGGGCGCGCCAAGTAGGCGGACGAGTTATTGACACAAAGAGGGGGCGTCGTTCCTTGGAAAAGGACGGCGCCCCCTCTTTGCGGAAAAACATGTGTGGGGTTTAGCGAGAGTGGGCTCGTAGGCCCAAATTTTCGCCGAGAAAACCGCAGGTAACATACGGACGAGACGCGTGTCTACTCGTGGGTGCGCCGTCAAACCCCACACATGTTGAACACCCTGAGCATCGATTGGCTTTGAGCGGAGGGGGGCGACGCCGATGCGCCGCCCTGATGCTCGTTTACAGCGCGCGAATAAACTCCAGCAGCTCATCGACGTGCTTGGGCTGGCAGGCCCAGCTGGTTACAAAGCGCAGTACGATGCGGCTGCGCCCCGTGGGGTCCTGTGCAGGCGTGATCTCGGCGCCGCACGCCTCGACGATGCGCTCGGCAACACCTGCATCGAACCAGAAGAACTGCTGGTTGCCGCATGTGCGGATATAAGGCTCGAAGCCGGCGGCTTCAAGGCCCGCGGCGAGCATGACAGCGCATGCGTTTGACCGCTTGGCATGGGCGAAGTAGGGAAGGAGCCCCTCGTCGTCGCGAAGCTCAGGGTCGAAGGCCGCCTCGTACTGCACGCCCATGAGACGGCCCTTGGCAGTCATGTGACCGGCGCGTTTGGTGAGGTAGGGGATGCGATCGATGCCGCGCCTGCCGCGCTCGGAGCGAGGGCTCACTACGAGTGCCTCGCCAAACAGCATGCCGGCCTTGGTGCCGCCGAGTGTGAAGGCGTCGGCGCGCGCGGCAAGATGCTCGAGAGTGAGGTCGCCGTCGGGCGCCGTGAGCGCGCTGGCCATCCGAGCGCCGTCAACGTACACCGCTAGGCCGAGCTTTTCGGCCACGTCGCACAGGGCGTCAAACTCGGCGCGCGTGTAGACGTGGCCGAGTTCGGTGGTGTTGGAGAAGTAGAGCATCGCGGGGCGCGTGGCGTGGCAGCCGCCCGCGGCATGAGCATGGTAGACGCGCTCGACCTCGGAGGGCGACAGGACGCCATAGGGGTCGGCGGTGGCGAGGATGCGCCTACCGCACGCCTCGATGGCGCCGGTCTCGTGCGCGGTGGGGTGCGCATCCGCCGCGAGGATGGGACCTTCGAAAGCGTCGGTAAATGCGGAGATGCACACGGCGTTGGCGGCGGTGCCACCGGGGATGAAGCGCACGAAGGCGTCGGGCTGGCCGCATGCCTCGCGGATCAGCTCGGCGGCGTGCGCGCAGTGTTCGTCGGTGCCGTAGCCGGAGGTCTGCTCGTCGTTGGTGCACAGCAGCGCCTCGAGGACCTCGGGGCACGCGCCTTCGGAGTAGTCGTTGCGAAATTGGTGCATGGCGCGCCCCGCTAGCCCAGCAGGCCGGCGATGGTCGCCGCGGCGCCCGCGCGATCGATGAGCTGCTCGTCGTGGGTGCCCATGTCGCGCAGCTTGACCTTGCCCGCGGCGAGCTCGTCGTCGCCGATGATCACGATGTGCGATGCGCCGAGCTTGTCGGCCTGCTTGAACTGGGCCTTGAGAGATTTGCCCTGGTAATCGCACTCGGTGCGAACCCCGAGCATGCGCAGCTCACGGGAGAGCGCGAACACCTCACCGCGCAGGTCGGCGCCGGCGTTGGCGACAAACACGCACGAAGGGTCGCCGCCGCCGAGCTCGACCCCAAATGCCTCGAGGGCAAGGGCGATGCGCTCGAATCCCACGGCGAAGCCGACGCCGGGGGTGGGCTTGCCGCCCTCAAGCTCGACCAGGCCGTCGTAGCGTCCGCCGCCGCCAATGGAGCCGACGCCCGCGCCGGGGGTCTCGACCTCGAAAACCGTGCGCGTGTAGTAGTCGAGGCCGCGCACGAGGGTGGGGTCCTCGATGTACTCGATCCCCGCCGCGTCGAGATAGCGCTTCACCTGCTCGTAGTGGTCGCGGCACTCGTCGCACAGGCAGTCGCGCATGAGCGGAGCGCCCTGCATGATCTCGTGGCAGTGCGGGTTCTTGCAGTCGAAGGCGCGCAGCGGGTTGAGCTCGGCGCGCTCGCGACACTCGTCGCACATCTCGTCGGCGTGATTGAGGATAAACTGCTTAACCGTCTCGCGGTAGGCGGGGCGGCATGCGGGGTCACCCATGGAGTTGATGAGAAGGCGCAGCTTGGAGAGGTCGAACCCCAGGCGCTTGAAGAACTCCATGAGCATGATGATGCATTCGGCGTCGGCGCATGCGTCGGAGGCGCCGAGCCATTCGATTCCGATCTGGTGGAATTGGCGCAGGCGACCCTTTTGCGGGCGCTCGCCGCGGAACATGGCCTCGGCGTACCAGGCCTTGAAGGGAACCGAGCCCTGGGGGACGAGATTGTTCTCCACGACCGAGCGCACGACGCCGGCCGTTCCCTCGGGCCTGAGGGCGAGGCGCTGCTTTGCCTTGAGCTTGGCGTCGGAGCCCTCCTCGAGCACGCGGGCGAAGTTCGCGCCGGAGAACACGCGGAACATCTCCTTGCGAACGACGTCGGTGGACTGGCCGATGCCGTGCACGAACACGTCGAGCTGCTCGATGGCGGGCGTCTCGATGGCCTCGAAACCGTACGGGCCAAACACCTCCGCGGCGACTTCCTGCATCTTGAGCCAAGCGCGCATGTCGCGCCCGATGAGGTCCTTGGTTCCCTCGGCCTTCTGTGCCTGCATGGGCACTCCCTCCCGATTCATGCATGTGTGGCCATGCGTTATGTGCAATTTACTCAGTATACCTTGGGTCCGCCTGCCGAGCACTTCGACCGCCCACCGAATATTCGTTGAAATATGGAGATGTACTCCACCGCGATAAAGCAATTGGTAGCGATGCCGCGTGCTGCATATAATAAGACGGTCGCGCGGGCTCGCATTTGGCCCGCGCCTGCTATTAGAGGAGGTAGTGTGGCCGACACCAAGCAAGGCGCATCCCAGTTGGGCGACGCCATCACCGGCGATATGATCGCGGGCGTGCTGTCCGGCACGCGCCGTATCGACCTGTCAGACCTGCAGGCTGTCGTCGAGATCCTGTCCGACATCGATATCCCGGCCGAACTTCGCGACAACCTGGCGCTGTTCTTGCGCCTCGAGCGCCGTGTGCTGCGCGAGTACGACGAGACGGTGCTCGATATATTCGACGAGCTCATGGTCAACGTCATTCGCGCAAACGCCGGCGACCCCGGCGCCGAGGCCGGCGGCGAGAGCGTCGACGCGCAGGGCATGCCCGATTCGAATACGCCGTCCGCCGAGGCGTTCCGCGAGGCCATCGCGCTGATCGACAGTCTTCCCGTCGAGCGCGCACAGGTGATCGTGCGCGCCTTCACCGCATTCTTCCACCTGGCAAACCTCTCTGAGGAGAGCTACCGCGTGGCGATTTTGCGCGAGCGCGAGCGCAACGTTTCCACCGAGGACGCGGTCGACCCCGCCAACGCGCTCACCGTCGCGTTCCACCAGCTCACGGAGGAAGTGGGCGGCGCCCAGGCCACCGAGCTGCTCTCGCGCCTGGAGTTCCACCCGGTGTTCACTGCGCATCCCACCGAGGCGCGTCGCAAGGCCGTCGAGGGCAAGATTCGCCGCATCGCCGAACTGCTGGAGGAGCGCTCCCGCTTGGGCGGCTCCGACCTGGTCGAAAACGAGCGCCACATGCTGCAGGAGATCGACGCCCTCGTGCGCACGAGTCCCATCGCGCTCAAGAAGCCGACGCCCGTCGAGGAAGCCGACACCATCATCGACATCTTCGATAGCACCCTGTTCGACACCATCCCCGTGGTCTATCGCCGCTTTGACGACTGGGTGCTCGGCGAGTACGCCGGCACGGTGCCGCCGGTGTGCCCCGCGTTTTTCCACCCCGGAAGCTGGATTGGCTCCGACCGCGACGGCAACCCCAACGTCACCGCCAAGGTGAGCCGCCAAGTCGCCGCCAAGTACGCCACGCATATGATTGCCAAGCTCGCCGACAAGTGCCGCCGTGTGGGTCGTAACCTCACGCTCGAGGCCGCGTACACCAAGCCCTCCGACGAACTGCTCAACCTGTGGAGCCATCAGGTCGAGATGAGCGAGGTGCTCACCGAGCGCGCACGTGAGATCTCCAACTCCGAGCCGCATCGCGCCGTCATGCTCGTTATGGCCGCGCGTTTGGACGCCACGGTGAGCCGCAACGCCGACACGATGTACCGCACCTGTGACGAATTCCTGGCCGACCTGCGCGTCGTCCAGCGCTCGCTGGCCTCCGCCGGCGCCGTCCGCGCGGCGTATGGCCCCGTTCAGACCCTGATCTGGCAGGCCGAGACCTTCGGCTTCCACATGGTGGAGATGGAGTTCCGTCAGCACTCCGTGGTGCACAGCCGCGCGCTCGCCGACATCCGCGAGCACGGCATCCACGGCGACCTCGCCCCCATGACGCGCGAGGTGCTCGACACGTTCCGTGCCATCGGCTCCATCCAGAAGCGCTACGGCCAAAAGATGGCCCACCGCTACATCATCTCGTTCACCAAGAGCGCAAGCCACGTGGCCGATGTGTACGAGCTCGCCCAGCTCGCGTTCGCCCATGCCGAGGACGTCCCGGCACTCGATGTCATCCCGCTGTTCGAGCAGCTCGAGGACCTCGAGGGCTCCGTCGACGTGCTCGAGGAGATGCTGAAGCTCCCCGCGGTTCAGGCGCGCCTCGAGCAAACCGGCCGTCGCATGGAGGTCATGCTCGGCTACTCCGACTCCTCCAAGGACGCCGGCCCCACCACCGCGACGCTCGCCCTGCACTCCGCGCAGGAACGCATCGCCGCGTGGGCCGAGAAGCACGATATCGACCTCGTGCTCATGCATGGCCGCGGCGGTGCCGTGGGCCGTGGCGGCGGCCCCGCCAACCGCGCGGTGCTGGCGCAGCCCGCCGGGTCGGTCAACTGCTTCTTCAAGGTTACGGAGCAGGGCGAGGTCATCTTCGCCCGTTATGGCAACCCCACGCTGGCGCAGCGTCACGTGGAGAGCGTCGCCGCCGCGACGCTGCTTAACTCCGCCCCGTCTGTCGAGCGCACCAACACCGAGACGACCGAGCGTTACGCCGAGATGGCCGCGGTGCTCAACCGCGCCAGCCATCAGCGGTATCTCGACCTGCTCAACACCGAGGACTTCACGCCGTGGTTCTCCTGCGTCACGCCGCTGACCGAGGTCGGCCTCCTGCCCATCGGCAGCCGTCCGGCCAAGCGCGGCCTGGGCGCCAAGTCGCTGGACGACCTGCGCACCATTCCGTGGGTGTTCTCCTGGAGCCAGGCGCGCATCAACCTGGCCGCGTGGTACGGCTTGGGTTCCGCGTGCGAGGAGCTCGGCGACCTCGAGCTGCTCCAGCGCGCGTATGCCGAGTGGCCGTTGTTCACCACGTTCATCGACAACATCGAGATGTCCATCGCCAAGACCGACAACCGTATCGCCAAGATGTATCTGTCCCTTGGCGACCGCGCCGACCTCGCCAGCAAGGTCTTCGACGAGATGATGCTCACGCGCTCGTGGGTGCTGCGCATCGTGGGCGACAAGTGGCCGCTCGAGCATCGTCGCGTGCTGGGGCAGGCCGTACGCGTGCGCAACCCGTTTGTGGACGCGCTGTCGCTCGCACAGGTACGTGCGCTGCGCGAGGTGCGCGCCAATCAGGACGAGCTGTCCGAGGAGGCCAAGGCCGAGTACATGAGCCTTGTGCTGGAGACCGTGACCGGCGTCTCGGCGGGTCTTCAGAACACGGGCTAAGCCTCAATTTGAGGATAGTCCCTAAAGCGGATGCTTGCGTTGGGAGCATCTGGTGGCCATGTGGATGCGTTTCCATGGTCGCCAGGTGCTCCGAGTTTTTCAAATGCACTGAAGCTCATTCTGCCGTGGGCACCCTCCGAGGTGGAATTGCCATAGCTTGCCTTGGGCTGCCAACCTTCTTGCTAATGTAAGATTCTGGAACCTTCCAATGTATAATTCTGGAATATACTAATGTAAGATTATGGAGAAACGCATTGGTAGGGTGACCTTTATGATTAATCGAGTCATGGCAGATCAGATGCGGGCGCAGGCACAGTGGTTCCCGGTCCTCTCGGTGACTGGCCCTCGCCAGAGCGGTAAGTCCACGCTGGTCAAGAGCGTTTTCGATTCGTACGAGTATGTCAATCTGGAGGACCCACAGCTTCGACGGGAGGCGCTGGAAGATCCCGTGGGCTTCATTCGGACACGCCCTGCGAGGCTTATCATCGACGAAGCCCAATATGCTCCCGAATTGTTTTCCGTTATTCAGGTGGTGTCGGACGAGAGGGAAGAAGCAGGTCAGTACATCCTATCGGGCTCGCAGAACTTCCTGCTTACGAAGCGCATCGGCCAATCGTTGGCGGGCAGGGTCGGCCTGCTCAAGTTGCTTCCCGTTTCGTATGAGGAGTGCCGCGGCTACGATCCGGCATGCACCTCCGAGTCTTTCATGTTCACAGGTGGCTATCCGCGTCTGTTGAGCACGGGAATGCCCGCTTCGTTATTTTTCTCCAGCTATCTCGATACGTATATCGAGCGAGATGTAGCGGACTACCTTGATGTTAGGAACCTGACTGCATTCAGGAGATTTGTCCAGCTATGCGCCCTCAACGCTGGAAATCTCATGAATTACTCGAGTCTTGCTCGTGACGCCGACATCGACGCTCGGACGGCGAAGGCATGGTTGTCCATGCTTGATGCGAGTTATATCACGTTTGCGCTGCATCCGTATTATCGAAATCCTGGCAAGCGACTCACTAAGAGCCCCAAGCTCTATTTCTACGATACGGGCCTCTTGTGCTATCTGCTGGGCATCTCCAGCTCCGAACAGCTCGTGTCCAGTGAGTATTTCGGCGCGGTTTGCGAGAATTTCATCGTGGCGGAGACTCAGAAAAATCATCTCAATCGTGGCGTTCGACCGGAGCTCTATTTCTATCGCGATGATCGAAAAATCGAGGTTGACCTGTTGGATTTCACCGATGCACGCGCGAGGAAGCTTGTTGAGGTGAAGTCGGGGCAAACGTATCGCGATGCCCATGCTCGCCATCTCCAAACCGTGGGGGTTGAACTCGAGGTTCCCGCAGCGGACCGCTATGTCGTTTCGCGCGTGGAACATGGTTTCAGGGCATCGGCGGCCACGGTGTCTACGTACGATGAATGGCTGCTCGGGTAGCAGGCGGATTATGGGGCGCAGGCTGACGCCTATGATGGGCGCCCATTGTTCCCAACCTGTTAAGACAACGTGAGCCGGGTGCTTTTCTACGATAAAGCGCTCGGCTTTCCGCTATCCTAGTGACCTGTCGCGCTGCGGGTGCCGGGTCGCCCGGCGCGAAATGCCGAGCCGCGCTGTCTACGCGCCTTGGCAGTCTGTACACCAGCCGCCTGCTTACGGCACGGGGCGGCACAGATCAAAAGGAGGAAGCAGTGGCACAAGACTGCACCACCAACCCCGCCAACATGCATTCCATGCACACCCATACCTGTGGCGAGCTGCGCGCCGCCAACATCGGTGAGGAAGTCACCCTCACCGGCTGGGTGAGCCGTCGCCGCGATCACGGCGGCCTGATCTTCTGCGACCTGCGCGACCGCGAGGGCATCACGCAGATCAACTTCGATCCCGAGCACTCGGACGGCGACGCCTTCAAGATTGCCGAGACCATGCGCCCCGAGTGGCCCATTCTCGTGCACGGCGTCGTGCGCGACCGCGGCCACGACGCGGTGAACCCCAAGCTGGCAACGGGCGAGATCGAGGTTTTGGTCGATCACGCTCAGGTGCTCAACCGCTCGAAGACCCCGCCGTTCCAGATCGAGGATGGCATCGAGACCGCCGAGGACACGCGCCTGCGCTATCGTTACCTGGACCTCCGCCGTCCCGAGATGGCCGCCCGCCTGCGCCTGCGCTCCGATTTCACCTTCGCCATCCGCTCCGCCCTGCACGACCGCGCATTCACCGAGGTCGAGACGCCGGCGCTCTTCAAGTCCACGCCCGAGGGCGCGCGCGACTTCGTGGTGCCCAGCCGCCTGCAGCCGGGCAACTTCTACGCCCTGCCGCAGTCCCCACAGCTCCTCAAGCAGCTGCTTATGGTGGGCGGCGTCGAGCGCTACTATCAGGTCGCCAAGTGCTTCCGTGACGAGGATCTGCGCGCCGACCGTCAGCCCGAGTTCACGCAGGTGGACATCGAGATGAGCTTCGTCGAGCAGGATGACGTCATGTCCCAGCTTGAGGACGTTTTGTCCGACGCCTTCGCCCGCGTGGGTGTGGAGATGCCCACCCCGCTGCGTCGCATCTCCTATTGGGACGCCATGGACACCTATGGTTCCGATAAGCCCGACACGCGCTTCGGCATGGAGCTCGTCGACCTCACCGATGTCTTCGCCACCTCCGCGTTCAAGGTGTTCGCCAGCGCCGCCACCACCGAGGGCCACGTGGTCAAGGCCATCAACGCCAAGGGCGCCGGCACCTGGCCGCGTGCTCAGATCGACAAGCTTGCCAAGGTCGCCGCGACCTTCGGCGCCAAGGGCCTTGCTTGGATTGCCTTCCGCGAGGACGGCTCCATGAACAGCCCGATCGTGAAGTTCTTCACCGACGAGGAGATGGACGAGCTGCGCCGTCGCTGCGACGTCGAGCCCGGGGACCTCGTGATGTTCGCCGCCGGCCCGCGTCTGGAGGCCAACGAGATCCTCGGCGGCATGCGCTCCCACATGGCCGACGCGCTCGAGATCCCGCGCGAGGGCCACGATTTCCTGTGGGTCGTGAACTTCCCGCTGTTCCATTGGGACGAGGAGGGCAAGCGCTACGAGGCCGAGCATCAGCCCTTTACGCTGCCCCATATCGACGAGCTGCACCTGCTCGACGAGGATCCGCTCAAGATGGGTTCGTGCACCTACGACTTCGTCATGGACGGCTTTGAGGCTGGCGGTGGCGGCATGCGTATCCACGACGCCGAGCTGCAGCTCAAGATGCTCGAGTTCATGGGCTTCACCGAGGAGCGCGCCCGCGCCCAGTTCGGCTTCCTTATGGAGGCCCTCGAGTTCGGTGCCCCGCCGATGGGCGGCTTCGCGCTCGGCCTCGACCGCGTGTGCATGCTGCTCGCCGGCACCGACTCCATCCGCGACGTCATGGCGTTCCCCAAGACGAGCAGTGGCTCCGATCTCATGTCCTCCGCTCCGTCTGAGGTGAGCTTGGCCCAGCTCAAGGAGGTTGGCCTGCGCCTGGAGTAGCTCGTCTTCCTTGGCCCTCGCAATTCGCGATTATCAATGTCGACCTGTGGGGATACGATGAGAAGGAGGTCCTGCTATGAATCAGCGGCTTATCGGAGCGGTAGAGGCGGGCGGCACAAAGATGGTGCTTGCCACGGGATATACGGACGGAACGATTGTGGAGCGCGCGAGCATCCCCACGCAGGAGCCGGCTGTCACGGTCCCCGCCATGATCGAGTGGTTCGCAGGCAAGGGGATCGCTGCTCTGGGCATCGCCGCGTTTGGGCCAACGGCCGTCAACCCCAAATCGCCCGACTATGGCCATATCCTGCAAACTCCCAAGCTCGCGTGGCGTGGGTACGATTTCCTGGGCGAGATGGTGCGGGGCCTCGATGTGCCCTGCGGCTACGACACCGACGTTAACGGTGCCTGCCTGGGCGAGGTCATGTACGGTGCGGGCAAAGGGCTCGACAACGTGGTCTATATCACGGTGGGTACGGGCATCGGCGCCGGCGTGTACGCGGAGGGTTGCCTGCTTCACGGCATGCTGCACCCCGAGGCCGGCCACATCACGCTCGCGCGCGTGCCGGGCGATGAGGACTTCGCGTGCCATTGCCCGAGCCATGAGAGCTGCTTCGAGGGCCTCGCCGCCGGCCCCGCCGTGGTTGCCCGTTACGGTGTGGAGCGCGCGTCGGACATGGCGGACGACGAAGGCTTCCTGGAGCTCGAGAGCACGTACATCGCCCAGGGCATCGCAACGTACATCTACACGCTCTCGCCGCAGCGCATCGTGCTGGGCGGAGGCGTGCCCGATCACGCTCCCAAGCTCATGGGCCGCGTTCGCGCAAAGGTGCTTGAGCAGATCAATGGCTATCTCGCCACGCCCGAGCTGGCCGACATGGACACCTATATCGTGCCTCCGGCATGCGGCGGCAATCAGGGTGTCTTGGGCGCCATCGCGCTGGGGGCACGCGCGTTGGAGGGCTGACGCGGCGCCATGGAATGGCGGGCCGTTTTATGCGGTTACCGCTCAAGCGCAGTGAGGTAGTCGTCGACGACAGTCTCGAGCGTGCCGATGGTGCCGGGTTCGAGGGTGAGGGTGTCGCTCTTCCAGTCCTCGGGCGTGAGCGCGATGCCTAGGTTCGGCCCGCCGATGCTTTGGACGCCGATGGCGGCGAAGAGGCGCTCGAGGTCCTTGCGTGCCCCCCGCCGTCGCTCCGCGCCCGCCCACGCCGCTGATGGCGGCGCGCTTGCCCTTGATTGCAGAAGGGCTGGTTCGGTCGTGCTCATCAAGGGGCCGGGAGAGCCAGTCGAGCAGATTCTTGAGGCCGCCGGGGATTTGATAGTTGTATTCGGGCGAGAAGAACCAAAGGCCATCGGCGGCGAGGACGGCCTCGCGAACGCGCTGGACTTCGCCGGGCGTCGGCCACTCGACATCCTGGTCCATGAGGGGAACATTCCGCCAATTGAGATATGAGACCTCGGCGCGGTCGCCGATGATGCGTTCGACCGTCTGGGCGAGCTGGAGGTTAAATGAGTGCTCGCGCAGTGAGCCGACAATCATGAGGATATGGGGCATGAGGGCTCCTTTCGGGTGTTGGGCGCTGCTGTGCGCCGTTAGATATATGGTGCCCTTTGGGCTTCAATTATTACCTACCAAAACGCTATACATGAAATGAACGTGGTGGCCGCGCCGCACCTGTGTGCGAGCCGCACCACACTCGACGCAGGCGTAGGCGAGCGCACGGATGGGGTGTTTATCTGGGGCGCCCGCGCATGCATCAATTCTGCTAACTCATGCGCGCGGGGCGTGAGTACAATGGGAGCTGATCGAGTGCCCATGCGCGTTTGGGATTGCATGTTGGTTAGAGGAGAGGATGTACGTGATGGATTCAATCATCAAGCTCGTGCCCGATTTTAAGGGCAAGATCTGGGGTGGCCGCCGCATGGCCAGCGACTTTGGGTACGACATCCCAGACGGCCCCGTGGGCGAGTGCTGGGCCATTTCCGCGCATCCCAACGGCGACGACGCCATCGCCACGGGCGAGTTCGCGGGCAAGACGCTCTCGTGGCTGTGGGCAAACCATCGCGAGCTGTTCGGCGGCTGCGAGGGCGATGTGTTCCCGCTGCTCGTCAAGATCATCGACGCGGCCGACGACCTGTCCATTCAGGTGCACCCTGACGACGCATATGCCGGTGAGCACGAGAACGGCAGCCTTGGCAAAAAGGAGTGCTGGTATGTGCTGTCCGCCGACGAGGGCGGCACCATCGTGGTCGGCCAGAACGCCGACTCGCGCGAGGAGTTTGCGCAGATGGTCGAGGAGGGTCGTTGGAGCGAGCTGCTCAACGTGATCCCCATCCACGCCGGCGACTTTTTCCAGATCGACCCCGGCTGCGTGCATGCCATCAAGGGCGGCACGGTGATTCTCGAGACGCAACAGTCCAGCGACGTGACCTACCGCGTGTACGACTACGATCGCCCGGGTGACGACGGCAAGCTGCGTCCGCTGCACCTCGAACAGTCGCTCGACGTCATCGATTACGCCATGAAGGCGCCTGAGTCCGGCAAGATCGCTGCCCCCGAGGTCGACGGCGTGACCGTGCTCGTTTCTAACGACTGCTACACGGTCGAGCGCCTGCGTGTGAACGGCGAGCTCGCGTTTGCGACGCCGTTCCCCTTCACCTGCGTGAGCGTTATCGAGGGCGAGGGCACCGTCAACGGCGAGCCGGTCGTCAAGGGCGGGCACCTGCTGGCGCTCTCCGTCTGCGATGAGTTGGTGCTCACGGGCGACATGACAGTCATCACCTCCCACCTGTAATGACTAATTTGGGCCAGTCCCCAAATTAGTCATCGCGTGACTCGCGCTATACTCAGATATGTACCAACGGGGAGCTGGCGGAGGCCGGCTGAGAGGAAGCCCGTGGGGTTGGCGCTGGATGCCTGCGGCTGCTGCCGCGCGGTTCATCTGGCATGCGCCCGGCACTGCGCCGCGGCGGCGTCCCGCACCGCTTCGACCCGCAACCTGATCCGGGTAATGCCGGCGTAGGGATTGAGCGCCATGCTCCGGGAGCATCTCAAGAGCGGGCCCCTACGAAAGAGAGGGGCCGTTTTTTGTGGCCTCGGAAAGGAAGCTCATGGAAGCAAGTGTCGCGATTCAGGTGTTGCCGCAGCGCGTAGGCGGCAACGACGAGGTGTGTCGCATCGTCGACGAGGCGATCGCCTACATCCAGACAAAGTTCCCCGATGCGTATGTGGGTCCCTTCGAGACTACCATCGAAGGTGAATATGACCTGTGCATGGAGGTTGTCGCGGGTGTGAACCGCATTTGCGTCGAGGCTGGGGCGCCTGAGGTTGCCACCTACGTCAAGATCTTCTTCGCACCCGAGGAGGGCGTTCTCACCACGGAGCAGAAGATTTCCAAGTATCACGAGAACGATGCGTAGCGACCCGCGGTCAACGCACGACGAGATGGGCGTCAGTTTGGGTGCCAACCGAAAGTCCGCATCACCAGCGTCAAAAAATGGGGAAAATGGCGAAGTTTGCGCCGCCCGTGATGCGGACTGCTTGTACTCGCCCGGACAGACGCATTCGTCTCGAACGCCACACTCGTCTCGACCGACGTGCTCGCCACAGTTCGCCTCGCGCCCTGAGCGGCGCCCCGCGTTGCTTGTGAGGCTGGCGGCGCCCATCACGCTTATCGCACTGCTGGCGGTCTGGCAGCTTGTGTGCACGGCGGGGCTGATTCCGCCGTTCATGCTGCCGAGCCCCCTGCGCGTGGCCCAGGCCCTTGTGGGCGACTGGTCCCTGCTGGCGCAGCACGCTGCGACATCGCTTGTCGAGGCGGGGCTGGGCTTAGGGGCGGGCGTCGCCCTGGGTTTTGTGGCCGCGCTCGCGATGGATCGCTTTGAGCTGCTGTACCGCGCGTTCTATCCCATCGTGGTGCTCACCCAGACCATCCCAACGGTCGCCATCGCCCCGCTGTTGGTGCTGTGGTTTGGTTACGGGATGCTGCCCAAAGTCGTGCTCATCGTAGTGGCGACGTTCTTCCCCATCACGGTGGGGCTGCTGGAGGGTCTGCGTTCCGTCGACCCGGACGAGATCGATTTGATGCGTGCCATGGGCGCGACGCGCGTGCAGATTCTGCGGCACGTCAAGCTGCCCGCAGCGCTGCCGCAGTTCTTCAGCGGACTCAAAATCTCGGCTGCATACGCCATCGTCGGAGCGGTGATCGCCGAGTGGCTTGGCGGTTTTTCCGGCCTGGGCGTATACATGACGCGCGTGCGCAAGGCGTATTCGTTTGACAAGATGTTCGCGGTGATCTTCCTGATTTCCGGTTTGAGCCTCGTGCTCATGTGGGCGGTCGAGGCGTTGCGTCGCGCTCTCATGCCATGGGAGCGCCGCACCGACTCTCTCGGCTCTTCGGGTGCGCCAGGTGGCCACCGCGAGGACAGCCGCGTAAAGACTCATTGATAAAGGAGTAAACACCATGCAGGTGAATTATGGAATGAACAACAAGAATGACATGGACGGCTTGATGTCCCGGCACGCGTTGTCTCGTCGTGCGCTGCTGCGCGCGGGGGTTGCCGGCGCGGGCCTTGTGGGCGCTTCGGCGCTGTCGGGCTGCGGCGATGCGGCTCAAGGTGCAGGCTCTGGCTCGGCGACGGGCGACTCCGAGCTTCGCAAGGTGACCTTTGCCCTCGATTGGACTCCAAACACCAACCACACGGGCGTGTATGTTGCCGCCGAGCGCGGATATTACAAGGAGGCGGGGCTTGAGGTCGAGATCGTTCAGGCGCCCGAGAACGGTGCGGACGCTCTTGTCGCGGCAGGCGACGCGGAGTTTGGCGTGAGCTTCCAAGACACGATGGCGGCGTATGTTTCCGGCCCCGACGCGCTTCCCGTGACCGCCGTTGCGGCCATTATCCAGCACAACACGTCGGGTATCATCAGCATGAAGGACAAGGGCATCACCGGTCCCGCCGAGATGGCCGGGCACACGTATGCGACGTGGGAGCTGCCCATCGAACAGGGGATGATCGAGCGCTGCGTCGAGGCGGACGGCGGCGACTTCAGCAAGGTCGAGATGGTTCCCTCCACGGTGACCGATGAGGTGACGGCGCTGTCCACCGATCAGGTCGATTCCATCTGGATTTACTGGGCCTGGGCGGGAGAAAAGTGCAAGCTCGCGGGGCTCGACACGAACTATTTCGCGTTTGCCGACATCGATCAGGTTTTCGATTTCTACACGCCGGTCATCATCGCCAACAACGACGTCATCGCAAAGGACGAGCAGCTGGTCAAGGCGTTTATCGACGCGACGCGCCGCGGCTATGAGGACTGCATCGCCGATCCGCAGGGGGCGGCGGAGGTGCTGCTCAAGGCAGCCCCTGAGCTCGAGAAGGAGCTCGTCGTCGCGAGCCAGGCCTACCTCGCCGATCAGTACCAGGCGGAGGCCGAATCGTGGGGCGAGATCGACCAGGATCGTTGGGACGCGTTCTTCGAGTGGGTGAGCGACCAAGGCTTTGCGGATGCGATTGAGCCCGGCGCCGGCATGACCGACCGTTTCTGCGCATAGTTCTCACGAGTCCTCGGCTGGGCGGCGTTGCCGGGCGGCACCCGTCGCACGGCAACGCCCTGCCGAGGGTGAAATGAGCGCACTTAGCTCAAGGAGAAAGGCAAAAAGATGGCTCGTCTTGAAATCAAGGACGTTTCGAAGGGCTTCCAAGGCACGAAAGTTCTGGCGAACGTCTCGCTCGAGGTTGAATCCGGGCGCATCGCCTGCCTGCTTGGCCCTTCGGGGTGTGGCAAGACCACGTTGTTCCACATCATCGCCGGGCTCATGACGCCCGATTCGGGGCGTGTGCTGCTCGATGGCGAGGAGATTACGGGCCGCCCGGGCCACCTCTCCTACATGCTCCAAAAGGACCTGCTCCTGCAACATAAACGCATTGTCGATAATGTCGCCCTGCCGCTGGTTGTGCGCGGCGTGTCGGCGAACGAGGCGCGAGCGCGCGCGTCCGAGCTGTTCGATGCATTTGGTCTTGAGGGCACCGAGCAGCGTTGGCCCAGTGAGCTTTCCGGCGGCATGCGCCAGCGAGCCGCCTTGCTGCGCAGTTACCTGTTCTCGTCGGAGTTCATGCTGCTCGACGAGCCGTTTTCGGCCCTGGATGCGTTTACCAAAGCCGATATGCACGCGTGGTTCCTCGACGTTGTGGATCGGCTGGGTACGACGGCTCTCGTTGTTACCCACGACATCGACGAGGCCGTTTCCCTGGCTGACATCGTGTATGTCATGCGCGGCAACCCCCAGCGTGGGGAAGTGACGCACATCGTGGGTGCCGAGCGCATCGATTGCGAGCGCTCACGCCGGGCCGACTTTGCGCTTACCGAGGCGTTTCTCGATCATAAGCGCCGCGTGCTGGACCTTCTGGGGCGCCAGGGTTCGTTGCAAGCGCCCAAGGAACAGGTCGGCACTCCATCCAGTGCGACTTCTGCGGGCCGCTGGGACTAGTCGCAAGCGTCCCACCTTGCCCGGAAGCCGGCGGCTCATGAAAAAGTAATAAAAGGTAAACTTTCTGCTCCGAATGTGCTCGTGTTGTGATAGTTTACTTAGGCGAACATTCCTTGGGAGGTGCCTAGCTATGCAGAACTTGGGTCAGATGCTGCCGCTTTCGCTGGTTCGCGCCGGCGAGACGGTCACGGTGTGCCGCGTGCGCGGGGACGAGAACACAAAGCGTCATCTGCAGGAAATCGGATTTGTCGATGGCGCCGAGGTACACGTGGTCTCCTCAACGGGGGCGAATATCATCGTGCTCGTCAAAGGCTCGCGCTTCGGCTTGGACGAGAAGATCGCCCGTCACATCATGGCGGCGTAGGCGTAGCGAGTCGCGGCTAGCGGCGCGCCGGCTTGGACCTCGCGCGCGGCTGAGAAGGCCCCACGCGCAAACCTATCAGGGAAGACGCGCTTCGATTGAGGGAGGAGGAACTATGAAATCGCTGGCAGATGTACAGGTGGGCGACAGTGCCACCATCGTAAAGCTTCATGGAGAGGGTGCATTGCGCCGCCATCTTATGGACCTGGGGCTTATCAAGGGCGCGACGTTCAAGGTGGTCAAAGTGGCACCGCTCGGTGACCCGGTCGAGATCTCCGTACGTGGATATGAGCTGTCCATCCGCAAGGAGGAAGTGGCCATCGTCGAGGTCGCTTAGCCCCAGGCGGGCATCATTTTATCGGTAGAGTTAGCCTAACCTAACATATGGGCATACGCTGGGATCCTCGGGAAGACGGGGGCGGCTGCAGCGCGTGCGTCATGGCCGACTCAGCAACGAAAACGTTTCAAAGCCAAGAGAAAAGAAGGATCGCATGGCGAATCCAACATTGCATATCGCGCTTGCCGGCAACCCAAACTGCGGCAAGACCACGCTGTTCAACCTCATCACCGGAGCCAACGGCTATGTGGGCAATTGGCCGGGCGTGACGGTCGAGAAGAAGGAAGCGCCCCTGTCGCGCGACAAGAGCGTGCTCATCACCGACCTTCCGGGCATCTATTCGCTATCTCCGTATAGCCCCGAGGAGCGCGTGTCCCGCGATTACCTCATGGGCGGGGAGGCCGATGTCGTGATCCAGGTCATCGACGCGACTAGCCTGGAGCGCAATCTGTATCTTGCGCTTCAGGTCATCGAGACTGGGTTGCCCGTTGTGGTCGCGCTCAACATGGTGGACCTCGTGGAGAAAAGCGGAGATGCCATCGACACCGCAGCGCTCGAGAAGAGCCTGGGCTGCCCCGTGGTCATGATTTCGGCGCTCAAGAACAAGGGGGTCGACGAGCTCATCGCGCGGGCGAGGGAGGTCGCTTTGGCGCAGCGGGCCCTGGTCGCCAGGACGGCACCGCGCCTTAGATTCGACAGCGCGATCGAGGCCGTGCTCAGCGAGATCGAGGGGTGCCTGCCATCCAGCGTCGCCGCGAGCCGCCGTCGATATGTTGCGGTGAAGCTGTTCGAGCGCGACGAGGAGGCGGTGGGGGCCCTCAGGCTGTCCGCCGATGACGTCGCGCACGTCGAAGCGCTTATCTCCACGTGTGAGGGCGAGTGCGGCGATGACGCGGAATCCATTATCACTGGCGAGCGGTACGGGATCATCGCCCATATCGTGGACGACTGCCTGAAGAAGGCCCCGGCGCGCATGAGCACCTCCGAGAAGATCGACCGCATCGTGACCAATCGCTGGCTGGGCCTACCGATGTTCGCCGCGGTCATGTTTGGTGTGTACTACCTCGCTATTTCGACTTTTGGCACCGCGATGACCGACTGGGTGAACGACAACCTCTTTGGCGAGGGCTGGGAGCTCTTTGGCACCGCCATGCCGAGCGTTCCCGCGGTTGTGGAGGGCTGGCTGGTCGCGGCGGGCGCGAGCAATATGGTCATAAGCCTCGTGTGCGATGGCATCATCGCCGGTGTGGGTGCCGTTCTCGGGTTCATCCCGCAGATGTTCGTGCTGTTTGTCCTCCTGTCGTTTCTCGAGGATTGCGGCTACATGGCGCGCGTCGCGTTCGTGATGGACCGAGTGTTTCGCCGGTTTGGGCTCTCGGGTAAATCGTTCATTCCCATGCTCGTCTCTACGGGTTGCGGCGTGCCCGGCGTGCTGGCCACCAAGACCATTGAGAACGAAAAGGACCGCCGCATGACGGTCATGACCACCACGTTCATTCCCTGTGGCGCCAAGCTGCCCGTAATCGCCCTGGTTATGGGGGCTCTCATCGGAGACGCAGAGTCCACGTGGATCGCGCCGCTGTTTTATTTCCTCGGGGTGTTTGCGGTGATCGTCTCGGGCATCATGCTCAAAAAGACGCGCCTGTTCGCCGGCCGCCCGACGCCGTTTGTCATGGAGCTGCCCGCCTACCATATGCCGAGCGTTCGCAGCTGGGCCCTGCATGTGTGGGAGCGCGTGAGCTCCTATATCAAGAAAGCCTTCACGATCATTTTCGCCTCGACTGTCGTGGTGTGGTTTCTCTCGAATTTCGGCATCTTCGACGGCGCCTTCGGCTACCTGCCCTCCATGGCGGGCGTGCCCGAGGAACACACCGACCACTCGCTGCTGGCGGTGATCGCGGGCGCGGTGAGCTGGATGTTCGCCCCTCTCGGGTTTGGCACCTGGCAGGCGACGGCCATGTCGGTGACCGGTCTGGTGGCCAAGGAGAACGTTATGGCCACGGCGGCGTCTTTGCTGCATCTGACCGATGCGACCGAGACCGATCCGAGCTTGTGGGCCGCGTTTGCGGCACTGTTCCCCAGCGCGGGAGCCGTCGCCGCATTTGGTGCGTTCAACCTGCTCTGCGCTCCGTGTTTTGCCGCTATGGGCACGATTCGCGCGCAGATGAACTCGGCCAAGTGGACGGCGATCGCATTGGGATATGAATGCGGCTTCGCGTGGGTGGTCGGCCTAATGATCAACCAGTTTTACCTGGCGGCTCACGGCGTCTTGAGCGTGTGGACTATCGTTGCGATCGTGTTCGCGGTGCTCATCGCGATTCAACTGCTGCGGCCGATGCCCGACTATGCCTGGAAGGACCGCGAGGCGGAGCTGGGGCTTCGCAGCGCTCCTGCTGCCAGCTTGTAGTCGCGGGAGCCTATCTGGAGATGTTGCGCTGGTCGAATAAGCCGGCTTCGCGTTGAGCGGCGGGGTCGGCCTGTCCGCAAGGGGGCGGGCGCGGGGCGTTTTGCCGTTCGGTCTGGACGTCTGCCCCTTTCGATGGACGCGAGTCACCCGCTCGCGCCGCAAATCGGGAGAAAAAATGACGAAAATCGAAACCCGGTGAGTAGACGCGAGTTTTGCGGGCAAAACCCCAGGTAACGTGGATTAGAAGCAGCGCTCTACTAGGGGTGTTTCGTTATTCGTTACATTTTCGCCGAAAATGCGTCACGGCTGCCGGCCGTATTGAGAGGAAGGGCCATATGGCACCAGTAGATATCGTGATTCTGCTCCTTGTTGGCGTCGCGTTTGCCGCCGTCGTACTTCGCATGCGCAAAAAAGGCGTGTGCGGCAGCTGCGCGAATGCGGGCAGTTGCGCGCATGCGGGTTCCTGCGCCGGCGCGGGGATGCACACGGGCGCGTGCGCGGGATGCGATTCGTCCAAGCGCATGAAGTGCCCCGCCTGTGAAGGAGTTGAGCGAACGGCGGAGAAGCTCAGCCGCAACATCGACAAATCGTGAAGGCGCGCGGTGCCGTGCTAAGCTGGGAGACGTGTGATCTGCCCCCAGCAGAAAGGATGCACCGTGAGCACGCTTGCACCGAACGGCCAGTCCCTTAAGTATCTGCGTCTGCTCTCGCAGCAATTTCCAACGCAACAGTCGGTCTTTACCGAGATCATCAATCTGCAGGCGATCCTCAACCTGCCGAAAGGCACCGAGCATTTTATGAGCGACCTGCACGGCGAGTACGAGGCGTTCCTGCACATCCTCAACAACTGCTCCGGTGTGGTGCGCGAACACGTGGACGACATCTATGGCGATGAGCTGAGCGAAGAGGAAAAAGCCGAGCTGTGCACGCTCATCTACTACCCCAAGGAGAAGCTCGAGCTTCTGCGCCGCGCGCATGGCGACACCGCGACGTGGTACAAGGTCACACTCAACCGCCTGCTCGTGGTGGCGCGCTCGCTGTCGAGCCGCTATACGCGCTCCAAAGTGCGCAAGGCGATTCCGCACGATTACGCCTACATCATCGACGAGCTGCTGCACACGCACCCAGATGAGAACAACTATCGCGTTCGGTATCACGAGCGCATCCTCGATTCGATTTTGGAGACCGACGCATGCGAGGACTTCATCTGCTCGCTGTCGAGCCTCATCAAGCGCTTGGTCATCGACCACCTGCACTTGGTGGGCGACATCTTTGACCGCGGCGGCGGCGCCTCCAAGATCATGGATCGATTGATGGGCTATCACTCGCTCGACATCCAGTGGGGCAACCACGACGTGTTGTGGATGGGCGCCGCGGCGGGGCAGCCCGCCTGCATCATCACGGTGCTGCGCAACAATCTGCGCTACGACAATTACGAGATTCTCGAGAATGACTACGGCATCTCCCTGCGCGAGCTCGTGGCGTTTGCCGAGCGCACGTACGCCCCGGTTCCCGAGGGTGCGACCGGCCTGGCAGCCAAGTGCACACCGCTCATCAAGGCGATCAACGTGCTGCTGTTCAAGCTCGAAGGCCAGATCATCCAGCGCCATGCGGCCTTTGACATGCGCGACCGCCTGCTTCTCGAGCGCATCGACCTTGAGGCGGGCACGGTCACGCTGGAAGACGGCACGTCGCACAAGCTCGTGACCGTTGATTTCCCCACGCTGGACCCCGCGCATCCCTATGAGCTCACCAGTGAGGAGCAGCGCATCGTCGACCGCCTCGTGATGGAGTTCACCACGGCCGATCACCTGCACCGGCATATCGACTTTTTGTACAGCCACGGGTCGATGTATTTGACGCGCAACCGCAACCTTTTGTTCCACGGTTGCGTTCCGATGAACGAGGACGGCACGTTTTCGAGCATGAATTGCTTGGGGACTTGGCGCAGCGGTCGAGATTACCTCGACTTTTGCGACCGGATCGCGCGTCGCGCATGGCGCACGGGCGACCAGGATGCGCTCGACTGGATGTGGTACCTGTGGATTGGCATGAAGTCGCCGGCAAGTGGTCGACTCGTCAAGACGTTCGAGCGCTCCTATATCGACGATCCTGAGTGCTGGCGCGAGCCCATGGACCCGTATTTCGACCTCACGGCCGACGAGCGCATCTGCGATGCCATCATGTGCGAATTCGGCTTGACGTCGGGGGAGGGCCACATCATCAACGGACACAACCCGGTGCACACCGCGGAGGGCGAGAGCCCCATTCGGGCGCACGGAAGGCTGCTCGTCATCGATGGCGGGTTCTGCCAGGCGTATCATCCCAAGACCGGCATCGCGGGCTACACGCTCATTTCCAGTTCGCGCGGGTGCCGCCTCAAGGCACATCAGGCGTTTGAGAGCGTGGATGCCGTGCTGGGTCACAATGCCGACATCGTGAGCGAGACGGATCGGTTTGATATCGCGGAGCGCCGGCGGATGGTGAGCGATACCGATACGGGCGAGCAGATTCGCGAGCAGATCGGCGACCTGCGGGCGCTGCTCGAGGCGTATCGCAACGGTACGTTGGACGAGCGGCCGTAAGAGGCGTGTTAGACGAGTCCCGCGTTGCGGTCTGTTGGATGTGGGGCGTGTGCTCGCGTGCGGGTAGAGGGCTGATGCCTGGCGGGAGGACTATCGCAGCAGCTCCCACGGAGCCTTGCCCAGGGCGGATGCAATGTGTTCAAGAGTGGATAGCTTGAGGTTGCTGTGACCGGATTCGATTCGATCGAGCAGCACACGGCTGATACCTGCCTGCAGGCAAAAATCGACCTTTGACAGTCCGAGCTCTTTTCGAAGACTCGAGACATTGTCGCCCAAAATATGTTGCACGCTGGTATCCATGGCATGGAGGATGCCCATGAGCTTTGACAAAATGTAAACTGCAGTGTACGTTAGGGCTGTTCCGCATAGGGATTACAAAACCATGTCGTGACGCGCCTCGCGCACTCACGGTGTCAAATAGGCATATGGACGTGACGGAGTTTTCCACAATTCCGTTAGGGTTCTGTCCTCAATCTTGCATGTTTCTAGCAAAAATATACCGTTCACGGACGCGTTTTCCACACTCGCGGTCTCTGGTCGGCCACTCCGTTTTGATAGGGCGTATGTTAATAGTGCATCTACAACAGGAGAAATGCAGCCGAAAAGCACGGAAACGGCTGAAATGTTTGAAATGATGCACCGCGGTGAGGAAGAGCTGATCCAACAGGTTTCTAACAGGAATCTAACCAGGCACGTGAAAAAATGAGAAAAGAGCACGTGACCTCGAGTTGCATCTCATACCGTTGTAGACCCAACAAGTTGCACGGAAGGAGCATGCGATGACTCAGCAAGAGCAACCGAAATTGGATGGCAAGCAGAAGATGCCATCAGAGAGGGGTTGTATAATTGCAAAACCGTCTGGAAGAGAATCACGTCGTTCGGTGATCAGGACGCATGTGATGCGCGATATGGACGTGCGGGGATCGCAGGCGGGCATAACGCTTGTCATCGCTCCGGATGGGTTTGGGAAAACGACCGTGCTGCACCAACGTGTCGCCGCGGTGCGGGCGGATCGGGAGAGGGGCGTCGCGCGCCTGCTCGACGCCGGGCACATGGACGCTCAAGAGTTGTTTGCCGCGTTGAAGCGCATGCGCTCCGAGCTCGGTGGGTCCACGCGCCCGCTCGTTGCCATAGACGATTGTCCACGCATGACGGGCTCTGCCCTTGAGGCGGTGCCGGCATTGATGCGCGCCATGCGCGAAGAGGGCTTCGAATTCCTCGTGGCTTGCAGCCCCACCGCCCGCGATTTCTTGTCGGCGATGGGCGATACCCATGTCGTCCGCCCTGCCGCGCTGGTGGTTCGCCCGCATGAGTACGACGAGTGGGCAAAGGAGTTCGCGATCGCCCGCGACCTCGATGTATACGAACTTACCCAGGGCATTCCCCGACTCGTGGCGTTGCTCGGCGAGATCGTCGCATACCGTTCGGGCTCTGAGGCGTTTGCCGAGGGTGCGGCCGACATGTACCGCCGTGCTCTGGACGAGCTGCGCCGGTGTCGAGACTCGCTGTATAGGCTTGCGTGCCTGCTCATCTTGACGGGTGCCGGGAGGCAGCGGGACTTTGAGCGCATTGGGATGCGGCCACGTCGAGACACATGGATGAGAATGGCCCGCGATTACCCGATGTTCGGTATCGATATCGAGCGAGGGGGATACCGCTGCCTTGCGATGCGCAGCGCGGCGATGGACGGCCTATGCCGCGAAATCGTCGCGCGCCAGCCGCTGTTTGCCGCCCGGGCGGTGTCGGTGCTGCTGGATGCGGGAAATGTCGACCGCGCGGTGAGCATTGCCGGCATGTTTAGCCGCCAGGCCGATGCGCTGGGCGTGCTGGCGGAGCACCCGACGGCGTTTGCCCTGAGCGGCAACGTGGATTTCGTCCGCACGCTGGTCGGATCGATAGAAGATTCTAATTCGTCGTGTGTCGAGCCGGGTGTGGTACTTGCGATGCTGCTAGCGGGGCTGGTGAGTGGCGATTATCGCACGGCCCGCGGTTTTGCCGCGGAGCTGAGGCGCCGGGCTCACGACGCCCTGGAGGCCATCGAGCCCATGGCGTGGGCCGAGGCGAGCGCCCTGTGCTCCGTGTGGTCGGCCTGTCGCGGCATCGAGCTCCCCTCGATCGACCCTGCGGTCATCCAGGGCAAGCGAAGCGTCGCGACTCATGACCTGCAGCAGCACGTGCATGTGCATCGTCAGCTGGTGGAAGGCGCAGGCGTCGGCGCGCTGGACGAGGCGCTGCCGGGGCTCGAAGAGCTTGTGGGGACGAGCTTCGATGTCCCAAAGGTGCTGCTCGCGTGCGACCGCGTGCTCGTCGATAGCCTGCGCGGCGATATCGGCGACGCGAGGGCTTTGGACGAGCGTCTCCAGGCGGTGGCGAAGCATGCCCTGGAGCGGTGTCTCAATCCAATTGCGATGCACGTTCGCATGGTAGCAGCGTTCAACCGGTTGCTCATGGGCCTGCCCGTGGCGGATGAGCGCGCGTTCGTCGATGCGGGAACCATCGCCGTGCGAACGCGGGAGCTTCCGACGCAGCTTTTGTGCCTGGTGGGCGAGGGGTGGCAGGCGCTGGCCGTCTCCCAGACTTCAAACGCGCTGTTCCGCGCGCAGCAGGTGCTCAAGCTGGCCGATGAAAAGCAGGTGCTCCTCACCACCTGGGCGCGCCTGCTCGAATGTTGCGCCCATGTGATGAATGCGTCGTGCGCCAACCTGTCCGACGAGGCGGAGTTTTTCGACCTGTCTCAGAAGGCGACGAGTTTTGTCGATGCATGGGTGATCGCCATTACGCTGTCCGCGGCGCATCGGGTCGGCGAGCTCACGGCATGGTGCTCGTTGAATAAGCGGATCATGTTGGCGAAGGAGTACAGCGGGTTCGCACGTCAGGCCGTCGCGGCGTTGGGCGACCGCGTCGTCAGCCTTGCGAGGCTGCTGCCGCAGGAGTGCCTGGTGGCAGACGAGCATATCGCCGCCGTGCAAGCCCCATCGCAGGCGGTGCGCACGGCAGGCTTGCTCGCAGACGAAGAAGGGCTGGGGCACGTGCGCGTGTCGCTGTTCGGCGGGTTTCAGGTCGAGCGCAACGGCCATGTTGTCACGGGGAGCATGTGGCGGCGCAGAAAGGCCTGCGTGTTGGCGGCGCGCTTGGTTTTGGCGGGAGGGGCGTTTGTGCTCCGAAGCGAGCTCACAGAACAGGTGTGGCCGCACAAGGACTATCAACGGGCGCGTGAGGCCCTGTATACCTGCCTGACATCGCTGCGAGCGGCGTTTGGGCAGACGGAGAACGGCCCTCAGTATGTGATCACGCAGGGCGAGGGGGTCGCGGTCAACAGCGAATACGTGACGTCGGACGTCATGCTGTTCGATCGGCTTGCCCGCGACATCCTGTTGCGCCGGTCGGGCACGACGGGCAGGCAGCTCATCGAGGCGTGTCTTGCCCTAGACGAGCTCTATGCGGGCCCGCTGTATGTGCCGACGTACGGAGACGCGGCGTATTTCGTGACCCAGCGCAGGATGTACGAGGGGAAATTCATCGACTGCATGATGCGTGGCATAGCGGTTGCGCTCGAGATGGAAGACCTGCCAGCCGCATCGTGGTTTGTCGAGGCGGCGTTGAGGCACACGCCGTTGCGCGAGGACGTGATTCGCGCTGCCATGCGCATCTACGATATGACGGGGCGGCGCCGTGAGGTGGTTGAGCTCTATACCAGCCACATGCACGTGCTCGAACAGGAACTGCATGCACTGCCCGAGCGAGAGACGCAGCTGCTGTACGAGTCGATCATCCAACGTGCGGGCGAAGTCGCCCTCATCGCGTGAGCATAAGGCGCGCCTGCACGTGGAGGGGGGCCATCGGGCTCTGCACCTAAAACGGGCGATTAGACGAGCTTGATGTGCTCGATGTCCTTGCGGCCGCTCTCGCGATACAGGGAAAAGCGGTGGCCGATGACCTGCACGACCTCGGCGTTGACGCGCTCGGCGAGCTGCTCGGCTGCCTCGCGGCAGGACAGAAGGCTGCCATCCTGCACGCCGCACTTGATCAGCTCGTGCGCCTCGAGGGCCTCGTCGGCCTGCTTGGCGATGGCGTCGGTGACGTCGGCCTTGCCAATGAGCACGACGGGATTGAGGTGGTGCGCGAGGGCGCGGAGCTGACGGACCTGCTTGCCGGTGAGAGCCATGTGGTGCTCGCTTTCTAAAACGTTGGTTTGAGCAGGTAAACGATACAGCACGCCCACGGTACAGACAAGGGGCAAGTGCGTCCTGCGTACATCTTTTGTTTCGTTTGCTGCGGTGTGCTGCAGTGCGCGCTCGCACGTTAGAATATGGAACGCAACACATATGTCAGCACGAGCTGCGAAGGAGCCGCCATGTCCATCACGCCCCAGGAGATTGCCGAGACTCGCGGCATGGTCTCAGAGCACAATCTGGACATCCGTACCATCACCATGGGCATTTCGCTTATGGGCTGTGCGGACGAGAACCTCGAGCGCATGTGCACCAAGGTGTACGACCACGTGACGCGCACCGCTGAGCATCTTGTCGAGACCGCGGAGAGCTTGGAGCGCGAGTACGGCATTCCCATCGTGAACAAGCGCGTCTCGGTGACCCCGGTGGCTCAGATCGCCTCGGCGTGCCCCGACGAGGACCTCGTGCCCCTTGCGCACGCCCTCGATCGTGCCGCCGCGACTCTCGGCATCGATTACCTCGGCGGTTACTCCGCCCTCGTCCACAAGGGCATCGGCAACGCGGACCGCAGGCTCATCAACTGCATCCCCCGCGCCCTGGCGGAGACCTCCCGCGTGTGCTCGAGCGTGAATGTGGCCACCCTGCGCGCGGGTATCAACATGGACGCCGTTCTCATGGCCGCCCAGACCATCATCGACGCGGCCAAACTCACTGCCGACCGCGAATGCGTGGGCGCCTCCAAATTCGTCTGCTTTGCCAACATGGTGGAGGACTCGCCGTTCATGGCGGGCGCGGTGCACGGCTCGGGCGAGGCCGACGCCGTCATCAACGTCGGTGTTTCCGGCCCCGGCGTGATGGCCGCAGCGCTTGAGGAGCTGCCCGAGGACGCCGACATGATGCAGGTCGCCGAGCGCATCAAGCAGACCGCCTTCAAGATCACGCGCGCGGGCGAGCTCATGAGCCGTGAGGCGGCTCGCCGCTTGGGCGTGGATAAGGGTATCGTCGATCTGTCCTTGGCGCCTACGCCCGCCATCGGCGATTCGGTCGCCCGTATTCTCGAGATCATCGGCGTCGGCCAGTGCGGCGGCCCCGGCACTACGGCGGCCCTCGCGTTGCTCAACGACTGCGTCAAGAAGGGCGGCGTCATGGCGAGCTCTTCGGTGGGCGGCCTGTCCGGCGCGTTCATCCCGGTATCGGAGGACGCCGGCATGATCGCCGCGGCCGAGGCGGGCGCGCTTTCGCTGGAGAAGCTCGAGGCCATGACCTGCGTGTGCTCGGTGGGCCTCGACATGATCGCGGTCCCCGGCGACACGGACGTGGAGACCATTGCGGGCATCATCGCCGACGAGATGGCGATCGGCGTCATCAACAACAAGACCACCGCCGTGCGCATCATTCCCGCCATCGGAAAGGGTGTGGGCGAATCGGTCGATTACGGCGGACTGTTTGGCCGTGCGCCCATCATGCCGGTGAACAGCCACGCGGGCACGGTGTTCGCCCATCGCGGTGGTCGGTTCCCGGCGCCCATGAACTCACTGAAGAACTAGCCGCTAGCCGAACAAAATAGCTGGTAACGCATCGGGCCTGCGTCACGCGGGCCCGATGCGCATTTGTATGTGTTGGGCGAGCCGCGGGCGGCGGGCGCCAGGCGCGTCGTCCTAGCCGAACACCTTGGCCGCAATGCGCGCCGACTCGGCGGCGTCTTTGGCATAGAAGTCCGCGCCGATTTGCTGGGCGTATTCCGGCGTGAGGACCGCGCCTCCCACCATGACGAGCGCACCCGGCGCCTCGCGATGCAGCAGGTCGATGGTCTTCGCCATGTTCACGACGGTCGTGGTCATCAGCGCGGAGAGGCCGACGAGTTTGATGTCGCGGTCGCGCACGGCGTCGAGCACCGCCTGCGGCTTCACGTCGCGCCCGAGGTCGATCACGGTGTATCCGTAGTTGTCGAGCAGCATCTTGACGATGTTTTTACCGATGTCGTGGATGTCGCCCTCGACCGTGGCGACGCAGATCGTCCCCTTATCGAGGTCCGACGCGGCGGGCATCCTGTCTTTGATGACGTCGAATCCGGCACGTGCCGCCTCGGCCGACGCCATAAGCTGTGGCAAGAAGAGCTCTCCGCGATCAAAGCGCACCCCCACCTCATCGAGGGCGGGAATGAGGTGCGCGTCGATGAGCTCGAGCGCGTCAACGGTGCCGAGCAGCTCGCGGGTGAGGTCCGCGGTCTCGCGCTTGCGCCCGGTGAGCACGAAATGCTCGATCGATTGTTCGTCCGGAGATGCGCTCGGCACCCCGCCGCCTTGCCCGACGCTCTCGCCTTGTCCGGGCACCATGTCGCCCGTGGTGACGATCGCCGCCGCGTCTCCTCCCGCGGCGGTATACGGGTCGCTCCAGGAGGCGTAGCGTTCGATGTAGTCTTCGGCGCCCGCGTCCTCGCCATTCAAGACGCGGAAGGTTCGCACGACATCCATGTAGCGCTCGGATTTGGGGTTCAGGATCGGGGCGTCGAGGCCGGCGCCAAAAGCGGCGGCGAGGTAGATGCTGTTGAGTAGGGGCCGCTGCGGCAGGCCAAAGCTGATGTTGGACACGCCGAGGGCGCACGCGACGCCCAGGCGCTCCTTGACCAGCGTGATGGCACGCAGGGTCTCACACGCCTGGCGCTGGTCGGTCGATGCGGTCATGGCGAGGCAGTCGATGAGGATCCGCGAACGCGGGATGCCGTGGCGCTCCGCCTCGAGCACGATGCGCTCAGCGATCTCGAGGCGCTGCTCGGCTGTGGTGGGGATGCCCGCCTCGTCGAGGGTGAGGCCGATCACGTTGGCGCCGTATCGCGCGGCGATGGGCAAGATCTCGTCGAGCGCATCGCGTTTGCCGTTGACCGAGTTGATGATGGGCTTGCCGGGGTATCGGCGCACGGCGGCCTCGAGCGCGGCGGGGACGGTGGAGTCGAATTGAAGCGGTAGCGTGACGGCTCCCGCCAGCCGTTCGCCGGCAGTCTGGAGGGCCTCGACCTCATCGATGTCGGGAAGGCCGACGTTGACGTCGAGAATATCGGCGCCTTCCTCCTGCTGCGCGATGCCCTCGCTCACCACATAGTCAAAATCATGAGCACGAAGGGCCTCTTTGAGCCGTTTCTTGCCGGTGGGGTTGATCCGCTCGCCGATGACGGCGATCGCGTGCCCGTCGGCGGGCAGGTAGACGAGTTCCTGGGCGCTCGTGACGGTGAGCGCCGCAGGTACGCTGCGGCGACGCGGCGCGTGCCCGCGCAGGAGCTCGGCGATGAGGGCGATATGGCGCGGGTCGGTGCCGCAGCAGCCGCCGAGAATCGCGACGCCGTCCTCGATCATGCCGCGAACGGCCTGGGCATATGCCTCGGGTTCGATATCGAAGACGGTGCAACCATGTTCCACGTGGGGCAGGCCGGCGTTTGCCTGGACGATCACGGGCTTTTCCGTGACGTCGAGCATGCGCCGGGCGAGGGCGCGCAGCTCATGCGGCCCCTGGGAGCAATTGATGCCCAGGGCGTCGACACCCAGGGCGTCCAGCGTGACGGCTGCGACCTCGGGGGAGGTTCCCAGGAAGGTGCGGCCGTCGGTCTCAAAGGTCATGGTGGCGAAGATGGGCAGCGAGGTGGTTTCGCGGCATGCGAGGACGGCCGCCTTGATTTCGAGCAGGTCGGTCATCGTCTCGATGATGAACAGGTCCGCGCCTGCTTCGGCCGCGGCGCGTGCCTGCTCGGCAAATGCGTCGTAGGCGTCGTCGAAGCTGAGCGTGCCCAAGGGACGCAGCAGGGCTCCCAGCGGACCGATGTCGGCGGCGACGAGGCGGGCGCCGGCCGCTCGGGCGCATGCAACGGCGGCGGTGTAGATCTCGGCCACCGAGGCCTTGCCGTTGAGCTTGAAGCGGTTCGCGCCGAAGGTGTTGGTGGTGATGACGGTGCTACCCGCCTCGACATAGGCACGGTGGATTGCCTCGATGTGCTGGGGGTCGCTCAGGCACAAGAGCTCGGGGAGCTCGCCTGCAGCCAGGCCCGCGGCCTGGAGCATCGTGCCCATGCCGCCGTCGAACAGCAGGTAGCCAGTGCCGGCGAGTGCGCGTTGCAATGTGGTGTCCATGGTGCTCCTTGAGGGGGTGCAGGTGCGTGAGGTCCGATGCTCCTGCGTACGTTGGGGCTTAGCTTAGCAGGTGAAGCCGCGTGCCCGGAACGAGCAGGCGGCTTTTTGACGGCACAGGTCGCACCGCGCGGGCGCGTCGGCGGATCGAGGCGCGCCCTCAAAGACGCCGATCATGGCGGTGACGGACTTGCTGGGCAGCATGAGCCCGGACGGGGTGAGCGTGAGGCCAAGGCGACGTCCGGTATCGAGGGCGGCGAGGATGCCTCCCTGCGCAGCGAGGGGGCAATCGCCGTACCCGCATGAGAAACGCCAGTTGCAGGAGAGCCCGGAGAATTTGGCGAGCTTGCGAATATGGCGCTCCATGCGCTCCACGGCCGCTTCTATCGCGGCGGACGAGGCGGCGTCGAACACCGTCGCCTCCAAGGGATTGCCAATGCTCCGCGCCCGCAGCTGCCGCTCGTGCTCAAGGCCCAGCGTGCAGGCGAGCACCGCGCACCAGCGCGCATCCTTGAGGTGCCGGTATATGTCGCGTCCCTCGAGCTCGATCGAAGTGCCCGTCAGGCGAATGCGGGGCTCGCCGCCGTCCATGAGAGCCTGCGCATTCACGGTGGCCATCATCCAGATGCCCCGGGGCCGCGCCGTCCGCTCCACCTCGTCGATCACCGCTTCGATGCGGGCCATGAGGTCGGCATCGATCGCCTGGCCGCTGTGACCCAGGTACCGCAGGACCTCGGAGCGGTCGCACGCGAGGCGCTCCTCCTTGGGAAGAGAGAACGGATGGGGCTCCAAGAGCGCGGTGGGCAATGCTGTGGCACTCATCGGTCGGCCGAGCCCCGGCGCAGGGCGCTCATCGCCGCGCTCGCCACATCCGCACGGTTCATGGTGTAGACGTGCAGGCCGTCGACGCCGTGCGCCGCAAGGTCCTCGAGTTGGCGGCAGGCGTACTCGATGCCCGCCGCGCGCAGGCTCTCGGCATCGTCCTCGTAGCGGGCGAGTAGCTTGATCACGGCCGAGGGCAGCGACGCCCCGCACATGAACACCATGCGGCTGATCTGCTGCTTGCCCATAAAAGGCATGATGCCGGCGGTGATGGGCGCGGTGATGCCCGCTCGCTCGGCGCGCTCTTGAAACCGATAGAAGAGGTCGTTGTCAAAGAAGAGCTGGGTAACGAGGAAGCTCGCTCCGCAGTCCTGCTTGAGCTTGAGGTGGGCTATCGAGCGGTCGAGGTCGTCGCACTCGATGTGGCCCTCGGGATACGCCGCGGCACCGACGCAAAAGCCCGCCTCGACGAGGGCGGGGATGATGTCCATCGCGTAGCGATAGTCGGCGCATCCCGGCCCGGTAGGCGCGTCGGCTGGCACGTCGCCGCGCAACGCGAGCACGTTTTCGATGCCCGCGGAGTGGAGCTCGGCGATCTTGCTGGGCAGGTCCTCACGGTGCAGCGAGATGCAGGTCTGGTGTGCGCATGACGTGATGCCCAGCTCGCGCGTCAGCATGGAGGCGATCTGCGTGGTGGCGGCGTTGTTGGTAGAGCCGCCAGCGGAGTAGGTGACACTCACAAAGCTGGGCGAGAGCTCGGCGAAGCGCTCGCCCACCTCACGGGCGCGCTCGAGCGTGAGCTCGCCTTTGGGCGGGAACATCTCGAATGAGACGGGCGTGGTGCCTTGGGACGCGGCGCTGGCGAACAGCTCATCGATCCTCATGCGTGCTCCTGGTGCGTCAAAAGGTGGCAAATAGCGCTATGGTACGCCGTCCGGCCCGTTGGAGCGCACGTGCCGGGGTGGGTTGTAACACACTTGTTATATGGGTTGGGGTCGAGCGCCGGGCCGCGTGGCCACAATCTGTCATTGCCGTGCGGACCGGCGTTTTTCGGCTCTTCGGTGGTTTCTGTGGGAGAGATTCCGGCATAGGCCCAGCTCAGCGGGCGAAAACAACGATCTGGAACTGAAACGGCCCCGGGAGGGGCCGTTTCCGCGTCATCCGCCTATGATTGCTAAGCCAAATTCAGACAACCGAAGAGGTGTGACGCATGAAGAGTCTACTACTTCTCGCCCTCGGTCTGGCCCGCACGGTCGTCCTGGGCGCGCGCATCGAGGCCGAGCGCATCGTCGTGAGCGTCCGGCCCTACAAGCGCGAGCAGCGCCGCTGCCCCGTATGCGGCAGGGCCTGCGACTTCTACGACATGGCGAACCGCGGGGCCCCCAGGCTGTGGAGGGCGATGGACCTGGCGCGCTCGGCCTGCTACCTGGAGTACGCGCCCTGCAGGGTGCGCTGCCCGGAGCACGGCGTGCGCACCGAGGCCGTCCCCTGGGCGCGGCACGGGGCGCGCTTCACGCGCGACTTCGAGGACTGGGTGGCGTGGCTGGCGGTCCGCTGCACCGCCTCGGCGGTCTCCGGGCTCGCCCGCGTCGAGTGGCACAGCGTGGGCGGCGTGTGCAGGCGCGTCTACGCCGAGCTGGAGGCCGCGCGCGGCGCCTCGAGGTTCGACGGCGTGCGCCGCATCGGCATCGACGAGACGTCGTACAAGAAGGGCCACAAGTACGTCACGGTGGTCGTCGACCACGACCGCGGCTGCCTCATCTGGGCGCACGAGGGCACCGGCAAGGACGTGCTCAACCTGTTCCTCGACGAGCTCACGCGCGAGCAGAGGCGCGCCATAGAGGTGGTGACCGCCGACGGCGCGAGGTGGATAAGGCAGCTGGTCAAGCGCCGCTGCCCCAACGCGAGGTGGGTCATGGACCCCTTCCACGTGGTCCAGTGGATGAACGACGCGCTCGACGCCGTGCGCTGCGAGGAGTGGAACGCCGCCAGGGCCGCCGCCAGGGCCGCCAGGCCCAGGCCCGAGGGCAAGCGCGGCAGGCCTGCCAAAGGCGAGCTGCCGCCCGAGGAGGTCAGGGCGCTCGAGGAGGAGGCGGCCTCCATCAAGGGCAGCCGCTACGCGCTCGTGAAGAACCCCGAGGACCTCACCGACGGCCAGAGGGCGAGGCTCGAGGCGCTCAAGAAGAGGGCCGGCTCGCGGCTGGTCAGGGCCTGGGAGCTCAAGGAGGACCTGCGGGCCGTCTTCCGGGCAGCCGACGGCTCCGAGGCCGCCGAGCTGCTCGACGACTGGATGCACAGGGCCGCCTACTGCAAGATCGCCAAGGTCGTCGCCGTGGAGAAGAAGGTGCGCCGCCGGCGCGACGACATCATCGCCGCAGTCGAGCTCGGCATCAGCAACGGGCGCGTAGAGGCCATCAACAACAAGATCAAGGTGACGGTGAGGATGGGCTACGGCTTCCGCAACACCGACAACCTCGTGGCCCTGCTCATGCTCAGGTGCGGCGACTGCCAGCCCCAGCTCCCGGGTCGCCCGGTGAAGGCGAGGAAGAAGGGCGTGAAGGGAGCGAAGAGCGTTGCTGCCTAGGCTAGCCCCTTGTCACACAAACTACCGAAGCCTCCGTTTTTCTCAGTTGGGCGCACCGGGGTGAAGGCACCGCTGTACAGCGGGATCTCCACCCCGGGCATCGTATCCAACGAGCGCGCGCCTGGCAGGTCGCTTCATGGAGCTACAGTTTCAAAGTGCGGGCTACCTCCTGGGCACAGGCGAGGGCGTCGGCGATGGCGCTCACCACAAGGGACGAGCCACTGCGGGCGTCCCCGCAGACAAAGACCGCGCAAGAGGACGCATCGTCCCCCGTCTCCGCGTTGTTGCCGAGCACGCAGCGATGGCCTTGCGGTTCGCGCACGATCGGAAGGGGTCGGCTGTCCGCGGTTTGGGATAGGTGCGCGCCAAAGGAGCTGAAGACCTCGGGTTCGGGTCCGGTAAAACCGCAGGCAATGAGCACGAGCTGCGCCGGGATCTCATGTTCGGACCCCTTGATCCTGCGTGGCGATCCGTCGCTCCAGTCGAGGCCGGCAACGAGTAGCCCACGCGCGGCCCCCTGCTCGTTTCTCAGGACCTCGAGGGTATCCACGGCCCAAGAGCGCATCTCGCCGCCCGAGAGCGCGATGGCTTCTTGCTGGCCGTAGTCGGTCTTTTTGACATGGGGCCATTGCGGCCAGCCGTTCTGCGGCAGAGGCTGCTCGGGTGGCTCGGGCAGGAACTCTAGCTGCCGCACCGAGCGCGCGCCCTGGCGCACGGCCGTGCCCACACAGTCGTTGCCGGTGTCTCCGCCGCCGATGACAACGACGTCGAGCCCGCGCGCCGAGATGGCGCTTGCGCCCGAATCGCCCTCGAGCACCGCGCGCGTGGCGGCGCTCAGGTAATCCACCGCGTAGACGACGCCCTTGGCATCGGCGTTTCGTGCCGCAAGCGCGCGGGGCGCCCTTGCACCGGTGGCGATCACCACGGCGTCGAAGGTCTCAAGCAGGTCGAGGGCGACCTCCTGCTGCGCGGCGTCGACGCCCAGGCGAAACTCGATGCCCAGCGATTCCATGAACTCGACGCGACGGCTGACGATCGACTTGTCGAGTTTCATGTTGGGGATGCCATACATGAGCAGCCCTCCTGCGCGGTCGTCGCGCTCGACGACCGTGACGCGCGCCCCGCGCCTCGCAAGGTCCCATCCGCTCGCAAGGCCGGCGGGCCCCGACCCGATCACCGCCACGCGCGGAGCGTTCCTGCCAGGCTGCGGGAACCGGGCGGGTCCCCCGTGCTCCCATTCCCAATCGGAGAGTGCGCGCTCGTTATCGTGAATCGTTACGGGCTGCCCGTCGACGGTTCCGAGGTTGCATGCCGCCTCGCAGAGCGCCGGACACACGCGGCTCGTGAACTCGGGCAAGGGGGAAGTGATCGAGAGGCGCTCGACTGCCGCCTCCATGCGCCCGCGGTGGATGAGTTCGTTCCACTCGGGAATGAGGTTGTGGAGCGGGCAGCCGCTTGTGCGGGCGTGCCCAAACGAGGTGCCCGATTGGCAAAACGCCACGCCGCACATCATGCAGCGGCTCGCCTGGGCACGTCTGGTCGCCGTATTCGGCTCGATATAGAGCGGGTCGAAATCCTGCACGCGCTGGTCGACGGGACGCAGGGCGTGCGCCACCCTGTCCGTGGTGAGAAAAGCTCCCGGTTTACCCATGGCTAAGCCTCCTTGGTGGCGTTGTGCTTACAAGTGGTGGGCGTGAGCGCCCGGCGCCGCGGCGCGGTGATGATCTCGAACGCGCGCTCGAGGGCGGCTTCGTGGGAGAGTCCCGAGCGCTCTTCTTGGGCGACGATGTGGAGTACACGCTGGTACTCCACGGGGATCACCTTGACAAAGGAGTGCTCGATGTCGGGGAAGCGATACAGCAGGCGTATGCCACGGGGGCTCGCCGTGCGACGGACGTGCTCCTCGATCAGCGCGTGGATGAGGGCGATCTCCTCGGTATCGGGGCGATTGAGTTCAACCGTCTCGGTGTTGACGCGCTCGGCGAGCGTGCCGTACTCGTCGTAGACGTAGGCGACGCCTCCTGTCATGCCGGCTCCAAAGTTATGGCCCACCTCACCGAGGATGAGCGCCACGCCTCCCGTCATGTACTCGCAGCCGTGCGCCCCCACGCCCTCGACGACCACGGTGGCGCCGGAATTTCTGACTGCGAAGCGCTGGCCAGCCAATCCGTTGACAAATCCGCGCCCGCTCGTTGCTCCCATAAAGGCGACGTTGCCCACAATGACATTCTCGTCGAACTTGAAGGTCGCGCCTTCCGGCGGGGCAACGGAGAGGATGCCGCCGGAGAGTCCCTTGCCAAAATAGTCGTTCGCATCGCCGCGGACGGCAAGCGTCACGCCGGCGGGGATGAAAGCGCCAAAGCTCTGGCCGGCAGACCCCGTGCAGTTGACGGTGATGGAGCCTTCGGGAAGTCCGTTTGGATGTGCGCTGGTGACCGTGTGGCCGAGCATGGTGCCAGTGCAGCGGTTAACGTTGGCGATGTCGACGTTCAGCTCCACGGGAAGCATATGGGATCGCGCATCGGCGGTAAAGGGGATGAGAAGCGTCGCGTCGAGGGTCTCGTCAAGATGCGATGCGGCCGCCATGTGCGGAAGGTAATGGCCGCAGTCGGCGCCGGGGATGTGCGCCCCGAACTCGCATTGAGCGGGCGCGAGGACGGGCGCGAGGTCCAGAAGGTTCGACTTCCAGTTGCCGGCGTCCGGAATCTGTCGCAGGCACTCGACGTGCCCGACCATATCCTCAACGGTGGCGAAGCCCAGGCGCGCCATGACCTGACGGAGTTGTTCGGCGACGAACAGCATGAACCGCTCGACGTGTTCGGGCCTGCCGGTAAAACCGTGGCGCAACCGGCAGTTTTGCGTCGCGATGCCCGCCGGGCAGGTGTCCTGCTGGCAATCGCGCTGCATCAGGCAGCCCATGGCGATGAGCGGCATGGTGGCGAACCCGAACTCCTCCGCGCCGAGCAGGCATGCCACCGCCACATCGGTGCCGTCCATGAGCTTGCCATCGGCCTCGAGCACAACGCGAGAGCGCAGGCCGTTTTGCACGAGCGTCTGCTGCGTCTCGGCGAGGCCGAGCTCGAGGGGCAGACCGGCGTGCCAGATCGAGTCGCGTGGGGCCGCGCCCGACCCACCGTTGTGACCCGAGATCAAGATCTTGTCGGCACCTCCCTTGGCGACACCGGTGGCGATGGTTCCCACCCCGGTCTCGCTCACGAGTTTGACGCTCACGCGCGCCTGGGGGTTTGTGCATTTGAGATCGAAGATGAGCTCGGCCAGGTCCTCGATGGAGTAGATGTCGTGATGCGGGGGAGGCGAGATGAGGCTGATGCCGGGCGTGGATTGGCGCACCTCGGCGATCCAGGGATATACCTTCCTGCCGGGCAGGTGTCCGCCCTCACCGGGCTTCGCGCCCTGGGCCATCTTGATCTGGATCTCCGTTGCGGAGGCGAGGTACCGGCTCGTCACGCCAAAGCGGCCCGAAGCCACCTGCTTGATGGCAGAGTTGGCTGAATCACCGTTGGCGAGCGGCGTCTCGCGCCGCGGGTCCTCTCCGCCCTCGCCCGAATTCGACCGTCCATGCAGGCGGTTCATCGCGATGGCGAGACATTTGTGAGCCTCTCGGCTGATGGAGCCGTAGCTCATGGCGCCCGTGTTGAAGCGCGTCACGATGGAGCGAGCACTCTCGACGGCATCGAGCGGCAGCGGTGCGCGCCCCGCCGCATCGAAGTCGAGCAAGTCGCGCAGACGCACGACGCGTCCCGGTTTGTGCAGGCGCGCGCTGTACGCCTCGAACGCCGAGGCGTCGTCGAGACGCACCGCGCTTTGCAGCAAAAAGATGGTCTGGGGGTCGATGAGGTGGTCCTCGCCGTCCAGGGGGCGCCAGTTGGTGAGGCCGAGCGTGGGGAGCTGGGAGGGGGCGGGCGACCTGTTCAGCGCGAGTGCCGCGTCGTAGCGTTTGTCAAGATCGCGTTGGACGTCGCCGATCCCCAGGCCGCCCACGCGGCTCACGGTGCCGGCGAAGCACCGGTCGATGAGCTCGGGTGCCAGACCGACCGCCTCGAAAATCTGGGCGGAATGGTAGCTTTGCATGGTGGAGATACCCATCTTGGACATGATGGACACGATGCCCGCGGTAGCGGCGCGGTTGTACCGTCCAATGCCCTCGGGGGCACTTAACTCGACTCCATCTGCCGTCACGAGGTCGTGTTGGGCGGCAAGGGCGGCAATGTGGGCATGGGCGCCGTAGGGCCAGATGCCGCTCGCCGAGTAACTCACCAGTGCTGCGAAATCATGGGCGGAAAGCGCGTCGCCGGTTTCAACGATCAGGTCCGCGAACGTGCGAAGCCCTTCCCGCATCAGATGATTGTGGACCGCTCCCACGGCGAGCAGGGAGGGAATGGGGACCTCTCCCGACCCGGCGCGGTCGGAGAGCGCCACGATGTTCGCCCCCGCGCGAACCGCCGCCTCAACCTCGTTGCAAAGGGAGGTGAGGGCCTGGTCGAGCGCATCGGCACCGGCGTCGCGTCGATAGGCGGCGCGGAATGCGCGCGCGTGGAACCCCGTGCGATCGATTGAGATGATGGCGCGGTGCTGCTCCTCCGTGAGCAGCGGGGAGTCGAGGCGGAGAAGCTGGCAGGCGTTGCGGCTATCTTCGAGCAAGTTGCCGTGATTGCCCAGATACAGCACGGTCGAGGTCACCACTCGCTCTCGCAGGGCGTCGATGGGTGGATTCGTTACCTGGGCGAACAGCTGGTAGAAGTAGTCAAAGAACGAGCGGGTCTTGGTGGAGAGGCAGGCGAGCGGCGCGTCGATGCCCATGGAGGCGAGAGGCACCTTGCCCGCGATCGCCATGGGGCGCACCACCTCGTCGATGTCGTCCCAATGGTGACCCAGTTTGGCGGCGTCCACGGCCGTCAGCCCACACGCCTCCTCGCGCGGCCCGTCGGCCACCAGCTCGCTGTGCTCAGGCGTGATGTCGTCGAGCGTGAGCATTTCCTCGGCGATCCAGTCGCGGAACGGCTTGAGCTTCGCCATGCTTCCGCGAAGCTCGTCGTTATACACCACGCGTGCCTTCGAAAAATCCACCTCGATCATCTCTCCCGGACCGAGCAGGCCCGCGGTGAGTACGTTTTCTGGATCAATCTCGATGGTGCCGACCTCCGAGGAGAGCAGGAAGCGATCGTCTCGGGTCACGTAGTAGCGTGCGGGGCGCAAACCGTTGCGGTCGAGGGCGGCGCCGAGAGTCCGTCCATCGGTGAACGCGATGGCGGCGGGGCCGTCCCAAGGCTCCATGAGCATGGACTGGTATGCATCATAGGCGCGCCGCTCGGGCGAGAGCGTCTTGTTATGATCCCAGGGCTCGGGTATGAGCATGGACACCGCGCGGGTGAGGGGCCTGCCGTTCATAACCAGGAATTCAAGGACGTTGTCGAGGATGGCAGAGTCGGATCCCTCTCGATTGATGATGGGCAAAACGCGGTCGAGATCATGTTGGAGCACGGGAGAGTACAGGTTTGGTTCGCGCGCGCGAATCCAGTTGACGTTGCCCTTCAGGGTGTTGATCTCGCCATTGTGAACGATGAAGCGATTGGGGTGGGCTCGTTCCCAGCTGGGCGTGGTGTTGGTCGAGTAACGAGAGTGGACGAGCGCGACGGCGGTTTTGACGGCGGCGTCGTTGAGGTCGGAGTAGAAGCGCCGCATTTGGGTGGCGACGAGCATGCCCTTGTACACGATGGTCCGTGCGCTCATGGAGCAGATGTAGAAGATTTTCCCATTGAGTGCGGGATCGGCATCCGCGCGTTTTTCGATTTCGCGCCGGCACACGTAGAGTGCCCGCTCAAAGTCGTCGCCGCGCGGAATCGATTGGGGACGGCCCAAAAACGCCTGCATGATGGTCGGCATGCAGGCCCGTGCAGTCGAGCCGAGGTCGTGCGGATCAACGGGGACGGAGCGCCAAAAGAGCAGTGGGATGCCGCATGCGGCGCAGCCCTCCTCGACGATGCGTCGTGCGTCCGCTACACCGCGCTCGTCTCGCGGCAGGAAGAGCATCGCCACGCCGTAATCGCCCTCAACGGGCAAAAGGTGGCCGCATCTCTGCGCCTCCTTGCGAAAGAATCGGTGGGGAACCTGAAAAAGGATGCCGGCACCGTCTCCGGTGTTGCGCTCGAGGCCAACGCCGCCTCGGTGCTCAAGGTTGACGAGGACGGAGAGAGCGTCATCGAGAATCTGATGGCTGCGCTCCCCCTTGATGCTCGCCAGCGCGCCGATGCCGCAGGCGTCGTGTTCGAATTCCGGCCGATAGAGCGTCTGTCGCCCCTGAGGGTTCGTGGCGGGCGACGCGGTTGACTGTCCCATTGCCGTCTCCTTTGGGTCGGGGTGCACGGGGAATCGTTCGGGCGGAATGGTACGTTCGGTTGGTTGCGCCTGGTTTGCAGACGTGTTTCCTGCAGGTTTCCAGTAGGGGAACATCTGAATACTGTCCCTCCGTATACCCATTTACCAGCGGTTATGAGAAAACTGAGACTCTTTGCGCGCAAGCGTGATTTTTTGCCCGTGCTGCGCTGTCAACATTCTTTACGCAGGCAGAGTGCGGTACGCTACGATATGTTTCACGCCTGCAACGTGGCGGAAATTGTGCCGAAACGAATGGCGTATAGGCTGCAATCGTCCGTCAGCAACAGCGTCGCCCGCGGCGACGCGCCACGAAGGGAGTATCTGATGGCCGATCTCACCGACCGCTTTGGCACGATGGTCTTCTCCGAAGACGTCATGAAGAAGTGGCTACCCAAAGACGTGTACAAAAAGCTCGCTGCAACCATCGAGGAGGGCCAGCCGCTCGACTTGGATGTGGCGAACGCCGTCGCCCATGCCATGAAGGAGTGGGCGATCTCCCACGGCGCCACGCATTACGCGCACTGGTTCCAGCCGCTCTCCGGCATCACGAGCGAAAAGCACGACAGCTTCCTCGAGCCCAACCACGATGGCACCGCCATCACCAAGTTCTCGGGCAAGGCGCTCATCAAGGGCGAGCCCGACGCCTCGAGTTTCCCCAACGGCGGCTTGCGCGCCACCTTCGAGGCGCGTGGATATACCGCATGGGACGCCACGAGCCCGGCGTTTATCAAGGACGATGTGCTGTGCATCCCCACTGCCTTTTGCAGCTACACCGGCGAGGCGCTCGACAAGAAGACCCCGCTGCTGCGCTCCATGACCGTCCTCGACGAGCAGGCCAAGCGCGTGCTCGCCCTGTTTGGCAAGAAGCCCAAGCGCGTGGTGCCCTCGGTAGGCGATGAGCAGGAGTACTTCCTCATCAAGAAGGACGCCTATCGCCGCCGCCGGGACCTGGTGATCTGCGGCCGCACGCTGTTCGGCGCCGCCCCGGCTAAGGGCCAGGAGCTCGAGGAGCATTACTTCGGCGCGATTCGCCCCACTGTCTCCGCCTACATGAAGGACCTCGATAACGAGCTGTGGGCGCTCGGCATCCCGTCCAAGACCAAGCACAACGAGGTAGCGCCCTGCCAGCACGAGCTCGCCCCCGTGTACTCTGAGCTCAATGAGGCCGTGGACAACAATCTCCTCGTCATGGAAAAGATGAAGCTCATCGCCAGCCGTCACGACCTCGTGTGCCTGCTGCACGAGAAACCGTTTGAGGGCATCAACGGAAGCGGCAAGCACAACAACTGGTCGCTCGGCACCGCCGATGAGAACCTGCTCGACCCGGGCGACACCCCGTTGGAGAACCTGCAGTTCATCGTGTTCCTTACTGTGGTGATCGAAGCGGTGGACAAGTACCAGGATCTGCTGCGCGCAAGCGTGGCGAGCTGCGGCAACGATCATCGCCTGGGGGCGAACGAGGCGCCGCCTGCGATCGTGTCGATCTTCCTGGGTGATCAGCTCACCGAGGTCGTCGAGATGATCATGGACGGCGAGGCGAGCGTTCACGCCACCACCGACACCCTCACCTTTGGCACAGTGATCCTGCCCAATCTGGAGCAGGACAACACCGACCGCAATCGAACCTCCCCCTTCGCCTTCACGGGCAACAAGTTCGAGTTCCGCGCCGTGGGCTCCGAGGCGAACGTCTCCGATGCGAATATGGTTCTCGACACCGCCGTCGCGGCGTCCCTGCGCGACTTCGCCGACGCGCTCGAGGGCACGCCCGAGGACCAGTTCCAGGAGGCGACACTCGCGTACTGCGCCGAGCACCTGCGCGCGCATCGCCGCATCCTCTTCTCGGGCGACGGTTACTCCGATGCGTGGGAGAAGGAGGCCGAGGAGCGCGGCCTGTGCAACTTCCGCACCACCGCCGACGCCCTGCCCGCGTTCGTCGCCGAGAAGAACATCAAGCTCTTCTCCGAGATGGGCGTGCTCACCGAGGTTGAGACCGTGTGCCGCTACGAGGTGAAGCTCGAGAAGTACAACAAGCTCATGAACATCGAGGCGACCACGATGGTGCGCGAGGCGCGCCGCACGTACCGCCCGGTGATCACCGCTTACGCCACCAAGGTCGCCAAGGGTCTGGAGACCATCCGCGCCGCTGGCGCCGAGGTCGCGATGGCCTCCGAGCAGGCCACGCTCAACGAGTTGTGCGAGGGCATCACTGCCATCAACGAGTCCATCGCGCGTCTGGACGAGGCGCATGCCAAGGCGGAGTCCATGGCCGACGCCCAGCTGCAGGCGAATTGCTACGCGCATGAGGTCGCACCCGTCATGGCCGACCTGCGGGCCGCCGTTGACGCGATGGAAGAAATCGTGGCGGCTGATTACTGGCCGGTGCCGACCTACGATGACATCTTGTTCTACGTGTAGGGTCTCTGCTCTCGCGCGCAGCAGCACGGAGAACGAGGTGAGCACGGGCGGTCTTTCATGTCCGCCCGCGCTCGCTGCTTAAAGATTCCTTTTGCAGTGTTTGACGTTAAGGTTTGTACCTGGAAATTTTCTCCCAAGTGCATGGAAATCCCATCGCCGCGAGAATGTCGGTCCGCTCGATCGCATTGCTTTTTGCTAGGTAGCCTTCGATGAGCCTTGCCAGCTCCTTTTTAAATCCGAGGAACCTGTCTTTTGGGAGCAGATATCTCAGAGCGATGACCACTGCGAACAAATCGTTTTTGCCCTGGGTGCACTGACTGTTCTTTTTCATAATGCCGAGTTTTTGGTGGAGGTCGGTATCGGGGATAACGGAGTGTGTCTTGTGCGTGATGAGACGCTCACCATGCGCACATACGTTGCGGAATATAACGGGAATCTTAAGGAACTGCTCGAGTTCCTTCTCGTTGGCTAACATAAACTCCTTGGATACCGCGGCCTTCTCGCCCGGCGCGAGGAACGAGTACATTTTTGAGATCTGTCCAAACGTGGTGGCGTTGACGAGAACCCATAGAGGTGCGTTATGGTGGCTTGTTCGATAGTGGACGAGATAGCCGTGGTCGGCGTTCCTGTTTGCCAGCGCGCTAAGAATTCGAATGAGCTTTGTTATGCCCTGGGTGTGCTTTGGTGAGTTTGGATAGTTGCATGGATCCAAATAGGCGTTTTGCGCTTCCCCATGTTTAGAGCAGAAAGAATACGACACTGCGTTTCTCATCTTGCGTTCGATGTGCGTCAGGTTGCGTAAGAACAGTTCGCGCAGAGAGAAGTCGAGGTTGTAGAGTGCGACCAGGTTGGAGAACGAGGCGCCTTCTTTATACTTTCGGGTGGAAGGGTCGCGTAGGAGCCACTTATATCCGTTGATGAGCGCAAAATACCCAATGTCTCGTAGCTGCTCTTCCGCATACGGTGCATCTTCTATAAGAAGGCCGTCGTTACCCAACTTTTCGATTTGCTGTTCGTATGTCGCGAAGGTTTTGGCCATGACGCCCCTTGGAAAAAAGAGAGCCTGCAGGCTCTCTTTCCGGTCCCAGGCTTCGCAGGTATCTGGAACCTAATCACTGGTTAAAAGTATAGGAGTCGTTCCCCGGAAGCCAAAAAGCGGGCGGAGCCGCATCTTGTTCACACAAAAAGAGACCGGATGCCCGCCCGCGTCATAACTCTTTGAAGATTTTGTCGGCCTTGCGGTAGTGCATCTCATCCAGCATAGGGGGGCTACGGAAATAAAGAACGGAAGCGCGCGAAGCATGAGACAGCAGGCGAATTTCTGGGTTGGGTGAGCAGCAATGGCAACGGTCGCATGCTGGCCCCAGAGGTCAACGTTCAAGGGTGTTTATTATCCAATGGTAGAATGCGGGCTAGTGTTGTAAGTATTTTGGCGATTTGTTGTCTTTTGGACGGAGCGGCTATGTTTGACGGTGCGATCGACATGGATTCAAGGATTGATGCTTGGAAGAAGAAGCTGCTCGATCTTGGCAAGAGAAATCGACTGTTGAACCATCGGGATACGAAGCGCGGAAGCATCCGCATTGTTTCTCCCAGCTCCCTTGCTCTCTGGCAATCCTTCGTCGAGGAGGAGAGTCCCATCGTATTTTCCTACATCAATGAGGAAAGCGAGTTTGACGACGCTGGTGATGGCGGGCAGAAGATTGAAGTGGTTAGTGGCAACGTCGAAACCAACAAGACCCTCCCCGAGCAGCAAAAGACCCTGCGTTCGCTAAGGAATAAGGCACGATCCTTTTCTAACGAGCAAGGTGTCAATGCTCTTTACCTCGCATTCGGATTTCTAAATTGGAAGGAGTCGCCTTCTTCCAAGCAATTCATCCAGTCCCCGCTCATCCTCGTTCCCGTTTACCTGCAGTGGGAATCGATCGCGTCTCCATTTGAGCTGCGGCTTCATGACGATGAGATCGTCATCAATCCCACCCTCGCCTACAAGATGGAGAATGATTTCGGCGTTACGCTCCCTCCCTTTGAGAGTGGCGACTCACCTGCAGATTACTTCAATACCTTGAATAGACTTGTAGCCTCGCAGGGATGGAGTGTTGAGCAGGGCACCTGCCTTACGCTACTTTCCTTCCTAAAGATAAACATGTACAACGATCTCGAAAAGCATCGGGAGTCCATTTCAGAGCACCCTGTCGTTCGGGCCCTAGCTGGCGATGCTTCAGGATTGACCGTTGATGTCTCGACTCTCGACGGCTATGATCACGACGCAAGCACTACTCCAGCAGACTCTTACCTCATCGTTGACGCCGATGCTAGTCAGATTGATGCGATTGAATGCGCCAAGATGGGTGCGAGCTTTGTTTTGCAAGGTCCCCCCGGCACCGGGAAGAGCCAAACAATCACGAATATCATTGCCGAATGCCTTGCAGACGGCAAGAAGGTCCTGTTCGTTTCTGAGAAGATGGCTGCGCTCGACGTTGTTCATCGCAGACTGAAAGACGCCGGACTTGAAGATTTTACCCTTGTTCTGCACAGCTATAAAGCGAATAAGAAAGATGTTCTCGATCAGCTGGGGCGTTCGCTCGAGCTATCCGATAACAAGGTCAAGCTCGCTGACGAGGCATATAGGTCGCTTGATCAGCTGCTTTCCGACAGAAAGAGGCTGAATGATTACTCTTCACAGCTTCACGAGATTATTGCGCCGCTCAACAAGAGCATCTTTGACGCGAACGGAGAGATTGCCGAATGCTGCGACGTTGAGGATATTGTATTTTCGATTGACGACGTTCGGAATGTTTCTTCCGGTACCTATCTGAGCATGTGCGGCGTTCTTAATCGCTATGGCAGCGTCTTAAACTCTATGCACGAGGATATCGAAGAGAATCCTTGGCATGACACACTGCTTACCTTTGTGGGGAACGAGCTCAGGCACGATTTGGTGTCTAAGGCTGCGATGTGCAAATCCAAGCTGCGGGCAATATTGGCTTTGAGCGACGAGGCGGCGGAGCATTTTGGTATCGAGGCGGAGTCCCTTCCCAGTTTGAAAAACGCTGCTGCCGCCTTGGGGTCCGCCTCGCGTTCTCCTAAGGTGCTCGCCAGTTGGATAGAATCGGAAGACCTTGGCTCGCTAGCCCGCGAATGCGAAGTTTGGGACGAGAAGCGTAGACTCCTTTATGGCCTACTCGATGAAATCGAAATCGTTCGTGGGGAGCTTGGGGAAAAGCGGCTTTGGACTGATAGCGGCGTCCGTCTCTCCAATGATGATCTTAGTGAGCTGCTTGCAGAGTATTCTCGGGATCTTGAGGTGAAGTTTGGAACGAACGAGATACTTGGGGTTTGGAGAAAGACGGAATCTGTCGATCGCGTTAAAGCGGTCCTAGCCGAACTGAAGGGGCATGCTGACCACCTGGTGGAATCGAGGCATAGGTCAAGAAGGTCCTTTGCTCGGGATATTGAGCAGATTGATTATCTGCCCGTTCAGCAGCGTTTCGATTCCCGATATGACAGAGATTTCCTAGAGAAACGGGGTTCCTATCTGACGGATCGCTCAGATCTGAAAAACGTTGTACTCCTGAAATCTACCGTCCTTCATTCAAACAAAGATACTCTTCTCGCCCTTGAAGGAGCATGCAGGCTCGCTGACCACAGAGCATGGGCGGAGGAATCCCTTGAGTTGGGCGAGTTGTCCGCCCTTGAGGAAGAGATTGCCTCGACATGTGAGGCAGAAATCAATCAGATTCCCTATAACGAAATCTACCTTCGTTACAAAACGACCAGCTCATCTTTCGCAAAGATATTTAACTCGCAGTACAAGAGCGACCGCTCGATGGTCGGTTCGCTCATGAAAGGCCTAAGCGGAAAGCCGACCGATGACCAGGTGCTTTCGGTGCTCTCCATGCTCAGGCGTCGAGATGAGTTACTTGTTTGGCGCGACTCCTCTCCTCGTTGGGCAGAGCTTTGTTCATTGGAGTCCGCTTTACGCAACCAGTTTAGCGATGATGTGTTCAGCTTGGACTATAGGTCCATCTTCCAGCGTTATCGCGATGAGTATGATGACGCTTTCGCTGAAACGTGCTCGCAATACGAAGCGGATCTCTCCCTCTTTGAAAGCTACGTAATTCCTGGAACGAGTATCGATCGTCAGATTGTTGTTGATGAAATCACGCTGCTTTCGGATATCTCTGGGGAAAGGCGATGGTTCGAGGAAAACGATGAATTCCTGAAGAGGCTTCTTGGTGACTGCTACCTTCGAGAGGAGACAGATTTCGATTCGCTGGATTCCGTGTATCGTACGTTTGCGCTTCTTTGCCGTTGCGATGTGGCCCGTTGCAATGCCCTCGCCCTTCTTGCCTCGTCAAAGGCTGAGCATGCGTCGTTTTTACAAAAGTATGGGCCTGATTATGTTGGCATCTGTTCCGACTGGGGCACCTTGATTTCTAAGATTAATTGGGCGCGAGAATTTTCCGCTTTCGTCGCGGCTGAAGGCATCACGGTTACTTGGGACTTCGTTGCCCGGTCCTGCGAAGATCGGGATTTCGCTACACGCTGTGGTGATCTTAAGGTTAGAATCGAAGCGGCTCTCGAAGACGTGGAAAAAACGGTTGCCTGGTTTGCCAATCTTTTTGAGGCTGATTCTGACGTTGGGGGAATGCCAGTCTCGCGGCTTTTTGACAAATTGGAGGCGTGTTCGGAAAACCTTGAGGCTCTTGAGGAAATTCTCGACTACCGAAAGGTGAGGGCAGACTGTGATGCACTTGGACTTGGTGGCTGCATTGCAGCCCTAGAGACGGCAGAAATACCTCATGATCGCATTATTCCAGTTTTCAAGAAGCGCTTCTTTAGGTTATGGCTTGATAGCGTTTTGCCTGATTATCCTGCAGTTGCGAGCTTTCGTCATCGAACTCAGGAAGAGCTTATTGAAGAGTTCCGCGATCTCGATAAACGGCAGATGTCCATCGCCCGCAGCAGGGTAAAGGCCAAACTGATTAACGCGCTACCTTCGCTTGATAGATTTACGAGTGGGTACGATGATGTTCGGATTCTCCAAAGGGAGATGGGGAAGAAGAGGCGCATCATGCCAATTCGCCGTCTCTTCAGCGCCATCCCGGGGTTGATTACCACGCTTAAGCCCTGTCTCATGATGTCGCCCCTCTCGGTGAGCCTGTTTCTCGAATCCGATCTCTATCGTTTTGACACCGTAATCTTCGATGAGGCTTCGCAGGTGTGTACCGAGAATGCGATCGGCGCAATATTTCGAGGGAAACAGGTGATTGTTGCAGGCGATAGCAAGCAGCTGCCACCCTCCAATTTCTTCGCCGCCTCGACGTCTGATGATGACTTTGATTCTGATGAGGAAGTGAACGACGGCGCTTATGATGTCGGTGCCTTCGAGTCGGTTCTCGATGAGGCGTCAATGCTTCCAGCAAGGACGTTGCTCTGGCATTATCGCAGCCGTCATGAACACCTCATTGCCTTCTCTAATGCGAAGATATACAGGAGTCGGCTTGTTACCTTTCCGTCCTCAATTGACCGTGCGCCTGATTTCGGTGTGGAGTATGAATATGTGCAAAATGGTTCATATGATCGAGGGGGCAGAAAGGGCAATGTGCTCGAAGCGGAGCGCGTCGCGGAGCTAGTGTTCGACCATTTCCGTCGGAATCCGGAACGATCGCTCGGCGTTATTGCATTCGGCTCTGTACAGGAGTACGCCATCGATGCCGCAGTTCGAAAGATGCGATTGCGCAACCAGGAGTTTGAGCAGTTTTTTAATGAGGAACTTGAAGAGCCCTTCTTTATCAAGAGCCTTGAGAATGTGCAAGGTGACGAGAGGGATACTATCATTTTCAGCATTGGTTATGCGAAGGACTCTAACGGCGTAATGAGAATGCAGTTCGGGCCGTTGAGCCAAAGCGGGGGCGAACGAAGGCTGAATGTCGCGATTACTCGTGCGAAATATAACGTTAAGCTCGTTGGCTCGATTCTCCCCACGGATATTGTTGCCGAGAGGGTGAGCTCCGAAGGCCCCAAGCTTCTAAAAAGCTACATTGACTTTGCCATGAGAGGGCCAAAGGCTCTTGAAGATGAGCTTACTGCTCCAGATTCCGTTGAGTTTGATTCCCCGTTTGAAGAGTCTGTGTTCGACTTCCTGAATTCGAAGGGATATAGGGTCGCAACTCAGGTGGGCTGTTCTGGCTATCGTATTGACATGGCGGTAAAGCACCCCACGCTGGATGGACGATATGTGCTAGGAATTGAGTGTGACGGAGCGACATACCATTCCGCCCGTACGGCACGTGAACGCGATCGACTTCGCCAAGATGTGCTTGAGAGCATGGGGTGGAGAATCTACCGCATTTGGTCCACTGACTGGATTAAGAGCCCTGCTACCGAGCGAAGCAGGCTCATAGATGCTGTCGAGAAGGCCCTTTCCGAGTATGTTGAGCGAAGGCCTACATTCGAGAGCAGGAATAGGATGGAAACGACTGCCGACAGCGACGATGTCAGTTACGAGATAGTTGAAGAGCGTGAGCTGAGTGTATCGGAGATTGAGAACCCGTATGGGTTCGACAAGATGGAGGACCCAGATTTCAGCACGCTTCCACGTGATTGCTACGGCTATTTGAGCCTTGACGATTGCATCGAATTGCTGGTGAGGCAGCAATTTCCTCTCCATAAGGACATAGCGGCTCAAAAGTTATGCTCGCTATTCGGCAAAGAGCGTGCAGGCAAGACTGTTAAGAGCAGCATCGAACAGGCGCTAGGGCGGATGAGCTCTGTCGTTGAGAAGGATGGCTTCCTTTATCCGAGTGAGTACGAGAGTGTCCCTGCTTACGGCTCCTATGGTAGGCAGGTTAAACACATCAGTCTTGATGAGCTCTGTTCTGCGATGCTGCGAGTGTGCGAGCTTCGAGTCGGATTGACTGAGGAAGCGTTGGTTGAGGAGACGGCGCGAGCGTATGAGTTCAAGCGCATCGGCGTAAACATCAAAGAGGCGCTTTCAAACGCTTATAAGAGGCTGTCCGATGAAGGCATCTTGCGTAAGATTGACGGCCGTATTGTGCTTGTGGGGCGGTGAAAAACAAAGGGTGAAAGGGCGACCCAATCTTCTGGATGAATCTGTTTGTGCGTGTCAGGGGAGTTCTGCTATACTCTAGCGCGCTGTCCCCATCGTCTAGCGGCCAAGGACGCCACCCTTTCAAGGTGGATATCACGGGTTCGAATCCCGTTGGGGGCACCATTGCTTTGTCCGGACCCGCTCGGCTTCGCGCCGAGCGGGTCTTTTCGTAAAAGGGGAAGATGCCCATGGATGCCAAACGTGTTGCCCGAGCTGGAGTGATGGTCGCCCTGTTGGCTGTTTCCGCCCAGGTCATGATGCCCATCGGTCCGGTGCCGTTCACCCTCCAGACGATGGTGCTCGCCATGATCCCTGCAGTGCTCGACCGTGGTACCGCCGTGCTTTCCGTTGTCGCCTATGTGCTGCTGGGTGCATTCGGCCTGCCGGTGTTCGCCGGCTTCATGGGAGGCTTTGGATCGCTGGTTGGACCTACGGGCGGCTTTTTGTGGGGTTTCGTTTTGGGCATGATTGCGGCGGGCGCCATGGGCAGGCTCTTCGCCACGCGTCTTAGTGCCTTCCCTCGTGCGCTGGTCTCGTCGTTTCTCCTGCTTCTGGTGACGTATGCATGCGGTACGGTGCAGCTTATGGCACTCATGTCGCTCGATGTGACGGGTGCGCTCGGTATCGCCGTGATACCGTTTGTCATCCCCGATGTCATCAAGGTCGTCGTGGGCGCACGGATAGGTGTCTCGATTTCGAAGGTTCTGTCGTAGCGCATGCGATCTCTCCGCCGGCTTCCGCGCTGGCGTCACGTCATGCAAATGTGCCGAGTGTGCGCTTTTCCAACGTTTGCGATGCTTAAACGTTGGAAAAGCGCACACTCGGCATTTGGGGCAGGGCGCCGCAAGGGCGACGTCGCAGTGGGGACGCGACGGCGCTGCAGGGGCGACGGCGATACGACGGCGCCGCGAGGCGGGGCGGGATTATCCCAGAAGCTTCATCGCGGCCTCATTCGCCGCAAGCTCATATGAGTCGTCGAGCGCGGGGAGCGGGAGCAGCGCTTTGGCCTGAGTATCGCCCGCGGCGGCACGCTTCTCGAGTGCGCGCGTGAGCAGCCAGTCTGCGAGCTCGGGGTTCTTGGAGAGCGCGGGGCCGTGCAGGTAGGTGCCCACCAGGCCGTTGTGGATGCAACCCTCAAAGCCGTCTTCGCCGTTGTTGCCGGTACCGGGCACCACGACGCTTCCCAAGGGCGTCTCGCCGGCATCGAGCTTCGTGCGGCCGCCATGGTTTTCAAAGCCCACGAGTGCCCGCCCGAACAGGTCGTTTCTCACCGCGACGTTGCCGGTGAGGCGCCCTTCGCCGCGGACGGTCTCGGCGCCGATGAGCCCCAGGCCTTCAATGCGGGTGTCGCCCATGTAGTACGAGCGTCCGAGCAGCTGGTAGCTGCCGCAAATCGCCAGCATGATGCCACCGTCGGCGATGTAGGAGGCGATTTCGTCGCGCTGCTTGAGCAGTTCGTGCGCCACGGCGAGCTGGTCGCGGTCGGAGCCGCCGCCCATGAGCACCACGTCGGCGCACGACAGGTCGAGCTCGTCCTCCATGTGCACGTTGTCCACGTGGACGGGGATGCCGCGCCAGGCGCAACGCCGCTCGAGGACGATGGCGTTGCCGCCGTCGCCGTAGAGGTTGAGGGCGTCGGGGTAGAGGTGCACGATGCGCAAGGGACGGTCGAGGGTTGCTGTGCACACCTCCTGAGCGGCGCTGTCGCCTTGGTCGCCGGAGCCCTCACCAGCGACGACCGGGCGCTCCGTGTTCCCGTCGCTGTCGTCGCGCATGCGCTCGAGCTCTTTGACGACCGGCGGGAACGCCGTGTAATTCGCCACCACATGCAGCGTCTCAGACGCCGGCTCGCAAGCCACGGCGTCGAGAACCTCGGACACGCCCTCGACGATGCGGGCGTCGATGCCCGCATACTTGAGGCGCACTTGCAGGTCGTTGGCGCGCGTGCCGCCCACAAACGCGCGCACGTTGGCGTCGGCAGAAAGGCGCTCGAAGTCGACGTCCCAAATCCACGACACATCGCGGCCGTCGGCCTCGGCGTCGTTGAGGAAAAACGCCATGAGGCGACCGTTCGCCGTCTTGATCTGCTGGATTTGCCGGTCGAAGCCAACGGGATTCTTGGCCAGGTCGGTTGCGACCTCACGCCCGGATACATTCCAGCGCGTCATGCGTCCGCCGGTGGGGACGTAGGCGTCGAGCACGTGCTGGAAGCGCTCGGGCGCCTCGTCGAGCGCCTCGAGGGCCGTTGCGGCGGTCCAAGCGGCGGCGATGTTGTAGACCATATACAAACCGTTGTACTTGGTGGAGAGGTGCGCGCCTGCCGAAGCCTGGCATGCAAAGCCCTGCCCTTCGGAGCCCTGCTCCAACCCGGTCATGCTGACGTCGAACGCGTATCCGTCTGCACTGAGCGTCACGTCGTGGGCAAAGCTCGCGAGCGCGGGCCGCTGCCACCCGCAGGTGGGGCAGCGGTAGGCGCCCAGCTGCCCATACTGGATGTACTCGTACACGAGCGGCGCGTTGCATTGCCCGCAAAACCGCGATTCCGCGATATGCGAGGTCTCGGTGCCAACGGCGCCCTCGATGCCAAAGGGGAGCTTGGGGTTGGCGACGCGCTCGGCGATCGAGGCGCACAGGGGATCGTCGGCGTTGAAGATCAACGTGGTCGACGGCGAGGAGTTGAGCGCCTCGGCGATGGCCGCCTGGGTGTGGTCGATCTCCCCGTAGCGATCGAGCTGGTCGCGGAACAGGTTGAGCAGCACGAAATAGGTGGGCTTGAGGCGGGGGAGCACGCGCACCGTGTAGAGCTCGTCGCACTCGAAAACGCCCACGCGACGAGTGTGCGCGGTGCGGCGGCGCGCGGAGTTGGCCTCGAGCAGCGCGCCGGTGATGCCGGTCTCCATGTTGTTGCCGGCGTGGTTGCACACGCAGGTCGCCCCGCTTGCGGAGACGGCGTCCGCGATGAGGTTGGTTGTGGTCGTCTTGCCGTTGGTGCCGGTGATGACCACGCTCGCGTCGAGCAGCACGGCGAGATGGGCGATGAGCTCCGGGTCGATGGAGAGGCCGATCTTACCCGGCAATGCGCCGCCGCTGCGGTGCAGGACGGAGCGCAGGCCCCAGCGCGCAACACCCGCGGCCGAGGTTGCTATGTTCGATTTGATGCTCATGCGAGCTCCTATCTGTCATTTGCCTCCGGCGCCGACGGCGCGGGGGCGGCGGGCGCTTGCTCTTATTGGGCGGCCGCGGCGTAGCGGGCGCGGCCGCGCTCCTCGGGCGTCATGCGGCTGCGGGGCGAGTAGATGACGTTGGTCCGGCAATGCTCGACGCACAGGTCGCAACCTGCGCAGGCGTGCGTGTCGATGCGGAACACGGGCGGCGTGAAGGTGATGGCCGGGCACCCGGTGATTTGCTGGCAGCGGTGGCAGCTCATGCAGGCGTACTCGTCGATCTCGACGGGCTCGGCCTCATAGTCCCCGTGCTGAAGCTGTGCGCAAGGCGAGGCGAACACCACGGCGTGCACCCCGTCCGTCTCCAGGGCGCCGGCAAGGACACGCGCCGCGCGCTGGCTGTCAAACGGGTCGACGATGACGGCATCGGAGCAGCCGAGGGCGAGTGCCCGCTCGGCGAGCGCCTCGATCGCCTCGCGCGTGAGGTATGCCGCGCTGGAGGCGAGGACCGCGAGCACCGTGACACGGCCCTCACGGCTCAGCCCGGCGAGTGCCTCGGTGGCGGAATCCGAGCTGAGCTCAACATCGGGGATGAAGTGGATGCACGCCTCCGCGCCCGCCTGCTCGCTGGTTCCGCGGGGCACCTCGACCTTGTAGCGGTCGAGCAGAGCGTCTTCGCCGCCGGGGCAGGTGGTGGCTGCGGGATGCATGTGCCCGACGTTTGGGCAGCCGGCGTCTCCGCAGATGACGCGCCCGCGCCCGCGGCCAAGCGCCTCCTTGCAGACGACGTAGGCCGCGCGATGGGGGCATCCCGGACACGAGACGCCGGGGGTGACATGCGTATGCTCGGCCATGGGTTACTCCTCCTCGGGGGTGTAGGCCTCGCGGCTCAGCAGCTCGAGGTCGAAGGTGAGCGTGCGCCCCGCCATGGGGTGGTTGAAGTCGAACAGCGTGTCGCCGTCGTCCGCGACGCGTACCACGCGAACGAGCTGCTGGTACCCTTCGTCGTTCATGAGGTAGATGAGCTGGCCGGGGACGAGGTCCTCGTAGTTGGGGATCTCGATGGTGGGCATCACGTAGAGCAGCCGCGGGTCGTGCTCGCCGTATGCGTCTTTGGGCTGGAGCGTCACCGTCTTCTTCTCGCCGGGCTCCATGGACAGCACGGCGACTTCAAATCCGGGGACGACCTCATGGTTGCCCTCGACATAGGTGAGGGGCGCCCGCCCCTCGGTGGTGTCGAAGACCTCCCCGTCCTCAAATGAACCTGTGTAGTGGACCGTGACGCGGTGCTTGAGCGAGAAGTCCTGCACGGGCGCTCCCTTCGGGGTGTGGATGTACAAGTGGTAAGCCTACCACGCCGGTGTGGCGGGCTTGCGATGCCGGCCCGCATGTCGCGGGCGCGCGCTATAGGCCGTGCTGGACGGCAAAGGAGTCGGACGCCTCGCGGACGCCCGGCACGCCTTCGGCCCAGGCGGGGAAGTCGGGGGTGTCGGCGAGGATGCCGTCGGCCTCCCAGACGGCCTGATGGGTGAGGTCCCACGCCTCGCGCGCCTGCGGGCGCACGGGCAGATAGGGGTCGTGGAATGTGGGGTTGAGTAAAAAGAACGCGCCCCCGTCGCAGCGGCTGACGAAATCGCGCAGGGCGCGGCGAGCGTTGCGGCGCTGGCCGAGCTTGTAGAGCAAGACGGTGCGTCCGAGCAGGTACCAGGGAATCTCCTCGACCTCCTCGCCGGCCTCGCGCGCGGCCTCGAAAAACGCGTCCTCGTCTTCGAGGCGGGCCAGGGCGATGAGCAACGTGCCCACGGCGTAGCTCGGGTAGATTTCGGCGCGCATGACTGTGCGGGCAAAGGCCGCGGCGGCGCGGTAGCGCGCCGTGAAGATGCAGCCCTGGGCGAGCGCCTCGTTGACGTGGATCCAGCCGATGACCTGCGGGTCTGCCGCCATCGCCGTGCGCTTCTCATCCCGGTGCGCGACGCCTGGGGCAAGGAGCCCCGCGCTGTCGGGGTCAAATTCGGGATAGAGCATTGCCAGCTGCCCACGGGTTTCGCGCTCGAGCTGCATCATGTTGCCCAGGCAGCCCTCGAGGGGCACCTCGGAAAGCTGGATGGACAAAAGAGCCGCGTCGACGTTGTGGGGGTCAAGCGCGAGGACGTCGCCCATCTGCGCGCGCGCCCGGTCAAAGATCTCGGTGCGGACCTGTTCGAAATCCCCATCGGGCAGGCCCTCGGTGTGGAACAGCCCCTCGGAGAGCTCGGCGTGCGCCTGGGCATACGCGACGACCGCCCGCGCGGGCGGGGTCGTCGCATAGCGTTCGGGGCTGGCAAGGACCTGCTCGTGGAGCAGCTCGCGCGCCATGTCGGTGAGCTCGGGATGCTCGGCGAGATAGAGATGCTCAAGGTAGATGGGCATGTACTCCTGGGGGCTCACTGCGCACCCCCTCCCGCTGCACCGCCGAACATCTGGAAGGCGGCCTCCAGGTCCTCCGGGGAAAGGGCTCCCCGCACGAGGTCGTGCTCTGCGACCCACAGTGCAAAGCTGGCGGAGTCGGGCGTGCCCATACCCTCTTGCAGCAGCGGGGTCGCCTCGGAGAGGGCGAGAATCAGCTCGTCCTCGCTTCCGGGCGCGACGTTCACGCGGGAGAACACGCCGTCGGGAAACTCGGCCTGAACGTACAGGGGCTGGGCGGCCCGCGGATAGACCCGCAGGATGGAGTTGAGGGCGGCCGTGGCGGCATCGAAGTCGAAGGCACGATACGCGAGGCTCATCTGCGCGATGAGGGTCCAGGCGTCGGGCTTGTGACTGGACGGGCGCGCGCGGCGTCCCGAGCTCGCCCCGCCGTGCTGGTAGGCGACGGCGTGGCGCGAGCGGTAGCGCTCGAGCTCCACGGGTTCGACTTCCAGTTTGGCCAGCGCGAGCATGCCGGTGTGGCGGACGCCGGCGAGGTCGAGGGGGTAGGCCGCGAGCGTCTCCTCGGCCACCTTCATAGAGCGCCGATACTGTCCGGCGATGAGCAGGCGTGATGCGAGAGCGGCGTTCCAGCGCTGGTACGGGCGCTGGCCGAGGTCTCGCGCGAACTCGACGGCATGCGGGGTCCGCGCCTGCTCCACGACGCTCGCAGCGTCGCGCGCCACGGCGTCTCGGTTGTCGAGCAGGTAGCAGACGAGCTCGTCGTCGGAGGCGGATTGCGTGGTCGCAAGCATGCGCTGCGCGTCCCAGTTGCCCGCGTCGAGCTCGATGGCCTCCCGCAGGTAGGCTTCCGCCTGCACAACCTGCGCCTCGGCCTCGACCTCATCGGCGATGAAGGGCACGCGGTAATCGAGCAGCTCGGTGGCCTTCGCCACGAGGTGGAAGGAGCGGTCGGTGTCGGTCGCGATGAGGGATGAGGGGTCCGCCTGGAACGCCTGCGTGAGGCGCTCGACGACGGCGGGGTTTTCTATGGGGTGGACGCCCTCGCGCTCGGTGGCGGCGAGGATGAGGCGCAGGCAGTCCTCCTGAATGGGGTCGAATGCCATATGTCCTCCCTTCGCGATTGCCCGGGCGCGTGTCCGCCCGGTTCGATAAGGGATTAGTGTAGCCGTTTTGCTGGGGGAATATGCCTTGTGCGCGGCATTAACACGAGGTTATCGCTGTTGCAGGACGGTCGCGTCGGAGGCGTCCGCGACCACCTCGACCACCAAGCCGTGGGGAAGGCACACGATCTGCTCGCCGGCACAGGCGATCGCGTCGTGCTCGACGCAGACCTGATTGCCGCAGTTTGCGCTTTCGACCTGCACCGCGCCCCCCTCGATGCGGACGACGTTGATACCGCCCTCCGCGTCGTCGCCACTTCCCGTGCCGGGGGTCTCGACAGTAAAGGTGAGGGCTTCTTCGAGCGCGTCGACGCGCCGCAGGCCGTCGGTGGTCTGGGTGACAACGAGCAAACCGTTCACCGAAGAATTTGCATCGTTGACGGAGTTTGCCCAAAACCATGCACCGGCGCAGCAAAAGCCGAGGAAAAGGGCGAAGAACAGGGCTGCATCGCCCGGTTTGATGGCACATTTCATGCAATCTGCCCCTTTCGAATCTGGGATTTCGTCAAATTTGATGCAAAACGAGAACAGGGTACCACGCCCGTCAAACATACAGGCGCGGTATGATATGCGTGTCTGTGGTTGAACGTTTTATCGTGCGAGTTTCTCCCCGCACGGGTCACTGAGACCCCACTCGCTCTCACGCAGACGGTCCTATTTGGGCAAGGCCGACGGGGCCTTGCGCGCACACGCGGGACAACCCGCACTTGGGAGGTATGTAATGGGACGTTTTACCAATCCACGCGACCTGTATTTCGGTGAGGGCGCCCGCCACGAGGTCAAGAACCTCAAGGGCTCCCGCGCCATGATCGTCACCGGCGGCGGTTCCATGCGCCGCGGCGGCTTTTTGCAGGACGTCGAGGCCGACCTCAAGGAGGCCGGTTTCGAGGTCGAGATCTTCGAGGGCGTCGAGTCCGACCCGTCCGTCGAGACGGTCATGAAGGGCGCCAAGGCCATGGAGGCCTTCGGCCCCGACTGGATCATCGGCATCGGCGGCGGCTCGCCCATCGACGCGGCCAAGGCCATGTGGCTGTTCTACGAGTACCCCGAGGAGACCTTCGAGCAGGCTGTCGTGCCGTTCTCCTTCCCAGAGCTGCGCCAAAAGGCCAAGTTCTGCGCCATCGCCTCCACCTCCGGCACCGCCACCGAGGTCACTGCGTTCTCCGTCATCACCGACTACGAGAAGGGCATCAAGTACCCGCTGGCCGACTTCAACATCACGCCTGACGTCGCCATCGTCGACCCTGAGCTCACCTACACCATGCCCGCCAAGCTCTGCGCCCACACCGGCATGGACGCGCTGACCCACGCCATCGAGGCATACGTCTCCACCGCCGGCTCCATGTACACCGACGGCAACGCACTGCACGCTATCCGCGAGATCGTCGAGTGGCTGCCCAAGTCCTACGCTGGCGACCATGAGGCCCGCGCCCACATGCACGACGCCCAGTGCATCGCAGGTATCGCCTTCTCGAGCGGCCTGCTCGGCATCGTCCACTCCATGGCCCACAAGACCGGCGCCGCCTTCACGGGCGACCACATCATCCACGGGTGCGCCAACGCCATGTACCTGGGCAAGGTCATCCAGTTCAACGCGAAGGACGAGCGCGCCCGCAGCCGCTACGCCTTCATCGCCAAGGACGTCTTGCATCTCGACGGCGAGACCGAAGACGAGCTCGTCGAGGCGCTGGTCAATAAGATCCGCGACCTCAACGACGCCCTGGACATCCCGCAGGGCATCAAGAACTACGGTGCTGGCGGCGTGAAGGCCGATGAGTCCGTCATCGATTACGAGGAGTTCGAGGCCAAGAAGCACGATGTGGCTGCCAATGCCCTGCTCGACGCATGCACTCTCTCCAACCCGCGCACGCCCACGCAGGAGGAGATGGAGCAGCTGCTCGAGTGCGTCTACACCGACACGCCGGTCACGTTCTAAGATCCGTGATTTTGGATATATCTCGCTGAGAGAACAGCCGCCGATGTGATTTCGGCTATACTGTTCAGCCGCGGGCGATTGGCGCAACGGTTAGCGCAGGTGCTTTACACGCACAAGGCTGGGGGTTCGAATCCCTCATCGCCCACCATGACGAGAAGGCGCGGGGGCCGTGTGGCCCCCGCGTTTTTGGTTATGATGGTGAGGACGAATCTGCATCGTGAGAAAGGCTGCCATGAGCGACTTCGACCTCTCGAACTATCCCGTCCTGCCGAGCGAGCCCGCGGGCGAGCTGCGCGAGCAGCTCGCACAGGTGAAGTATGTCTTCACCGACCTTGACGCCACCATGCTGGCGCCGGGTTCCTGCGCGCTCTCGGACAATGATGGCAATCCGAGTACCTCCCTCGTCGAGGCCATCGTGGCCCTCAAGTGCGCCGGCGTCGAGATCATCCCGTGCTCCGGTCGCGCCCGCGTGATGATGCACGAGGACTCCCGCATCCTGGGCTTCAACTCCTACATCGGCGAGATGGGCGGCCTGCTCATGCTCGACCTCAAAGCAAACAAGTGGGAGTACTTCACCGGCGACATGCCGTACGACCCGGACTGCGGCCTCACCCCGCATCAGGTGATCGAGCAGGCCGGCGTGTGCCAGGGCATCATCGACCGTTGGCCCGGGCGCATCGAGTATCACAACGACATGGCAAACGGCGTCAAGTACCGCGAGGTCACGGTGGGCATGCGCGGCGAGGTGCCCGATGAGGAGGCCCAGGCAATGATCGACGTCGCCGGCCTCGGCCTGGCGTGGGGCAACAACGGCTACCTCACCCACGTTTCCAAGCCCACCACGCTCGACCTGGGCGAGGATGGCCCGGGCCGCGCTTTCAACATCATGCCGGCGGGCCTCAACAAGGGCCGCGGCATCGAGCGTTTTTGCGAGCTGCGCGGCATCGACCGCTCCGAGACGCTGGCCATCGGCGATTCCGAGTCCGACTTCCTGGCGGCTCCCTACGTGGGCACGTTCGTGTGCGTGGAAAACGCCCTCAAGGACCCCGCCACGCCTGCGCTCATCGCCGAGAACGACAACGTCTACATCACGCGCGGCAAGGTCGTCGAGGGCTGGGTCGCGATGGCGCATGCCCTGCTTGCCGCCAAGGCGTAAAGGTTGAGGGGAGAGCGCGGGATGCTCGATAGCGAACGACCCATTGGCGTGTTCGATTCCGGCCTGGGCGGCCTGACGGTTGCCCGCTGCATCGCCGAATCCTTGCCGCACGAGTCGATCTATTACGTGGGAGACACCAAGCGCTGCCCGTATGGCGTTCGCTCCGAGGAGGAGGTGCGCGCTTTCGTGCTGCAGGCGGGCCATTGGCTTGCCGAGCACGATGTCAAGATCATGGTCATCGCCTGCAACACGGCGACGGCCGCCGGCCTGCGCATCGCCCAGCAGATTCTGCCCGTGCCGGTGATCGGCGTCATCGCGCCGGGTGCGCGCGCGGCGATCAATTCCACGCGGACGCGCAAGGTCGGCGTACTCGCCACCCCGCTCACGGTGCGCACCGGCGCCTACACCCGCGCCATCCAGGACCTGGACGCCGGTGTGAACGTGTACGGGTGCCCCGCGCCCAGTTTTGTCGAGATGGTCGAGCGCGAGCTTGCCACCGGCGCCCATCTGCAGGAGCGCTGGTTGCAGGACGGCGACATCTTCGACACGCCGGAGAACCGCGCAGAGGTCGCGCGCACGCTCGCTCCGATTGTTGAGGGCGGTGCCCAGGTGGACACCGTGGTGCTCGGCTGCACACATTTTCCGCTGCTCGCCGGCCCGATTCGCCATACGTTGGGGCCGGAGGTCCGCGTCGTGTCGTCGGCGGAGGAGACCACATGGGAGCTCGAGGACATCCTGCGCCGTCGCGACCAGCTGGCCCCGATGGGGCAGCGCCCCGCGCATCGCTTCGCCACGACCTCTGACAACATCGCCGAGTTCGCTGCCGCGGGCAGCTTCATCTTCGGACAACCGCTCAAGAGCATCGAGCACATCTCCCTCGACGAACTGCGCGGCCTGTAGCTCGCTGTTCGATGTTCATGCCCCGCGCCGTGCCATCCGCCTGAGGCGCGGCTGTGCCTCAGGCACCGCGCCACAGCCGCTGGGGCGCACGGGGCGGCGTTGGCGCAGGCGCGAGCGCGAGGGTGGCGCTTGCTTGGCACTTCATTCGATACGGAAAGGAAACCAAACCATGGAACATATGCTCATCGATAGATCTTTCGGGCGCGCCGCTGATGAGATGCGCCCCGTGAACCTCACGCGCGACGTGATGAAAAACGCCTTGGGATCTTGCCTCGTTGAGTTCGGCGACACCAAGGTGCTGTGCGCCGCAACCATCGAGGAGGGTGTGCCCGGGTGGCGCAAGGCGAGCCATCAGGGCTGGGTGACGGCCGAGTACGCCATGCTGCCCGCCTCCACCAACCGACGCACGCGCCGCGAGACGGGCAACCGCAAGGGCCGCTCCATGGAGATTGAGCGCCTCATCGGGCGCAGCCTGCGTACCGTGGTGAACATGAAGGCGCTGGGAGAGTGCACGGTCACCGTCGACTGCGATGTCATCCAGGCGGATGGCGGCACGCGCACGGCGAGCGTCACGGGCGCATGGGTTGCGCTGCACGATGCGCTCATGGCCTGGGTCGAGGCGGGCAAGATCGCCCGCCTGCCGCTTACCGGTCAGGTCGCCGCGGTTTCGATGGGCCTGGTCGATGGCTGTGAGCTGCTCGACCTTGACTATTCCGAGGACAGTCACGCCGAAGTGGACATGAACCTCGTCGCCACCGACGCCGGTGAGATTATCGAGATCCAGGGTACCGGCGAGCAGACCCCCTTCGACCGTGCGCGTCTGAATCGTCTCATCGACCTCGGCGAGCTGGGTATCAAACAGCTCATCGACCTGCAAAACGAAGTCACGGCGTTCCGCGACTAGCCGCGAATTGGGGGACGGGTGCAGAATTGCACATTCGCATTCGCGCAATGTGCAATTCTGCACCCGTCCCCGGAGTACTCAAACGAGGAAAGGACGGTGCCGGACATGGCGCTTGAAAAAATCGACATTGCGACCCTCGACCCCGCGCGCACAATCGTGGTGGCCACGGGCAACGCGCATAAGCTCACCGAGATCGAGGCGATTCTGAGCCAGGTGTTGCCCGAGGTCCGCTTCGTCGCCTTGGGCCAGCTGGGCGATTTCGAGGATCCAGAGGAGAACGGCACGAAGTTCGTCGAGAACGCGATCATCAAGGCCGAGGCCGCCGTGGCGGCAACCGGCCTTGCGGCGATCGCCGACGACTCGGGCCTTGTCGTGGATGCACTCGGTGGCGAACCGGGCGTGTATTCGGCTCGCTACGCCGGCGTGCACGGAGACGATGCGGCGAACAACGCGAAGCTCCTGGTGAACCTCGGCGACACCCCCGATGACGCGCGCACGGCCCGCTTCATGAGCGTGGTTGCGCTGATCGAGCCGAGCGGCGCGGTGCTCACGGGCACGGGCGCTTGCGAGGGGACCATCGGCCATGAGGGCCGCGGCGAGCACGGCTTTGGGTACGACCCGCTGTTTTTGCCGCTCGACACGCCGGGCAAGACCATGGCGGAGCTCACGCCCGAGGAGAAGAACGCCATCAGCCACCGTTTCCACGCGCTGCAGGACCTGTCCCGCCAGTTGGTGCAGGCGAGCTCCGCGCAGGTGAGTGACGATGCCGCTTCCGACGCTGCGGCGGGGGAGCGCTAGCATGCGCGCCGTCATTCAGCGGGTCTCCCGCGCGAGCGTCTCCATCGCCGGCGAGGTCGCCGGCGCGATTAACCACGGGTACCTTATCTTGCTGGGCGTCGGCCACGCCGACACGCGCGCGGAGGCGGAGACGCTCTGGAACAAGATCTTCGCGCTGCGCATCAACGACGACGAGAACGGCAAGACCAACCTCTCCCTTGACGATGTTGCCGGTGACGTCCTGGTCGTATCTCAGTTCACGCTGTTCGCGAACTGCAAAAAGGGTCGCCGCCCCTCCTTCATCGAGGCTGCCCCACCCGCGCAGGCGACCGAGCTGTACGAGTATTTCGTGGGCCTCGTCCGCGCCGACGTCCCGCGCGTCGCGACGGGGCGCTTCGGCGCCGACATGCAGGTGGAACTCGTCAACGACGGCCCCTTCACCATCGTGCTCGACACCGACGAGCTTTAACCTCAATGTGGGGACCGCCTCTTAATTGAGGCGCGGCATCCGTCTCCCACACCCGCCAGCAGGGGCTTGAGCGCCACGACGGCTCCCTGCTATACTTCTAGCGTTTGTCTATCTTGGGCGCATTCTGTCACGTGGCGCCCCGCAGGAGGCTGAGAGCATGGAAGAGCTGGAAGTCAACCACGTTGAGGAGATCCAGGAGAAGCTGGCCGAGATGGTCGGCGATCGTGTGAAAGTCAAGGCCAACATGGGCCGCACCCGCGTCATCGAGCGCATGGGCGTCATCAAGGGCGTGCACCCGGCGGTGTTCATTGTCGAGGTGGACGAGCGTCGCGGCCGCAAATCGCGCCAGTCCTACCAGTACGTTGACGTGCTCACCGGCACGGTCGAGCTGTTCGACCCTGAGACCGGCGAGCACATCTTCACGCCGCTCGGCACCCAGCTCGAGGAGCACTAGATGGCGACGTCTTCGCCGTCTTCGCGCGCGGTGCCCAACCCGGCGTTCGATCCGTATCGCGCCGCCGTCCGCGCCTCGGCTCCGCAGGGCAAGTTCATGCTCATCACGGCGCCTGCAAAGATCAACCTGTACCTGGGCGTGCACGAGGGCGTGGACGAAGCGGGCTATCACCGTGTCGACACCGTGATGACGACGCTCGACATCGCGGATACGCTGGCGATTGCGCCGTCCGACCATCTCATGGTGAAGACGGTCCCGGAGGCCGATTTTCCTCAGGAGCACAACAGCGCCTACAAGGCCGCGGTCGCGATGGGCGAGGCGTTTGGCCGCGAGCCGAACTTCGCCATCCTCATCGATAAGCACATCCCCATTCGCGCGGGCCTGGGCGGACCGTCCACGGATGCCGCGGCGACCATTATGGGCATCTGCCGCTATTGGTGCGTCGATCCGCAGGATGAGCGCATCGACGCCGTGGCGCGTTCCATCGGTGCCGACGTGCCGTTTTTCCTGTATGGCCCGCCGGCTCATCTCGATGGTCGCGGAGACACCATGCGCGAGCTGTTCCGCCCGCTCACGGGAACCGCAGTTGCCCTGATCAAGCCCATGACCGGCGGCGTGTCGACGGTCGAGGCGTATCGTCGCTTTGACGAGCATCCCGTCGAGGCCGGTTCGCTCGAGCCCATGCTCGACGCGATGCGCGCGCACGACGAGGAGGCCATTTTCGGGCGCGTCTCGAACAACTTGGCGCCCATCGCATGTGAGCTGTGCCCTGAGATCGGGGAGATTCTCGAGTGGGTTCGCACCCAGCCCGACGTGCGCGCAGCCGATGTGTGTGGCTCCGGCGCGACGGTATTCGCCATCTGCAACACACAAATGGCGGCCGAAAAGATCGGCATCGCTGCCATGAACGAACACGGATGGTGGGCGCAAGCTGCGAAAATGGAAAAATCTGGACCATTTGTCGCTGTGGGCTAGCTTTTCGGTTTCGGCTCTGGTACTATAACCGAGCTTCGGGTTGTGGCTCAGCTTGGTAGAGCACCGCGTTCGGGACGCGGGGGTCGCTGGTTCAAATCCAGTCAACCCGACCATTTTTACATGATGCGAACTCGCTGGTTTCCGGCGGGTTCGCTTTTTTTGCGGCGGCCGCGCCGAATTTGAGGTGGCCGCGCCGAGGTTTTGCGGCGGCTGCGCCGAAATTATGCACACAGTGCCGAAGTTTTCGGCGGCCGCGCCGAAGTAGGGTAAGAATGTCGAAAATATCGGCAAAAGCCCAGCGGATTTTGACATTTGTACCCTCAATCGTTGCGTTCGCCCTTTGTGGGGGGGGGCGATGGCTGCGGGCGCCGGGGCGCTCCGATTCGCTCACAGCCCCGGGGCATTCCGTTTGTCCGGTTCGCTGGGGGCGCTCCGATTCGCCCACAGCCCCGGGGTGTTCCGCTCGTTCCTCTGCGTCGGGAGCGACCGGCGCGGCGAGAAGATGGACACGACATCGAGAACTGTGGCAGACCCCACATATCGTTCAGAAGCCGTTTACCGAGCGCTTACGATGCGCGCCTGCGGCCCGTGTAAAATAGGCGGATGTTGTGCAGAGCCGTGATGGCGGGTTATACTCATGCGAGCTGTAACGCGTACGACGTCTCCGTCGTTCACGCCAAACGGATCGTTTCTGGGAGGAAATGTATGTTCCCTAAAGGTTTTGAATGGGTTGTCATCCTTATCGTCGCCCTGCTGATCTTCGGCCCCAAGAATCTGCCAAAGCTCGGCAAGTCCCTCGGTAAGACCGTCAAGAACATCCGTGAGGGCATGTCCGGCGACGACGAGTCCACCACCGAGGAGGCCGAGGTCATCGAGGCCGCTGAGGACGACGAGGTCGCCCAGCTCGAGGCCCAGCTTGCTGCCGCCAAGGCCAAGAAGGAAGCCGCCAAGGACGCCGAGTAACCCGCGTACACATGGGTTGATCGCGGCCGGTTGACCCGCCAGGGTTTGCCGGTCGCTTTTGCTGTTATTCCGCACCTGTCACAAAGAGGAGTTCTGCGCATGGACGTTAGCCAGATCGTACTGACCGCCGAGGGTCGCAAGAAGCTCGAGGAGGAGCTCGCATATCTCGAGGGTGAGAAGAGCCGCGAGATCGTCGAGCACATCAAGGAAGCCCGCGCGTTCGGCGACCTTTCCGAGAATGCCGAGTACGACGCCGCTAAGGAAGACCAGGCTCGCAACGCCGCCCGCATCGCCGAGATTCGCGCCACGCTGGCCAACGCCCAGGATGCCGTCGCCGGCTCCAGCATGATCGTCTCCATCGGCAGCACCGTCTCCCTCGTCGACGGCGACGGCGAGGTCTCCGACTTCACCATCGTCGGTACCACCGAGACCAACGTGCTCGAGCACAAGATCTCCAACGAATCTCCCGTCGGCCGCGCCATCATCGGTCACGGCGAGGGCGAAAGCGTCGAGGTCGTGCTCGCGTCTGGCAAGAAGCGCGTCTACACCATCGCCAAGATTTCGCGCTAGGGTTCGCACACCACAGTTCAGGTAGAACCCTAGCGCTTGTCCCGCTCCTTGGCGCCGCATGGCGCTAGGGGGCGGTTTTCGTTTATGCCCCTGTGCACCCAAGAGCGCGGCGCCGCCTTCGCGCTCGGCAGACGAAGCCGTGCCAGCGGGGAGCCGCCGCTCAAAGAAGCTTCGTTACACCCGCAACGCGCCTTCAATCTCGGTGTGCGCCGCCAAGCGCCGGTGTGCGCCACCGCACAGAGGGGTCGTATGTCTAGAGCCCAGCGGGGGAGGTCCCGCTGCATGAGAGAGGAGCTATTCGCATGGCCGAGAACCTTGAGGCCACCGAGGCCGTCAACACGCTGAACGACGAGCGCGCTCGCCGTCTTGCCGACCGCGCCGCGCTGTACGCCGCCGGCAAGAACCCCTATCCCGAGCACTCGAACGTGACCGACCACGCCGCCGACCTGCTCGAGCGCTACGAGGAGCTCGCAAACGAGGAGATCGCCCCCGAGACCGTCACCATCGGTGGCCGTGTGGTCGCCAAGCGCGGCCAGGGCAAAATCATGTTCATCGTGGTGCGCGACCCTTCCGCCGACATCCAGCTCTTCTGCCGTGTGAACGATGTGGAGGAGGCTTCTTGGGAGGTCTTGAAGGACCTCGATCTCGGCGATATAGTGCAGGCCACCGGCCAGGTCACCCGCACCAAGCGCGGTGAGCTGTCCGTCGCACCCCGTACCGCACAGCTGCTCTCCAAGGCCGTTCGTCCGCTTCCCGAGAAGTTCCACGGCCTCTCCGACAAGGAGACCCGCTATCGCCAGCGCTACGTTGACCTCATCGTGAACGAGGACGTGCGCGAGACCTTCCGCAAGCGCTCCGCCATCGTGTCGGCTTTCCGCCGCTACATGGAGGACAACGGCTACATGGAGGTCGAGACCCCCATCCTGCAGTCCATTCAGGGCGGCGCCACGGCCAAGCCGTTCATCACGCACTTCAACGCGCTGAATCAGGAGAACTACCTGCGCATCGCCACCGAGCTGCACTTGAAGCGCCTGCTCGTGGGCGGCTATGAGCGCGTGTTCGAGATTGGCCGTATCTTCCGCAACGAGGGCATGGACCTCACGCACAACCCCGAGTTCACCACCATGGAGGCCTACCGCGCCTACTCCGACCTCGAGGGCATGAAGGAGCTCGCCGAGGGCGCCATCAAGGCCGCCGCGCGCGCCATCGGTCTCGAGGGTATGATCGACTACCAGGGTCAGGTCATCGACTTGTTCTCCCCGTGGCAGTCCCGTCCCATGACCGACGTCGTCTCCGAGGTTTTGGGCCGCACCATCACCATGGACACGCCGGTGGAGGAGCTGCGCGCCGCCTGCGACGAGCACGATATCGAGTACAAGCCCGAGTGGACCGCCGGCAAGCTCATCGCCGAGCTGTTCGATGAGCTGGGCGAGGCCATCCTCATCAACCCGACCTTCGTCGTGGACTACCCCGTCGAGGTGTCCCCGCTCGCCAAGCGTCACGAGGACGACCCGCGCCTCACGCACCGCTTTGAGCTCTTCATCGCCGCGCATGAGTACGCCAACGCGTTCTCCGAGCTCAACGACCCGGTCGACCAGGCCGAGCGCTTCGCCGCGCAGATGGAGGAGAAGGCCGGCGGCGATGACGAGGCCATGGAGTACGACGAGGACTACGTGCGCGCGCTCGAATACGGCATGCCCCCGGCGGGCGGCATCGGTATCGGCATCGACCGCGTCGTCATGCTGCTCACCAACTCCACGTCCATCCGCGACGTCCTGCTGTTCCCGCACATGAAGCCTGAGAAGGGCTCCAAGTCCGGCGCTGCTGCGGCAAAGGCCGCCCAGATGGCCGGGGCCGGCGCCGCCGCGAGCCCGTTCGTTAAGCCGATGAAGCCCACGAACGACTACTCAAAGGTCGTCGTCGAGCCGCTGTTCGAAGATTTCGTCGACTTCGACACGTTCGCCAAGAGCGATTTCCGCGCGGTGAAGGTCAAGGACTGCGTTGCCGTGCCCAAGTCCAAGAAGCTGTTGAACTTCACCCTGGATGACGGCACCGGTACCGACCGCACCATCCTGTCCGGTATCCACGACTACTACGAGCCGGAGGACCTGATCGGCAAGACGCTCATTGCCATCACCAATCTGCCCCCGCGCAAGATGATGGGCATCCCCAGCTGCGGCATGATCATCTCCGCTGTGCATGCTGAGGCCGAGGGCAACGAGACGCCCGAGCGCCTCAACGTGCTGATCGTGGATGATTCCATTCCGGCAGGCGCCAAGCTGTACTAGACCTTGGTTCCGCCGTTCTAACGAACAGCGGCATACTTGACGCTGCGAAGCCGCCAGTCGGGCAATCTGCCTTTCAATCGTCGGGCGCGTGCATGAGCACGCATCCCTTCTCTTTCAAGGCACCTTGCTCCGGCTGGCGGCTTCTTGCTGTCGCGCGCTCGACCTACAGCGGTACAATGCCGGGCGCCATACAAGTTGCCGGGGTCGAACGTGGGTTTGCAAAGGCCCAATTCTCCTCATGCGCGGTCCGTCTGTCGATATCGCGGTTGTCGTTCAGGGGTGCGGGCTGGCTAGCTCGCGGAAACTCTGGGAATATATAGTATGTATGTCGAAAGTCGGCACCCGACGAGCCAAGGAGGCACCATGGAATACAAGATCACCGGTTACGAGCCCGCCAAGCTGTTCCACTACTTCGAGGAGATCAGCGCCATCCCGCGTGGATCGGGCAACGAGAAGCAGATCAGCGACTTTTTGGTGGCGTTTGCCAAGGACCACGGCCTGTGGGTTTACCAGGACGAAGTCCACAACGTGATTATCAAGAAGGCCGCTTCCGCCGGTGCCGAGGACAAGCCCGCCGTCATGCTCCAGGGTCACATCGACATGGTGTGCGACAAGCTCGGTACCGTCGAGCATGATTTTGAGAAGGACGGCATCGACCTGATCGTCAAGGACGGCGTCCTCACCGCCAACGGCACCACGCTCGGCGCCGATAACGGCATCGCCGTGGCGCTCATGCTCACCGTGCTGGACGACGACACACTCCCGCACCCGGCGCTCGAGTGCGTCTTCACCACCGATGAGGAGTCCGGCCTGGTGGGCGCGGAAACCCTCGACAAGTCCCAGATCGACGCCCGCATCATGATCAACCTCGACTCCGAGGAGGAGGGCGTCGCCACCGTCAGCTGCGCCGGCGGCGTCGTGGTCACCTACACGCGCCCCATCACGCGCGAGCACAAGTCCGGCAGCGTCCTCAAGCTCGAGATCTCCGGCCTGCTTGGCGGCCACTCCGGCGCCGACATCCACCTCGAGCGCGGCAACGGCAACCTCATCATGGCCCGCATCGTCGAGCGCCTCATGATTGCCAGCGACCCCGCCCTCGTGAGCTTCAACGGCGGCACCAAGGACAACGCCATCAACCGCGAGTGCGCCGCTGAGCTCGTCTACGCCGATCACGCCTCCGCCACGGCCGGCGCCGAGCTCGCCCAGACCATCATTGACGCGGTCTCCGCCGAGCTCGAGACCTACGACCCTGGGTTCACCTGCGCCCTCACCATCGTCGACGATGCCGAGGCCGAGGCCATCAACGAGGACACTGCGCTTGCCTTCGTCCGCGCCATTCGCCTGGCGCCCAATGGCGTGATGCGCCGCAACCTCGCCGCCGACGGCGCCGTGGACGTCTCCTCCAACATCGGCGTGGTCGCCACCTCCGACACCGAGGCCAAGATTCTGCTGTCCCCGCGTTCCTCCATCACCTCCCTGCAGGAGGAGTTCAAGGATCGCCTGCAGACGCTCGCTGACGTGCTCGGCTTCGACGCCAAGTTCGAGTTTGAGTATCCGGGTTGGAGCTACGCCGAGCACTCTCCGGTGCGCGACGTGTTCCTCGAGAGCTATCGCGGGCTGTTCGGCTCCGAGTTGCGCATCGAGTCCATCCACGCCGGCCTTGAGTGCGGCCTGTTCGCCGAGGCCCTCGACGGTCTCGATGCCATCGCCGTCGGTCCGACCTTGAAGGACGTGCACACGCCCGACGAGTCCATGGAGCTCGCTTCCTCCGAGCGCTTCTATACCTTGCTCGTCGACGTGCTCGCTCGCCTTGCCGCTTAACCTGCCCATCGCCTTTCCCGGCGTCAACGGCACGCAAAAGGCCCTCGCTTCGCGCGAGGGCCTTTTTTATATACGCCGCGTGCCGCACGCGGCGTTGCCCGTCGACGTGCTACCACACGGTGAACGGCGCGTTTTCGGTGTCCCAGTGCACGTCGCGAATGAAGTCGCGCACGCCCGGGGCATCCTTGGCCTCAAACAGCTCGAGGATGCGGCGATGCTCCTCGTTCGCCTTGCGCAGGAGTTCCTGGGCGGTCGATTGCCCAACGGCCCCGTAGTCGCGCTTGATGAAGTTGTGCCCCATCTGGCTGATGAGCTTGAGCAGGCGCTCGTTGCCGCACCGCTGCGTATACGCGTGGTGAAACTCGCGCTGGATATCGTCGTATTTCATGATCAGGCCGCTTTCGATGGCAAGGTCCATGGACCCCACGTGAAAGCGCATCTGGGCGAGGTCCCCTTCGGAGAGGAGGGGACAGGCTAGAAATGCGGCTTGCCCGTCGAGCGGCCCCATGATCTCGAACACCTCGATGGCGTTCTCACGGTCGAACCCTCGCACGCGAAACCCTCGGCGGGGCTGGTTGTCGAGGTAGCCGTCACTGGCGAGCTGGATGAGCGCCTCGCGGACCGGCGTGCGCGAGACCCCCATGGCATCGCAGATGGTCTGCTCGCTCAAGCGGTCCCCGGCCGACAGCTCGCCGGTTTCAATGCGGGCGGCGATGTACTCATAGACGTGCTCCTTGAGCGGTCGTTGCAGGTCGACCATGTATGCTCCTTGCGATAGGGTGTCGTGATACGAGAATCGTATGCAATATGAATCCTCGTCAAGTAATTCTATAAAGATAGCAACTAACTGGCAATATCTCATAATCCAGTGAGTAGTACGCTCACCGAGGAAAAGCTACCGTTCAAATTGTATACAATATACAAAACGAAACGGCGGCCGTAGGATAGAGGCAGCGAAAGGGGAAAGGCCCCGAAACACCAAAAGGAGGGTCATCATGACCAAGTTCAGCCACGTCATCATCCGTCGTCCCGGCAAGTCCCTGTCCAACGGCATCACCAGCGCCCCCGAGCTCGGCCAGCCCATCTACGAGCGTGCCATCGAGGAGCACTATGACTACGAGCACGCTCTCGAGCAGTGCGGCGTCGACGTGACGGTCCTGCCCGCGCTCGAGGAGTACCCCGACAGCGTCTTTGTCGAGGACCCCGCGGTGATTACCCGCTGCGGCGCCATCATCACCAACCCCGGCGCCGACTCCCGCAACGGCGAGAAGGACGAGATCGAGCCCGCCGTCCGCCGCTTCTTCGACGATGAGCACGTCAAGCACATCGAGGCTCCCGGCACGCTCGACGGCGGCGACGTCATGATGGTCGGTGACCACTTCTACGTCGGTCGCTCCGCCCGCACCAACGAGGAGGGCATCCGCCAGTTCTGCGAGATCCTCGAGGGCTGGGGCCTGTCTGGCTCCGAGGTGCCGCTCGAGGAGGTCCTGCACCTCAAGACCGGCGTGAACTACATCGAGGACAACAACATGCTCGTGTCCGGCGAGTTCATCGACAAGCCCGACTTCGCTGACTACCACAAGATCGTCGTCCCCGAGGACGAGGCTTACGGCGCCAACTGCATCTGGGTCAACGGCACCGTCATCGTCGCCGAGGGCTACCCGACCGTGCTCAAGGCCGTCCAGGACCTCGGCTACAAGACGCTCGTGGTCGACACCTCCGAGTACCGCAAGGTCGACGGCGGCCTATCCTGCATGTCCCTGCGCTTCTAGTCGTATAGCCCTGCAATCGGCCCAGGGTCTCGCGCACCCTACGGGGCGGGCGAGACCTCGGGCCGTTTCATCTCGAAAGGAGGGGTCTTATGAGCAAGGCTTCTGCCAAGACGGCGCGTCCCGTCAACGACGAGATCATCGATCCCAATGGACTCGATTTGTTCCGCCTCACCATGATGGTCATCACCGCGAGCATCTGCGGTGGCATTTTCTCCCTCGCAGGCGACATGGCGGCGGGTGGGGCCAACACCGCGGCGGTCATCATCTCCTGGCTCATCTGCTTCGCGGGCGTGTTTGCGCTCATGATGGTCTTCAACGGCCTGTCGCAGGCGCGTCCGGACCTCACGGGCGGCATCTACGCGTATGCCGCGGCGGGGTTCGGCGAGTACGTGGGCTTCAACTCCGCATGGGGATACTGGATCAGCGCGTGCCTGTCCAACGTGAGTTTCGCATTGCTGCTCTTCAGCGCGTTGGGGTATTTCTTCCCCGCGTTCGGGGCGGGCAACAACGTGCTGTCCATCGTGTGCGCCAGCATCTTCTTGTGGGTGCTCACCGCGCTCGTGCTGCGCGGCGTGAAAGAGGCCGCGGGCATCAACACCATCGTCACGCTCGCCAAGCTGGTTCCGCTTGGGCTGTTCGTGCTGTCCATCCTGCTGCTCGGCAAGTTCGACCCGGCGATTTTCATGGACAACTTCTGGGGAGAGCCCGGCGGACCGGACTTCGGCACCCAAATCGTGTCGACCATGATCGCGCTTGTGTGGGTATTCACGGGCATCGAGGGCGCCGTGGTCATCTCGGGTCGCGCCAAGTACGTGCGTGACGTGGGCCGTTCCACCGCGCTCGGATTCGCCGCCGTGTTCGTTCTCTACTTCATCATCTCGATGCTGTCGCTGGGCGTCATGCCGCGCGCTGAGTTGGCGCAGCTCGCGACGCCCTCCATGGCGGGCATCCTCGAGCACGCCATCGGGCCGGCGGGCGCCGGAATCGTGAACCTCGGCGTCATCCTGTCGCTGGTGGGTGCCATGCTGGGCTACGTCATCATCGCGTCCGAGACGCCCTTCGAGGCCGCGCGCCAGGGCTCGTTCCCCCTGGCCTTCGCAAAGACGAACAAGGCCGGCGCCCCGGTGGTCACGGTGCTGGTGAGCTCGGGCATCACGCAGCTGTTCCTCATCCTGTCCGCCGTCGCGGCGAGCACCTACCAGTTCTTCTACACCTGCGCGGTCAACACGATCTTGATCCCGTATGTCTGCTCTGCGGCGTACTACATGGTCATCGGCTGGAAGAAGGAGCACCTCGATAGCCCGCATGCGCCCAGCGTCCGCACGGCTCGCATATTCGGAACGCTTGGATTCATCTACACGCTGTTCTTGGTGTGGTCGACGGGCCTTCAGGGCGTCATGGTCACCACGATCCTGTTCGCCCCGGCAATTGTGGTCTACGCCATCGGCGAGCGCGACCGCGGTAAGCCCGTGCTGCCGCGCAAAAGCGACAAGGTCATCGCGGTCATCGTGGTGATACTGGCGATCATCTCTCTGTACCTGCACTTCTCGGGCATCTCGCCGATCGTGTAGCGTCTCCAAACCTGAATACGTGAGTGATCTGCCCCCTGGCAGCCGCGCCATGTCGCCCCTCGGCACCAATGGCGCGGCTGCCTTTGCCGTTGGCGGCCTGAGTGCTCCATGGGTGCCGCGGCGATTGGCGCGCCCGCGCGAACGGCTCGTTACGAAATGCAACGTTTTTGCTCGAATCGGTTATCATGGTGCGCCACTGGGTACACGATTTCAGATAGCACAGCATCGAGCTTAAACGAGGTAGACGCATGTTAGACCGATTCACCGACCGTGCGCGCAAGGTCATGTCGCTTGCAAAAGAGGAGGCCAAGGCCCTCAAGACCACCAAGGTAGGCACAGAGCACCTGCTGCTCGCCCTCGCCAAGGAGCAGGAGGGCATCGCCGCCGAGGCCCTGCGCGATCTTGAGATAACCTACGAGGACATCCTCGAGCAGCTGTATGAGGTGCGCAAATCCGCTCCCGTCGAGCCCGAGCCCGAAGACGCCAAGCTCGCGTTCACGCCGCTGGTGGTCTCCGTCATGGAGAAGAGCTTCCGCCTGGCGCGCGAGAACAACCAGACCTATGTCTCCACGGAGCACCTGCTGCTCGCCATCGTGAGCGAGGGCAACGGCGTGGCCATCGACATCCTGCGCCGCCTGGGCGTCTCGGCGGCAAGCGTTCGCGGCGCGGTCGAGAAACTTACGGCAAAAGATCAGGGCAAGCAGCGTCCCCTTGCGGGGGCGGGTTCCGGTCGTCCCGGCTCTGGCCTGCCGTTTTTCGGCGGCGGCACCGCACAGCAGCCGGGCAAGCCCGAGAGCATGCTCAAGCAGTTTGGCACCAACCTCACCGACCAGGCGCGCGCGGGCAAGCTCGACCCGGTGATCGGGCGCGAGCGCGAGATTTCCCGCATGATGGAGATTCTGTCGCGCCGCACCAAGAACAACCCGCTCATCTTGGGCGACCCGGGTGTGGGCAAAACCGCCATCGTGGAGGGCCTCGCGCAGGAGATCGCTGTAGGCAACGTGCCCGACAACCTGGCAAATCAAAATATCTGGACGCTCGACCTTCCCGGGCTCGTCGCCGGCGCGAAGTACCGCGGTGAGTTCGAGGAGCGCCTGAAGCAGGTTATCGCGGAGGCCACCGAGGCCGACGACATCATCCTGTTCATCGACGAGATGCACACGCTCATCGGCGCGGGTTCGGCGGAGGGCTCAATCGATGCGAGCTCCATGCTCAAGCCGGTGCTCGCGCGTGGTGCATTCCAGATCATCGGTGCCACGACCGCCGAGGAGTTCCGCAAATACCTCGCCAAGGACCCCGCGTTCGAGCGGCGGTTCCAGGCCATCGATATCGACGAGCCCAGCGTGGAGGACACCGTTGCCATCCTCGCGAAGCTCGCGCCCAAATACGAGGAGCACCATCACGTCCGGTACACGACGGCCGCGCTCGAGGCCGCCGCGAGCCTGTCCAACCGCTACATCCAGGATCGATACCTACCCGACAAGGCGATCGACCTCATGGATGAGGCGGGCGCTCGCGCGCGCATCGCCCGCAACAAGACGCCCGAGGCGGTTCGCGAGGCCGAGGCGCACGTCGCCGAGCTCAAGGCCGGGATGGACGCCGCGACCGAGGCGGACGACATGAATCGCGCTGCCGAGCTCAAGGAGCAGATGCAGGCTGCTGAAATCACGCTCGGTGAGGCCCGCGCCGCCTGGACGGCGGAGCTCGAGGCGAGCCCGGTCGTGATCGACGTTCCCCAGATTGCCGATATCGTGTCCGTGGCGTCCGGCGTCCCCGTGTCGTCGCTCACCGAGGACGAGAGCCGCCGCCTGCTCGCGTGCGAGTCGGCGCTCAAGACGCGCATCATCGGCCAGGACGAGGCGGTCTCCGCCGTGGCCAAGGCCATCCGCCGCAGCCGCAGCCCCCTTAAGGACCCGCGCCGCCCGGGCGGTTCGTTCATCTTCCTCGGCCCCACGGGCACGGGCAAGACCGAACTCGCCAAGACGCTTGCCGAGTATCTGTTTGGCAGCAAGGACGCGCTCATCAGCTTCGATATGTCCGAGTTCGCCAGCCAGTACGAGGTCTCCAAGCTCATCGGTTCGCCACCGGGCTACGTTGGCCATGAGGAGGGCGGCCAGCTCACCAAGGCCGTGCGCCGCAACCCGTATTCGGTGGTGCTGTTCGACGAGATCGAGAAGGCGCACCCCGACATCTTCAACATCCTGCTGCAGGTGCTCGATGAGGGGCGCCTCACCGACAGCCAGGGCAAGACGGTCGACTTCCGCAACACCGTCGTCATCATGACGAGTAACGTCGGCGCGCGCGAGATCGCCCAGGATGCGAGCGTGGGCTTCGGCACCACGGGCGAGGGCGGTCTCACGGCGGACGAGATCAAGAGCCGCGCGATGGGAGAGCTCAAGCGCCTGTTCCGCCCGGAGTTCATCAACCGAGTGGACGACATCGTGGTCTTCCAGAAGCTCGCCGGCGAGAGCCTCACGCGCATCGCGGAGCTGCTCGTGGACAACCTGCGTCAGCGCCTCATCGCGAACGGCATGAACATCGTGCTCACCGATGATGCCCTGGCCAAGATCGTGCGCGAGGGCACCGACCTCTCCAACGGTGCCCGTCCGCTGCGCCGCGCCATCCAGCGGCTCATCGAGGACCCGCTGTCCGAGGAGCTGCTCGCGGGGGAGTGGAGTGCGGGCGACACCGTGCTGTGCGATGTGGTTGACGACGCCTTCGTGTTCAGCCACACGTCCGGCGAGATTCCCGCGCCGCGCGCGACGGGCGAACTGGGGGCGGGCTTCGATGCCCCTGCTCCGCATCACGCGACGAGCGCGCCGCGCCGCACTAACCGCGCCGGCGGCCTCACGAGCGTGGGAGCCGGAGCGCAGTAATCGATGCATGGGGCTCGGGGCCGCATCGCGCACCTCCGGGTCTGTCGGCGCCTCCACGTGCGCCGCGCGTGTCAAGCAAACCATACGGGTCGCAGCCGCTTGTCTGCGACCCGTAACTTTTTTACTAATCATCTGCCGCGTCGCAAATTCATGCGACAATAAAGTAACTGTACAGATGAGGAGGTTCGTCGTGGAACAGAAGAGCACAGAAGAACGCATGAAAGAAGCCGTGCGCCTCACCGCGCCTGGTCAGCCGCTGCGTACCGCTCTCGACATGATCATCGCCGGCCACATCGGCGCCCTCATCTGCGTGGGCGACACCGACGCCGTTTTAGCCGCCGGCAACGACGGCTTCCCGCTCAACATCTCGTTCACGAGCAACCGCCTGTTCGAGCTGTCCAAGATGGACGGCGCCATCGTCATCGACGGCGGGCTCAACAAGATCTTGCGCGCGAACTTCCATCTCAACCCCGACCCGTCGCTCGCCACAAGCGAGACGGGCATGCGCCACCGCACCGCCGCGCGTATGAGCGTCCTTACCGACGCCACGGTGATCTCGGTCTCCGAGCGCCGCGGCGTGGTGAATGTCTACGTGGACGGTCGTTCCTATCAGATCCAGCCGGTCACCGAGATCATGAGCTCGGTGAACCAGCTCGTGTCCACGCTGCAGACCACGCGCTCCTCGCTCGACCGCGCGCTGCTGCGCCTGACCGCTCTCGAGCTGGACGACTACGTGACGCTCGCCGATATCACGAGCATCTTCTCCAGCTTCGAGATCATGGAGCAGGCGAAGGTCGAGCTGCAGAGTTGCATCACCAAGCTCGGCAACCAGGGCAAACTCGTGCAGATGCAGCTCGAGCAGCTCGCAGGTGCCAGCATGGAGACTGAGTACAACCTCATGATCCGCGACTACGCTGCCGACGCATCGGAGGAGAACAGCGAGTGCATCCGGGCAATGTTCTCCGATATGTCCGCGCAAGACCTGACAAATCCCAGCAAGGTCGCCGCGGCACTGGGCTACGAGGACCTCGACGAGGACTCCGTCATGTCCCCGCTCGGCCTGCGCACGCTGTCTCGCGTGTCGGTCGTGCGCGACGGCGTGGCCGAGCGCATCGTGGACGAGTACGGGTCGCTGCAGGATCTCATGGACGACATCAAGAAGGACCCCGACCGCCTGGGCAACTTCGGCGTGAACAACCCTGCTATCTTGGCGGACTCGCTCGCGCGCATGCACGGGGGCAAGCGCGAGGCGTAGGCGAGGAGCACGATTACAAGACGCGGCGCGGACTTCGCGCCGCGTTGCATGTTAGGGGGACATATGGTCGCTGCGATGGATTACCGCGCCTGCGCGATTATCGTCGCCGGTGGCTCCGGGAAGCGCTTCGGAAACCCGGGCGGCAAACTGCTCATCGAGGTCGCGGGGCGGCCGCTCATCAGCTGGACGCTCGAGGCGTTTGACAAGGCCCGCCGCGTCGATGCCATCGTGATTGTGTGCCCGCCCTCCAAGCAGGAGGAGATGCAGCGCGCGGCGGTCGACCCGTTTGAGTTCTCGACGCCCATCGCGTTCGCGCCCTCCGGTGCTGAACGCCAGGATTCCACGCGCAACGGCCTGGATGCCGTTCCCGTCGATTGCGACATCGTGTTGGTGCACGACGCTGCCCGCCCGCTCATCGAGTCTGCGACCATCGACGCCGCCATCGCCGAGCTCTGCGCTGCCGACGCCGACATGGCCGCGTGCGAGGACGGGTGTTGTGGGGCGGTTTCGCAGAGCGGTGCGCCCTGCGGTGAGCCGGAGCATGGCCTCGACGGCATGGTGTGCGGCCAGCCCGCGGTGGACACGCTCAAGGTGATCGACGCAAATGGATGCTTTGAGCAGACACCGCCGCGCGCGCGGTTTTGGACCGTGCAGACGCCGCAGGTGTTTTGGAGCGACTCGCTGCGCCGTGCCTACGAGTGGGCTGAGGCCACGGGCTTCGTGGGGACCGACGATTCCTCGTTGGTCGAGGGAATGGGCGGCCGCGTTCGCGGTTTCGAAGCCCCGCGCGACAACCTCAAGGTTACTCTGCCCGAGGACCTCGTCCCGGTGGAGGCTGCGCTGCGCGCGCGTCGTTAGGGAGGGCGCTGCCGGCGCACTTGAGCCTTCGCATGGCGTCGGCGGGAAAACGGGCCACGCCAAACGGGTATAGTCTGTACCGTTAACATGTGATTCGAGTTTTGGGGAGGTCGTATGGCATCGAGCCTGCGTATCGGACATGGATATGACGTCCATCGCCTGGTGGAGGGTCGTCGGTGTATCATCGGCGGCGTTGACGTCCCGCACGACAAGGGCCTGCTGGGCCACAGCGACGCCGACGTGCTCGCGCATGCACTCGCCGACGCCGTTCTCGGCGCCTGCCGCGGCGGCGACATCGGCAAGTTGTTCCCCGATACCGACCCGGCCTACGCCGGGGCCGACTCCCTCAAGCTTCTCGCCGCGGTCATGGAGCACGCGCGCGCTCTTGGCTATGAGTTCGTGGATGCCGACTGCACCATCGCGTGCCAGGAACCCAAAATCGGCCCGCATCGCGAGGCCATGCGCGCAAACCTCGCCCGCGCGATCGGGTGCGACGTGGAAAACGTCGGCGTCAAGGCGACGACCACCGAGCGCCTTGGCTGGGAAGGCGAGGGCGCGGGCATCGGCGCCTGGGCCGTCTGCCTCCTCGAACGATGTAGCTAAACAGGTCGCCCCGGGGTCCTCTTTGCTCTCTTCGTTCCCTCTGTTCCCTTCGTTCCCTCCGTTCCCGCATCTTTTCGAGTGAGCGCTTTTCCTACTTTTCAACGACCAAAAAGTAGGAAAAGCGCTCACTCGAAAAATGTGAAACGTGACGCGGGGCCGCCGCGGAGGGGTTCATGTGCGAGAGGATTCTCCATCAGGACCCGATTTGTGCCCGATGAGTCGGAAGCCCCCACTTCTGCAAGGTGCTCCGCTCGTATAGACTATTCAAGAACGACAACGACGTGGGCGGGGCGGCGTGCTTCGTTCAATGCGAGTTCCGCACGAGCCGAAGCGTCCGGTGGATGCATCGTGCGAGCCTGGACTGCCCGAGCAGTTGATGAAGCACGCCGTCTCGCCTTACGAGGAGAGACTATGAAGATCTACAACAGCGCCACCCACCAGAAGGAGGACTTCCGTCCCCTCGAGGAGGGCAAGGTCCGCATGTATGTGTGCGGCCCCACCGTCTACGACAACATCCACATCGGCAACGCCCGCACGTTCATCAGCTTCGACGTGATTCGCCGCTGGCTTATCGCGAGCGGCTACGAGGTCACTTTCGCCCAGAACCTCACCGACGTCGACGACAAGATCATCAACCGCGCCAACGAGCAGGGTCGCACCGCCGAGGAGGTGGCGACCGAGTTCTCCGACAAGTTCATCGGTGTCATGCGTGCCGCCAACGTGCTCGACCCGGATGTGCGCCCCCGCGCCACCAAGGAGATCGGCGCCATGATCGGCATGATCAAGACGCTCATCGAGGGCGATCACGCCTACGCCGCGGACAACGGCGACGTGTACTTCTCCGTGCGTAGCGATCCCTCCTACGGTGAGGTTTCCGGCCGCAACATCGACGACCTCATGGTGGGTGCGCGCATCGAGGAGAACGAGGACAAGCGTGACCCGCTTGACTTTGCCCTGTGGAAGGCCGCCAAGCCCGGCGAGCCCAGCTGGAAGAGCCCGTGGGGCGAGGGCCGTCCCGGTTGGCATACCGAGTGTGCCGCCATGGTCCACCGTTACCTGGGCACCCCGATCGACATCCACGGCGGTGGCTCCGACCTCGCCTTCCCGCACCATGAGAATGAGTGCGCACAGGCCACCTGCGCCTGGCACGAGGGCTTTGCCAACACCTGGATGCACACGGGCATGCTGCTCGTGGATGGCGAGAAGATGAGCAAGAGCCTCGGCAACTTCTTTACCCTGGCCGAGGTGCTCGAGAAGCACTCCGCCGCGGCACTCCGCCTGCTCATGCTGCAGACCCACTACCGCAGCCCGCTCGACTTCTCCTGGGAGCGCCTCGAGGGCGCCGAGAATTCGCTCGCACGCATCGCCGGCACCTGCCGCAACCTCAAGTGGGCCGTCGACCATGTCGAGGGCGAGCCGAATGCCGAGCTCACGAGCGCGCTGATCGCCGCCATGGAAAAGGCCGCCGCGGACTACACGGCCTGCATGGACGACGACTTCAACACCGCCGGCGCTGTGGCCGCGTACTTCCAGCTCGTGACCGAGGCCAACAAGTACCTCGAGCAGGCGGCTCCCGCCGTGGATGAGGATGCCGCCCGCACCTGCGCCGCCGTGATCTCCGGCGCGCTTGCGCAGCTGGGCATCGAGCTCCCCGTGATCGAGGAGCCGCTGCCCGCGGAGCTCGCCACCGTCGCCGTCGAGCTCGTGGGTTTTGAGGGCGATGACGTGAACGCTGCGGCCGAGGCCATCCTCGCCGCGCGTGCCGAGGCCCGTGCCGCCAAGGATTGGGGTCGCGCCGACGCCATCCGCGACCGTCTGCGCGATCTCGGCCTCGCCATCGAGGACACCGCCGCAGGCTCCCGCATCACCTCGAAGTAGGGGTGGGGACAACCCGAAACGCTGCGCCGCATCTGGATCGTCCAGGTGCGGCGCTTTTGTGCAATTTGGGGACAGGCACCAAATTGCACATCGGGTGCGTGGCAGCAAATATGTGCAATTTGGTGCCTGTCCCCAAATTGCACGTACCATAGAGCGCAGGTTGAACCGAGAGATGGGAATGGTGATGGCGGAGAAGAAGACGCAAGGGCGCGGCGGCGCTTCCGGAAAGGCGAAGCGCGCGGGCGACGGTCGCCCTCGGGGGGCTGGTGGTGTCCAAGCTCGCGGGAAGCGCGGTATGCCCGATCGTCAGCAGGGCCGTCCAACGCGAGGGGGCGCCGCGACGCGGCATGACCGCGCCGCTTCGGATCCCGTGCTCCAGCGTCGCGACGTGCATGCCGCGGAGGGCAACTTCATCGAGGGGCGTCGTGCTGCGTTTGAGGCGCTGCGCACCGGTTTTCCCATCAAGCGCGCCCTGATCGCCCAGGGTGTGGAAAACGAGCCTGCCATCCGCGAGCTACTCGCAGGGCTCGGCGAGGCGGGCGTGAATGTGAAGAGCGTGGCCCGCGCGCAGCTCGACGCGATTTCCAGCCACGGCGCCCACCAGGGCATCGTTCTTGAGGTCGGCAAGTTCCCCTACGCGGACCTCGCCGACATCATCGCCGCCGCGCCGGCAGATGTGCCCGCCCTCGTGGTGGTGCTCGACCACGTCACTGACGCCGGCAATTTCGGCGCCATCGTGCGCTCGGCCGAGGTCGTGGGCGCCGCCGGCGTCGTGATCCCCAACAAGCGCGCCGCCGAGGTGACGGTCGCCACGTACAAGACCTCTGCGGGCGCGGTCATGCACCTGCCCATCGCTCAGGTGCCAAATATCGCCCGCGCACTCGAGGATCTCAAGGCGGCCGGCTTTTGGGTGGGTGGCGCCACCGAGCACGCGACCGACGTCTGCTGGGATGCGCCCTTCGAGGGCCGCGTGGCGCTTGTCATGGGCTCGGAGGGCGATGGTATCTCGCGCCTGGTGCTCGACACCTGCGATTTCACCACCAAGCTACCGCAGCGCGGAGCCACGGAGAGCCTTAACGTCGCGCAGGCGGCTACGGCGCTGTGCTTCGAGTGGCTTCGGCGCAACCACGGCGTGCTGCCGACCGTGGGGGAGTAGGGAACGACGGGCCCATCGGTGGGCTATCGGCCCTGTCCCGCCGGCCCCGGGGGCGAATGACGCGCGGGGGAATGACAGGAGTAGGACGTGACGAAGAAGAACCGACAGAAATCGAAGGCGAAGCGCTTTGGCGAGGGTTCGGCAAAGCCCATCGTCGATGCCAGCACCTACGGCGTGGGCAATGCGTTCGCGGGCCTATCCGCGACCTCGTCTGCGCCCATCCCTCCGCGAGGAGCGCGCTCCGGCAAAAAGGAGCTGCTCGTCGTGGACGGCTATAACGTGATTCACGCGACCCCCAAGTACGAGCGGTTGATTTTCGACCGCGGCGACCACCCGTATTCCAGCGACGTGTACGAGCGCGCCCGCACGGCCCTCATCGGCGACGTCGCCGCTTTCGCGGGCCGTCAGTACGAAGCGGTCGTGGTGTTTGACGCCGCGGGCAACGTCTCGCCCGACCGCCCCAATCTTCCGCAGGGTGGCGTGCGCATCGAGTTCTCGCCAACCGGCGTGACGGCCGACACGGTGATTCAGGAGCTGTGCACGCGAGCACGCGAGGAGGGCCGGGCGTGTTCGGTGTGCACGAGCGACGCCATGATCCAGGCGACGGTCATGGGCCACGGCGTGACTCGCGTCTCGGCCCGCATGCTTGTTGAGGAGATCGAGGACATGAACCGCGATTTCCAGCGCGCCCGCGAGGAGAATATCGACATCAAGCTCACGCTGGGAAGCAGACTCAGCCCCGAGTCTCTGGCCAAACTCAAGTCCTTGCGCGGCAGGTAGTCCTCAGGTATTCTAAACAGGCTTTGCGCGCAACGGCGCCCGAAGTGCCAGCGTGGCTCAACGGTAGAGCAACTGATTTGTAATCAGTGGGTTGCGGGTTCGATTCCTGTCGCTGGCTCCATAGACGAAGCGAAGCCCGGCCCCCTCGCGGAGCCGGGCTTTTTTGCGACGGCGAGCAGGAATCGAACCCTGCCGCGACGGACGCATACTTCACTGACATAAAGTGCGTCCTCGGCATACGTGCGCAAACCTCCATCTACGCCTCTCACCACAGCTCGAACATATCTTAAATTATGGCATTTACCTGCAAATGGATACGCCCGGGTACGTGTATATAAAAGACTTTGTTGACACGCTTAGTCCCCACGTTCTATTATTCCATTCGCTCAAGCACAGAGCACAGCAATGCAGCTCAGTGCAAGAGTTTGACAATGACTGGGGATGTGGCACAGCGGCAACTGCGGCGGACTGTAAATCCGCTCCCTCTGGGTTCATAGGTTCGAGTCCTATCATCCCCACCAGTCAGTCAGGCCTGTATAGCTCAGTCGGTAGAGCACTTCGTTGGTAACGAAGAGGTCACCAGTTCAAGTCTGGTTGCAGGCTCCATTTGGCGGTGTAGCTCAGTTGGTCAGAGCGCACGGTTCATACCCGTGTTGTCACTGGTTCGAATCCAGTCACCGCTACCAGTAACTTAGGGCGGCTTCCAAGGAAACGAGGAGGCCGCTTGGGTTAGATAAGGAATTTGCCTCAAAAGGGGGCGACCTTTCAGAAGGAGGGCTTCATGGCCAAGGAAAAGTTCGAGCGCACTAAGCCGCATGTTAACATCGGCACCATCGGTCACGTTGACCACGGTAAGACGACCCTGACTGCCGCTATCACCAAGGTTCTCTCTGAGACCGATGGCTGCAAGGCCGACTTCACCGCCTTCGAGAACATCGACAAGGCTCCCGAGGAGCGCGAGCGCGGTATTACGATCTCCGTCTCCCACGTCGAGTACGAGACCGCGACCCGTCACTATGCTCACGTTGACTGCCCGGGCCACGCCGACTACGTCAAGAACATGATCTCCGGTGCTGCCCAGATGGACGGCGCTATCCTGGTTATCGCCGCTACCGACGGCCCGATGGCCCAGACCCGCGAGCACATCCTGCTCGCCCGTCAGGTCGGCGTTCCCTACATCGTCGTGTTCCTGAACAAGTGCGACATGGTCGACGACGAGGAGCTCATTGACCTCGTCGAGATGGAGACCCGTGACCTCCTCTCCGAGTACGAGTTCCCGGGAGACGACCTGCCCATCGTTCGCGGCTCCGCTCTTGGCGCCCTGAACGGCGAGGAGAAGTGGATGGACGCCATCCGCGAGCTCATGACTGCCGTCGACGAGTACATCCCGACCCCCGAGCGTGACAACGAGAAGCCGTTCCTGATGGCCGTCGAGGACGTCATGACCATTTCCGGTCGTGGTACCGTTGCTACCGGCCGTGTCGAGCGCGGCGAGCTCCGCCTCAACGACCCGGTCGAGATCGTCGGCATCAAGGAGACCAACAGCACCGTTGCCACCGGCATCGAGATGTTCCGCAAGTCCATGGACTTCTGCGAGGCTGGCGACAACGTCGGTATCCTGCTCCGTGGTATCAAGCGCGAGGAGATCGAGCGCGGCCAGGTTCTCTGCAAGCCCGGTTCCGTGACCCCTCACACCAAGTTCACCGGCGAGATCTACGTCCTCACCAAGGACGAGGGTGGCCGTCACACCCCGTTCTTCGATGGCTACCGTCCTCAGTTCTACTTCCGTACCACTGACGTGACCGGTACCGTCAAGCTCCCCGAGGGCACCGAGATGGCCATGCCTGGTGACCACATCACCATCACCGGCGAGCTTATCCACCCGATCGCCATGGAGGAGGGCCTGCGCTTCGCTATCCGCGAGGGTGGCCACACCGTGGGTTCCGGTATCGTCTCCACCATCATCGAGTAGCTTCGCTTCTCGCTGATCTAGGCGTACTAGTAGGACCCGGCGCCGAACCTGGTGCCGGGTCCTTTTCATGCCCGCTGGGCATGCGCATCTGGTGACCTATGGCCCAACAGGTGCATTCGGTATTCTCGCGTCTGTGCTGCTTACGAGCAGAGCGTACGCAAATGCGAACGAGTTGTGTATCTCGTTTGCAGAATAGATACGGTTATACCGAACTCATTGACAGCCGGCATATAGAGCTGGTATTGTTAACGACCGTGCTCGTAGAGGGCAGTACATGGAGGTTTAGATACATGCGCACTATGGTTACCCTGGCTTGCACCGAGTGCAAGCGTCGTAATTACACGACCACCAAGAACAAGGCAAACATGCCTGATCGCATGGAGATCAAGAAGTATTGCCCGTGGTGCAAGAAGCATACGCTGCACAAGGAGACCCGCTAGTCTCTTTCGCATACACGCCAGTAGTTCAATTGGTAGAGCAACGGTCTCCAAAACCGTCTGTTGAGGGTTCGAGTCCTTCCTGGCGTGCCAGTCTGTAATCCGTAAGCCTCTTCGGAGGCTTACGGTTTCTAATGTATAGGCGCAAACGCGCGGAGGTAAGCCAGAATGGCAAACAAGAAGAGCACCAAGCCCGCTAAGGCAAAGAAGTCAGACAAGAAGCCTGGCCTCATTGCTCGTGGCAAGGCATACATGGCCTCTGTCCGCTCTGAGATGAAGCGCGTTGTGTGGCCTTCCAAGAGCGAGCTCGTCAACTACACCGTGGCCGTCTGCGCCTCGCTGATCGTCGTTGGTGTTGTCATCGCTGTCCTCGATCTCGTTATTGGCGAGGGCCTCGTGCTCTTCGCAGGTCTGAGGGGGTAATTAGATGTCCAAGCGTTGGTACGTCGTTCACACCTACTCCGGGTACGAGAATCGCGTTAAGTCCGATCTTGAGCACCGCATCGAGACGATGGGCATGCAGGATCGCATCTTCGATATCCAAATCCCCACGGAGCGCGTCACCGAGCTCAAAGAGGGCGGCAAGCGCGACGAGAAGGACGTCAAGATCTTCCCGGGCTACGTGTTGGTCCGCATGGAGATGGATGACGATGCCTGGACGTGCGTTCGCAACACCCCCGGTGTCACCGGTTTCCTTGGCGGCAGCGGCAAGCCCGCTCCGCTTTCTCGCGATGAGTACAACAAGATGATGCGCAAGGACGACAAGAGCGCAGCAGCTCCCAAGCGTGCCGTTGTCGACATCGAGGTTGGGTCTTCCGTTCGCGTCATCTCCGGCCCGCTGGCCGACTTCGATGGCAAGGTCTCCGAGGTCATGCCCGACGTCGCCAAGGTCAAGGTCGCTCTGATGATCTTCGGCCGCGAGACTCCCGTCGAGCTCAGCTTTGATCAGATTACGGTCATCGCTTAAAGCTCATTTCCGTTGTTTGTCCGCGCTTGAGCGCTTCGGTCCCGACTGCTCATCGGAGTCCGTGCTTCTAGCGAACGTGCGCTGACGATATATGATTCAGACACTTCACGTTCAAGGAAGGTGTGACATGGCAGAGAAGAAGATCGCCACCGTCATCAAGCTTCAGATTCCGGCCGGCAAGGCCAATCCTGCTCCTCCCGTGGGTCCCGCCCTCGGTGCTGCTCAGGTCAACATCATGCAGTTCTGCCAGGCATTCAACGCTGCCACGCAGGACAAGATGGGCGACATCATCCCGGTCGTCATCACCGTTTTCGAGGACCGCACCTTTGATTTCGTGTGCAAGACCCCTCCGGCGGCTCACCTCATCAAGAAGGAGCTCGGCCTCAAGGGTGGCTCCGCTGTTCCCCAGCGCGACAAGGTTGGCCAGCTCTCCGACGAGCAGCTCACCAAGATCGCCGAGATCAAGATGCCCGATCTCAACGCGAACGACTTGGACGCCGCCAAGAAGATCGTCGCCGGCACTGCCCGTTCCATGGGCGTCACCATCGCCGAGTAACTAACTCGTCGTTTCTTTGGTAATTCATGCACCATACGGGTGCGTGACTGATGTGGGAGGGGTATGACCCCGTCTGTACCACAGGAGGTAATAACATGGCTGTTAAGCATGGCAAGAAGTTCCGTGAGGCCGCCGCTAAGGTCGATCGCGCTTCCGTCTACACCCCGCTCGAGGCTGTCAAGCTCGTCAAGGAGATGGCTTGCGCCAACTTCGACGAGACCGTTGAGGCTCACTTCCGCCTTGGCATCGACACCCGCAAGGCCGACCAGAACATCCGTGGTTCCATTTCTCTGCCCCACGGTACTGGTAAGACCGTCCGCGTTGCCGTCTTTGCCGAGGGCGCTCAGGCTGAGCAGGCTGCTGAGGCCGGTGCCGACGTCATCGGTTCCGACGAGCTCATCGCTCAGATCCAGAAGGGCGAGATCAACTTCGACGCCGCCATCGCTACCCCGATGATGATGGCCAAGGTTGGTCGCATCGGTAAGATCCTCGGCCCTCGTGGCCTCATGCCTAACCCCAAGCTGGGCACCGTGACCATGGACGTCGCCAAGATGGTTGGCGAGCTCAAGGCCGGCCGCGTTGAGTATCGCGCCGACCGCTACGGCATCTGCCACGTTCCGCTGGGTCGCATCTCCTTCGACGATCAGAAGCTCGTCGAGAACTACGCTGCCCTCTACACCGAGATCCTGCGCGTCAAGCCGGCTTCCGCCAAGGGCAAGTACGTCAAGAGCATCTCCGTGTCCTCCACCATGGGCCCTGGCGTGAAGGTCGACTCCGCCGTCCAGCGCAACTTTATGGAGGCCTAAGCGATACGTTCGCACCCCATAGTTGACTCGGAAAACCCGGTTCGCTTGCGCGAGCCGGGTTTTTTTATTGACGCGTTTTAGATAATAATTAGCTGACAAATTACATCGACACACATAGTACTATGTATTAAACTATGGGTACCATAAGGACCTCAAGGAGGTGGCTAATGTGGCAACGAGAGATGCAGTAAGCGATCTTATTCGAGGAAACATCGATGCGATCATTCTGTGTGCCTTGTCGGATAAAGATAGCTACGGCTATGAGATTCTCAAGGGCATTGCGCAGGCAAGCTGCGGAGAGTACGAGATGAAGGAGCCTTCGCTGTATACGAGTCTCAAGAGGCTCGAGGGACAGGGGTTCGTCGAGAGCTATTGGGGCAACGAGACGCAAGGGGCGCGCCGCAAGTACTACCGCATCACGAGGGCGGGTACACAGGAGCTATCCGAGGCAACATCGCGATGGGCGCGCGTTCGTCGCATTATCGATAGGCTGCTCAAGCAAGAAGGGAGCGCACGATGAACGAGCTGCGCATGTATGTGGAGCACCTGTTTGAGGGTAGGGTGCTCACCCCGGAGAACATAGAGCTTAAAGAGGAGATCTACGGCAATCTCGTGGCGCGCTACGAGGATTTGCTCGCCGATGGCGTGGATGAGGCCGAGGCGCTGCGCCGCACCAAAGAAAGCATGGCGAGCGTCGATGACGTGCTCGATGGCGATGCGTTCGATCACGATGACGCAGTCGTTGCGACGTCGGGTGAAGCGCCGGTAGAGGAAGCACCCGCTGCGGTAACAACGTCCTTGGACGAACATGCGCCCGCTGCGACGACTCCCCTGGGCGCAGCTGATGCTGTCGAGCCTGGCGCAACTCGTCCTGGTGGCCCCACGCCCGTTACGGAGCCGGGCACGGCAACCCTGCACCCGCAGCCCGAGCAACCGGTAAAGCGTCGCCGTGTGTGGCCCTTGGTACTCGTCTTTATAGTCGCAATCGTCCTCCTTCTCGGCATAGGTCTCGCGAGCTGTAGTCTGATGACTGGTGTCCGAGCGTTCACGCAGGACGCGAACGTGAGTGTGGGCAAAGATGGCGTTCACGTAGAAGATGGTAACAACGTGGTGGACGTGAGCCCCAACGGCGGCGTTTCGGTATATTCGGAGGATTCCGGCATTGTCGTCGAGCCAGATGGAACGGTCATTTTGGACGGTGAGGCCGGCGACGAGTTGATCCGCTCGGTGGTGAATAGCAACTACAATGACGTGGTGACATACGTTGGCAAGAGCTTTGACGATGTCGACTCCCTCGATGTGCTCATCTTCAATCTGCCTATGGGCGAGTGGGCCGCGAACTTGGACGTGACACGCGGCAACGGCGTGTTGCGCTTCGACTACGTGCGCGTTCCGAGCTACTTTGAAGGTGAGTCCGTTGGCGCTGCGCTCGCATACAACGTCACCGCGTTGTTCTGCGCCGTGCCCGATGCGCAAAAGATCCAGGTAACGGTATCGGAGAGCGATGAGGTGAATGAGCACGAGTGCTACGTCTTTAATCGCGCGACGGTTGAGGAAATGTACGGAGTGGCGCTCAACGCCGACATGGTGAACGAGGCGGGATGGAAGCAGCTCAAGAACGATAACCTGTATAAGCATGATTTTGCTGAGCGGATGCTCGATCGCGCTGAGAGTGACGCGCGGTAGACCCGTTGCCAAAGTTGAGAGCGCAGCACTTTCGGGTATGCGAGCTTTGGTATCGTAGTGCGGAGTAGCAGCCGCTTTATGCTCCGCAAAGCCACAGGATTCATACAAGAATTATGTCAAAAAGGTCACTTGTCTATTAACGGACGATACGCAAGTTTATGTAATTCAACGCCCAGCCTGCGCGTTACAATTAAAGAAGATACCTGCGGATGGCCCGCCCGAGCATACCCGTGAAGGGGCTCGGGCGGGTTTTTCTAAAGAGCGCAAGGGAGCACAGATATGGCGCAGATCAGCATCGATTATTTCTCCAGTTCGCTCATGCGAACCACCACCATCGACATCATCCTGCCGTTCGACGGCATGGGGGAGGCGATGGGCGTGGACGCTGCACTCGTGCGCGGTGAGGATGAGCGCACGGCTCAGGCAGCCTATCCGCCGGCGCGCGAGCCCTACCGGGTGCTCATCCTGCTTCACGGAATCACCGGCAACCACACCGACTGGATCTCGGAGTCGCGCATTCGCCAGTGGGCCACTGAGCGCCACCTCGCCGTGGTCATGCCGTCGGGTTACAACGCCTTCTACCTCGACCAGCCCGACCTGCATAACTTCTACGGCCGCTTTGTAGGGCAGGAGCTCGTGCAGGTCATACGCCGTATCTTGCCCGTGAGCGATCGCCGTGAGGACACGTTCATCGGCGGCATCTCCATGGGCGCCTACGGGGCGCTGCGCGCCGGTCTCAAGTACAGTGAGAACTTCGGCGCCATCATCTCGTTCTCCACCGCCATGGTGGCGGAGAGCATCGAGAGCGTGGTCAACGATGACATCTTCTTCTTGAGTCGCCCGTTTTTGGAAGCCACGTTTGGCGATCTGGCGCAGGTGCCGGGCAGCGACAAGGACCCCGCGCGCCTGGCCGCGGACATCGTGTACTGTGACCGTCCGCGCCCGCGCGTCTTCATGGCGTGCGGCTCGAGCGACCCACTTGCCTATCCCAACCGCGTGCTCGCCGACCGTATGCGCGCAGCAGGCCTGCAGGTGGAGCATCGCGAGATGCCCGGCGGCCACGATTGGGAGTTTTGGAACATGGCGCTGCCGCAGGCACTCGACTGGCTGTTTTAAGGAGGCGTGAAGATGGCGCTGCTCAGGATTGACTTCTACTCGCGCTACCTCAAGCGCAACGTGATGCTCACGGCTGTCGTGCCGGCCGACAAGATGGACGGCGACAAGCTCGCCAAGCGTCGCCGCGGCCCGTACCGCACGGTCTATTTGCTGCACGGCCTTTTTGGCCAGGATGTGGATTGGATTGATCGCACCCATGTGGTCGAGACGGCTGAGGCGCGCGATGTCGTGGTGATCATGCCCTCGGGCGAGGACGGGCTCTACCTCAACAAGCCCGAGATCGACGAATGGCACGGCAAGTTCATCAGCGAGGAGTTGGTGGAGTTCACGAGGCGTCTGCTGCCCCTTTCGGCAAAACGCGAGGACACGGCGCTCGCGGGCATCTCGATCGGAGCGTACACGGCGGTTATCAACGGCCTGCTGCGACCGGATCGCTTCGGCAGCATCATCTCGCTGTCGGGCGCCTTCATGCGTGATCGGGTGCTCGAGGCGGTTGAGTCGCATTCGCCGCGCAAGCGCCGCTACTACGAGAGGTTCTTTGGAGACCTCGACACGGTGATCGGTTCGGAGAAGGACTACGCGGCGTTGATCGAGCGCTTCCGCGATAACCCGGATTTGCCCAAGCCGCGCTTTTACGGCGCGTGCGGCGAGCACGATAACCTGTGTCAGAGCAACCGCGACGTAGTTGCCCTGCTGCGCGACGCCGGTTTCGACGTGACGTATCACGAGCCGGATATCGGTGTGCACGAGTGGCCGTTCTGGAACGCGTGGATCGACTGCGCGCTCGATTGGTACGCACCGGGTGAGATGCGCCCCTCCACGGCCGAGCCGGACTACTCTGCGCTCACGAGCCTGCGCCCACCTGAGAATGGCGCGTAGCGGGGTCTTCGGTTGCGGGGGCGGCAATCTGCGCGCGAGCATGAGGGCCTCGATTCGGAGCTGCCTCCAAATCGAGGCCGGTTCGATCGAGGTCTTTACACGAGCGCGGCGATGGCGCGGACCACGGCGTCTGCTGCCGCGGAGGTCTTCGCGGCGTCCTCAACCTGAAACACGATTTTGCCCTTGATGCCGAGCTCCGAGATCTCGGAGAAGAGGACGCGCGGCCCGTCGATGACAGGGGAGGCGGAGCCGGCGGCTTCGCGAGCGAGGTTGGTGAGCTGCGCGGCGAGGCCGTCCATGTCGTCCACGCGCGCGCTGCCGTCTTCGCCAAGGCGCGGAACGGCGAAGGGAACGCTGACGCGGCTGGCTGGCAACAGGTGCACAAGCGCCGTCTTGGAGATGATGGAGTTGGGGATGATGACGGTCTGTCCCATGGCGTCGCGAATGGTGGTGTGGCGCCACGTCACATCTTGCACGACGCCGCGCTCGGACCCGACCTCGATATTATCGCCAGGCTTTACGATACCCATGAAGGTGACCTGCAGGCCGCCGATGAGATTGGACAGCGTGTCTTGAAAGCCCAGGGACACGGCGATGCCACCGACGCCAAGAGCGGCTACAAGGGCGTTTGCATTGACGCCGAAGCACGCGTCGAGAATAACGCTCGCTCCGGTGGCCCAGATGACGCCGCGAGCGATGTTGATGATGATGCTCGAGGAGGGCAGCGGGTTGCAGTCGCGTTCGAGAAAGTGGCGCAGTGCTCGGCTGGCGATGCGCGCGATGATGGCGGTCGCGACGATGAGGACGATCGCCCATAGGACGCTCTGCACGAACGGAATCTTGAAGAACGTAAACACGGTTTCCTCCAATAGCGAATCTGGGGACGGGTGCACTATTGCACATTCTGCCAGCGGCGCCGAAGGTGAATGCATGGCCCCAATGTGCAATAGTGCACCCGTCCCCAGATTACACGTTTCTTTGGGCGAGGCGGTCGGTGAAGCGCAGGAATAGCTCGTCGGAGAAGGCGATTTGTGCGTCGTTGTAGTGCACCATTGCCATGTTCTCGAGCATGCGCTCATAATCTTTGTCGGGCCGCAACCAGTTCGAAGTGTCCATGCAGTCGGCGATCTTGTCGAGAAACGCCATGCCCGCATTGATGGCACGCTCGCGCTCCTCCGCACTCGCGTTGCCCGGAAGCGTGTCGATGAGGTGACTGACGCACAGGTATTCATCGATCAACCCACGCTCGGGAATGGCGCGGAAAATGCGTTCGATCTCGGCAAGCTCGCTGTCTGAGTAGAGGTGTACGAGCGGTAGCACGACGCCGGCGATGGAATTGCCGAGCAGTGAGAGCGCGTCGGAGATGAGGTAGCGCAAGACGGCGCCTTTGAACATGGGAGTCCTTTCGAACAGGGCGGTATGTCCCGCCGTTGTTCGATAGTAAAAACCCCGACGTAGCGTCGGGGTCAAAGGCTCCCATAAATCCTTCACGATGCTCAGTAGGGGGACGGGTGCACTTTTGCGCATCGGAAGCGCTGGGCGCGGGATTCAAAGGCGATGCGCAAAAGTGCACCCGTCCCCAGATTGCGCACGGCGTGTGCGGGGCTTCTCGCCCGTATCGCGCATCTCAGACGTAAGCGGTCTATCGACGCGCAGCGACTAGCGTTCGAGACAGCGCTCGCGGAACGCGGCGATTTCATCCTCGCTGATGCCGAGGGCCCCGGTGATGTAGCCCGCAAAGCCGCCATACGGCTAGAGAGCCCGCTCGACCGCCTCGAAATAGCATCGCGACGCGGGGGAGTCCAGCGTGAGCTCGATGGGCGCGTAGAAGTTGGTGGCGAGATAGTCGTCGAGGATGTCATCGCGGCTCACGCCGAGCATGGTCTCGACGAGCGCCGAGCCCATGCCGCAGCGGTCACGCCCCACATAGCAGTGCCACAGCGCCGCTCCCTCCTCGACATCGAGAACAGCGCGCACAAAGGCACGATACCCGTTGATGCCCGTTTCGTCGGTGAGCATGTGCGGGTACAGCAGCGTCATGAACTCGGTCGGATCACCCTGGGCCATCGCTTCGAGCTTGTACTCGAACTCTGTCTTTTCATGCTCTTGGGTGACGCCCACCTGGTGGTCGGAGAAGATCTCGGCGTGCAGGTAGTGCGCGGCGGGGATGCGCTCCATGGGGTCGGGGAACTCGGAGAGCTCGATAAGGTTGCGAAAATCCACAACCAAGCGGAGGTCGTACTCGTCGCGCAGGCGAGAGATGTCGGCGTACGAGCCAAAGCCCAGCGTGCCGGAGCGCAGCAGCATGCCGGGTTTCACGCGGCGCCCGTCGGCGCCGACCATGCCGCCCAGGTCGCGCGTGTTGGGGAGCTTTTCAAAATCGATGCGGCCGTAGCCCAGGCGGGAGGCAGGTGTCGCCGGCGGCAGATCGACGGTGTCGGGAAGCTCGTCACCCCAAAAGTTCTGTGCCATACGGACCTCCGTGTCTCAAATCGGGCGAAAAAGTAACAAGAATCTTTATTGTCCGAGTAGACGCCTGATTTGAAGACGGTCAACTGGGGTTTTGCCGTGAAAAAACACGGTCTACTTGGGGCGTCTCATTATTCGTTACATTTTCGCCCGATTTGCGGTACGGGCGTGGTTTCTCGCTCGAAAGTGGCTCATTCGGATTTTCCACCTCCAAAAGGTCGGATTTTCTATTCCATGGATGTCGGATTGTCCATTTGGCCAAGGTCGGATTTTCTTGCGCTGGGGAGTCGGATTCTCAAAGATGCATCGTTTGCCTTGTCAAAGCGCCCTCGCCGCACTTGGCTGCTACAATGGTGAGCTGTTGAACTGTTGAATCTACGCTAGGGAGCACGCATGGATCGCACCAAGATCGCCCAGCTCTACGCCGATGCCGAGGCGCTCGGCGGCTCGACCGTCACCGTTGCCGGTTGGGTCAAGTCCGTCCGCGACATGAAGAACTTTGGCTTCGTCACCTTGAACGACGGCAGCTGCTTCAAGGACCTGCAGGTCGTCATGAACCGTGAGGCGCTGGCGAACTACGACGAGATCGCGCACCAAAACGTCTCCGCTGCGCTCGTGTGCACCGGCGAGCTCAAGCTCACCCCGGATGCGCCGCAGCCCTTCGAGCTCGCCGCCACCCAAATCGAGGTCGAGGGTGTCTCTGCGCCGGACTACCCGCTGCAGAAGAAGCGCGCCACCGTCGAGTTCCTGCGCACCCAACAGCACCTGCGCCCGCGCACCAACCTCTTTCGCGCCGTGTTCCGCGTACGCTCCGTGGCCGCCGCCGCCATCCACCGCTTCTTCCAGGACCGCGGTTTCGTGTATGTGAACACCCCCATCATCACCGCCAGCGACTGCGAGGGCGCGGGCGAGATGTTCCACGTCACCACCATCGACCCGGCCAACCCGCCGCTGGATGAGCACGGCAACGTGGACTACAGCAAGGATTTTTTCGGCGCTCCCGCGTCGCTCACCGTTTCCGGTCAGCTCAACGCCGAGAACTTCGCCATGGCCTTCGGTGACGTCTACACCTTTGGCCCCACCTTCCGCGCTGAGAACTCCAACACCACGCGCCATGCCGCCGAGTTCTGGATGATCGAGCCCGAGATCGCCTTTGCCGACCTCGCCGACGACATGGACCTCGCCGAGAACATGCTCAAATACGTCATCCGCGACGTTATGGATCGCTGCCCCGACGAGCTCGCCATGCTCAACAAGTTTGTCGACAAGGGTCTTATTGAGCGCCTGACCCACGTGGCGAACTCCGATTTCGCCCGCGTGACCTACACCGAGGCCGTCGAGATCCTGGAACAGGCCGTCGCCGCTGGCCATGCGTTCGACTACCCCGTGAGCTGGGGCATCGACCTGCAGACCGAGCACGAGCGCTTCCTCACCGAGGAGCACTTCAAGTGCCCGACCTTCGTGACCGACTACCCGGCCGAGATCAAGGCCTTCTACATGCGCCTGAACGACGACGGTAAGACCGTCGCCGCGGCGGACTGCCTGGTTCCCGGCATCGGCGAGATCATCGGTGGTTCCCAGCGCGAGGAGCGCCTCGACGTGCTCGAGCGCCGCATCGCCGAGCTGGGCATGGATGCCGAGCAGTACAAGTATTATCTGGACCTGCGCCGCTACGGCACGTGCAAGCACGCCGGCTTTGGCCTGGGCTTCGAGCGCCTGGTCATGTACCTCACGGGCGTGGGCAACATCCGCGACGTCCTGCCGCACCCCCGCACCGTCGGTAGCTGCGAGTTCTAAGTCGGCGCCTCGGCTCGGTTAAGCCGGTGGCTCGTTCCGTTAAGGCTGGCGCGTCTAGTCTTGCTAAATTGATAGCGCCTCGGTTTCGCATAATTGAGGGTAATAACGACGAAAAACCCGCCGATATCACGGCCGGATTTCGACGTTATTACCCTCTATTCGCATGCGGCGGGCGCAGGTCGTTCGCATGCGGCGGCAATGACGCTTCGGTTGGTGCGCGCGGCTGTGAAATGTGCATTTTTGCACCCGTCCCCAAAATGCACATTGGGATTGAGGCGGGCTTCGTTAACACAACTGTAACGAGTTTGAGTGCGGCGCGCGGGCGCGCTAGTATATCCCTTGCGTGCTTTTGCAGGATAAAGTGCTTCGCCATGAGCGGTGAAGCCACGGACAGAGGAAACGGAGTTGATCGCCATGCTGAGCATCTCGCGCAGGAATTTCATCACCCTTGGAGCGGGCATGTTTGCCACCGGAGCGCTTGCGGGCTGTGGCGCAAACGACGCCTCTTCCGCCGCCGGCAGCTCGTCTGCCGCAAAGGACGCGTATAAGATCGGCGTGCTGCAGCTCACCGAGCACGGCGCCCTCGATCAGACCAACAAGGGCTTCGTGGCCGCGCTCGACGAGTCGGGCATCTCCTACAAGATCGACCAGCAGAACGCCCAGAACGACCAGTCCGCCTGCCAGACCATCGCGAGCAAACTCGTGAACGACGGCGACGACCTGATTTTCGCCATCGCCACGCCCGCCGCGCAGGCGGTCGCCGGCGCCACCACCGATATCCCCATCGTGGGTTCCGCCATCACGGATTACGCCGAGAGCGGCCTGGTCGCGTCCAACGACGCCCCGGGCGGCAACGTGACCGGCACCTCCGACCTCACCCCCGTCACCGATCAGATCGACCTGCTGCGCCAGCTGCTGCCCGAGACCAAGCGCGTCGGCATCCTCTACTGCTCCGCGGAGTCCAACTCCGAGGTGCAGGTCGAGCTCGCCGAGGACGCCCTGGGCGTCGCCGGCATGGAGCACGAGCGCTATTCCATCTCCTCGTCAAACGAAATCCAGCAGATGGTCGAGTCCATGGTCGGCAAGGTCGACGCGATATACGCTCCCACCGACAACACCATCGCCGCGGGTATGGCGACCGTCTCCATGGTCGCCAATGAGAATAAGCTCCCCGTCATCGTAGGTTGCGACACTATGGTCGAGGATGGAGGGCTGGCGTCGTATAGCATCAACTATTACGACTTGGGCTATAAGGCGGGCGAGATGGCCGTGAAGATCCTCACCGAGGACGCCGATCCCGCCGATATGCCCATCGAGTACCTGTCGAGCGAAGAGTGCCAGCTCATCGTGAACCAGGCGACCGCCGACGCACTCGGCGTCGATATCTCGGTCCTTGAGGACGCTCAGATCGTCTAACCTGCTCCGCAGTTCGAGCGAGTTTTGCCGAGGGTGGGCGCGTGTCCGTCCCGGCTTCGCCTTCCGGTGCATAGGCTTTGAGCATCCTTGCCATCCATTCAAATCATGACGCGTCCGATAACAAGGGGCGCACAAGGAGCATACCCATGACTACTACGACCTGTTCTCGCCGTTCGTTCACGGCGGGTGTCGCCACTGCCGCTGCGTTTGCCGTCGCGGGCAGCCTGGGGCTTACCGGCTGCAACGATTCCGGCGCCGATGCCGGCTCTACGGGCGCGACGGATTCGAAGTACAAGATCGGTGTCCTGCAGCTCACCGAACATCCTGCGCTCGACGCCGCCAATAAGGGGTTCGTCGCCGCGGTCGAGGCCGCGGGCATCGGCGCGAAGATCAACCAGCAAAACGCCCAGAATGACCAGTCCGCCTGCCAGACCATCGCGAGCACACTCGTGAACGAGGGCTGTGACCTGATTTTGGCCATCGCCACGCCCGCCGCGCAGGCGGTCGCCGGCGCCACCACCGACATCCCCATCGTCTGCACCGCCATCACCGACTTCGCCGCATCCGGCTTGGTCGAGGACAACGATGCCCCGGGCGGCAACGTCACGGGTACGTCCGACATGAACCCCGTCACCGATCAGATCGAGCTGCTTCACCAGCTCGTTCCCGAGGCAAAGAAGGTCGGCCTGCTGTACTGCACCGCCGAGTCCAACTCCAAGCTGCAGATCGATTTGGCCGCCGAGGAGCTCGACCGCCTCGGCATCGAAGGTGTCGAGTACACGGCCTCGAGCTCGAACGAGGTCCAGCAGGTCGTGGAATCCATGATGGGCAAGGTGGACGCCATCTACACCCCGACGGACAACACCATCGCTTCCGCCATGGCCGTGATCGCCGCGATCGCCAACGAGAACAAGGTCCCCACGGTGTGTGGCGAGGTCGCCCATGTCGAGGCCGGCGGTCTTGCGAGCATCTCCATCAATTACGAGGAGTTGGGCCGCCGCGCCGGCGAGATGGCCGTCCGCATCCTCACTGAGGGCGCCAATCCCGCCGACATGCCCATCGAGACGATGGCCGCCGATGAGTGCGATTTGGTCTACAACCAAAAGACCGCCGACGAGATCGGCGTCGACGTGGCTGCCCTGGCGGATGCCGGCGGCACCGACGTGAGCGCATAAGGCGCGCGCATGTTACACTGACCTGCGCATATTTTCTGTCGCAACAGCGATGAACCCCGGCGGTGCGGCTGCCGGGGTTCATTTGGCTCGTAAAAGAAGGAGGGACAACATGGCTGGTGCGCTTATGGGCGCCGTTTCCCAGGGCATCCTCTGGGGCATCATGGTCCTTGGTGTGTACATCACCTACAAGCTGCTCGACATCGCCGACCTCACGGTCGACGGCAGCTTTGCACTCGGGGGCAGCGTGTGCGCTGTGCTCGTCGTGTCGGGCGTGGACCCCATCATCGCCATCGTGGCGGCGATGCTCGCCGGCATGGCTGCGGGCGCCGTCACGGGCTTCCTGCACACGGTGTTCGAGATCCCCGCGATTCTCGCGGGTATCTTGACGCAGATTGCCCTGTGGTCGATCAACCTGCGCGTGATGGGCAAGTCGAACACGCCCTTGCTGCAGCATGAGACCGTCTTTTCCCGCGTGACGGAGATGACGGGCTTGTCCACCAACGCGGCCTCCATCATCGTGGGCCTTATCGTGGCGGTCCTCATCATCGCCGCGCTGTACTGGTTCTTTGGCACCGAGATCGGCAGCGCCTTGCGCGCCACCGGCAACAACGAGGACATGATCCGCGCGCTCGGCGTCTCCACCGCTAAAACCAAGATGATCGCCCTCATGCTCTCCAACGCGCTCGTGGGCCTCTCCGGCGGACTCATCTGCCAGAGCCAAAAGTACGCCGACATCGGCATGGGCACGGGTGCCATCGTCATCGGCCTCGCCGCCATCGTCATCGGCGAGGTGCTCGGCCGCCTCACCCCCGGCAAGCTCACCGGCTTCAAGAGCCGCCTGGTCTCCGCCGTGGTGGGCTCCGTCGTCTACTTCCTCATCCGCGCCGTCGTGCTGCAGATGGGCATGGACGCCAACGACATGAAGCTCCTGTCCGCCATCATCGTGGCGCTCGCCCTGTGCGTCCCCGTGGTGTGGGAGAAGTTCAAACTGCGCGCCAGCTACTCGAAGGGCGGTGAGGCTCATGCTTAAGCTGACCCACGTGAAGAAAACCTTCAATCGCGGCACCGTCACGGAGAAGCGCGCCCTTACGGGTGTCGACCTCACGCTCGCCGACGGCGATTTCGTCACGGTGATTGGCGGCAACGGCGCCGGCAAGTCCACCTTACTCAACATGATCGCAGGCGTGTACCCGCTTGATTCCGGCACGGTCGAGCTCGACGGCGAGGACATCTCCCGTCTGTCCGAGCCCCGTCGCGCCAAGTACCTGGGCCGTGTGTTCCAAGACCCCATGCGCGGCACCGCCGCCGACATGCAAATCGAGGAGAACCTCGCCTTGGCACGTCGCCGCGGCCAGCGTCGCACCCTGCGCTGGGGCATCACGAAGGCCGAGCGCGAGGAGTACGCCGAGCTCCTCAAGAAGCTCGACTTGGGCCTTGAGTCCCGCATGCAGGCAAAAGTCGGCCTGCTTTCGGGCGGCCAGCGCCAGGCGCTGACGCTGCTCATGGCGACGCTCACCAATCCCCAGGTGCTGCTGCTCGACGAGCACACGGCAGCGCTCGACCCCAAGACGGCGGCGAAGGTCCTCGAGCTCACCGAGCAGATCGTGGGCGAGCGCAACCTCACCACGCTCATGGTGACGCACAACATGAACGACGCTATTCGCTTGGGCAACCGTCTCATCATGATGCACGAGGGTCGCGTGATCTACGACGTCGCCGGCGACGAGAAGCGTGCGCTCACCGTCCCCGACCTGCTGCAGAAGTTTGAGGAGGTCTCCGGCGGCGCGCTCGCCAACGACCGCATGCTGCTGAGCTAGCCGCTCGTCCATATGCATATAGAACAGCCGGGGAGCCGCTTTGACTCCCCGGCTTTTTTGCGCGAGTTTATGGGTACAAATGACTGCAATGACAAAGATGCATCACGCTGCAATGGGAGGGGTACACCATGAAGCTGCGTATACAAGCAAAGTTGATGAGCGTGCACAGCGAGGTCGAGGTCAAGACGATGTCCGGTGAAGTGCGCTACGTCACCGAGACGGACCCGCTTTCGGCGCCGCGTCGCACGTTCTTTCGGAATGCTCAGGGGGACGAGCTCGCTCAGGTCACGACCGTGCGCCTTGATACGAAAGACCGTGCGCATCGGGTGGTGATGGCCGACGGCCGCACGTTTGAGCTCAAGCGGAAGTTTCGCTCGCCTGCCAGCACGGCGGAGAGCTACCTCATCATCTCGGGGACTGATTGGAAGGTTGCGGCGCACCGCGCCTGGACGAGCCGCTTTGAGGTTCGAAACGAGGCGGGGGCCGTCCTGGCCGAGGCGAAGCAGGTGCCCGCCGAGCGGGGAGACGTGTACGATCTCGTGGTCAAAAACGCGGAGCACATCGATGAGCTCGTGCTGATCGCACTCATCACCCGCTACATCATGCGTGAGGACGCTCCGGTTCCCACTGCCCGATAACCCTCATGGCACCCATCGGTGCGTCCCGGCGGCCAGGGGTGGCAAGCCAAGGGGCCGGGACGCCAGGTTGGGTGCCGTTTGCGTCAGCGGGCGCGCAGCGGCTTGTTGCTGTTGCGGTACACCAGGTAGCTGTACGCGTAGGTGGCGAGGCTCGAACCAAGTATGGCGGTTATGAGGATCCAAAACGCGATCTCGCCGTATTGCAGGGAGAGCACGCCCGAGACGATCACGACGATCCCGCTCAAAACGTAGGCGACGCCGCAAAACCGGTGGGTGAGGCGCCAATTGACATCGTTGTCGAGCGCCCACGGGGTCTTGCAGCCAAACGTGTAGTTGCGCTTGACCTTGGGCATGTAGTTACCCAGAAGAACGAGGCTCACGCCAATCACCACGCTCGTGATGGCGCCGACGGGGCTGCCGGTTTGGGGCAGCAGACCGAAGACGGTGAGTTCTGAGGTCCAGGTGATGCCGACCATAAACAGCGTGAACAGGGTGACGAATCCGGTGTAGAACGATCCCATGCGCGCATAGATGTGGCCGCGCGGGTCCATGGCGGGCAGATAGCGCATCATGAGCAGGAGCAACAGCGGCAGGGCGTCGAGCGCGATGATTGCGGTTCGGCCGGTCCAGCCGTTGACGTTGCCCGCCGCATCCCAGTGCGTGGGAATCATCTCGGGCATTTGGGGCAACAGCGCGAGGTGCCCCAAGAAGCTTGCAATGCAGACGAGGACGAGGCCCACCATCACGCGGCGGCTCAAGGGGTTCGCGTAGTGCTGCTTGTTCGATGCGCCGTCCGAATCGCGCATCTCGGCTTCGAATTTGCTATCGGTCATCTGAACCACTCCTATCGGTAAACGTGTAAAACCAGCTCATAAGGTCCTGCAGGACCGTGGTGTCGAGGGTGTAGACGATTGACTGCCCATGGCGCTCGGAATCGACCAGCCCTGCGGCTTTTAGAATGCTGAGATGATGGCTGAGCGAGGGCTTGGTCATATCGAAGTGCTCGGCGATTTCGCCGGCGGTGAGGTCGCCGCCCCGCAGCAGTTCGAGGATGTGCCGCCGCGTGGGGTCCGCGAGCGCCTTAAAGGCTTCTCCTCCCATTGGTCTCCTTTCGAAGTGACTTGATGCGATACGGCTCGTGGCGCGTGATGTGTGCTGCGAAGGACACCATCCGCGGGCCGCTTGCCACCCACGTCCGAGCCGTACGATTAAAGAATTAGACATCTTTCTAAATACAAAGTCAAGATGAGTACGTCGTTGGTTCGAGCGAGCGCGGCTCCGTGCGCTTGAGGCTGGGCATGCGCGCCGTGCGCGAGCCGCGCATGCGACGCCGGACGCCCCTGCGCATCGCTCCACGCGCGCGGTAAGCGCACCCTCGCGCACCGCGCACCATATGTCACGTGCCTGTCGACATGAGTGCCCAAGCGACCAGCGGGTACACGATGCGGGGAACCGAGCGGGGCACGCGAACGATGCCCGATGAGGGGGCATCGGGCAGGCTGTGCATGCCGCATCGTGAGCGAATGGCCGCGATGAGCAGGTCGATGTGCTCCGAGCGGGTACGCCGCATGCGCCCCATGCGCGGTTGCCGGGCGCAACGGGTGATGAGCTCGGCTTCTCCAAACGCGAGCCCGCCTCCCCAGGGGATGTCGTGCTCCCGGCACATCGCCGCAACGCGCTCAAGTGCGCACACGGCTTCGTCTGTATACGGTCCGGGCGTTATCGCCAGCGCGTAGATGGGCATGCTGGATTGCACGTGTATCTCCGTGAGGGTGTGCGCGATGGTGTGCACCTCCGCGCCCTCGTCCGAAAGATCTTCTGCCGCAAGCTCAAGCGTGCTGGCAAAAAAGCTCCGGGGATGGCGAGCGGAGCTGGACGGGGCGCCAGCCGCCATGCGCTCGTAGACGCCAATCGCCTCTTCGAGATCTTCGACCAGGTGGTGAAATGCCGACGCCGCACTGTATGCCGGCGCCTGGCCGTGCGTCCCCGCATGAACGAGGACGAGAGGGATGACGATGGCCGCCTGCCGCTCGTATCGGCGGGGCTCGTCGGCGTGGTGCCGCATGTCATCCATATGCCGCCTCCCTTCGCGGTTTGTCCCCGGTGTCTCCATACTCTATCGCGCTTTTGCACCGTGCGACGCGTCATGGGGGCAGCGAGGCGAGCCACGCCGCTCGCAGCGGCCTATAATGACGCATCGACACATATGAGTTTTGCACGGAAGGACGCGCTCGTGTACTCGACACTCTACCTCGTTCGCCATGGTCAGACGGTGTTCAACACACGCCTGCTCATCCAGGGCCGTTGCGACTCGCCCCTCACCGAACTGGGGCGCGACCAGGCGCGGGCGGCGGCGGAGTGGCTCGGCGAGCGCGGCATTCGCTTCGATGTGGCGTTTTCTTCCCCTGCCGAGCGCGCGTGCGCGACGGCGGAGATGCTGTGGGCCGGGCCATACGTGCGTCTCACGGGGTTGCAGGAGCGCTCGTTTGGCGAGCTCGAGGGCACGGACGTCCTCGCGTTGCCCAAGCCCATGGGCGATTATCCGGCGCGTTTCGGCGGGGAGCCGGAGCGCGACCTCATGAGTCGCTTGAATAAGACGATGCTCGGCATCATGCGCGGGCGTTATGACGAGGCGGGGGCCGCCGAAGGTTCCCCCGAGGCGGGTTCCGTGTGGGGCAACCCCATACCGGGCAGAAGCGATGCACCGGTTGAGTCGTGCGCCGTGCGGCCCCAGCCTGCGGGTGCGTCGTCTTCGGGTGCCGTCCTCGTGGTGAGCCACGGTGCGGCGTGCAAGGCGTTTGCGCAGATGTGGGGCCATCTGGCCGAGGTTGAGCTCCCCAGTCCGTTCCCCAACTGCTGCATCTTGGTGTATCGATTCGATGGGGAGGCGTTTCACCTGGTCGAGGCGGCCGATCCGGCAGCCCACCTGGGAGGGGCGGGGTTGCCCATCTAGGCGGGGCCCTTGCAGCTGGGCCACCCTTCGCGCCAAAGCCACCTTCCACTTGGGCCGCCCCCCGCGCCAAAGCCACCTTCCACCCGGGAGGCATGGGGTCCGTGCGGCGAATGCGAAAATCTTAGACGACCGATGTTGGCCGGAGTTACAGCGGTATCATGCTTACGACAAACAACCATGGCTAACATTGAACGGCGCGCCCCGCGGATGCGGGAATGTCGCTGGTTGGGGGAATAGATGGATCAGGGGCGGGCGTTTTCTCAGGGGGATGCAAGCGTGGGCGAGGTGGAGGAGCCCACGGCGTGTGCATGGCCCCTGCGCCTCGATAAGCTCGAGATCGGCAAGGACGCCATCGTTGCGGCGGTCGACTCAGACGACCCTGCGCTGAGGCAGCATATCCTCGACATGGGTCTCACACCGGGCACCGAGGTCACCATGATGAAATACGCCCCGATGGGCGACCCTCTCGAGATTTGCCTGCGTGGATACGAGCTCACCTTACGTCGCGCCGACGCGGCGCGCATCACGCTGGCGAACGTCCACGATGCCCATGCGCTGCGGCGCGAAAACGCCAAGACCGGCGTGACGGAGCACCCGGCGATCGGCGAGCGCGTGTATCGTCCGCGCCCCGACCCTCATGCGATACCTGTGGGGGAGCCGCTCGCGTTTGCCCTCGCCGGCAATCAAAACTGCGGCAAGACCACCTTGTTCAACCAGCTCACCGGCTCAAACCAGCACGTCGGGAACTTCCCCGGCGTCACGGTGGACCGCAAAGATGGGCGCATCAAGGGCCACCCCGAGGCGACCATCACCGACCTCCCCGGCATCTACTCGCTGTCTCCGTATACGAGCGAGGAGGTCGTCAGCCGCAATTTCATCCTCCAGACGCGCCCCGACGTGATCATCGACATCGTGGACGCCACCAACATCGAGCGCAACCTCTATCTCACCATGCAGCTCATGGAGCTCGATTGCCCCATGGTCCTGGCGCTCAACATGATGGACGAGGTCGCGGCAAACGGCGGGACCATCGACGTGAACCGCCTCGAGTGCATGCTGGGCATCCCGGTCGTCCCCATCTCCGCGGCCAAAAACGAGGGCACCCACGAGCTCGTCGAGCACGCGATGCATGTCGCCCGCCATCGCGAGCGCCCGGGGCGCCTGGATTTTTGCCTCCCGGGCGGATCGGACGGCGGTGCGCTGCACCGCTGTATTCACGGCGTGGCGCACCTTATCGAAGACCACGCGAGAAGCGCGGGGATTCCCCTGCGTTTTGCCGTGACGAAGCTCGTCGAGGGGGACGCTCTCGTGCGCGAGGCGCTGGAGCTCGACCAAAATGAGCTCGACGCGCTGGAGCACATCATCTCCCAGATGGAGGAGGAGTCTGGCAAAGACCGGCTCGCCGCGCTGGCCGACATGCGATTCGCGTTTATCGGCGAGGTGTGCCGCGCGTGCGTCGTCAAGCCGCGTGAGAGCCGCGAGCACAGGCGTTCGGTTGCAATCGACCGCGTCCTCACGGGGCGATTCACGGCATTTCCTGCCTTCCTGCTCATCATGGCGTTCGTGTTTTGGGTATCGTTTGGCTCTCTCGGCGCATGGCTGCAAGGGCTGATGGAGGAGGGCGTCGCCTGGCTCACCGCGTTTGTCGCCGGCGCCCTGGTGAGCGCTGGGGTCAACCCCGTGGTGCAGTCGCTCGTGATCGACGGCATCTTCGCCGGCGTGGGCAGCATGCTGTCGTTTTTGCCGCTGATTGTCGTGCTGTTCCTGCTGCTTTCCATGCTCGAGGATTCGGGGTATATGGCGCGCGTGGCGTTTGTCATGGACAAGGTCCTGCGCCGCTTTGGCCTGTCGGGTCGCAGTTTCGTGCCCATGCTCGTGGGATTCGGGTGCAGCGTCCCGGCCATCATGGCGACGCGAACCCTGCCGTCCGAGCACGACCGCAAGATGACCATCATGCTCACCCCGTTTATGAGCTGCTCGGCAAAACTGCCGGTATACGGTCTGTTGACCGCGGCGTTCTTCGCGCGGGGCAGCGTGCTTGCCATGGTGTCCCTGTACGTGTTGGGCGTTTGCGTGGCTGCGGTGGTGGCCTTGCTGCTCAAGCGCACGGCCTTTAGGGGAGAGCCTGTCCCGTTCATCATGGAGCTGCCCAACTACCGTCTGCCCTCCGCAAAAACCACCGTCATGCTCGCGTGGGGCAAGGCGAAGGACTTTATCCAGCGCGCGTTCACCATCATCTTCGCCGCGAGCATCGTCGTCTGGTTTTTGCAGACGTTTGACGGCCAGCTGAACGTGGTCGCAGATCAGTCTCAAAGCTTGCTCGCGGGTCTTGGCGGGATCATCGCTCCTGTGCTTGCTCCGCTGGGGTTTGGCGACTGGCGCGCATCGACCGCGCTGGTGACTGGTTTGCTGGCGAAGGAGAGCGTCATCTCGACGCTGGCAGTGCTGCTGGGCACCGAGTCCGCCTCGGCGCTCACGGGGTTGTTCACGCCGCTGACTGCCTACGTTTTCTTGGTGTTCACGCTGCTCTATCCGCCGTGCGTGGCCGCCATCGGCGCGGTGAAAAACGAGCTCGGGCCGAGATGGGCGGCGGCGGTGTTTGTGCTGCAGTGCGTTGTTGCCTGGGTTGTCGCGTTTGCCGTTCGCACGATTGGCCTGGCGCTCGGCTTCGCGTAAGGCCAGCGAGCTGCGTGGTGGCTTGGCGGCGTCGGCCCATATCGTCCGCGCGCAGTTCCGCACGAGCCGAAGAGCCCGGTGGGCTCTTCGTGCGAGTCAGGACTGTTTGAGCACGGATGATATGGGCCGACGCCGAGCTGCAACCTTCGCACGCTCTATGTGGTTAAACCGTGAGGTCTTGACACTCGTTGCGACACTCGGCATACTACCTACTTGCAAACGCACGATTGCTGCCAGAGACAGCCGGTTTCCGCGTGCCCCATTGGACACAAGGAAGTAAAGGGGAGACCCGCCAGCCGAGGTGGTTGAGTTGGTACGTCTTCTCACCCCCGTCGCTCCAGCAGCGCGGGGGTTTCTTTTTCGAGACACACCCCCGCCCACATCCTGGCGGTCGTGCCCGGAAAAGAACAAGAAGGAGGTGTACCACATGCCAAAGCAGTACAAGATCGATGCAGTTGCCGAGATCGAGTCCAAGCTCGAGTCCAACGCTGGCGTTTTCGTCGTGAGCTACAACGGCCTCACCGTTCTTCAGGCTCAGGAGCTTCGCAAGCAGCTTCGTGAGTGCGGCGCTCAGATGAAGGTGTACAAGAACAACCTCGTCCGCATCGCCCTGGAGAACAAGGAGCAGCCCAACCTCGACGAGATTCTCGCCGGTCCGCTCGCTTACGTCTTCTTCGAGGAGGAGCCTGTCAGCGCCGCCAAGGCGCTCAAGGAGTTCGCCAAGAAGTCCAAGGGCGTTCTCGAGATCAAGGGCGGTATCTCTGACGGTCAGGCTGTTACCGCTGCCGAGGTCGACGCCATCGCCGAGCTCCCCAGCAAGGATCAGCTTCTGGGTCAGATCGCCGGTCTCATCAACGGCTTCGCTCGCGACATCGCTGTCTGCGTCAACGGCGTTTCCTCTGGTCTCGCCCGCACCGTTCAGCAGATCTCCGAGCAGAAGGCAGCCTAGTCGGCGGCCTTCGCGCGGCCGCTTGAGGCCGCACCCCTGGCGCACACGCGCTGTACTTTAGTTTGATCTCCCTGCAAGACGCAGGGAAACCGAAAGGACTTAGAAATGGCTAAGCTTACCACCGATGAGATCATCGAGGCTCTGAAGGAAATGACCCTGCTCGAGGCTTCCGAGCTCGTCAAGGCTATCGAGGACACCTTCGGCGTTTCCGCCGCTGCTCCTGCCGCCGTCGTGGCCGGCCCTGTCGCCGCTGCCGAGGAGGCCGAGGAGAAGACCGAGTTTGACGTCGTGCTCGAGGGCTTCGGCGACAACAAGATCCAGGTCATCAAGGTCGTCCGTGAGCTCACCTCCCTCGGCCTCAAGGAGGCCAAGGAGGTCGTCGAGAACGCTCCTAAGGCCGTCATCGAGGGTGCCAAGAAGGAGGACGCTGAGGCTGCCAAGGAGAAGCTCGAGGCTGCCGGCGCTGCTGTCACCCTTAAGTAGTCTTCTGCAGGTGCATCACCTGCGAGCTGCCTGAGCATTTTTAGCTCTGTATAAGGCGGGGTCCACGCACGTGGACCCCGCCTTTTTTCATGCCGCTGTCGCGCGCAGGGTCGACGTCGACCGCTTTATCGGGCGGCACATGCGGCATCGCCGGGGGCTCGAGACATGAAAAACCCCTCGGCACCGATGATGCCGAGGGGTTGAGGCGCACAGCCCGAAAAGGTTTCGTTGGAAACAGGGCGCACGGGCCGAAAGAGTTGCGTGCGAAGCAAGGCGCTACAGCACGGCGGAGGCCACGATGTAGATAACGTACAGGAACACGAAGAACACGCCCTCGCGCCGCGTCATTGTGTGCTTGGTGCCGACGAAGGCAAATCCAACAAGCACCACGGAGAAGATCGCGAGTAGCGCGAAGTCGAGGTTGTAGGTCGTCGCGTACGCGATGGGGGAGAACAGCGCCGGCACGCCCATGACCAGAAGAACATTGGTGATGTTGGAGCCGACGACGTTGCCGACGGCGATGTCGGTGTTGCCTTTGAACGCGGCGACGACACTCGTGACGAGCTCGGGCAGGCAGGTGCCCAGCGCAATGACGGTGAGACCGATGATGCGCTCGCTGATGCCCAGGACCGTGGCGATCTCCACGGAGTTGTTCACAACGTAATCGGCGCCAAACTTGAGCAGCGCGATACCAAAGAGCACGAGCGCGATGGATACGTGCATGCCGCGTGGCTCGTCCTCGTCCTCCTCGTCGTCATCGTCATCCTCGTCCTCGAGCTCGCGGGGTACGAGCTGCGTCTCGGGGTCGAGCTCGTCGTGGCCGCTGTCGCCCTCACGCAGGCCCAGGAACACGGTGTAGCCCATAAAGGCGGCAAACACTGCGAGCAAGATGATGCCCTCGAAGGCCGTGAGCTGGCCACCGGTGTTGGAGAACAGCATGAGCAGCAGCACGGAGACGACGCTCACGGGAATCTCGAAGCGCTGGGTGTGGCGGGCGAGCGGAAGTCGCGTGATGACGGCGCTCATGCCGAGGATGAGCAGCAGGTTTGCCATGCAGCTGCCGGCGACGTTGCCAAACGCCATATCGGCGTGGCCGTCGACAGCGGATACCACGGAGACGACGAGCTCGGGCATGGCCGTGCCCACGGCGACGACGGTGAGGCCGATGACGCGATCGGGCAGACCGACGCGCGCAGCGATCTGGCTCGAGCCGTTTACAAGGAGGTCCGCACCCCAGATGAGGAGCGCGAAGCCGATGATGATAAGTGCAAGTTGCAGGAGCATGTCTGCCTTTCTACGAGATGGTGCATGGACACGGGTGCAGGATGCAAGAAAGAGGGCGCGGAACGCGTACGCTCCGTGCCCTCTTCGTCGTTTATCTGACACGTTTATCTAGATTACCCAGAAATTCACGCGTCGCGCAAGAAATCTGAATCGTATCCGCAGGAAATCTGGGGTTGAGGCGGCTTGCCGCACGGGTTAGTTCGCTTCGACGCCCTCGGTCCATGCGTCGATGTTCTCGATGCGGATGGCATTTGCCACGGCGGCCACCGCGGGGGTTGCGGAGAGTTCGGCGAGCGCGTCGGCCATGGCGCCCTCGCGGCAGGTGTCGGTGAGCAGCACGATCGAGCCGTCTTCGCGGCGCATCACCTGGCTCACGACGATTTCGTGCCTGCCGAGCACCTCGCCGGCCTGCTGTGCGGCGTCGCCCTCATCGTTGGCGATCAGGCGCACATAGTAGCGGGTCTCGAGGTCCTGTACAGTGCGGATGGGCAGCTCGCGCGCGAAGGGCTCGGGCTCGGGCAGCGGACGGGCGCCCGCGGAGATGTTCTCGGCGAGATTCATGATGTCGCCGACGATGGCGCTGGCAGTGGGGAACGCGCCCGCACCGGCGCCGTAGAACATGGTTTCGCCCACGGCGTCGCCAACGACGTACACCGCGTTCATGGCGCCGGAGACCCCGGCGAGCGGGTGGGTGGTCGTGATCATGGCCGGGTGCACGCGGATGTCCACGCCCTCATCGGTCCTGCGTCCGATGGCGAGCATCTTGATGGCGTAGCCAAGTTCGCGCGCCACCTCGATATCCTCCGCGGAGATCTTGCGAATGCCCTGCATATACACATCGTCGGTGGTGATACGGGTGGCAAAGCCGATGGAGGAGAGGATGGCGATCTTGCTCGCGGCGTCGAAGCCGTCGACGTCGGCCGTGGGGTCGGCCTCGGCGTAGCCCAGGCGCTGCGCGTCGGCGAGGACCTCTTCGTAGCCCAGTCCCTCACCCGCCATGCGCGAGAGGATGTAGTTGGTGGTGCCGTTGACGATGCCCGCGATGGCCAGAATCGTGTTGCCCGTGAGGTCGTGCTCGAGCGTGCCAACGATCGGGATGCCGCCTCCGCATGACGCCTCGCAGCGCAGCTGGACGCCGGCGTGCGCGGCTGCCTGCGCGAGCTCGGACATGTGACGGCCGAGCAGGGCCTTGTTGGCGGATACGACGTGCTTGCCCGCGGCGAAGGATTCGGTGAAGATCTCGGTGGCGGGGTGCTCGCCGCCGATGGCCTCGACGACGATGTCGACGCGCGGGTCGCTCACCACGTCATGCCAGTCGGTGGTGAATTGCTCGGCGCTCACGCCTAAGTCGCGCGCGCGGTCTTCGTCGAGGCCGCAGGCGCGAACGATGCGCAGGTCGATGCCGCGGGCAGAGCGATACATGTTGGCATGGGTCTCGATGAGGCGGAAAACGCCCCCGCCGACGGTGCCAAGGCCGACGAGGCCTATGTGTACGGTGCGGTTGGTTCCCTGCATGGTGTGCTCCTCTCTTCCCCTCGGCACGTCCCGCCCAAGGGTAGGCAATTGCATAGGTTGCATTCTACCCTCGAGCGCCGTGGCCAAGCCCCGTCTTAGACGTAACAACTGTGTTACGAGTGCCGGGGCGGCGCACCGCCGGCTGAGCTGCTGGCGCTCGGGGCCGCGCACCGCCCACTGAGTCACCGGCGCTCGGGGCGAATGGCGTCCCTCCCGGCTCCGTCGGCGCGGGAAGCGGCGGGATCGCGATGTACCGGGTAGACGGGAATGCCCAGCTCGTCAACAACAATCGAATTGTTACACCGATATTTCGGGGGAATTTTCAAATACTTTGTTTTGCTAAAGCGTGTAACCTAGAGCAACCGTGAAATAAACATCGCGGGACAGTTCAATGCCGTGCTTTTGCCGGCCTCGTTTGAAAGGAGAGCCGCATGTCGTGCCTCACCGGTAAGTCATTCAATCCTGTAATGAATCGCAGGAGCGTTATCGCAGGCGTAGCAGGTCTGGGGGCAACGAGCATTCTTGCCGGCTGCTCCGATAACGCATCCGAGGGCAGCTCTGGCGCTTCCAACGGCGCGGCCTTCAAGATCGGTACCATCGGCCCGCTGACGGGCGCCGCCGCTTCGTACGGCAACTCCGTGCGCAACGGCGTCGAGCTCGGCTGCAAGGATTTCTCCACCGATGAGTTCCCGCTCACGTCCAAGGCCGAGGACGACGTCGCCGACGGCGAGAAGTCCGTCAACGCCTTTAACAGCCTCGCCGACTGGGGCATGCAGGCGCTCGTCGGCCCCACCACCACCGGCGCCTCCATCGCCGTGGCCGAGGTCGCCAACTCCGACCCCAAGGTCTTCATGATGACCCCGTCCGCGTCCAGCCCTGACGTTACCGCCAACAAGACGTGCGTCTTCCAGGCGTGCTTCAACGACCCCAACCAGGGCGAGAACGCCGCCGTCAAGCTCGCCGAGATGTTCCCCGACGAGAAGTTCGTCGTGTTCTACAACTCCGGCGACCCGTATTCCGCCGGCATTCGCGACGCGTTCGTCGCCAAGGCTGCCGAGCTCAAGCTCGAGGTCGTCGACGAGGAGTCCTTCAAGGACGACTCCCAGACGAGCTTCACCAACCAGCTCACCAAGGCCAAGGACGCCGGCGCCACGATGATCTTTGCCCCCATCTACTACACTCCCGCCTCCGTGCTGCTCACCAACGCCAACGAAATGGGCTACGAGGTCAAGATGATGGGCTGCGACGGCATGGACGGCATCCTGGGCGTCGAGGGATTCGACACCAGCCTCGCCGAGGGCCTCTATCTCATGACGCCGTTTTCGGCCGACGAGGAGAAGAACGCCGACTTCGTGAACGCCTACAAGGCCGCCTATGACGAGGTGCCCGATCAGTTCGCCGCCGACGCATACGACGCGGTCCACGCGATCGTCATGGCCATGGAGGAGGCCGGCCTCGCCATCGACGCCGATCCCGCCGAGATCGCCGAGAAGCTTCCGGCGGCCGTGATCTCCATCAAGGTGGAGGGTCTTACCGGCACCCTCACCTGGAACGACAAGGGTGAGGTCGAGAAGGACCCGATGGTCTATGTCATTCAGGACGGGAAGTACGTAGCGGCGTAAGCGCGCCCGTCCTGCACCAATCGGTGCGCAGATAGAATTACGGGGGACGGGCCTTGGATGCAAGGTTCGTCCCTTTTGCCTGTCGCGCCTGCGGGCGCATTGCATATGAAAGGGGGAGAAGCGCCATGACGGTCTTTCTGCAATATCTTGTGAACGGTCTGTCGATGGGCAGCGTGTATGCCATCATCGCGCTCGGCTACACCATGGTGTACGGCATCGCCAAGATGCTGAACTTCGCCCACGGCGACGTCATCATGATCGGCGCCTACATCTCGTTTTGCGTGACCTCGTATCTGGGGCTGCCGGCGGTCGTGTCGGTGCTCGCCGCCGTCGTGGTGTGCACGGTGCTAGGCATCCTCATCGAGAGGCTTGCGTACAAGCCTCTACGTCAGGCCGGACCGCTCGCCGTCCTGATCACCGCCATTGGCGTGTCGTACTTCCTGCAAAACGCCGCGCAACTCATTTGGGGCGCCACGCCCAAAAACTTCACGTCCATCGTGAGCTTCCAGGTGCCCGCGTTCCTCAAGGCCTACAACGTCTCCGCCGTCTCGCTGGTCACCGTCGTGGCGTGCCTGGTCATCATGGCGGCGCTCATGTGGTTCACCGGCAAGACCAAGATGGGCAAGGCCATGCGCGCCTGCTCCGAGGACAAAGCCGCCGCGCAACTCATGGGCATCAACGTGAACCGCACGATCTCCATGACCTTCGCCATCGGCTCGGCGCTTGCCGCCATCGCCGGCGTTCTGCTGTGCTCCTACAGCCCGGTGCTGCAGCCCACCACGGGCTCCATGCCCGGCATCAAGGCGTTCACCGCCGCCGTCTTTGGAGGCATCGGCTCGATTCCCGGCGCATTCGTCGGCGGCATCCTTCTCGGCATCATCGAGGCGATGGCGCAGGCCTACATCTCCACGAGCCTCGCGAATTCGATTGTCTTCGCCGTGCTGATCGTCGTGCTGTTGGTGAAGCCCGCCGGCCTGTTTGGCAAGTACGTCCCGGAGAAGGTGTAGCGCCATGCCTCAGTTTCTCAAGAACAAGAAGACGCGTCACGACTTCGTGACGTATGGCCTGGTGATCTTGGCGTTCATCGCTGTGAGCTTCATGCAGGCAAACCACATGATCCCCCGCATGATCGCAGGCCAGCTGGTCCCCATCTGCGCCTACATCGTCATGGCCATCTCGCTCAACCTGGTCGTGGGCGTCGCGGGTGACCTCTCTCTCGGCCACGCCGGCTTCATGAGCGTGGGTGCCTACACGGGTATCGTCGCCGCCATGAGCCTTGCCGAGGCCGTCCCCAACGACGGCATTCGCTTGGTCATCGCCCTGTTGGTGGGTGCAGCCTCCGCCGCTCTCGCCGGCTTCATCATCGGCATCCCCGTCCTGCGTCTTTCCGGCGACTACCTCGCCATCGTGACGCTCGCGTTCGGCGAGATCATCAAGGAGGTCGTGACCTGCCTCATCGTGGGCGTGGACGAGCGCGGCATCCACGCTCTGTTCAACCTCACAGGCAAGCTCACCGTTGACGACCTGGGCCTCACCGAAACCGGCTTCGCCATCATCAAGGGCGCGCAGGGCGCCGCCGGCACCGAGACCATCTCGTCATTCTTCGCCGGGTTCCTGCTCGTCATGGTCGCCCTCGTGGTCGTGTTGAACCTCGTGCGCAGCCGCACCGGCCGCGCCATCCTGGCCGTGCGTGACAACCGCATTGCAGCCGAGTCGGTGGGCATCTCCACCACGAAGTACCGCATGATCGCCTTTGTGGTCTCCGCCGCCCTCGCCGGCGCCGCGGGCGCCCTGTTCGGCAACAGCTTCTCCCAGCTCTCCGCCACGAAGTTCGACTTCAACATGTCTATCCTCATCCTGGTGTTCGTGGTGCTGGGCGGCCTGGGCAACATGCGCGGCTCCATTGTGGCCGCGGCGGTGCTCACCATCCTTCCCGAGGCCCTGCGCCAGTTCTCCGACTACCGCATGCTGGTGTACGCCATCGTGCTCATCATCGTCATGATCGCCACGAACAACGACACGCTGAAGAATCTCATCTCCCGCGTGCTGCCCAAGCGCACGTCGCTTGAAGAGGAGGTGCGTGCAGATGCCTAAGTTCGAATTCGAGCGCGGCAAGATGGTGCCGGTGCCCAGCCACTCCATCGTCCCCGAGCGCGACGTCAACTCCGTCCCGGTCCTCGAGGCGCTGCACCTGGGCATCGACTTCGGCGGCCTCAAGGCGGTTGACGACTTCAACCTCACCATCGGCAAGACCGAGATCGCCGGCCTCATCGGCCCCAACGGTGCGGGCAAGACCACGGTGTTCAACCTCCTCACAAAGGTGTACGCGCCCACCCGCGGCACGATTCTGCTCAACGGCAACGACACGAGCGGCAAGAGCGTCAGCCAGGTGAACCGCATGGGCATCGCCCGCACGTTCCAAAACATCCGCCTGTTCAACACCATGACAGTCGAGGAGAACGTCAAGGTGGGCCTGCACAACACTAAGGCGTACCCCACGCTCTCGGGCATCCTGCGCGCGCCGTCGTACTGGCGCCGCGAGGCAGAGGCGCATGAGAAGGCGCTCGAGCTGCTGTCCATCTTCGACATGCAAGATCTCGCGAATCACCAGGCGGGCAGCCTGCCCTATGGCGCCCAGCGTCGTCTGGAGATCGTCCGCGCGTTGGCGACCAACCCCAGCCTGCTGTTGCTCGACGAGCCCGCCGCGGGCATGAACCCGTCCGAGACGGCCGAGCTCATGGAGAACATCGTCAAGATTCGCGACACGTTCAACATCGCCATCATGCTCATCGAGCACGACATGAGCCTCGTCATGAACATCTGCGAGGGCATCTGCGTGCTCAACTTCGGCAAGGTCATCGCCAAGGGCACCGCCGAGGAGATTCAGAACAACGACGCCGTCATCGAGGCGTATCTCGGCAAGAAGGAGGCGTAAGGACCCATGAGCGATCGCATTCTCAACGTCGAGAACATCAATGTGTACTACGGGGCGATTCACGCGATCAAGGATGTCTCCTTCGAGGTGTTCGATGGCGAGATCGTCGCCCTCATCGGCGCGAACGGCGCCGGCAAATCCACCACGCTCAAGACGCTCTCCGGCCTGCTGCGTTCCACCACGGGCTCCATCGAGTTCATGGGCGAGGACATCATGCACACCGCCGCCGACAAGCTCGTCGCGCGCGGGCTGGCGCACGTGCCCGAGGGCCGTCGCGTGTTTCAGCAGATGACGGTTGAGGAGAATCTCGAGATGGGTGCATACACGCGCCCCAACTCCGAGATCGCCCCCGGCCTCGAGCTCGTCTACGATCATTTCCCCCGCTTGAAGGAGCGCCGCCGTCAGGTAGCTGGTACGCTGTCGGGCGGAGAGCAGCAGATGCTCGCCATGGGTCGCGCCCTGATGAGCTCGCCCAAGCTCCTCATGCTCGACGAGCCCTCGATGGGTCTGGCTCCCATCCTCATCGAGCAGATCTTCCAGATCGTGAAAGACCTACACGCCGCCGGTACGACGATTTTGCTCGTTGAGCAGAACGCCCAGATGGCGCTGTCGATCGCCAGCCGCGCCTACGTCATGGAGACGGGCAAGATCACCTTGTCCGGCACCGGCGACGAGCTCCTGCACAACGACGACGTCCGCCGCGCCTACCTCGGCGGCTAATGTGCAATTTGGGGACGGGTGCACTTTTATACATCGCGCCCGTCCGCTCATATTGACCCTCCGCGCCCTCCGCTATGCCATCCAGCGGAGGGCGTGGTTGGTTTTAGCCTGCGCGGTCGGTTTCGGATTAGATTCTCGAAGCTCGTGCCTGCTCTTTCTATTACAGTTGAGGGGTTGAAAACCCGATAGCGTGTCCCGGGACAAGTGCGTTGCCGGCGGTGCGGGCGACTGCCTGACCGCGCACGCCGCCGCGAGCTTCCCGGTGTCTCCGCCCCGTTCATGGCGGGTATCGCCGAGGTCGAGGTCAAGAAGGCGACGGGCAAGGTGAGTCTCGTCGATTACGTGGGCGTTGTCGATTGCGGCACCATCGTGAACACTGCGCCCGCCATCGCGAGTGCCGTGGCGCATGCGACGGGTGCCTGCGCCCGCGAGCTGCCCATCACGCCCGAGAAGGTGCTCCTCGCCGAGCGCCCGTAGGGCGGGCTACGCCGGCGCTGCCCGAGCCGAGCCAAGTGCGGGCACACGTTGACACAGTGGGTAGGAATGTCGAATTATCGCCCTCAAACGGGTCCGCTTTTCGACATTCCTACCCTTCTACCGTGAGAGGAAGGCACCATGCTGTTTGAGTATTGCGCCGAGAACTGCACCAACATCAAGGCTGCCCTGCGCGCGGGCGCCGACCGCGTCGAGCTCTGCGACAACCTTGCGCAGGGTGGCACCACGCCGTCTGCGGGCGTGATCGAGCAGGCCGTCGCGCTTGTGCGCGCGCATGAGGGCGCCGAGGTGCGGGCGATCATCCGCCCGCGCGGGGGCGACTTCGTCTACTCCGCCTTTGAGTTCAAGGCCATGGAGACCGACATCCGCTACGCCGGTGCGAACGGCATTGACGGCGTGGTGATCGGATGTCTCAAGCGCGCCGGGAAGGGCGCTGCCTACGAGCTCGACCTCGAGGGCACGGAGCGGCTCATCAAGGTCGCCCGCAGCGTGGGGGAGATGCGCGGTCGCGATCTGGGCATAACGTTCCACATGGCCTTCGACGAGCTCGACCCCCAGTCCCAGCTCGAGGCGATCGACGCCCTGGCAACACTCGGCGTCGACCACATCCTTACGCACGGCGGCCCTGCAAACACCCCCATCGATGAGAACTTCGCGCAGCTCAAAGCCTGTATCGAGCGTGCGGCTGGACGTTTGGTTATCCTGCCCGGCGGCGGTGTCACGCATGAGAACGCATCGGCCGTGGCCGAGGCCCTGGGCGTCGAGGAGCTGCACGGCACCAAGATCGTGCCGCTGTCCCGTCGCTAACGGGCCTGCGCTCGCCGCCTCGCGCAATATTGCGCCGACCCTCGACGGCTTCCTCCCGCGCCACCGCCTCGCGCCGACCCTCGACGGCTCCCGGTTACGCCGACGCCTCACGACCGTGCCCGCCCGCGCAAGCCGTCACCGCATCTGCGAAGGCTATCGACCCCAGGAGCCTTTCATCGCCATGCGCCCGCGCCGCACGAGCTCAGCCTCGGCGGCGCGTTCGTTTTCGGTGAGACGCGTCATGACGCGCCCGAAGACCGCGGCCAAAAGCTGCTGAAAAATGGTCCCGCACATGACAGGGAACACCACCTCGCCGGGAAAATACTGCGTTGCGATGACGGCTCCCGAGGAGATGTTGCGCAGACCGCAATCGAACCCCATGGTCACGAGTGTGGCAAAGGGCTGGTGCAGCAGGCGGGCGGCGACCATGCCCAGCACGAAGCCGCTGCTGGCGAACAGCAGGATAAACAGCGCGACCCCGGCGCGCTCCCAATTCATGTGCAGGACGTACTCGCTCATCTCGGTGGAGTTCGCGGTGATGATGACGATGAGCAGGACCTTGCAGAGCGGATCGAGCGCGGGGGAGAGCGTCTCGTGGCCCCATCCGCGCGAGAGGTCGTTGATGGCCATGCCCACAAGCGCCGGCAGCGCGATCATGAACACCATGTTGACCATCATCCCGACCGTGTCCATCTCGATGCTCGCGCCCATGAGCACCTTGAGCGTGAAGGGAATGGTGAAGGGCGACAGGACGGTGGAGACGAGGATCGCGCTGAGCCCGAGCGCGGTGTTGCCGGAGAACATGCCGACCCACATGAAGCTTACGATGCCGATGGGCACGCTGTACTCCAGCAGGATGCCCGTGATGATGTGCACGCTGCCGGCAAAGGCGATCGATGCGAGGGCGTAGGCGACGGTCGGCATGAGCACGAGCGTCACGCCCAGGATGACGAGGAGGGGCAGAGGATGGCGCACTGTCTCGACGAGTTGATGGAACGTGTTGTTGAGCGATCCCTGGAAGGTCATGAAGGCGAATAGGACCGGGACGATCGTTTCGATGGGGCCGAACACGTTGGGGAGCAAAACGCCGACGGCAACGCAAAACGGAACGATCAGCGGCATGCGCGCGCCGATTGCCTTGCCCATTCGTTGCCATGCGTCCATGAGGCTCCCTTCGCCGACCTGACTGAGTGTTCAGGATAATCCCTGTCTGCGCCGATCGCCCCGGCATCGATGACGCGTAATGCGTTTGTCATCGGCGCCGGGCCACGGCGGCGCCAGGGCGCGGTGGCGGCGCCAAGACGCGGCGATGCTGGGGCTGCTGCGGCGCCGGGCCAC
>UQHS01000002.1 GCA_900540845.1 uncultured Collinsella sp.
CGCGCGGGGCAAGACCCCGGCGCGCCCTGACCGCCACGAGCTAGAAAAGCACTGTGCTCAAATCCAGCTACAACAAAAAAAGTGTTGCGAATCGCCGCGGCGGTCTGCACCGCGGCGATTCGCGCCCGCCCGATGGCTTCGGCTGGGTACACGTAGGGCCGACCTCCCTTTTCCGTGCGCGATTTCTGAGCAACGCGAAGCTGAGCGCAGGGAAAAGGGAGGTCGGCCCGGACAGGTCGACTACAGCGCCATCGGACGGGCACGGTCGATGCGGGCGAGGCAGTCGTCGCGGCCGATGAGCGCCATAGTTTCGCCCAGCGGCGGGCTCACCATGTTGCCGCATTCGGCAACGCGCACGGCGCCAAAGACCAGGCGCTTCTTGACGTCGAGTGCCTCGGGCAGCGGCTCGAGGGCGGCGTCGATGTTCTCGGGCGTCCACGCTTCGACGGCCTCGAGGGCGGCGCGGGCGGCGTCGAGCACGGCGCCCATGCCCTCCTTGGCGAGGCCCTTGGCCACGGACTTCTCATCATAGTTGAGCGTCTCGGCGGTCTTGAACACCGGCACGGCGACGGTCGCCGCATCGGCGGGCATCTTGGTGCGCGGGCGCACGATGGCCGCGAGGGCGTCGACCCAGGCCTCGTCTGCCTCGAAGCCCTCATCGATCAGGCCTGCGTCGAGAAGTTCGGGCAGCATGATCTGGTCGGCGAAGTCGGCGTCGGACATGGCGTTGATGTACTCGGCGTTCATCCAGTCGAGCTTCTTGGGGTCGAAGGTCGCGGGGTTCTTGGAGATGCGCTCCAAGCTGAACTGGCTGGCGAGCACGTCACGCGGGATGACCGTGGTCTCGCCGTCGAGCGACCAGCCGAGCAGCGCCAGGTAGTTCACGAAGGCGTCGGACAAGTAGCCTGCGTCGCGGTACTCCTCCACGGAGGTGGCGCCGTGGCGCTTGGAGAGCTTCTTGCCGTCGGCGCCCAAGATCATGGAGATGTGGGCGAAGGTGGGCACCGGCGCGCCCATGGCCTCGTAGACCATGACCTGGCGCGGGGTGTTGGAGAGGTGGTCGTCGCCACGGATGACGTGGGTGATGCCCATGAGCGCGTCGTCAACAACGGTGGCGAAGTTGTAGGTGGGGGTTCCGTCGGAGCGGAAGATCACGAAGTCGTCGAGCTCCTTGGCGTCGAAGGTGACCTCGCCGTGGACGGCGTCGTGGATCACGACGTTGCCGCGGTCCTCCGGCACCTTGATGCGCAGCACGTAGGGCTCGCCGGCGTCGATGCGGGCCTGCGCCTCCTCGAGTGAGAGGTCGCGGCAGCGTCGCTGGTAGCCCTGGAAGGGGTCCTTGCGCGCCTGGGCGGCCTCGCGGTCAGCTGCGAGCTGCTCGGGCGTGCAGAAGCAGGGGTATGCGCGCCCCTCGGCGAGCAGGCGTTCGGCGGTCTGCTTGTAGAGGTCGAGGCGCTCGGTCTGCGAATAGGGACCAAAGTCGCCGCCGACCTCGGGGCCCTCGTCCCAGTCGAGGCCCAGCCAGCGCATGGCGCGCAGGATGATTTGGGTGTTCTCGTCGGTGGAGCGAGTCGGGTCGGTGTCGTCGATGCGCAGGATGAAGGTGCCACCGTTGGCGCGGGCGAAGGCCCAGTTGTAGATAGCGGTGCGGGCGCCGCCGATGTGCAGCTTGCCGGTGGGCGAGGGCGCAAAGCGGACGCGGACGGAATCACTCATATTCATGCTCCTTGTGATCGCGTTGGGGCGGATGTTCAAACAGGGTCATTATAGCGTTCGCATGTTGTTCACTTGAAGGCAGTCCCGAAAAGCGCACGTGCGGTACAATCTATCAGCTACATGCCCGGCGGAATGGTAACGGTCGCCGGGTTCACTCATGAAAGGGGCACCTATGCCAACTGAGAATCGTTCCACACTGGAACCGGCTCGCGCCACCGCTCTCGGCGCAGATTCCTTCGTATTCACCTCCGAGTCGGTTACCGAGGGCCATCCCGACAAGATGGCAGATCAGATCTCCGACGCAATCCTCGACGCCATCCTCGCCAAGGAGGCGGAGCTTGAGGCCAAGGGTTACATCGCTCCCAACGGCCAGCCCGCAAAGCTCGAGAACGTGCGTTGCGCGTGCGAGACCTTCGTCACCACCGGCACTGTGATCGTCGCCGGCGAGATCCGCACTGAGGCCTACATCGACGTTCAGAACATCGCCCGCGAGGTCGTCCGCCGCATCGGCTACGACCGCGCCAAGTTCGGCTTCGACTGCGACACCTGCGGCGTGCTCAATCTCATCCACGAGCAGAGCCCCGACATCGCGCAGGGCGTTGACGAGTCCTTCGACGCCCAGGCCGGCCGCACCACCGACCCGATCGACCTCATCGGCGCGGGCGACCAGGGCATGATGTTCGGCTACGCATCCAACGAGACGCCCACGCTCATGCCCATGCCGCACTATCTCTCCAGCCGCCTGGCCGAGCGCCTGGCCGCCGTGCGCCACGACGGAACCCTGCCGTACCTGCGCCCCGACGGTAAGACCCAGGTCACCGTGCGCTATGAGGGCGGCAAGCCCGTCGCGGTCGAGACTATCGTCATCTCCACGCAGCATGCGCCCGAGATTGAGGATATGTCCGTCATCGAGGCCGACATGCGCCAGCACGTCATCGCCCCGGTTATGGAGGCCGCGGGCATCCCGTGGGAGGGTGCCGACCTCTACGTGAACCCCACCGGCCGCTTCGTGGTGGGTGGTCCCATGGGCGATACCGGCCTCACCGGTCGCAAGATCATCGTCGACACCTACGGCGGTATGGGTCGCCACGGCGGCGGCGCCTTCTCCGGCAAGGATTGCACCAAGGTCGACCGCTCCGCCGCCTACGCCGCGCGCTGGGTCGCCAAGAACGTGGTCGCAGCCGGCTTGGCCGAGCGCTGCGAGATCGAGCTCGCCTACGCCATCGGCGTGAGCTATCCGCTATCCATCATGGTCGACACCTTCGGCACCGGTGTTGTGGACGAGGCCACGATCACGGATGCCGTCAAGCGCGTGTTCGACCTGCGCCCGGGTGCCATCATCCGCGACCTCGACTTGCGCCGTCCCATCTACGAGAAGACGGCCGCCTATGGTCACTTCGGCCGCGAGGACGCCGATTTTACCTGGGAGCGCACCGACCGCGTGGACGAGCTGCGCGCCGCGTGCGGGCTGGCCGAGTAGCACGTCGCCTATGACGGGCCAGGCTTCGCTTTTCCCTGAACTGAATACGAGCGAACCGGGGGCGTCTGCACAAGCGGGCGCCCCTCGCCCCATGGGCAATTTGGGGACGGGTGCAAAATTGCACATTCCCGCCCTTGACGAAGGCGGTCACAATGGGAAGGCCGTCTCACTTCCGCGCGCACCTTCCTATGTCTCGGTGGTGGTCGACATCCCGGCACGCGCGCTGTCCGAGCCCTTCGCCTATGCCGTTCCCGCCGAGCTTGACGAGGCCTGTGAGGTCGGGTCGACCGTGCTCGTGCCGTTTGGCCGCCGCGTCGAGGCCGGATATGTCGTCGCCCGCTCCGATTCTCTCTCTGAGCTCGTGGGGACCGAAGGGCTCGACCCGTCCCGTGTGAAGGCGCTGCGCGATGTCGTCGCCGAGCCTGCGTTTTCGCCCGCTTCGGCCGAGCTCGCGTTCTGGATGAGCCATGAATACGTGGCGCCGCTTTCCGAGTGCCTGCGGCTGCTGCTTCCGCCGGGCGGCGCGGGCAAGGTCGCGCGCCGAGACGATGGGTCGTATTTCTATGAGCCTCCGGCCACCTTGCCCGTCACGGCGCGCTGGGTGAGCCTCACCGAGGAGGGGCGTGCCTTCAAGCCCGCCGAGCGCGCGGTTCGCCAGCGCCAGCTCATCGAGGCGCTCTCCTGCGGTCCCGTGACAACGCGCGAGCTCAACGTGTTGTATGGAGACCTTTCGGCGACGGTGCGCGCGCTTGAGAAGCGCGGCGTCGTTGCGGTCGAGGAACGGCGCAGTTGGCGCGGGTGCGACGAGGGGACCACGCTTTCCTCTGCGCGCGCCTCGGCCCCGGAGCAGCTCACCTCGGGGCAGGTTGCGGCGCTCACCGCCATCGATCGCGCTGCGGACGATGCATCCGGCGATGTCGTGCTCGTCGATGGCGTCACCGGATCCGGCAAAACCGAAGTCTACCTCTCTGCGATCGAGCGTGTTCTTGCGCGCGGGCGCTCGGCATGCGTGCTGGTTCCCGAGATCTCGCTCACGGCCCAGACCGTGGGTCGGTTCCGTTCGCGTTTTGGCGACGCGGTCGCGGTGTTTCATTCGCGCCTGTCGGCCGGAGAGCGGCTCGACCAGTGGGATATGGTCCGCTCCGGGGCCGCCCGCGTCGTGGTGGGGGCCCGATCGGCGCTTTTCTGCCCGCTGGCAGATCTGGGCCTCATCGTCATTGACGAGGAGCACGAGGCGAGCTACAAGCAGGGGAGCAGCCCGCGTTACCACGCTCGCGAGGTGGCGGCCCGGCTGGCGAAGATCCACGGGTGCCCGCTTGTGCTCGGCTCCGCGACGCCGTCTGCCGAGGCGTTGGCTCGTTGCGAAGAGGGGTGCCACGGCGGTGTGTCTTGGACGCGCATTGTCATGCCCGAGCGCCCCGGGACATCCCGGCTGCCCCGCGTGATCGTCGCCGACCTGCGCCGCGAGTTCGCCGCCGGCAGCCGGTCGATGTTCTCCAAGCCGTTGATGGACGCCCTGCACGATGTGGTGGAGAAGCGCCAGAAGGCCGTGCTGCTCCACAACCGCCGCGGTTTCGCGAGTTTTCTCATGTGCCGCGAATGCGGATGCGTCCCCACCTGCAAGCATTGCTCAACCGCGCTCACGTACCACGAGCGCACCCATACGCTCGAATGCCACACCTGCGGGGCCTCGTATCGCGTTCGCCCGTACCCCGAGTACGGCAGCGCTTGTCCCAAGTGCGGTAGCCGCTACCTGGCCAAGATGGGACTGGGGACGCAACAGGTGGAGGATGCGCTGCGCGCCCTGCTGCCCGAAGACGTCGCGGTCATTCGCATGGATGCCGATTCCACGCGCGCCAAGGGCTCGCACCAAAAGCTTCTCGAGCAGTTCGACGCGGCGGAATGCGCCGTACTGCTTGGAACCCAGATGATCGCCAAGGGCCTGGATTTCCCCGAGGTCACGCTCGTGGGCGTGATTAACGCCGACTACGCGCTCAAGATGCCGGACTTCCGTGCCGGCGAGCGTGCGTATGACCTGTTGGAGCAGGTCGCAGGGCGAGCTGGTAGGGGCGAGGAACCCGGTCGGGTCGTCATCCAGACGTACCTGCCCGACGAGCCCGCGATCCGCGCGGTGGCGACGCATGAGCGCGAGATCTTCACCAGGCACGATTTGTCCATGCGGCGCGATGCCCTCTATCCGCCCTATGCGAGGCTCGCCAATGTCGTGGTGTGGAGTGTGCAAGAGCGCGATGCGCGGTCGATGGTGATGCGCATAGCGGACGAGCTTCGTTCGGAGCTGGGCCTGGACGGCGAGATGCACCTGCACGCGCTCGATGAAGGTGAGCGGGGCGCATCGGGTGCGGGGCCAGATGACGAGCTGCTCGCGCAGCCTCAGGTTTTGGGGCCCACCCCTTGCGTGATCGAGCGCGCCAAGGACAGGTATCGCTTCCACATCATCGTGAAGGCACCGCTGACGTGCGACCTTTCTTCCGCGCTCTCCGCCGCCGTGTCGCGCGCGGGGACAAAGCCCGGTGTGAGCATTGCTGTCGATGTGGACGCCTACGACCTCATGTAGGTTGAGATTTGTTTGAGGGTACTATAGAGGGCAGTGAATACGTGCGGGCCCGTGCCCGCGTGCGAAAGGATTGTCATGGAAGTCAATGGAATCGTGCTGTCTCCCGACCCGCGGCTTCGCCAGGAGTGCGCAGAGGTTGCCGAGATCAACGACGAGCTCGTTGAGCTTGTCGAGCGCATGAAGGTGCAGATGTTTGAGAGCAGCGGCTGCGGCTTGGCTGCCCCGCAGGTGGGCGAGCTCATCCAGCTTGCCATCGTGGACACCGAGTACACCAGCGAGAAGGACTACGACCCCTTCGTCCTCATCAACCCGGTGATCGTCGAGCAGTCCGACACGCTCGTGCCGTCCACCGAAGGCTGCCTGTCCATCCCCGGCATCAACTGCGAGATCATGCGTCCCGACCGCGTGGTGGTCGAGGCGTACAACCTCGATGGCGACTGCATGCGCTATGAGGCCGCCGGCGACTTGTTCTGCGTGTGCCTGCAGCATGAGATCGACCATCTCCACGGCAACACGATGTTCGAGCGTCTTCAGCCGCAACAGCGCGTCCGCGCGATGAGGCAATATCAGGAGGCGCTCGCTCGCGGCGCCAGACCGGGGGAGACGGAATAGCACGTCTTTTCCAGGCGCCTACGCTGTGGATGATTTTGAGGAGGTCTAATATGCGCGTCGTCTTTATGGGCACGCCCTCGTTTGCGGTGCCGTCGTTGAGGAAACTGGCAGAGGTTCATGATGTGGCCCTCGTGCTCACCCGTCCCGACGCGGTGCGCTCCCGAGGGAAAAAACTCGAGCCCTCGCCCGTTAAAGAGGCGGCGCTCGAACTCGGCCTTCCTGTGATCGAGGCCAACCGCATGACGCCCGAGGTGATCGACGCCCTCCGCGAGGTCAAGGCGGACGTCTATTGCGTTGCCGCCTACGGTTGCATCCTGCCCGACGAGGTGCTCACCATGGCGCCTTTGGGTTGCGTGAACGTTCACGCCTCGCTGCTGCCCCGATGGCGCGGTGCCGCACCCATCCAGCGCTCTATCCTGGAGGGCGATGCCGAGACGGGCGTGTCCATCATGCGCATCGGCCACGGCGTTGATACGGGGGCGTACTGCGCCCAGGCGAGCTGCACGGTTGCCGGCAAGACGGCCGATGAGCTCACGGCCGAGCTGGCCGAGCTCGGCGGCGATTTGCTGGTGCGCACGCTGCCCTCGCTCGCCGACGGCACGGCCGTGTGGTGCGAGCAGGACGAGTCGCTCGTGACGCATGCCGCCAAGATCTCCAAGGCGGAGATGCGCCTCGACCCGAGTGACGGGGTGCAGGACAACGTTCGCCGCGTCATGGCCTCCTCGGATGCCGCGCCCGCGCGGTGCGTGGTCGCCGGCAAGCCTGCGCGCGTCATGGGCGCCGCGCCCGCGGGCCCCGATGCCCCGAGCGTTCCCGAGGGCTCGTTTGCGGTGCAGGGCTCGCACGTGTACCTCGGCTGTGCCGATGGCGTCTTCGAGCTCACCTCCATCAAGCCGGATGGCAAGCGCGAGATGGATGCCAAGTCCTGGGCCGCCGGCCAGCGTGACGACCTCGGTACCTGGGGTCGCATTGAGTAGGGCGAGCCTTTCGGTGGGACGCCTCGCGGCGCTCCGTATTCTGATTTCCGCGCGCGAGACCGGGCGGTATGCTCGCGAGATCGCTCGCGATGTGTGCTCCGTCGCGGGCCTCGATGCTCGCGACGGGGCGTTCGCCCGTAGGCTCTCGCTTGGCGTCACCAGCTGCGCGGGATGCTTGGACGATGCGCTCAATCGCATGCTTGATGACCCTCGCTCTGTATCTCCTGATGTGCGCGATGCTCTTCGCTTGGGCGCGTATGAGCTGCTCTACCTTGGCACGCCCCCGCAGGTCGCGGTGAGCCAGGGCGTCGAGCTCGCGCGTATCTGCTCTCATGGGGCGGCCGGGCTTGCCAACGCGGTGCTTCGCCGTGTGGCTGAGGGCGCCGATGCCTTCCTCTCGGCTGAGGACGCTTCCGATCAACATCGCGAGATGGTCTCCCGGGCTCGACGTGCGGGCCTGCCCACGTGGCTGGTACGCAGGATCGTCGACTCTTTGGGCGAGGCTTGCGCTTCTGCCATGTTGGAGGCCCAGCTTGAGCCTGCTCCCATTGCGGTGCATCTCAATCCGCTTCATGGTCCAGAGGTGGAGGGCGCTCTTGACGCCGATGGTGCTTTGCCCCTCGCGTTGCCCGGCGCATATGCCGTCGAACGCGTAGGGTCCCTGGTCCAGGCCGATTCCTTTGCACGGGCTGATGCCGCCGCATCGGATTACCATGCGCAGTTGATCGCCGCCGCAGCGACTCGAGAGGGTTCCTGCTTGGAGATCGGCGCCGGGCGCGGCACCAAGACGTTCATGATGATGGCTCATGCCAACCGTCGAGATTTGCATCATACGCATGTCGCGGTCGATCTCTACGAGGGCAAGTGCCAGGCGAATGCCCAGCGCATTGAGCGCTCTGGGCTCGGCGAGGTTCTCACTGCTGCGGGTGACGCCACGGATTTGGATACCTGTCTGGCAAGGTACGACGCCCAGGAGGGGCGCTGCGCCCTGTTTGATACCGTGTTCGTGGACGCTCCCTGTTCGGGTACGGGCACCATGCGGCGCCACGGCGAGATTCCCTGGCGCCTTAAGCCGCAGGAGTGTGATCGCGACTTGCCCGCCTTGCAGCTGTCGCTGCTGCGCGCTGCCGCGCGTAGGGTGGCGTCTCACGGCGAGCTCGTCTACGCCACCTGCTCGGTGCTGAGAGCGGAAAACAGCTCCGTGGTTACTGCGTTTTTGGCTTCGCCGGAAGGGAAGGGCTTTGCGCTGCTGCCTGTATCTGATGCGCTCGCGAGCGCGGGGCCTGCATATGACTCTGCGGCAAAGGATGTCGCCGCACATGAGATCCCGATCGGGACCTTCCAGAGCCTTCCGGCGCTCGGCGCCTTCGATGGGCACTTCTGCGCCCGCTTCGTGCGCGTCTAATCCGGACGTCCAATCCGGGGACGGGTGCAGGATTACACATTTGCGTAAAAACGGGGTGGCGGCGAGATACAAGTCTCGCCGCCACCCCGTTTTGTCATGAACTATGTGTAATCCTGCACCCGTCCCCGGATTGGACGCGCCTACGCGTTGGGGCAGCAGCTGCAGCTGCCGTTGGTCGCGCTCGTGCAGGAGCCGCCGCGCTGGTCGGTGTTGTAGAAGCCCGAACCCTCGAACTTAATCCCGCTCGCGCTGAAGACCTTCGAGGCCTCGCCGCCGCAGCTCGGGCACGTGATGTCGGGATGCTCCGCCATGCCGTGCTCGACTTCGAACACCGAGCCGCATGAGCCGCAGCGATAATCGTAATGTGCCATGTCGTCGTGCCTTTCTCTCATGGAGGGGGCGTCGGACCGTATGGCCCGACGCCCCAGGTGCGTCATTGTTCTCTATGGGTTACTGTACCCAAAAGCGACCGTGGTGATGTGGCGGGTTTATGCCGATGTGGCGGAATCGACGGAATGGCGCCCCGACTCGGCGATCACGCCGGCAATCGCGCGCTCGTACTCCACCATGAGCGTCTCATCGGCCTGCCACGCCCAGTTGCCCTCGGCGATGCCAGGCTTGTTCATGCGTGCGTTATCTCCAAGGCGCAGCAGGTCCTGGAGCTGTGCCATCACGACGTCGGCCGAGCACTCGAGTGCATGGCGCAAGATCTCGCCCGAAAGGTAGCGCGCCCCCTGCTCGTCGCCATCCGCGCAGAACGATCGCTGGCAGAAGCCCATGAGGGTCGATGTATCGTGCGTCGAGGTGTAGAGCACCTTCTCCTTGTGCGGGCGGATCTGGTCGCGAACGTCGTAATCGGCGAATTCGATGACATCCATGCCCGGGAAGCCGCAGCTCGCAAGCATCGCGCGAACGCCAGGCGTCAGGAGCCCCAGGTCCTCAGCGATAAGCGGCAGCGGACCGAATTCCTCGTATGCCTTTTGGAACAGCTCGATGCCCGGGCCCGGCATCCACACGCCGTCGGCGCCGGTGCCGCCCGCGGGGATGGCGAAGTAGTTGTGGAATCCCAGGAAGTGGTCGAGTCGCACGCGATCATACAGCTTGAAGGAGCGGCGCAGGCGGGCGAGCCACCATACGTACCCGTCTTCGCGCATCTGGTCCCAGCGATAGGTCGGGTTGCCCCAAACCTGGCCGGTCGCTGAGAAGCGGTCGGGCGGCACGCCGGCGATCTCGTAAGGCATGCCGTCCTTGCCGAGGCAGAACATCTCGGGTTCGCTCCATGCGTCGGCAGAGTCGTCAGAGACGTACATCGGGATGTCGCCGATGATCTCGATACCGTGCTCGTGTGCGTAGGAGAGCATCTCCGTCCACTCACGTTCAAAGCGGAACTGTACGAAGGCATGGTAGCGGGCGCGGTCCGAGAAACGGGCGTCGGCGAAGACATCCACGTGATAGCGGCGGAGTTCCTCCGGCCAGCTGTGGCGTGACGTGCCGTTCATCGCGTCTTTTACGGCCATGAACGCGCAATAGGGGTCAAGCCAGCTCTCGTTCTCTCGGGCGAACGCGAAGAACTCGGGGCTGGTGAACCCGCCCGTGGCCTTAAAGTGCTCGAACTGATGCTTGAGCTCGGCGGGTGTCTCCTCGAGCAAGGCGGGGTTTCCGGCGAAGGCGGACGGGCCCGCGTAGGGGGAGCCGAAGGAGTCGGTCGGGTTGACCGGCAGGACCTGCCAGTAGCGAAGCCCCATGGCGGCGAGGTGGTCGATGAAGCGGCGCGCAGGTGTTCCGAGGGTGCCCGGCCGTGCCGTGTTGGGAATGGAGGTGATGTGCGCGATGACGCCTGCACCCGGGGCGAGGGGCTTTTGCAGTCGCTGCCCGCGGGCCGAATAGACTAGGGAGGACCCCAGTGGCCACAGACGCACCTCGGCGCAGCCGTCCATGCCGCGCTCGAGGTCGGCACCGGAAATGACGTCGATGCCAAAATCACCGTCGATGGGGATGCGCACGGAGCGCGTGTTGGAGAGGCTGCGGTTGATGAGAATGCTCGCGACCTGGCCGTCGGCCCCGCGACGGCGGATGCACAAGACGTCTTCGTTGCAAGCGAACGCCTCAAGCGTGCCGTCGATGAGGAAGGGCAGGGCGCGGCGAAGCATGGCCGTGTTGCGGACCATGTTGAGCATGTCGCGATCGCGCACCTCGTCGGGGGTGGGTAGGGTGCGGCGATTGCCCGGGTCGGAGAGGCCTTCGAGCGCGAACTCGTCACCGTAGTAGATGGAGGGGACGCCCGGGAAGGTCATCTGCATGAGCGTGGCGAGCCAGAAACGAACCTTGGCGAGCCCCATCGAGTTCTCGTCCAAGCGGAAGCGCCCGCGCTCCTCCTCGGGTAGCTGAGACTCGTCTGGACCGCCGCCCAGCACAGAGGCGATGCGGGGTTTGTCGTGGCTTCCGAGCAGGTTGAGGCAGCAGGCGAGCGCCTCGGGCGGATAGTTCTCGCGCAGGGTCTCGATGCGCTCGGCGCAGCGGTACGCGTCTTCCCCGTAGACCAAAAAGCCGAGGATCGCGTCGCGCAGCGGATAGTTCATGGCCGAGTCGAGCTCGTCGCCAAGCAGGTAGCGGCGCAGCTTGCCATAGGCCAGCTTGTTCGAAGCGTCTTCCCAGACCTCGCCCAGCAGCAAGCCGTCGGGGCATTCTTCGAGCACGGCGGACTTGATTTCCTCGATGAGGCCGTCGGTGAGCTCGTCGGCGACGTCGAGGCGCCATCCGCGGGCGCCGGCGCGCAGCCAGGTGCGCACGACGCCGTTCTCTCCCAGCAGCAGCTCGCGCACGCGCGGCGAGGCCTCGTTCAGGGCGGGCATGTTCTCGATGCCCCACCACGAGTCGTAGGTGCCGTCCTCGTGCCAGCAGTATGCGTCGTGCCAGGGGGAGTCTTCATCTTGCCAAGCGCCGACGTCCGGGTAGTTGCCAAAACGATTGAAGTAGCGGGAGTCGTCGCCCGTATGGTTGAAGACGCCGTCGAGAATGATGGAGATGCCGAGCTGCTTGGCGTCTTTGGCCAGCCGCCGGAAATCATCCTCGGTGCCGAGCATCGGGTCGATGCGCAGGTAGTCGCCGGTGTCGTAGCGGTGGTTGCTCAGGGCCTCGAAGATGGGGTTGAGATAGATGGCGGTGACGCCCATGCTTTTCAGGCGTGGGAGGTCTTCGCGGATGCCCTCGAGCGAGCCTCCGTAAAAGTCCCAGCTGCGAATGGACATATCCTCGTTGCGATCGTACACGGGCGGTTTGGCCCAGTCCATGACGAGGTGCTTGCCCGGCCCGCGGCGCGGCTCGTCGACGACGGCCTGCGCACGTTCCAGCCACTTTTCGTCGCGGCGATACCGGTCGGGGAAGATCTGGTACACGATGCCGCGCTCGTACCACGAGGGCCTGATGTCGCGATGGCGATACACCGTGATTTGGAATGAGGGCACATCTTGGCGATCGGTGTACATGACTCCCTCGCCACCGGTTGCCCCATCGCGCGCGCCGACTAAGATCTGCGACCCATCGGTGCAGGTGACGCGGAAGCTGTACCACAGGATGCACGTCTCGGGGCAGGGGATGTCGGCGATGAGGGTGTTGTTCTCGCCGAGCTCCATGGGGATGAGACCTTCGCCGCGATCGTCGATCCAGGTGCGCACCTCGCCTGTAAGGAAGCTCGCATCGGCGTCTTCGACGCGAAGGGACAGATGGACGGTGGTGCCCACGACGACCGCGCCGTACGGCACGCGGAATTCGGGGCGGCGAGAGTTGTGAATGAGGTTCATAGCGTAACCAATAGGGGTCGAAACGGACAAGCTTATCCATTATACAAGGGCAGGGAGGGTCATTACAGGTAAACGGGCGGTAGAAAGGGGAGCGGGTGCTCAGGTGCACTTGCTTTGAGATGAGACGTGCGGGCCACGAAAAAGGGCCGAGGAGCTTGTCCTCGGCCCTTGGATGGCTCATTGACTGCGCCGGGTGGCAACGCGTGCCCTATTTGCGCTTACCCTTGCGGGTCACCTTGGGAACGACCTTGGTTGCAGGCGTGGCCTTAGGCTTCGCGTGAGCCGGGACGTAGGGCTCGGGAGAGGCGGCGGCGTTGGCCTTGGGCTCGACGGTGGGGATGACGGCGTCGAGGTCAAGAGCGACCTGAGCGGGCTTCGCAGTCTTCTTGGCCGGGGTGGTCTGGGCGGCAGCCGGCTTGGGTGCGGGGGTAGCCGTATCCTGCTCGACCTTCTTGGCGGCGGTCTTGGGGGTCGTCTTGGCGGCGGGCTTTGCGGTCTTAGAAGCCGTCTTCTTTGCGGCGGGTTCCTCCGCGGCGGCAGCCTTTTCTGCAGCCGCGGGCGCCTTCTTAGCGGCTGCCTTCTTGGCAGCCGGCTTCTTCGCCACGGGCTTTTCGGCTACGACGGCCTCGGGCGCCTTGGCGTCATCAACGGCTGCTGCCTCGGCTTTCGCAGCGGCCTTCTTGGTGGCTGCCGCCTTCGGGGTCGTGGTCTTCTTGGCAGTCGTCTTCTTGGTTGCGGGCTCCTTCGGCTCGGCGTCGGCTGCGGGCTTGTTGTCCTTCGGCTCCTCGGCCGCCGTCTTGGCCGTGGCCTTCTTGGCAGCGGGCTTCTTCGGCTCGGCGTCGCTTGCAGCCTTGGCTGTGGTCGCCTTGCTTGCCTTGGTGGTCTTGGCAGTCTTGGCAGCGGGCTTCTTCGGGGCCGCCTTCTTGGCCGGCTTGGGATCTTCCTGCTCAGGTGCGTCCTCCTTGGCGGCTGCACCTTCATCGGCGGCCGGCACGCTGCTGGTGGCTTCGTCTGCCGGAGCGGAGGGCTCGTCTGCCGTGGCTTCGGCGACGGTGGGAGCGGGCTCCTCTTCGACCTCGGGTTGCGGCATCGGGATCTCGGGGTGCAGGTTGTGATAGAGGGCGAGGTAGGCGTCGGCCGAGCGCTTCCAGCTGAAATCTGCCTTCATGGCGTTCTCAACCAGGCCGTTAAAGGCCTCGCGATCATCCCAGAACAGACGCGCGGCGCGGAAGACAGCATCGCCCATCTCGTCACCGTTGAAGTGGGTGAACGAGAAGCCCGTGCCCTCGCCGGTGAACTGGTTGTAGGGGATGACGGTGTCCTTGAGTCCGCCGGTCTCGCGCACGATGGGGAGCGTGCCGTAGCGCATGGCGATCATCTGGGACAGGCCGCAGGGCTCGAAGAGGGATGGCATGAGGAACAGGTCGGCGCCGGCGTACATGCGCTGGGACAGAGCGGGGTCGAACTGGATGCGGGCCGCGCAGGTGCCGGGGTACTTGCCCTCGAAGTAGCGCAGGGCGTTTTCGTACTCGGGGTCGCCGGTGCCCAGGACGGCGACCTGGACGCCGCCAGAGAGGATGCGGTCGAGCGCGTAGGTCACGAGGTCCATGCCCTTCTGGCGGGTGAGGCGGGTCACCATGACCATGAGCGGGCGGTCGTTGCGGACCTCAAGGCCAAGCTCCTCCTGCAGGCGGGCCTTGCACTCGGCCTTGCCGGTACGATCCTCGACGGTGTAGTTGGCCGCGATGCGCGGGTCGGTGGCGGGGTCGAAGCCGGCAGTATCGATGCCATTGACGATGCCCTGCAGAATCGGCGCGCGGCGGCGCAGGATGCCGTCGAGGTTCTCGCCAAACTCGGCCGTCTTGATCTCCTCGGCATAGGTGGGGGAGACCGTGGTGATGGAGTCGGTGTAGTTGAGGGCGCCCTGCATGTAGTTCACCGCATCGGGGCCGCACGTGAGTTGGAACGCCGCCGCAGGGATATGTGCGAGGCCGAGGATGTCGTTGAGCACCTTGGCGCTGTACTGGCCCTGGAAGGCGATGTTGTGGATGGAGAAGACCGTCTTCACGTTCTGGTACAGGGGCATTGCCTGATAAAACTCGCGCAAGAAGACGGGTGCCATGGCGGTGTGCCAGTCGTTGCAGTGCAAGACGTCGCAGGTGAAGTTGTCGAGCGCGTAGGGGAGGTACTGCAGCGCCTCGACGATCGCCTTGGAGAAGTACGCGAAGCGCTCGCCGTCGTCAAAGAAGCCATACGGATACCCGCGGCTGAAATACCGCTCGTTGTCGACGAAGAGGTACTCCACGCCGTTGTGGTTGAGGCGCTCGAGGCCGCAGTACTCGTTGCGCCAGCCGAGCGGGACGTAGAAGTCGCACAGGTGCTCCATGCGGTCCTTGTACTCCTGCGCGATGGTGTCGTATTTCGGGACGAACACGACGACTTCGACGCCGGCCGCCTTGAGGGCTTGCGGCAGGGAACCCGCGACGTCGCCCAGGCCGCCGGTCTTGACAAAGGGTGCCGCCTCGGCGCTGGCAAAGGCCACGTGCAGTTTGTTTTGGGTGGTATCTGGCATTGAGTCACCTATCTCTCTGGCATGCAGGCGCTCCCGCAGCGGGGCGTCTGTGCGGATACGCCGCCCGGGGCATGTCCTCAGGCGGCGTATCCATGGTAACGCTATTTTCTCAACAGCGCGCTGTGCATAGCGGGGTCGTTAATTCGCGAGGGAAACCTTCGGCACCACGAGAACGTTGTCGGGCGTGCCGGTGAGGACCGTGCCGGCCTCGACGATGTTGTTCTTGTCGACAATCGCGTTCTCGACGCGAGCTCCGCGCTTGATGGTGCACCCCTGCATGATGATGGAGTTCGCCACGTAGGCGCCGCTCTCGACGACGACATCGCGGGAGAGGGTGGACCCGCGGACCGTGCCGTCGATGCGGCAGCCGGCGGAGATGAAGGAGTTCGTGGCGTTGGAACCGGCGCTGTACTTCGTGGGCGGCGTGTCGTGCGCCTTCGTCATGACCGGACGGCTGTGGGTGAAGAGCTGGTGCATGACGTCGGGGTTGAGCATCTCCATGCTGCGGCGGTAGTAGGTCTCCTCGCTGAACATGCCGACGGCAAGGCCCTTGAACTCATAGGTGCACACGTCGATGCGCCCGAAGTCGGGGCGGATGGCGTCGAACAGGTCGAGGTAGTCGAGGGTCTCGTATTCCTCACAGATCTGCAGCAGTAGGTCGCGGTTGATGATGAAGCAGTCGAGGAACTCGTTATCGCCGTAGGCGCAGCCGGAGCCGAGGTTGGTGACGCGGCCATTGCCGTCGATGTCGAGCTTGGTCACGTCTTCGAGCTGGCGATCGGCCTTCTTGTAGATCATCGTCACGCCGGAGCCGCTGCGCTCGTGGGCGTCGATGACGTCGGAGAGGTTCATGTTGAACACGATGTTGGTCGCGCTCATGACGACATAGGGCTCGCTTGCGCGCTGGAACAGCATCTTGTTGGTGTTGATGTCGCGCAGCAGGAAGCGGATGCCCTTCTTGGCGGTGCCGTATGCGCTGCCCTGGAGCAGGAACAGGCCGCCCTTCTTGCGATCGAGCTCCCACTCGCGGCCCGAACCGAGGTGGTCGACGAGGCTGCGGTAGTTGCCCGGCAGGACCACACCCACCGTGCGGATGCCCGCGTTCATCATGTTGGAAAGCGGGAAGTCGATGAGGCGATAACGGCCCATGAACGGGATGGAAGCGAGCGGACGGCTCTCGAGCAGAGCGCTGTGCTCCTTGCTCGTGTAGTTGGCAGTGATGTAGCCGATGGCCTTACGGTTGATCATCGGATCATTCCCCCCTTCCGATGACGACGTCGTTTCCAACGACGGCGGTGTCCTTAGTCGTATCTACGCTACCGAGCTTGACGCCCTCCTCGACCACGGCGTTCTCACCGAGAATGGCGCGGACGACATGGGCCCCGTCCTTGACGACGGCGCCGGGGAGAAGCACGGAGTCCTCGACGATGGCGCGCTCGCCAACGATGCAGTCGGTGGACAGGATGGAGTGACGAGCGGTGCCGTACACGCGGCATCCGTTGGAGACGAGGCAGTCGTCGACGCGTCCGTCGGGCCCGATGAAGTGCGGGGGACGGGTGGAGTCGTTGCTCATCACCGGGAAAGACTTGTCGAACAGGTCGAACTCGGGGTTGTCGCCGAGCAGGTCCATCGAGGTCTCATGGAAGCTGGCGATCGTGCCGACGTCCTTCCAGAAGCCATGGAACTCGTAGGTGAACAGGTGCTTGCCCTCAGCCAGCAGCTTGGGGATGATGTCGTTGCCGAAGTCGTGGCTGGAGCGCTGATCGACAGCGTCCTCCTCGAGGGCCTTCACCAGGATGTCGGTCGAGAAGATGTAGATGCCCATGGATGCGAGGTTCGAATCGGGGACCTCGGGCTTCTCGGTGAACTTCTCGATGCGGCCGTCGTTGGGGTTGGCAGTGATGATGCCAAAGCGGCTCGCCTCTTCCCACGGTACGGGCATGACCGAGACCGTCAGGTCGGCGCCGTGCTCAATGTGGCTCTCGAGCATCTTGCGGTAGTCCATGCGGTAGAGGTGGTCGCCCGACAGAATGAGGACGTACTTCGGGTCGTGGCTCTTGATGTAGTCGAGGTTCTGCGTGATGGCGTCCGCGGTGCCCGCGTACCATGCGCCGCCCTCCTGGGTGGCGTACGGCGGCAGGATGGAGACGCCGCTGCCGTGTTCGGCCAGATCCCATGCGCGGCCGGAGCCGACATATTCATGGAGCTGGTAGGGGCGGTACTGCGTCAGGACACCGACGGTGTCGATGCCAGAGTTCGCGCAGTTCGACAATGAGAAGTCGATGATGCGGAACTTGCCGCCGAAGCTGACGGCCGGCTTGGCGATTTTGGAGGTGAGAGCCATCAACCTGCTGCCCTGACCTCCCGCGAGGAGCATCGCGATGCATTCTTTGCTTGCCATCAATCTCTCCCTAATGATCGATTGGTTACCTGCAGTTGCTTACATCCGGGAAACTCGTTGCCGGTGACGGTGCCCCCGTGCATCGTCACCGCTGCCTTACCTTTACGTCGGTCGTGCTCCGACGTTGGGCACCTCCTTTAAGCGCACCAGATCTCATCGCGGTATTCGCGGATAGTGCGGTCGGAAGAGAACCAGCCGGACATTGCGGTGTTGTGCAGCGCGCGGCGGTTCCAGTCCTCGGCGTTGGGGTAGGTGCGCGTGAGGGCCTCCCAGGCGTCCACATAGGAGTGGAAGTCCTTGAGCACCAGGTCGTAGTCGTTGTTGAACATGAGCTCGTGATGGATGCTCTCGAAGTTGCCGGACAGGCCCGCGAAGGTGCCGTCGAGCAGCTGGTCGATGATGCGGCCGAGTCGAGGACGATCGGAGTTGACGATGTCCCAGGCGAAGTACTGGCCGCTGGCGCGCAGGGCGTCGACCTCGGGGGTGGTGAGGCCGAAGATGGCCTCGTTCTCACGGCCGGCAAGATCGACGATCTCGATGTTGGCGCCGTCCATGGTGCCGAGCGTGAGGGCGCCGTTCATCATGAGCTTCATGTTGGACGTACCCGAGGCCTCCTTGCCCGCCGTGGAGATCTGCTCGGAGATCTCGGCAGCCGGGTAGATGAGCTGGGCGTTGGACACGCGGAAGTTGGGGATGAAGCAGACCTTCATGATGTCGTTGACGCGCGGGTCGTTGTTGATGACGTCCGCGACGCCGTTGATGAGGCGGATGACCTCCTTGGCGAAGGTGTAGCTCGACGCCGCCTTGCCGGAGAAGATGAACGTCGTGGGCTGGACATGGAAGTTCGGGTCGGCGAGGCGACGGTTGTAGAGGTCCATGACCTTCATGATGTTCAGCAGCTGGCGCTTGTAGGCGTGGAAACGCTTCACCTGGACATCGAAGACCGTGTTCGGGTCGATGACCATGCCGCACTCGCGCTTGACGTAGTCGGCGAGGCGCTGCTTGTTGGCGAGCTTGGAGGCGCCGACGCGCTCGAGGAAGGACGCGTCGTCCTCAAAGGCGGTGAGCTTCTCGAGCTCGCTGGCGTCATCGAGCCAGCCGTCGCCGATAGCCTCGGTGACGAGCTTGGCATAGGTGGGGTTGGCCTCCGCGAAGAAACGGCGGTGGCTGATGCCGTTGGTCTTGTTGTTGAACATCTCGGGCTTGAGCGTCGCGAAGTCCTTGAGCGTGCTCGCCTTGAGGATGTCGGAGTGAATCTTGGCTACGCCGTTGACGGAGTGGCTGCAGATCACGGAGAGGTTGGCCATGCGGACCTCGCCATCCCACAGGACGGCGGTGGCGCGCAGCTGCTCGGCGCTGGCGGGCTGGGTCATGTCGAAGCCCTCGCGCCAGCGGCGGTTGATCTCGTCGATGATCTGGTACACGCGTGGCAGCAGAGCAGAGAAGGTGGAGATAGGCCACTTCTCGAGTGCCTCCGGCAGGATGGTGTGGTTGGTGTAGGAAACCGTGTTGGTCACAATCTCCCATGCCTCGTCCCACGTCAGGCCTTCCTCATCCATGAGGATGCGCATGAGCTCGGGGCCGCACATGGCCGGATGGGTATCGTTGGTGTGGATGGCGACGTACTTGGGCAGGTCACTCCACGCCTTGCCGTGCTCGCGCTCGAAGGTGTCGAGCAGGGTGCGAACGCCCGCGGCGACGAAGAGGTACTCCTGCTTGAGGCGCAGCAGGCGGCCGTGCTCACCCGCGTCGTTGGGGTAGAGGATGGCGGAAATCGCCTCGGCGTTGGCGCGGTCGCGGTCGGCTCCGGTGTAGTCACCGGCGTTGAAGGCCTCGAGGTCGAAGTGCTCGTCGATGGGCTCGGCGCTCCAGCAGCGCAGCTTGTTGACGGTCTTTCCGCCGTATCCGACGATTGGGATGTCGTAGGGTACGGCGAGGACGTCCTGGGTGCCCTCGACGGAGAACAACGTGCGGTCGCCCTCCTGACGGCTGACGACGTGGCCGCCAAAGCCGATGCGCACCGCCTTGTCGGGGCGCTTCACCTCCCAGGGGTACCCCTTGGAGAGCCATTCATCGGCGACCTCGACCTGACGGCCGTCGACAATCTCCTGCTTGAACAGGCCGTAGCGGTAGCGCATGCCGTTGCCGTAGCCGGCGATGCCCTCGTGCGCCATGGAGTCCAGGAAGCAGGCTGCGAGGCGACCGAGACCGCCGTTTCCCAGCGCTGGATCGGCCTCCTGGCGCTCGATCTCGTCGAGGTTCCCGCCCATGTCGGCGATGGCGTCGGCAACGAGGTCGCGAATGCCAAGGTTGAGCAGGTAGTTATCGAGGAGACGCCCGATGAGGAATTCGATCGAGAAGTAGTAGACGCGCTTCTTGCCCTCTTCGCGATTGCGCTCGTCGGTCTGGGCGGCTATGACGCGCGCGTCGCCTGCGATCATGTTCGCAAGCGCGGTGAAGCGATCGATGTCGCTGGTGTCCTCGAACTCCTTGCCGGAAAGAGCACGTACATGCTGGCGATACTGCTCAGTGAACTGCTCTTTGTTCTCGTAGATCCTCTCCATGATGTCCTTTCAAAAGGCCGGGTTGGGAATGGTCATCTGTGCCGCGGTCGGCCCGGCGCTGGCCCAGATGTCATCATATATGCGAAGTGTCGAACTGCCTTATGCCTTCTTCGCACGTGATGTCTTGGTGGTTGCTGAGGTCGAAGCGCGCTTCGCCTTGGCCGGTGCCGCCTTGGCGGGGGTTTCCTCGGCCTTTGCCGGCTTGGCCTTGGCCTTGGGTTTCGCCTTGGAAGCGCTCACCCTGGCGGGCTTTGGCGGCTTATAGGAAGATGCGCGGCGACGGCGATACACAAGGCCCGCGAGTCCCGGAACCGCGATCTCGATCGAGTTCTCGCGGCCGTTCCAAGCTTCAGGCTTGGAGGAGGCCATCTCGACCTTGGGGTATCCGGATCCACCGAACGCTACGTCGTCGCTAGTGAAGACGAGCTCCCAGTCGCCCTCGCGCGGAACGCCCACGCGATAGGACTCGTAGGAGGCGGGGTCGAAGTTGATCAGCACGAGCAGGTCGTCTGTGGGCTTGTCGCCGTGACGGACGAAGCTGATGATCGACTGCTTGCTGTTGTCTGCGTCGATCCATTCGAACCCCTGCTCGGAGTAGGCGTTTTGCCACAATGCGCGCTGGGCGGTGTAGAGATGGTTGAGCGCCTCGATGAAGCGCTGTTGGGCGCCGTGCGTGGCGTCGAAATCCTGAGCGAGGAACCACTCGATCGACTCGTAATAACGCCATTCGATTTGCTGGCCGATCTCGTCGCCCATGAAGGAGAGCTTGGCGCCTGGGTGCATCATCTGGTAGAACGCGAGCGTGCGCAGGCCGGCAAAGCGACGCCAGTCGTCGCCGGGCATGCGCCCGATGAGCGAGCACTTGCCGTTGACCACTTCGTCGTGGCTGAGCGGCAATACGAAGTTCTCGGAGAACGCGTACATGATCGAGAATGTGAGCAGGCTGTGGTTGCCGGGCCTCCAGGGGAAGTCGCACTGCATGTAGTGGAGGGTGTCGTTCATCCAGCCCATGTCCCACTTGAGGTGGAAACCCAGGCCGCCGTCCTCCGCAGGGTAGGTGACCAGGGGCCATGCCGTGGACTCCTCGGCGATCATCATGACGTCGGGGAATTCCTTCCCAACGGCGCAGTTGACCTGACGGATGAACGCCGATGCGTCGAGGTCTTCCTCGGTGCCGTACTTGTTGAACTTCTTGTCGGCGGGGTTGTCTACGCCGAAGTTGAGGTAGAGCATGCTCGAGACGCCGTCCATGCGAATGCCGTCGACGTGGAACTGCTCGATCCAGAACAGGACGTTTGAGACGAGGAAGCTGCGGACCTCGGGGCGGCCGAAGTCAAACTTGTGCGTGCCCCAGTTGGGGTGAATCTCGCGCTCGAACAGCATGTGGCCGTTGAATGTGGCGAGGCCCTCCGCGTTGGCGCAGAAGCCGCCCGGCACCCAATCGAGGATGACGCCGATGCCCGCCTTGTGGCAACTATCGACGAAGTGCATGAGCTGCTGCGGGGTGCCGTAGCGCGAAGTGGCGGAGAAATAGCCCGTTGCCTGGTATCCCCAGGAGCCGTCGAATGGATGCTCCATGAGGGGCATGACCTCGATGTGCGTATAGCCCATCTGCTTGACGTATGCGACGAGCTCGTCGGAGAGGTCGTCATACGTATAGTAGGTTCCGCGTTGGGCGGGGAAGGGGTCGCCGGGGCCGGGCCAGGTGCCGTCTTCGCGCGGCTCGCCCTGCGGCTCGGTGCCATGGCGCTTCCAGGAGCCCAGATGCACCTCGTAGATATTGAGGGGGCTCTTCATGATGTCGCGCTCGGAGCGGCGGCGAAGCCACGTGGCGTCTTTCCAGGTGTATCCGGAGATGTCCCACAGTTTGGAGGCGGTGCCGGGGCAGGTCTCGGCATAGAAGCCGAAGGGGTCTGCCTTCCACAGCAGCTCGCCCGCGTCGGTTTCGATGACATATTTATAGAGTTCGCCCTGGGAGAGCCCAGGCACGAAGCCTTCCCACATGTCGCTTTCGCCTGCGCGTGATAGCGGGGTCGACTTGGGGTCCCAGTCGTTGAAATCGCCGACGACGTGGACGCTGAGGACGCTCGGGGCCCAGACACGGAAGAGCCAGCCATCGTGACCGTCCTGCGTATCTTTGTGGGCGCCCATCTTTTCCCATGCACGTTGCCACATGCCATTTGCGAAGAGATGGATGTCATCTCTCGTGAGCATGAGGTTGGGCTGTGCGTCGTGAGTGCGCCTTACTGTGGCGCGCACGGGCACGCCTGCTTTGGATGTGATGGTCTTCGATGTTACAGCCATCTCAACCTTCCGATCGTATGTATGGCGTTGTGCCATAGACCAACGAAAACGTCTCGGGCTCGGCATGCGTACATCGACGGACAGGAACGCAGAGAGACTGCGTTTGTTCCACTCGCCTGCGCGCATGTGGAACCGGTGACGAGAAATACCGTATCATGTGTTCATCATAAAATGGACAAGAATACGGTTATCGGTATGATTCGACCCCTGGGTGAAACAAGGTAATTCTTGCTTGACATACCGCTGGTAATCACTTTACCACTGATGGGTCATTCTTTGCGGAACCTCCTTTCGGTGGGCTGTCGCAACGGGACGGAGGCGCGCACCATGGCGCTACATAATGATATTCTTGCAAATTTCCCAGATTCGCCCGTTCTCGTGGTGGGTGGGTCTCCGTGCACTGTGAGCGCCGAGGTGCTGCGGCGCCTGGCCGCCGGCACGGTCGCGGTCGTGGCGGTCGACCATGGGCTCGATGCCGTGCTTGCCGCGGGGCTGTATTGCGATTTGTTCTGTGGGGATGCTGATTCCATCGGCGTGCGGGCGTTGGGTGCCGTGCGCGCATGCGAGCGCGGGGACGTGCGGCGCATCGGATCCGTGTTGCGGTATGAGCCTGAAAAAGACGATACCGACCTCGGCCTCGCTCTTTGCGCCATCGCGTCGCTCTGGCCGGATGCCCCTCTGGCGTGCGCATGTATGACCGGCGGCCGCCCCGATCATGCGCTCGCCGTGATGGGTCGCCTCGCCTCATGGACGACTTCCGATGTCATCCTCGTCGAGGATGAGGGCACAGGTCGCATCCTGCACGCCCCGGCGCTTTGGGAAATCGACGTCTGTGACGGGGCGACATTCTCCTTTGTCCCTCTCAGCCCCCAGGCTGAGGTCTCGGAGCGGGGGATGCAATGGGAGCTCGACCATAAGGTCGTGCCGCTTCTGGGCGACCTCGGCATCTCCAATGTCATCGTGGGCGATCGCGCCACTTTCGAGGTGCATGAGGGCTGCGCGTTCGCCTGGCTCGTGCGCTAAACGCGAGAAGGCCGCCCGTGTGGACGACCTTCTCTAATCGATACGCCGCTCATGCGGCGAATGGGTTGATGTTGGCGATTAGCCCATGTAGTCCACGACGTCGATCCAGCTCATGAGGAACTCGTCGTTGACGTCGGTGCGCTTGCGGGAGAGCTCGGCCGCTGCGACGATGGACATCCACTGACGGACGACCTGCATCGGGATGTCGGCGCGGTCGCAATACAGCTCGAGGTAGGCGTCGGCCTGCTGCTTGTCGTTGAGCGCGAACAGCAGATAGGTCATCGCGGCGTCAGCGGCAGGGGAGCCCTGGGTGGCATGGGCCCAGTCGCACACGTACAGCTGGCCATCGTCGGCGACGATCACGTTGGACGGGTTGAAGTCGCCGTGGCAGATCTGGAACTCCTTCTTCATGCCGTCGAGGCGCTCCATGAGGTTGTAGCGCGTGGTGGCGTTGATGTGCGGGAGGTCGTTGATCATGCGGGCATACTTGTCGCGCTGACGGTTGAGCAGCGGGGAACGGTTGCCGTGGATCTCGACCTGGAGGTCGACGAACTGCTCCAGGTACTCGTAGAATTTGGAGGGCTCGGAGGCCATCTTCTCGGCGAGGGTCACACCCGGGACCTTCTCGGTGAGCAGGGCCCAGCCTTCGCCCTCGACGGCGGAAACCTCGATAGGCTTGGGGGTGCGGATGCCGGACTCGGCGACGCGGGCGAGGTTCAGGGCCTCGTTGAAGACGTCGGAGGCGGGCTTGTTGGCGTTGAACACCTTGGCGATCTTGTCGCCGAGGTCGTAGACCTTCTTGTTGGAGTGCTCAACCAGCACGGTCTTGGTATCGGGAAGAAGCATGGTGCTACCGTCCTTTCTCAATGGGTCTTGCACCATCGTAGGGCGTCCGATCGCGCCGCCGCGACGCAAATGGGCGAGCGGCGCGATTCGGACGGGAAATGGAAGCGCTTACAGGACGGCGTAGTCCTGAGCCTCGCGGCCGTAGTAGGCGTCGAGGTAGAGCTCCTTGATTTCGCTCATGAGCGGGTAGCGCGGGTTGGCGCCGGTGCACTGGTCGTTGAAGGCCTGCTCGACCATCTCGTCGAGGGTCTCGAGGAAGTAGGCCTCGTCGACGCCGTAGTCGGCGATGGTCTCCTTGATGCCGATGGTGGTCTTGAGCTCCTCGAGCTTGGCGCAGAAGTTCTCGAAGACCTCCGCGTCGTCCTTGCCCTCGACGCCGCAGTAGCGAGCCATCTCGGCATACGCAGCGAGCGCGTTGGGGTAGGGGTACTGGGAGAAGGTGCCCATCTTGACCGGGGCCTCGGCGGCGTTGTAGCGCATGACACGGGTCAGGATGACGGCGTTGGCGATGCCGTGGGGCAGGTGGTGGAAGGCGCCGAGCTTGTGGGCCATGGAGTGGTTGAGGCCCAGGAAGGCGTTGGCGAAGGCCATACCGGCCATGCAGGAGGCGTTGTGCATCTCCTCGCGGGCGTGCGGGTCGGCGGCACCGTTTTCATAGGAGGACGGAAGGTTCTCAAAGACCAGCTTGGCGGCCTTCATGGAGAGGCCCTTGGTGTAGTCGGACGCCATGATGGAGACGTAGGACTCGATGGCGTGGGTCATGACGTCGATGCCGGAGGCGGAGGTCAGGCCCTTCGGGGCGGTCATGGCGTTGTCGACGTCGACGATGGCCATGTTGGGCAGCAGCGCGTAGTCGGCGAGCGGCCACTTGATGCCGGTGTCCTTGTCCGTGATGATGGCGAACGGGGTGACCTCGGAGCCGGTGCCGGAGGAGGTGGGGACGGCCACGAAGTAGGCCTTCTTGCCCATCTCGGGGAAGGTGAAGATGCGCTTGCGGATGTCCATGAAGTCCATGGCCATGTCCTCGAAGTTGCACTCCGGGTGCTCGTACATCATCCACATGATCTTGCCGGCGTCCATGGCGGAGCCACCGCCGACGGCGATGATGACATCGGGCTCGAAGAGAGCCATCTGAGCCGCGCCGCGGCGCGCGCACTGCAGCGACGGGTCGGGCTCGACGTCGTAGAAACAGTCGTGGGCGATGCCCATCTCATCGAGCTTGGCCTCGATGGAGCGGGTGTTGCCGTTCTTGAAGAGGAACTGGTCGGTGACGATGAAGGCGCGCTTCTTGCCCATAACGGTGCCGAGCTCGTCGAGGGCGACCGGAGTGGAGCCCTTCTTGAAGTAGACCTTCTCGGGAGCGCGGAACCACAGCATGTTCTCGCGGCGCTCGGCCACGGTCTTGACGTTGATCAAGTGCTTCACCCCAACATTCTCGGAAACGGAGTTGCCACCCCAGGAGCCGCAGCCCAGCGTGAGGGACGGCTTCATGCCGAAGTTGTACAGGTCACCGATGCCGCCCTGGGAGGACGGGGTGTTGATGACGATGCGGCAGGCCTTCATGGTGTGCTCGAACAGGGAGATCTTCTCGGCCTGGGCGGGGTGCACGTACAGGGAGGCAGTGTGGCCGGGGCCGCCGGCGAGCACGAGGTGCTCGGCCATATCGACCGCGGTCTGGAAGTCCTTGGCCTTGTACATGGCGAGAACGGGGGAGAGCTTCTCGTGAGCGAACTCCTCCTTCTCCAGGTCGACGGAGGTGACCTCGGTAATCAGGATCTTGGTCTTAGCGGGGACCTCGATACCTGCGAGCTCGGCAATCTTGGCGGCGGGCATGCCGGGGATGCGGTGGTCGAGCGCGCCGTTCTTGAACATGGCGGCACGCAGGGCCTCCATCTCGGCACCCTTCTTGACGAAGTAGCAGCCGCGGCGGGCGAACTCGTCCTTGACCTCCTTGTAGACGGACTCGAGAACGGTCACGGACTGCTCGGAGGCGCAGATCATGCCGTTGTCGAAGGTCTTGGAGTGGATGATGGAGTTGACGGAGAGCTTGATGTCGGCCGTGTCGTCGATGATGACGGGGGTGTTGCCGGCACCGACGCCCAGGGCGGGCTTGCCGGAGGAGTACGCGGCCTTCACCATGCCGGGGCCACCGGTGGCGAGGATGATGTCGACGTCGGCCATGACCTTGTTGGTGAGGTCGATGGAGGGCACGTCGACCCAGCCGATGATGCCCTCGGGCGCACCGGCCTTGACCGCTGCGTCGAGGACGAGCTTGGCGGCGGCGATGGTGCACTTGGCGGCCGCCGGATGCGGGGAGATGATGATGGCGTTGCGCGTCTTCAGAGAGATAAGACACTTGAAGATCGCGGTGGAGGTGGGGTTGGTCGTCGGGATGACGGCGCCCACAATGCCGATGGGCTCGGCGATCTTGGTGATGCCGTAAGCATCGTCACGCTCGATGACGCCGCAGGTCTTGGTGTCCTTGTAGGCGTTGTAGATGTACTCGGCGGCATAGTGGTTCTTGATGACCTTGTCCTCGAGCACGCCGCGGCCGGTCTCCTCGATGGCCATCTTTGCCAGGGGGATGCGGGCCTTGTTGGCAGCCATCGCGGCCTCGTAGAAGATCTTGTCTACCTGCTCCTGGGAGTAGGTAGCAAAAATCCCCTGGGCCTCGCGCATGTGCTCGAGCTTGGCCTCAAGGGATTCGATGGAATCTACGACTTCGGGGGCGGCGGCAACGGTAGGTTTCTTCGCCATTCTGCTCTCTCCTTTACGAGAAGCGGGTTTACCCAACACATGGAACTGTAGCAAAGTGAAACGTTTCATACATGCGAATGGTAGAAAATCAGCCGCAAACGGTCGAATGGAACGCTTCAACTGCTACAAAAGTCCTGAATTGTGGTGAGAGCGTGACAGAATTGTGCTGGATGAAACGCTTCATAAATGATACTAGGTTTACCGTTAATTACCGTATGCCGCGCTTGGCGCGGCTGATTCCGCTGTGTCCAAAGAGTGGGGTGCAGGATAGGCCGAGTCGCCGGATAGTTTGAGTCGCCGCATAGATCGAGTTGCCCATAGATTGAGTCGCCGAGTCAAAACTCCCGAGTCAAAACTCAAAACAAAAAGGCGCTCCGGAAATACCCGAAGCGCCTGATGCTTGCAAGCAAACGTTTGTCCAAAGAGGGAAGTGCTTAGGAGCGAGCCACCTTCTGGGCCTTGAGGCAGCTGGTGCACACGTTCATCTTGCGACGCACGCCGTTGACGACAACGTAGACGCGCTGGATGTTCGGACGGAACTTACGGTTGGAGACGCGGTGGGAGTGGCTGATGGAGCGACCAGCAACGGGGTGCTTACCGCAGATTTCGCAAACTTTGGACATGTCAGTGACCCTTCTTAGGCGGCTACAGGAAAAGCCGCGTGAACAAACAGCATTGAACTATACCATAGGTGCCGCCTTATGTGGGAAATCTTCACAATGGGGCAGCAAGAAAACGCTCCGCGGCGTGGGATGCGGGGCGCAACGGCTCACCATTATATAAAGAGTGTCGTTTTGCGCAAGGTGCGATCTGCCCGCTTACGGTCATACCGTATTTTCATTCAAGATGTGGGTACTCCTCGTGTGAACCGTCTGGTTTCAGTTCCTGTGAAACGGTCAACGTTGTAATATAAGCTGATGAATGCTCAGACCGCCTCTCTTGGAGTGCGTGCGGAAGGAGAATCCCATGACTGAACCGATCGCCGGGACCCTCAACGTCTCGAACGAGGTCATCGCCGATATCGCCGGCTACGCCGCCATGTCTTGTTATGGTGTGGTTGGCATGGCCGAGCAGCTGCAGGGCGCGGAGAGCGTCCGCCTGTTGCCGGGCCAGCGCCTGCGCAAGGGCGTGCTCGTCACCACCGGAGACACCGGGCTCACCGTCGACCTTCACGTGGTCATCGAGTCCGGCGTCAACATGCGCTCGGTGAGTGAGAACCTCGCCAGCTCCGTGTCGTTCACCCTTTTCGAGATCGCCCAGATCGATCCGGCCCAGCTCAAGATCGCTATCCACATCGACGGGATGAAGTCCCGCCTGTAAGGTGCGCTTGCTCGCACAGACCTGCATTCACGAGACGAAAGTGCCAAAACAGATGATTGCAAAGACTATTCGCACCTGCTTCCCCATCGCGGTGGCGGCCGTGTCCGATAAGGCCGAGGAGATCAATAAGCTCAACGTGTTCCCCGTGCCCGATGGCGATACGGGCACCAACATGTCGCTCACGCTCCAGTCCGTCGTGAAGGAGCTCGCCGCCCTCTCCGTCGACGCCGATATGGATGCCATCGCCGGCGCCATCACCCACGGTTCGCTCATGGGCGCGCGCGGCAACTCCGGCGTCATCACCTCCCAGATCCTGCGCGGCGTTGCCGAGGGTCTCCGCGACGCTGGCGAGCCGGTTTCCTCCACGGACATCGCGTCTGCCTTCCGCCGCGCCGTCAAGGTCGCCTTCCAGGCGGTCCGCAAGCCCATCGAGGGTACGATTCTCACCGTGCTCCGCGACGTCTCCACGAAGGCCGACGAATGCGAGAAGAAGCGCCTCACCGTTGAGGAAACGCTGGACGCGCTGGTCGTAGAGGCGTATCAGTCCGTGGCGCGCACCCCCGACCTCCTGCCCGTCCTCAAGGAGAACGGCGTTGTCGACTCGGGTGCCTTCGGTTTCGCCATCTTCCTCGAGAACTTCGTCGCGGCAGCCCTTGGTCGCACGTCGAAGATCGAGGACTTCTCCGCTACGTTCGACGCGGATGCAAGTTCTGCCAAGGCGGGTGCGCTCGATCGCGTCAAGATCGAGGCCAACGACGACTGGGAGGGCTCTGAGTTCCGCTATTGCAACGAGTTCCTCTTCAAGGCGGAGAAGCCTTTCGATGAGGACGAGGCCCTCAAGTTCCTCGGCTCCATGGGCGATTGCGAGCTGCTCGTCGGCGCCTATCCCGATTACAAGGTGCACGTGCACTCCAACACACCGAACCTTGTGCTCGAGCACATGCTGCAGTTCGGCCAGGTGTATGAGGTCTTTATCCACAACATGGATCTCGAGGTCGCTGAGCGCACCGCCAAGATTCACGCCGATCAAGATGCCGCCTCCGAGCCCGCCAAGCCCTTGGGCTTTGTCGCCGTTGCCGCTGGCTCCGGCGAGGCCGACATCCTCAAGTCGCTCGGAGTCGATGTCGTCGTCTCCGGCGGCCAGACCATGAACCCCTCGACCGCCGATTTGCTCGAGGCGGTCGGCCAGGTCAACGCCGAGTCCGTCATCATCCTTCCCAATAACGGCAACATCCGCATGGCGGCTGAGGCTGCGGCGAGCGCATGCGAGGAGAAGCGCGTCTTCGTCGTGCCCACGAAGACCGTCCCACAGGCCTTCTCCGCGCTGTTCGCCGTTATGCCTGACATGCCCGTCGAGGATGTCGTCGAGGCCATGACCGAGGCCAAGGCCGAGGTCCGCGACGGCGAGGTCACGCGTGCCGTGCGCGACAGCCAGGCATCCGATGGCACGCCCATCCACGATGGCGACGTCATGGGCATCATCTGCGACTCCATCGATATCGTCGGCTCCGACATCAAGCAGGTCACGCTCGATTGCATCAATCGCATGATGGATGAGGATGAGGGCGACGCGCTGACCATCCTTGCCGGCGAGGAACTCGATGACGATGCATTCCAGGACATCATCGACGCCATCGAGGAGGCGCAGCCCGATCTCGAGATCGACGCTCACCGTGGTGAGCAGCCGCTCTACCCGGTGATCTTCTCCATCGAATAAGCGATGCGCGATGTCCGACGATTTGGCTATGCCCCGCATTGCTGCGCGCTTGGGCGGCAGCTGCGTTCTTCATGAGGACATCTCTCGGCTCAAATATGTTTCAGGCACCCGTGAGGAGGCCCTTCGCAGGCTCGGCATCGAGCGCGTGGAGGACCTCCTCCTTCATGTGCCGTTCCGCTATCTCGATTTCTCCCATGCATATACCGTCGAGTCCGCCCCGCTTGGTGAGGTTGCGACAATTGTCGGCACGGTGGACAAGGTGTCTTCACGGCCCACGTCCAAGCGCGGCATGACCGTGACCGAAGTGTTCGTGGTCGACGATACGGGCGTGCTCAAGGTCGCGTTTTTCAAGCAACCCTGGATCGCCCGTGAGTTCTCGCGGGGCGACCGGATTGCGCTGATAGGTAAGGTCGAGTTCGCGTATGGGTTTAAGCAGATGGCCTCCCCGCACTACGAAAAGCTCGAAGACGACCGCTCTCTGGGCGCCATCCTTCCCGTGCACCGCGTCTGCGAGGGGATTTCTCAGGCGTGGATGAGGCGATTGGCTTCGGTCGCGTTGGAACTGGCCGGGTCATATTGCGACCCCATGCCCGCCGCCCTGCGTTCACGCCTGGGCCTTATGAGCCTCTCGCGTGCGCTGCGCGCCTATCATTTCCCCCGGCTGATGGGGGAGGTGGGTCTCGCAAGGCGCCGTCTTGCCTATGATGAGCTCATCTACCTGCAGCTCGCCTTGAGGCTTCGAAACGATGTGAACGTCTTGGGGATTCAGGGCATCGGCCATGTGGTCGGGCCTTATGTGGAGGCCATGAGGGCGACGCTTCCCTTTGGCCTCACGGCGGAGCAGCGGCAGGCGGTCGATGAAATCCTCTCCGATATGTCGCGGGCAGACTACGTGATGAACCGCCTGTTGCTCGGCGATGTTGGAACGGGCAAGACGGCCGTCGCATGCATGGCGCTCGCCTCGTGCGCCGACACCGGCACCCAGGCGTGCGTCATGGCGCCCACAAGTGTCTTGGCCCAACAATATGCCGTTTCGTGTGGGCCGATGCTGGACGCCGCCGGCATCTCTTGGGCTCATCTCTCGGGGTCGACGCCGCCCTCCCAGCGCGCCGAGATTCTCGCTCGTCTCGCGAGCGGTCGCATCACCGTGTTGTTTGGCACCCATGCCGTGCTCGGGGACGATGTCGTCTTCGCCCGCTTGAGCCTGGTGGTCATTGACGAGCAGCATCGATTCGGCGTCGGTCAGCGCAACATCCTTCGCTCGAAGGGTCCCGGGGCCGACCTGCTGGTGATGACGGCGACGCCCATCCCGCGAACGCTCGCGTTGTCGGTCTATGGTGACCTGACCACGAGCATTATTCGGCATCGACCGGTGCCCGGGGCGGGCGTCGAGACGCACGTGCTCGAAAGCCCCAATCGAGATATCGCCTATGGAGCGCTGCGGGAGGCCCTGGCTTGCGGGCGACAGGCCTATGTCATCTGCCCGATGGTTTCTCCACAGGAAAGTGCGGAGCTCCTCGATGATGTTCCCGGCCTCGATATCGATGAGCGCGGCCGCGCGCGTCAGGCGCTCACCTTGCATGATGTCGAGTCCGAGACGAGCGCGCTGCGGACGCTGCTGCCCGACGCTCGCATTGAGATGCTCCATGGGAAGATGAAACCCCAGCTCAAAGACGATGCGATTGACGCGTTTCGCGCGGGCCGCATCGACGTCCTCGTCTCCACGACGGTCGTCGAGGTCGGCGTCAATGTCCCCAACGCGACGGTCATGATGATCGAGAACGGCGAGCGATTTGGTTTGGCAACCCTTCATCAGCTGCGCGGTCGCGTTGGGCGAGGGTCGATATCGGGGACGTGCTACGTCATGACCGAGGTTCGTGGCAAGCGCGGCCGCCGCACGCCGGCCCTTGAGCGGCTTGAGGCCCTTGAGCGCACCTCTGACGGCTTCGAGCTCGCCGAGATGGACCTGCGCCTTCGTCATGAAGGGGAGATCTTGGGCCTTCGTCAGCACGGAGGGGTGAGTTTGAAGTTCGTCGACCTCGACGCCGACACGGATCTCATCGATGCCGCGCACGAGGACGCTCAGCAGCTTTTGCGGTATTCTCATACGCTGTCTGCACAAGCGACATTGCCCTTGCGACATGAGGTCATCGCTCGTTATGGCGATGTGTTTAAGGAGGTCAGCGGAGGATGAGGATTGTTGGAGGGGAGTGGCGAGGCAGGCCCATCGAGTCTCCGAAGGGCCGCGACGTGAGCCGTCCCACAACAGATCGCGTCCGTGAGGCGATCGCATCCATGCTCGACAGCGCGCTGGATGGGGGAATCGAGGGCTCGCGTGTTTTAGACGCCTTCGCGGGGTCCGGAGCACTGGGTCTCGAGATGCTGTCCCGCGGTGCCGACCATGCGACCTTTTTCGACGTCGATCGCGGTGCCGTGGCCCTCGTGAAGCGCAATCTCGACAAGCTCGGGTGCGCTCACGGTCGATTCCAGGTGCTTGGCGGAGATGTCATCCGCTCGGCTTCGCGCGGTCGTGTGCCCGGTGCCCCTTTCGATGTGGTGCTCATCGACCCACCCTATGCTCTGGGAGTGCAACCCGCCGTGGACCTCATCGAGGCCCTCGTGCGTCACGACGCTCTCAAATCGGGTGCCGTCGTCCTCTTCGAGCGGGTCGCGACCACCCCTGCGTTGACGCTCGAGGGATTTGAATCTATGAAAGAGAAGCGATATGGACAGACGCGCATCGACGTGCTGCGTCTTTCGTGAAGGACCGATATATGTGTGAAACCATCCAGCATGTGCTTGTCCCGGGAACGTTCGACCCCATCACATACGGTCATATCGACGTCGTGCGTCGTGCGCGCCGCATGAGCCCGCGCGTGACGGTCGCCGTGGCGGAGAGCCTTGGCAAGAACGGCGTGGGAACCACGTTTTCCCTCGATGAGCGTGTCGCGTTGGCCGAGGCTGCGTTCGATGGCATCGAGGGCGTCGATGTGCGTCCCTTCACGGGGCTACTTGTCGATTTTGCCCGCGAGGTCGGAGCCGGTGCCGTGGTCAAGGGGCTGCGGGCGATGACCGACTTCGAATACGAGCTGCAGCAGGCGGATTTGAACTATCGCCTCGACTCCGGGCTCGAGTCCATCTTCGTCATGAGCTCCCCCGAGTACGGGTACCTCTCGAGTTCGGTCGTGCGTCAGATCGCCTCGTTTGGAGGGGATGTGAGCGAGCTCGTCCCGCCCTGCGTCGTCGATGCCCTCTCGGCTCGTTTTGCTTGAAGACGCGTGCGCCTTCAATCGAAAAGTGCGATTGTGATACCATAACCTGTTAGATTGTGACCATAGAAAGGAGACCCTCATGCCGGTCGAGAACCTCCCGGGCGAGCGCATCGAGAGCCTTGTCGATGAGCTCGAGGGCATCATCGAGGAGGCGCGCCCTCCGTTCGGTAAGGGTGCCCAGCAGAAGATCATCGAGACCGATGTCTTCTTCAACATCCTCGACGAGATTCGCATGAGCTATCCCGAGGAGTGGCAGAAGTCCCGCCGCATCCTCAAGGAGCGCGAAGAGCTGCTTGCGAGTGCCGCCGCCCAGGCCGACTCCATCATCGCCGACGCGCAGCAGCAGGCGCTCACCATCGCCTCTGAGCAGGAAATCGTTCGTCTCGCCCAGCAGCAGGCCGATGATATCCGCGATCGCGCCAACCAGTATGAGCGCGAGACCCGCTACGCTGCGGAGGATTACGCCGAGCAGGTGTTCACCCACCTCGAGGAGAACCTCAAGTCCCTCACAGGCACGGTCGCCCGTTGCCGTCAACAGCTCAACGACTCTGCCGCGCAGGGCCAGAACCAGGGTTGGTAGTCATGAGCTGCCTCGGTTCGGTCCCGGTTGATCTTTCCGGCAAGCTGGAAAACCCCGGTGAATCCTATCAGGTCACGGGGCGTATCGCCGTCGATTCCTATGCGGTGGGGGAGAAGACGCTCTCCCTTCCCGAAGGCGCTTCGTACGATGTCATGTGCACCAATGCCGGTGACGGGATTCTCGTGACGGGCATCGTGCGCGCTTCCGTCGAGGGCTCCTGCGATCGCTGTCTCGAGAAGGCCACATTTGAGGTCTCGGGCGAGATTGAGGAGTACTATCTGTTTGAGGAGCCCGAAGACCCCGATAGCTACGAAGATGGGTTCGAGCTTGTCGCCGAGGACCGCGTCATCGATCTGGGCGATGCGATCTCAGACGCCGTGGTCATGGATACCCCGTTTGTCGTGCTCTGCCGTGAGGACTGCCTGGGGTTGTGCCCCACGTGCGGCGCCAACCTCAACGAGGGTGACTGCGGCTGCGCCGCTCGGGCCGAGGAGGCTTGGGTCGATTCGGACGAGAACCCCTTCGCCGCTTTGAAGGGCCTCACGTTTGACGATTAGCCCCTGCGCGCCTTGGCTGCTTTCTTTGCCGAGCGCGTAGATTCGAATGTTTTTTTGGATATACATTTTGTGTATGCAGGCACTTTCTGTTAGTATCGTTGCTTGCGCGTAATCGCCGCCAGTTATGAGTTGTAAGGAAGGTCAACATGCCAGTACCTAAGCAAAAAAAGGGTCGCGCTAAGACGCACTCTCGTCGTTCGACGAACATGAAGATCAACGCCGCTTCTCAGTCCACCTGCCCTCGCTGCGGTGCCGTGAAGCTCCCGCACCACGTGTGCGGCAACTGCGGTTTCTATAAGGACCGCGAGGTCATCGTCGTCGAGTAAACTCGACTGGCGGTTACGTTGAGTTGATTATGGCCGGCTCTCCCGAGTCGGCCATTTCTCTATCGAGGGGGTTCACATGGATCGAGTGCGCGTGTGCGTTGACGCCGTGGGCGGGGACGAGCCGGCCGAGGTCGTGCTTTCGGGCATCGAGGCGGCGCTTGAGGCAGATCCCAATCTGGAGGTGCTCGTCGCGGGGCCCGAAGACGTGGTCTCCGGCTTTTGCGAGGCGCATGAGCGCGCCGAGGCCCTCATCGCGCCCGATGTCATCACCATGGAGGACGACCCGATCACCGCGGTCATGAAGCGCCGCAAGTCGTCTATCGTGCTCGGCTGTCGCGCTGTGAAGAAGGGGCAGGCCGCGGGTTTCTTCTCGGCCGGCTCCACGGGTGCCATCACCGCTGCGGGAACGGCATACGTCACGCCGTTCAAGGTGCTGCAGGATGGCAAGCGCTCCGCCGTGCGCCCCTGCCTTACAAACGCCCTGCCCAATCGCCGCGGCGGCCTCACAGTCCTGTGCGATATGGGGGCAAACCCCGATGTCGAGCCCATGGACGTCGTCCGCTTCGCCCAGATGGGCGCGGCCTACGCCAGCTGTGTGCTCGGTATCGAGCATCCGCGTGTCGGGCTGTTGTCCAACGGCACCGAGGAGCACAAGGGCAGCGTGTTCACCCAAGCCTGCTATCCGCTCATGGAACAGCATGTCGCGGGGTTCTCGGGCAATTGCGAGGGGACGGATCTCACGAGCGGCGACGTCGACGTCGTCGTGTGCGACGGCTTTGCGGGCAACATCGCCCTGAAATCCATCGAGGGTGCCGCGAAGTTCATGATGGAGGAGCTGAAAGCGGGTTTGATGTCCTCCATCAAGGGAAAGATCGCCGCGATGCTCATGAAGCCGATGCTGCGCAACCTCAAGCACACGCTCAGCGGAGACGCGAAGGGCGGGGCGGTGCTTCTCGGCTTGCAGGGCGTCGTGATGATCGGGCATGGCGCCACGAGCGCCGAAGCGGTCAAAAACGGCACGCTCGCCTGTGCGGCGGCCATCCGTCAGGGTCTCGTCGCGAGCGTCGCCTCGTCGATGGGACTTGAAGCGTAGACATCATCCCTTTGCATGCGTTTGCGTCCCGATGCAGTCGTGCGGACATGTGCTTCGCGCGGATGCGTCGGGGCGTTGCAGTTTGGTGTGTGCTCCCCATGTGCTTGGGGTAGAATGACAGCCATGTGTGAATGGCCGTCGCGCTCGCGGCGGTGTTACGGAAGGGAGCAATCCATGGCACTCGATCGCACTGAGATCTTCGATAAGGTCTGCGAGATCGCCTCCGACGTCCTCGGCGTTGAGGCGAGTGAATTGTCCGATGAGACCACCTTCGACGACCTCGACGCCAATTCGCTCGACCGCCTGCAGCTCGTGACCGCCATGGAGGACGAGTTCGACATCGAAATCGACGACGATAAGCTCATGGCCATCAATTCCGTCGCCGAGGCGATCGACGCCATCGAGCAGACCCTGGGGGAGTAGCCCTTGTCCATTAGCGATAAGCTCGCGCGTGCCCAGGACATCTGCGGGCACGAGTTTCACGATACTACGATATTGCGCAGCGCCATCACCCACCCCTCCGCCGTTGAGGGCGAGCCCGTCTCGGCTTCGTATGAGCGCCTCGAGTTCCTCGGTGACTCCATCCTGGGGTCGATCGTGGCTCTCACGCTATTCAAGACCTATGGGGATTTCGATGAAGGCAAGCTCACGCGCCTCAAGGTATCGCTCGTCTCGGGCGTGACCTTGTCTGAGGTCGGTCGCGAGCTCGGCATCGACCAGGTGATCATCCTGGGCGCCTCCGAGCAGGGCACCGGCGCGCGCGGCATGCATTCCGCGCTCGAAAACGTCTATGAGGCCCTGGTGGGTGCGTTGTACCTCGATGGGGGCTGGGAGGCCGCCGAGGCTTTCATCATGCGCACCCTAAAACCGCATCTCGCCACCGAGCGTGCCGAGCACCCCTCGAATCCCAAGAGCTTCTTGCAGGAATGCGTCCAGTCCGACCATATGGAGGCCCCGTCGTACAAGGTCGTCGGCGAGGAGGGCCCTGCCCATGAGCCCACGTTCACCGCCGTCGCGCTGGTGGACGGCATTCGTCGCGGTCGTGGCACCGGTTCGTCCAAAAAGGAGGCCGAGGCCGCAGCCGCGCTTGATGCGCTCGACCGCATGGGCTACACGACGAACGGTGTCATCTTGAAGAAAAAGCTCGGTTAGCGAGGCATCCGTGTACCTGAAGTCGCTTACCCTCAAAGGTTTCAAGTCGTTTGCCGACCGTGCCCATATGACATTCGAACCGGGGCTCACGGTCATCGTCGGCCCCAACGGGTCGGGCAAGTCGAACGTCTCGGATGCCATTTTGTGGGTCCTCGGTGAGCAGAGCGCCAAGCAGCTTCGCGGCCAGGCGATGGAGGACGTTATCTTTTCCGGGTCGTCTGCCCGCAAGCCCGTCGGCGTCGCCGAGGTGACGCTCGTTCTCGACAACTCCGACCACATGCTCCCGGTCGACTTCAACGAGGTCGCCATCACGCGTCGCATGTACCGCTCGGGCGAAAGCGAATACCTCATCAACTCGAGTCCCTGCCGTCTCATGGACATTCAGGACATCCTGCACGATTCCGGTCTTGGCAAGGACACGCACTCCATTATCTCGCAGGGCAAGCTCGACGCCATTTTGCAGAGCCGCCCCGAGGAGCGCCGCAGCCTCATCGAGGAGGCCGCGGGTATCTCCAAGCACAAGCGCCGCAAGGAGCGCGCGCTGCGCAAGATCAAGAGCATGGACGAACACCTTACGCGTGCCCGCGATATCAACCGCGAGATCACGCGTCAGCTCAAGCCCCTCGAGCGCCAGGTCGACCGTGCACGAAAATACAAGGACCTGTCCAGTCGCGCCACCGAGCTCACGCAGATCCTCGCTGTCGATGAGCTTCGCCAGCTCCAGGCCCAGTGGGCCGACCTTGAGAGTTCATCTCGAGAGAGCGCCGCGGCACTTGAGCTCGCCCGGTACCGTTTGTCCGAGAAGGAGCGCGAGCTCGAGAAGCTTCAGGTCATGTTGGAGGAGAAGGGCCTGTTCGTCGGCGATTTGGGTGAACAGCGCCGCCATATGCAAGACGTCGTGGGGCGCATCGGGTCCGACATGCGCCTGCTGGAGGAAAAGGGCCGCAACATGGTCGCGCGGCTCTCGGAGATGAGGGGCACGCTCTCCGGATCCGAGCACCAGCGCCGCCGTATAGTGGAAGAGTTTTCCGATATCAATCGCCAGCTCGATGAAGAGCGCGCCGCCGCCGAGGTGGCCGGTTCCGACGTCGCGCGCCTCGAGCCCGCCGCCGACGAGCTGCATGCTCGCCGCGTGGAGCTCGATGACGCCATCTCTGCGCTCACGCGGGAGCAGCGCGAGGTCCAGCGCACTGCCGACAGTGCCGCCCTGGAGCTCGTGAAGGTCAAGGAGACGCTCTCAAACGCCGAGATCGAGGACGGGATGTACGCGCGCCGCCTTGAGCAGATCGACGACGAGGTCGACGAGCTCAAGGCATCGCTCGACCATCGCAGGGGCCGCTCCGAAGAGCTCGAGGCCGAGCTCGAAGGCGCTCGCGCGGCGCGCGATGAGGCCAAGGCTGCCGTCGACGTTGCCATCGCCGCACTTGCCGAACTTCGCGAGAAAGAGGCGCAGGCGCGCGAGAAGCTCGCCGATGTGAAGTCCGAGCTCTCGGGTCTGCGCAAGGTGGATGCGAGCCTCAGCGACGCATCCCCCCTCGTGGCGCGGATGGTGAGCAACCACCCCGCCTCGATCGCCGCGCGCCTGTCCGACGTGATCGAGGCGCCTCGTGAGCTCGAGGGGCTCGTCGAGACGCTGCTCGCCTCCGATATCGAGGCCCTCGTCTGCATGAGCGGCGAGGACCTGGCGCGCGTCGCGGCTGATGCGCTCGAGATGGACGACGCCACCGGGGAGGCCTTGCTGCTTCCCCGCGATATAGCCGCCCTTGCGACGCCTCAGGGTGCAGCGGGATATCGCTTGGTTGAACGCCTGCACGTTCGTGAGGGGTACGGCCCAGTCGTTGCCGCTCTTCTCGGTCACGTGTATGTGGTGGAGTCGCTTGATGCGGCCCTGAGTGCACCTGCCGTTGCGGGCGTCTTGTACGTCACGCCCGATGGCGCACGCGTCCGCGACGGCGGCGTCGTGCGGGTGGGCGGGTCCAGCGGGGCCGCGGCAGGCTCGTTGGAGCGTAAGCGCCGCATTCGCGAACTCGAGGGCTTCGAGCCCGATCTGTGTGCGGTCTTCGAGCGGGCGGGGGAGCGCGTCTTGGAGGCGACTCAGGCCATCGATGAGGCTCGCGCGACCGAGCGCGAGGCGGCCGGCTCGATCTCTCGCCTTGAGGGCGAGCATGCGTCCCTTCTGTCCGAAATCGGCCGCATGGAGCATTCACTGTCCGTCAAACTGGGTGAGCGGGGCAACCTCGCCCGCAGACGCGAGGATGCCGCGGCTTCGGTGAGACAGGCGCAGCCTCGCGTGGACGAGCTCACAGCAGTGCGCGACCAGTCTCTCTCCAAGCTCGATGAGCTCAGCTCCAAAATCATGGATGCCCAAGATGACCTCGAGCGCTTGAGGCGCGACGATGCCGAGGCTGGCTCGAAGCTCGCCGACGCCCGCGTGCGTCTCGCCCGCGCCAACGAGCGCGTGAAGAGCCTCTCCGGGCGCGCCCCGGAGCTCGAGCGACGCCTTGAGGGCATCGAGAGGCGCATTCACGGGACCGAGCAATCGGCCCGTTCGCTTGAGGTGCTTCGCCTGCGCGTCGACCCCCTGCACGACAGGTACCAGGCGCTTTCCGAGTGCGCTATGGACTGGGCGGCCCGCCTGCGCGACCGCGCCTCGCTCGAGGAGGCCGATTCCGCCTCGCTCAAGCGCACCATCGAGGACGCGAAGGGTGAGGTCGCCCGCGCGAAGGTCGAGGTCGATCTGGCCACGGCCTCGGTGAATGAGGCCAAAGTAGCCCGCGGCAAGCTCGAGGTCCAGGTCGAGACAGCCGTCCGAGCGATCACCGCGGACGGCTCGACGGTGCTCGAGGAGGCCCTGAAGCTTCCCGCGCCGACCGACCGTGCGGCCGCGGAGCGCGAACTCAACAGCCTGGTGCGCCAGATCAACAACTTGGGCCCCGTCAATCAGGTCGCGATGGAGGAGTACGAGACACTTAAGGCACGTGCCGATTACATCGCGCGGCAGCTTGAGGACCTCGAGTCCGCGCGAAAGGCCCTCACCAAAATCACCGCCGCGATCGACCGCAAGATGCGCTCGAGCTTCTTGACCACCTTCGAGAAGGTCGATGAGAATTTCCGCGAGGTCTTCTCCATGCTGTTCCCCGGTGGTCAGGCCCATCTGGAGATGACGGACCCCGAGCATCCGGCCGAGACGGGCATCGAGGTCGTCGCGCAGCCTAAGGGGAAGCGCATCACCAAGATGATGCTCATGAGCGGCGGCGAGAAGTCGCTGACAGCGCTTGCCCTGCTCTTCGCTGTGTACCGCACGCGCACCGTGCCGTTTTACGTGCTCGACGAGGTCGAGGCGGCGCTTGACGACTCGAACCTCTCGAAGCTCATCGGCGCCATCGACTACTTGCGTCAAACCACGCAGCTCCTCGTCATCTCGCATCAGCGCCGCACGATGGAGGACGCCGATGTCTTGTACGGTGTCTCCATGCAGGCCGACGGCGTCAGCCGCGTCGTCAGTCAAAAACTCGATCGCGAAACCGGAAAGGTCGTGAATGCCTAATGGGTCTGTTCGATTCCCTCAAGCGTGGACTTGAGCGCAGCCGCGAGGCCTTGAATGAGGTTTTCTACTTCGGCGGTGAGGTCGATGAGAGTTTCTGGGAGGAGCTCGAGGATACCCTCGTCATGGGCGATATGGGCGGCGAGATCGCCATGCGCGTCACCGATGATCTCCGCGAGATGGCGGCTCGCAAGAACCTCAAGACCGCCGATCAGCTTCGCGGCGCCCTCGCCGAGCGCCTGTGCGAGTTTTTCGTCGAGTCCGAGACCGATCTGTTTGACGATACGCCGAGCTGCGTGTTGTTCGTCGGTATCAACGGCGCCGGCAAGACGACGACCGTCGGCAAGATCGCGAGCGCCGAGGCGAAGTCGGGCAAGCGCGTGATCATCGGCAGCGCCGATACCTTCCGCGCCGCAGCGATCGAGCAGCTCGACGTGTGGGGCCAGCGCGCCGGCGTCCCGGTGATCAAGCGCGACCGCGGCTCTGACCCCGCAAGCGTGTGCTATGACGTGCTCGATGAGGCCGAGTCCCTGTCCAGCGAGCTCGTACTGATCGACACCGCGGGTCGTCTGCACTCTAGCCCCGAACTCATGCGTGAGCTCGCCAAGGTCGTCAAGGTCACCCGCAAGCGCGCCGAGGCGTTTGCCGGCGGCCCCATGCCGGTCCACGTCGTTCTCGTGATCGACTCCGCCACCGGTCAAAACGGCCTTGCGCAGGCCCAGGAGTTCAATGATGCGCTCGGCCTTGACGGCATCATCATGACCAAGCTTGACGGCACGGCCAAGGGCGGCATCGCGCTTGCCGTTGCCGAGCAGCTCAAGCTGCCGATTTACCGCATCGGCGTCGGCGAACAGGTCGAGGACCTCCAGAAGTTCGATGCCCGCGCGTTCTGCCGCGCGCTCGTCGGGCTCGACTAAGCTTCGTCAGCCTCAATGTGGAGACAGGTGCTACATTGAGGCGCTTCGCGTACGTGCGTATTCCGTCGACCTTGCTCGAGTTCCTGTCGCTTGCGTGAGGTCCGTAATCTGAATGTTGGGAGAAACCATGGCAGCCTTCGGATCGCTTTCCGACCGCTTGAACGACACCTTTGACAGCCTTCGCGGCAAGGGCAAACTCACCGAGGCCGACATCAGCGTCGCCATGCGCGAGATTCGCATGGCCCTGCTCGAGGCGGACGTCAACTACCGTGTCGTCAAGGATTTCGTCACCCGTACCAAGGAGCGCTGCCTCACCGCGGAGGTCATGGAGTCGCTCACCCCGGCTCAAAACGTCGTGAAGATCGTCCTCGACGAGCTCACCGCCCTTTTGGGAGGCACTGAGAGCAAGCTCGTGCTGTCAAGCCGCATCCCCAACGTCATCATGCTCGTCGGCTTGCAGGGCTCCGGTAAGACGACCGCTGCCGTCAAGCTCGCCTACATGCTCAAGAAGCAAGGCAGAAGCCCGTTGCTCGCCGCCTGTGACGTGTACCGCCCCGCCGCAGCAGATCAGCTGGCGACGCTCGGTGGCGAAATCGGGGTCCCAGTGTTTCGCGGAGACGGCAAGCACCCGGTGGACATCGCGCGCGCGTCGATTCGCGAGGCCGTTGACACCATGCGCGACGTCGTCATCGTCGACACCGCCGGTCGCCTGCAGATTGATGAGGAGATGATGCAGGAGGCCGTCGATATCAAGAAGACGGTCAAGCCCGATCAGGTGCTCATGGTCGTCGACGCCATGACCGGCCAGGACATCGTCAACGTGGTATCGACGTTTGCCGAGCGCACCGACTTCGACGGTGTCATCATCTCCAAGCTCGATGGCGATGCCCGCGGTGGCGGCGCGCTTTCGGTCCGCGAGGTCACCGGCAAGCCGATCAAGTTCGTCTCCATGGGTGAGAAGCCCGATTCGCTTGAGGTGTTCAACCCCGAGCGCATGGCCAAGCGCATCCTCGGCATGGGCGACGTCATCGGTATCATCGAGAAGGCCCAGGAGGCTGCCACCGCCGAGCAGCTCGCCTCTGCCGAGCGCATGCTGCGCGACGGTTTCACCATGGACGATATGCTCGAGCAGATGAAGGCCGTCAAGAAGATGGGCGGCATGAAGGGCATCCTCGGCATGCTTCCCGGAGGTCAGCGCGCGCTCAATCAGATGGGCGGCAACCTCGATGAGAAGATTTTCGACCGCAACGAGGCCATCATCTTGTCGATGACGGCCGAGGAGCGCCGTCGCCCCTCCATTATCAACGGTCAGCGTCGCGCGCGCATTGCCCGCGGTTGCGGCCTCACTCCCACGGACGTCAACGCCCTCATGAAGCAGTGGGGCGAGATGAACAAGATGATGGGCAAGGTGCGCGCCATGACTCAGCAGCAGTCTGGTGGCAAAAAGGGGAAGAAGGGCAAAAAGGGCAAGAAAATGCGCATGCCCGGCGTTCCCGGCATGGGCGGCATGAACATGAATCAGCTCATGAACCAGATGGGTGGCATGTCCGACATGGATAAGCTGATGCAGATGAACGACCAGTTCAAGCGGAAGTAGGTTTTCATGAGCAAGGCCGACCAACTGTTTGTATCCATGTGTCGCGACATTCTTGATCACGGCACGACCACGGAAGGGGAGCGCGTCCGCCCGGTTTGGGAGGACGGCACCCCTGCCTACACCATCAAGAATTTCGGCGTCACCAACCGCTATGATCTGCGCGAGGAGTTTCCCGCGCTCACACTTCGCCGCACCGCGCTCAAGTCTGCTATGGACGAGGTGTTGTGGATCTACCAGAAGAAATCCAACAACATCAACGACCTCAAGTCCCATATCTGGGACCAGTGGGCCGATGAGACGGGTTCGATCGGCAAGGCCTACGGGTATCAGATCGCGCAGAAGTCGCACTACAAGGAAGGCGACTTCGATCAGATGGACCGCGTTCTGTACGACCTCACGCACACGCCGTACTCCCGCCGCATCATGACGAACATGTACACGTTCTCCGACCTCTCCGAGATGCATCTGTACCCGTGCGCCTACAGTGTCACCTACAACGTCACCGCCGAGCCCGGCTATGACAAACCCGTGCTCAACATGGTCCTTATGCAGCGCAGCCAGGATATTCTCGCGGCGAACAACTGGAACGTGTGCCAGTACGCCATCCTGCTCATGATGGTCGCTCGCCACTGCGACATGATCGCTGGCGAGCTGCTGCACGTCATTGTCGACGCGCACATCTACGACCGTCATGTCGACATCGTGCGCGAGCTTATTGAGCGTCCGCAGTACCCGGCGCCCAAGGTCTCGCTCAATCCCGAGGTCACTAATTTCTATGATTTCACGACGGACGATTTGATCGTCGAGGGTTACGAGCACGGCCCCCAGGTCAAAAACATTCCGATTGCGGTGTAACCTTTATACGCTGCCCCTGCGCCGCCCCATATCATCCCGTGCTCAAACAGTCCTGCTCGCACGAAGAGCCCACTGGGCTCTTCGGCTCGTTCGGAACTGCGCGCGGGACGATATGGGGCGGCGCAGGGGCAGCGTACGGTCGGCGCGAGCTTGATGAAGGAGTGAATATGGCCTGTCAATTAAAGGCAATCGTTGCGGTATGCGACGACTGGGGGATCGGGCGTGATGGGGAGATGGTTGTGTCCAATCGCGCTGATATGAGGCATTTCGTCAATAAGACGAAGGGGCATCCGGTCATCATGGGCCGCAAGACCCTCGAGAGCTTTCCCGGCGGCCGTCCGCTCAAGGACCGTCGCAACATCGTGCTCACCCGCGATATGTCTTTCTCGCGCGAGGGGGTCGAAGTCGTTCATGCAATCGATGAGGCGCTCGCCGCCGTCGCGGACGAGGAGGTCGCCTGGGTCATCGGCGGGGGCGCGGTGTACGAGCAGTTCCTGCCGTATTGCGACGAGGCCGAGATCACTCATAATCATGTGATCCATCCTGCAGATACGTTTTTCCCCAACCTCGATGAGAATCCAGAGTGGGAGGCTGTCGATCACCAAGGAGAATGCACTGTAGGCGAGGGTCAGGGTGATGTCGGCTTGCGTTACGAGTTCGTGACGTATCGCCGTGCTGCGCTCGGCATTCCCAATGAGGCTGTTCGTTAGATGGGATACGGTATGCAGTTCAAGATGGTCCGCTTCGAGATTGTTTCCACACGATGAGCAGGGGGAATATCGACATCATCCGCATTGCCAGCCTTGAAGACCCGAGGTTGGAGGCTTATACGATGCTTACCGAGCGTCAGCTCCGGTCTGTGCTCGAGCCCGAGAAGGGGATCTTCATCGCCGAAAGCGGCAAGGTGATTGAGCGCGCGGTCGAAGCCGGGCTTGAACCCGTGAGCTTTCTTTTGGGTGAGCGTTGGCTCGAACAGCTGACGCCGCTCCTCGAGAAGGTTGCCGCGCAGCATGCTGAGCGCGAGGTCCCCGTCTTCGTTGGCGAGATGGCTTTACTCGAACGGCTCACCGGGTTTTCCGTGACGCGGGGTGCCCTCGCGGCATTTCGCCGGCCTCCCTTGGCCGATCCGCGTGACTTCCTGGCGGGCTTGGTCGAGCGTGCGGAGGGACGTCCGGTTCGCGTGTGCGTGCTCGAGGGCATCGTCGACCATTCCAACGTCGGCGCCATCTTCCGCTCGGCCGCCGCGCTCAATGTCGACGGCATTCTCGTGAGCCCCACATGCGTCGATCCTCTGTACCGTCGTTCCGCCCGGGTGTCCATGGGCACGGTGTTCCAGGTCCCCTGGACGCGCATTGGCACCGAGGCCCGCGCATGGCCGCACGACGGCCTTTCGGTTCTCAAGGACGCCGGATTCACCTGTTCGGCCATGGCCCTGTCCGACGATTCTGTTTCGTTGGACGACCCCTGTCTGCTCGACATCGATCGCCACGCCATCTTCATGGGCACCGAGGGTTCGGGGCTCCAGGCAAAGACCATCCTCGGGTGCGATAAGACGATCAGGATTCCCATGGCGCACGGGGTCGATTCCCTCAACGTCGCGGCTGCCAGTGCCGTTGCATTCTGGCAGCTCTGCCCGCATGTGGACAACAGGTATCACTATCGGCCCGGAATGTTTGCGTAGGCGCTGCCCATCTCGGCGGGGTGTTCATGTTTTGGACGTTTAGCGAACCGTGCTCGGGGGTACCCTTAGAGCATTACTGAACGTACGGATGGAGCTATCCCAGATGGAAATGGACGATCATAAGCGTAGAAGGAACCTCATCCTCTACATGCTCATCGCGTTTGCTGTGTACCTTGTGCTCAGCAGCGTGTTGTTCCCCAACTTCAAAAACGGTGGACTCGAGGTCAAGGACGTTACCTACTCCCAGCTTCTCGACGATCTGAAAGACAAGAAGGTCGACGAGATCAGCTACACCACAGATGATGCCCAGGCCCTCTATACACTCAAGGGGCAGGAGGGCAAGGCGTATCGCACAACCACGATGCCGACTGATGTCGACCTCACCAATCGCATCGAAGAGGCCGGGGCGAAGCTGCAGGTGACGATTCCCAAGCAGGATTCCGGCATGTGGACGTACCTGTTCATCACCGTTATCGCGCCCATGCTCATCTTCTTCCTGCTCGGCTGGTGGCTCAACCGCCGCATGAAGAAGGCGATGGGGGACGACAACCCCTCGATGGACTTCTCGGGTGGCGGCTTTGGCGGTCTTGGTGGTGGCAACCTCGGCAAGTCCGGCGCGCGCATCGTCGCATCGAAGGACGTCGGTGTGACGTTTAAGGATGTCGCTGGTCAGGAGGAGGCCAAGGAATCCCTGAAGGAGGTCGTCGACTTCCTGGAGAACCCGAAGCGCTACGAGGAGATCGGCGCCAAGCTGCCGCGCGGTGCCCTGCTCGTCGGGCCTCCCGGCACCGGTAAGACCCTGCTCGCCAAGGCGGTCGCCGGCGAGGCGGGTGTTCCGTTCTTCTCGATTTCCGGCTCCGAGTTCGTCGAGATGTTCGTCGGCCGTGGCGCCGCCAAGGTACGCGACCTGTTCAAGCAAGCCAAGGAGAAGGCCCCCTGCATCGTTTTCATCGATGAGATCGACACCATCGGCAAGAAGCGCGACGGTGGCGGTTTCTCTGGCAACGACGAGCGCGAGCAGACGCTCAACCAGCTCTTGACTGAGATGGACGGCTTTGACAATCAAAAGGGTATCGTCGTACTCGCGGCGACCAACCGCCCCGATTCGCTCGACGCCGCCCTGCTGCGCCCCGGCCGCTTTGACAGGCGCGTTCCGGTTGAGCTGCCCGACCTTGCCGGTCGCAAGGCCATCCTCGAGCTTCATTCCAAGGACGTGAAGACCGAGCCCGGCATCGATCTGAGCGCCATTGCCCGCGCGACGCCGGGTGCCTCCGGCGCCGATCTCGCCAACATCATCAACGAGGGCGCGCTGCGCGCCGTTCGCCTCGGCCGCAAGCGCGCCACACAGGAGGATTTCGAGGAGAGCGTCGAGGTCGTCATCGCGGGCCAGCAGCGCAAGTCCACGGTGCTGTCCGATCATGAGAAGCAGGTTGTCGCCTACCATGAGATCGGCCATGCGATCGTCGCCGCCCGCCAGAAGGGTTCCGCCCCGGTTACCAAGATCACGATCGTTCCCCGCACGAGCGGCGCGCTCGGATACACGATGCAGGTCGAGGAGGACGAGCGCTTCCTCACCACGCGCCAGGAGGTCTTGGACAAGCTCGCCGTGTACTGTGGTGGCCGTGCTGCCGAGGAGCTCATTTTTGGTGAGATGACCACGGGCGCCGCAAACGATATCGAGCAGGCGACGAAGCTCGCGCGCAACATGATCACGCGATTCGGCATGTCCGAAGAGTTTGGCATGATGGCCTTGGGCACGGTGCAGAACGCGTATCTCAACCAGGACACGTCGCTCACCTGCGCTCCCGGCACAGCCGAGCGCGTGGATGCCGCTGTTCTCAAGCTCATCTCCGAGGCTCACGATCGCGCCATGCAGATGCTCAAGGAAAACAAGTTCAAGCTGCATGAGCTCGCTCATTACCTGTACAAGAAGGAGACCATCACCGGTGAGGAGTTCATGAGCCTGCTCACCCGTGAGAACCCCCTGATGCCCAAGGCCCCTCAGGAGTAAGCCCCGTGTCATCGGCGCCGTGTGCATTCGCCTCGGCGCCGATGGCGCATTCTTAGTGTATTGGTGCCGGGGGCGAATGGCACAGTGTGCCCCGAGACGTCTGATGATCATTGCCTTGTGCGCTTATCTCGGCGGGCCATGATCATCTTTTCTTTGGGAGACCCGAAAGGACCCTATGTTCGAAACAACTGCCGACCTCAGGTTTGCCGTGCTCATCGATGCCGACAACGTGAGTGAGAAATACATCAAGGTGATCCTCGATGAGATCGCCAACGCCGGCGTGGCAACATACAAGCGCATCTATGGCGACTGGACCAGTCCTCGTCTGGCCAGCTGGAAGAGCTGCCTGCTGGATAACTCGATCATCCCCATGCAGCAGTACAGCTACACCTATGGCAAAAATGCAACGGACTCCGCGATGATCATTGACGCCATGGACATTCTCTACTCCGGGACGGTCGACGGCTTCGCGATCGTCAGCTCGGATTCCGATTTCACGCGCCTCGTCGCTCGTCTACGCGAGAGCGGCATGGTCGTCATCGGCATGGGCGAGCAAAAGACCCCCAAGCCGTTTATCTCCGCATGCAACCAATTCAAGTACCTTGACCTGCTGTACGCCCGTCAGGACGAGGAGGCCGAGGTGGCTGATGCGGTTGTCGCCTCGCGCGGCGATGAAGCGGATGATGCTGGCTTGCGGTTCTCCTCGCGTCGCCGTCGACGCAGGCCCGGGGACTCGGGCGGCGCGCAGGGCGACGGCTCGGTTCAGGCCGACTGCTGCGCATGTGATGACGGTGAGGATGACCTTGAGGGAGACGTCGCCTTTGGCGAGATGAGCCGCGCTGACAAGCGACGCCATCTGCGTGCCATCCGCTGTGCCATCAACGCCATCATCGATTCGTTTGCCGATGAGGACGGATGGGTGTCCTTGGGCCAGCTGGGCGATCAGCTCTCCAAGCGCCTTCCCGATTTCGACGTTCGAAACTACGGCTTTAAGCGCCTTCGCCCGTTCTTGAAGTCCCTGGGCGTTTACGAATTCAACGAGCCGGCAGGTGAGCAGGGCAAGCGTCAGATCTATCTCCGCCAACGCGAACCTTAATGCCCAATTTGGGGACGGGTGCAGAATTACACATTGCAACGCCTCGGAGCGTTTCGAAATACGTGGAGGACTTGAGGTTTTCCTTGGTGAAAGCACAGTTCTTGTGTATACTCTCAAACGTTTGTTCAACCTATGTGCCGGCGTACGCGTGCGGCACCTCTAGAAGAGTAAGGAATCTGTCATGGATTACATCCGCGCAATCGAGCGTCAGCAGATCCGCGAGGACATGCCTCGCATCCTCGTCGGCGACAACGTCAAGGTCCACTACCGCATTAAGGAAGGCGACCGCGAGCGCGTCCAGGTCTTCCAGGGCGACGTCATCCGTCTCCAGGGTGCCGGTTCCCGTGAGACCTTCACCGTCCGCAAGGTGTCTTACGGCGTTGGCGTTGAGCGCACCTTCCCGGTTCACTCTCCCAAGATCGCCAAGCTCGAGGTTGTCCGTCACGGCAAGGTCCGTCGCGCCAAGCTGTACTACCTGCGCGACAAGGTGGGCAAGGCTGCTCGTATCCCCGAGAAGCGCTAAGCTCCATCGAGCAAACAGATCCGTTGAGAACGGGCCGCTCTTTTGGAGCGGTCCGTTTTCTCATATTCAGATTCATGACCCGCGCGATTTGGGCAAGGTGAAGTGATGGCAAATCAGACGAGTTCCGCTTCTGCGGCGCAGGTGGCGGCTGAGCTCGCAAGCGCGTCTTTTGAGGAGACCGAGTCACTTGTGGAGCGGTATGCCGAAGATCCGCGTCGTCAGGTTCAGCAGGCGTGTCAGCGCGCTCTTCGCCGTCATGAGAAGGAGCTCGCCGAGCGATGCCGAGTTGATGCCATGTATGAGGCGATGCGTTCGTTTGGCGGGGAGGGCCTTGTGCTCGGAGTCGACGAGGTCGGTCGCGGGTCGGTCGCCGGCCCGCTGACGGTTTGTGCGGTGTGCCTCCCCGACGAGCCCCGTATCTGGGGGATTAATGATTCCAAGCAATTGTCGGCTGCCAAACGAGAGATGCTCGCCATGCGCATAGCCGACGTCGCGACGGCGATTGGCATTTGCCACATCTCGCCTGCTCGTATCGACGAGGCCGGTATGGGGCGTGCGCTGCGTGAGGCCGTTGCCGGGGCGGTTGCCGATACCGGTGTGGCCCCCGATTGCGTGCTGATGGACGGCAACCCGTTGGGTGCCGTCGCTTGCGAAAAGAACGTGGTCAAAGGCGATGCGACGGTGGCTTGCATCGCAGCGGCATCGATTGTCGCAAAAGTGACGCGAGACGAGCTCATGGTTGAGCTGGATGCGGAATACCCGGAATACCATTTTGCACAATCCAAGGGCTATGCATCCGCCGAACACATCCAAGCGATTAAGGAACGCGGTCTGTCACCCGTTCACCGCGTGAGCTTTTGCGGAAACTTTCTGGAGACTGCCCGGCTGTTTTAACCGGTCTTCCTCCAATCCTTCATAGATTCCGTTCTGGTATCAGGGATTTCGTCGCCGTGTTCGACGAGTCTGGATGCGCGTAAGAGCCCTGTGCCAAAAACATGAACGAAACCGTCAGAGGTGCTCGTGGATACTCCCCTCATCTTGTAGAAAGGGGGAGGCCATGGGCACGTGTGAAAACAGGGAGGCGGCTCGCGAGGTCGTCAACCGCGTCATGAGCGGCGATCATCAGGCGCTGGCTGATGGTGCCGCACGGGATATGTCGGCAAAGCTGCTCGGTGCAATAGGGGAGGAGCTTGCTGCGCGGTACCTCGAAGGGCGCGGATATGATCTGGTTGACCGAAACTATCGCTGCCTGGAGGGTGAGGCAGATATCGTGGCCATCGATCCGGACAGCGGAGAGGCCGTGCTGGTGGAGGTCAAAACCAGGCGCTCTCGGACGACAGATGAAGTGTTTCCGGAGGAGGCGGTGACGCCCCGCAAGCAACAGCGATATCGCCGCATAGCGGCGCAGTTTTCCTTGGATCATTATCCCTGTCCCGCAATTCGCTTCGATGTGATCGCCGTCACGATTTTGCCTGACGGGATGGGGTCGATTCGTCATCTGTTCGGGGCCTTTGATTGGGAGGCCCAATAATGACCATTGCGAAGACGTATTGCGTTCATGCGGCGTGCATCCGCGGGGTCGAGGCGATTCCCGTGACCGTCGAGGTTTCAAATTCCGGATCAATACCTGGCATCACCATTGTGGGCATGGCAGACTCCACGGTTCTCGACGCCCGTCAACGCATCAGGTGTGCATTGAGGTCGAGCGGCTTCTCGATTCCACGCACAACGTTCACCGTGAGTCTTGCCCCCGGTGACGTGCGGAAAACAGGCTCGGGTCTCGACTTGCCCATCGCCATAGCCATTCTCGCCCTATCGGGCCAAATTCCGATTGCCGGTATCGATGACTGCCTGTTTGCTGGGGAGCTCGCGCTCGACGGTGCGGTCAAGGGTGTTCGGGGCGAGGTCGCCTATCAGGCGCTTGCCAGGGAATTGGGCTTGATGTACGTGGGCGGTTGGCTGGAATCGCACGTCCCGCTCTCGGGGATCTCCTGTCGCTATCTCAAGGAGATTGGTGCGCTGGTCCAAGGGGTGGAAGATGGGACCCAAGGGTACCGTATGGAGCCGGAGTCTACGCGCGTGCGGCCTGTGCCTCTTGATTTTTCTGACGTGTGCGGGCAGGAGATCGCGAAACGAGGGATATGCGTCGCGGCAGCAGGAGGATTGGGCCTCCTTATGGTCGGGGCGCCCGGTTCCGGCAAGACCATGCTTGCTCGCCGCATGACGGGGATACTGCCGGCCATTGACGAGGAGGAGTGCCAGGACGCTCTCCAAATCCATTCGGTCATCGGTGAGCCCACCGATTTTCTGCTTCGCGGCGAGCGCCCCTATCGCAGCCCGCACCATAGCATCTCAGCTGCGGGACTCGTAGGGGGCGGAAGGCCGGTTAGGCCGGGCGAGATCAGCCTGGCGCACGGTGGTGTGCTGTATTTGGATGAACTTGCGGAGTTCCCGTCTCATGTCTTGCAGATGCTTCGCCAGCCACTCGAGGACGGGCTTGTGCGCATCGTCCGTGTCGATGGGGCGTATACGTTCCCAGCGCGTTTTCAGCTTGTCGCCGCGAGCAATCCGTGCCCGTGCGGGTACTACGGGGACCGCGACATCGCGTGTCGTTGCTCGGACGCGGCCATCCACCGGTACCGTTCGAAGTTGGGCGGCCCCCTGGCCGACCGCATCGACATCATCCTCAACATCGCCCGCCCCGACCCGGCTCTCATCATGGCGGGTATCGAGGGGCAGGCCACCGCAGACCTTCGAGATCTTGTTGAGACAGGCAGGGCGTTTTGCGCATGGAGGGAAGCGAAGGACGAGTCTCAGGGGTCTTCACCGGAGGCGCATTCGCTGGATTCCGCATTGGCTTCATTTGATATCGATGCGGACGGCCGTGAAGTGCTGTTGGAGCTGTCGGCCCACGCGCATCTGAGCGGCAGGGGAATGGTGAGGTTGAGCCGCATCGCCCGCACCATAGCTGACATAGCAGAATCGGAGCGTGTGCAAGATCAGCATGTTCTCGAGGCTTCTCAACTTCAGGGGAGGCGCGGCGATGAGTGCTTGTGATGATGGTAGGGAGATCGCGCGCGGGGATGCGGAGTACCCGACAAGTCTACTTGACCTGCATGACGCTCCCTCCAGGCTGTATGTTCGCGGAGATCCGACGGTGTTGTGTGCGCCATGCCTGTCTGTGGTGGGGGCGCGCCGGTCTACCCCATATGGTCGAGCCATCGCCGAGATGGCGGGACGAATCGCGGCTGAAGCCGGAATCGTCGTCGTCTCGGGAGGGGCTCGTGGCTGTGACCAGGCTGCGGGAAGGGCCGCTTTAGATGCCGGCGGAAAGCACGTCATGGTCCTCGGGACGGGAGCAGACGTGCTCTATCCAGCTTCGAGTAAGGATATCGAGCAGCGCCTGCTTTGTGGAGGGGGCTGCATCGTTTCGATCGAGCCGTGGGGCACGCCCGTTCAACGCTGGGCATTTCCCAAGCGCAACCGCATCATCGCTGCATTGTCCGCCGCACTTCTCGTTGCCGAGGCGGGCATGCCCTCGGGTACCTTCAGCACGGCGGAGGCCGCAAACGAGCTGGGTCGTGAGGTGTTTTCGGTGCCCGGTTCGATGTTCGCCCCCGAATGCAAGGGGTCGAACTATCTCATAGCGAATGGGGCGACCTGCATCGCAGACGAGGAATCGCTTGAGATCGCGATATCGCGCGTGTACGGCACGCTGCGGTTCATGCGAGGGGATACACGCGGCTTGGAGGGTCTTGCGCAGGAAGACCGGGCCATCGTCGATGCACTCGTGGCGGACTCCATGCGTCCCGATGACTTGGCCATCTCACTTGGCCGCGATGCGCTTTGGTGCCTGAAGCGGCTGAGCGCGCTCGAAGTCGCGGGGGTCGTCGAGCCCTTGCTTGATGGAAGATACGCGTTGACGTGCGGTGCCCTTCACGCGCTCACGCGGTTGGGGCACAATGGGTAGGCATTATCGACGAGAAAAGGAGATTCCCATGGCTCAAGAATTCGTTACCGTTGTCGGTGGCGGTCTTGCTGGCTGTGAGTGCGCATGCCAGCTTGCCGACCGTGGGGTTGCCGTGCGGCTCTATGAGATGAGACCCGAGGTTTCGTCCTCGGCTCATTCGACGGAGCACCTTGCCGAGCTCGTGTGCTCGAATTCCTTAAAATCGACTCGTATCGACTCCGCGGCTGGTTTGCTCAAAGAGGAGCTGCGGAGGATGGGCTCGGTGCTTCTCGCCTGTGCCGAGAAGTCGAGCGTTCCCGCGGGCGGCGCGCTTGCTGTCGATCGCGAGGCGTTTTCCGCGGCTGTCGAGGAGGAAGTCTCCTCGCGTCCGCTTATCCAGGTCGTTCATGAGGAGGTGCGCGAGATTCCGGATGGCCCGTGCGTCATCGCCGCGGGTCCTTTGGCCTCTGCCGCCCTCGCCGACCGCGTTCTTGACCTTGTGGGTGGAGAGTCCCTCTCGTTTTTCGACGCTGCGGCCCCGATTGTCGATGCGTCGACCATCGACCAATCGATTGTTTTCTCCCAGTCGCGCTACGACGACGGTGACGGTGGCGATTACCTCAACGCCCCATTCACCAAGGACGAGTACGACGCGTTCATTTGCGAGCTTGTTGCCGCGGAGCGCGTCGTCCTCAAGGATTTCGAGCGTCGCGACTTGTTCCAGGCGTGCCAGCCTGCCGAGGAGGTCGCCCGAACCGGACGTGATGCGATTCGGTTTGGCGCCATGAAGCCCGTGGGGCTCACCGACCCCCGCACGGGTCGCCGCCCCTGGGCTGCGGTTCAGCTTCGTGCAGAGAATGCCGATAAGACGGCGTACAATCTCGTCGGATTCCAGACGAATCTCACGTTCGGCGAGCAGAAGCGCGTGTTCCGGATGATTCCGGGGCTCAAAGATGCCGAGTTCTTCCGTTACGGGGTGATGCACAGGAACACATTCGTCGATTCCCCACATGTCCTGGATCACAGCTTCGCGGTGCCCGGCACGCAGGTTCGCCTTGCTGGGCAGATCACGGGAACCGAAGGGTATACCGAGGCCATCGCCTCTGGTCTGCTCGCGGCGCTCAACACGTTTGCCGACCTTCGCGGGATGGAGCGTGTCGAGCTTCCCCTGACTGGGGCCTTCGGCGCGCTCGTCGGCTATGCCACGAATCCCGCGACCGCCGACTACCAGCCCATGCACGTGAACTTTGGCGTTGTGCCCCCGCTGACCGATGGCAAGCGGAGGAGCAAGCGCGACCGCTATGCCGCATATTCCCAGCGTGCGCTTGCCGATCTTGAGGATTACCTGGGCTCTCGCGTCGATCTGTTTGGCGCGCGGGCGAGCGCTTGCGTTGAGGGGTGCCCCGATGCCGAACCTCTCGAGTGAGTTTGCTCTTGATGGGGGTTATGGACTGGGGGAGGCCATTGACGACTACTTGGCCCACATCGCCCGGTTCGAGGGGTTCTCGCCCGAGACGGTCCGAGCCTATGGAGCTCATCTTGAGTCGTATCTGTCGTGGGTAGATGCGGAAGGGGCCGATGGTCTTCATCCGACTGCACGGGACGTGCGCTCGTATCTCGCGGGCTTGCGCGATCGCGGGTGCGCCCCTCGCACGGTCTCCGCGCACCTGTCGGCCTTGAAGTCGCTGTATCGGTGGATGAGCCTGCAGGGCATCGCGCCCTCAGAGGTCGTCACGGCGTGCGCCGCCCCCAAGCTCGATCGCCCGCTTCCCCATGTGCTGACCATGTCACAGGTGGACGATCTCCTGTCCGCTCCTGATACCGAGACCCCAGAAGGGCTGCGCGACGCGGTGATGCTCGAGCTGTTTCTTGCGACGGGGGCTCGCATTTCGGAGTTGGCCCGTCTTGACGTGGCGGATATCGATATCGCACAAGGTGAGGTTCACCTGTTCGGCAAGGGATCGAAGGAGCGCATCGTCCCGATATACCCGCGGGCCGTGGTGCTTGTTCGGCGGTACCTCGCGTCGTCGCGCCCGGTGCTTCTCGCTCGTCTCAAGGCATCCTGTGCGCGCCCCGTGGGAGCCCTGTTCATTTCCAGCACGGGCCGCCCCATGAACGATGCGGCGCTGAGGTACCGATTCGACGTGTTGAAGCGCTCGGCGGGCATCCCTTCCGACATCACGCCGCACGCTATGCGTCACACGTTTGCGAGCGAGTTACTGGGTGGGGGAGCGGACCTCAGAAGCGTGCAGGAGCTTCTTGGCCATGCGAGCCTCTCCACGACTCAGGTGTACACGCACCTCACGCCCGAGCGTTTGAAGTCGGCTGTCGTCCAGGCGCATCCGCGCGCTTGACGCTCGCGGTAAGTTTGTGAAGCCTTGTCCTTTGGCTCACATGCTGGTACTATTCATCAGGTTGCGAAAACGCAACATTCCATCTCACACGCACGGCTACACGCCGATCGCGGTGCTCGGGCTAAGGTAGCACAGGCTCGAGTGGTCGGAGTGGTCGACACCGTGCGAAAGAAAAACCGGGAGGTAAACATGGCTACCAAGATCAACATCCGTACCCTGCTCGAGGCTGGCTGCCACTTCGGTCACCAGACCCGTCGTTGGAACCCCAAGATGAAGCCGTTCATCTTCGGTGAGCGCAACAACATCTACATCCTCGACCTCAAGCAGACCATCGTCGAGGCCGACAAGGCTTACACCTTCCTCAAGGAGACTGCTGCCAAGGGTGGCAAGGTCCTCTTCGTCGGCACCAAGAAGCAGGCTCAGGAGGCCGTCAAGGCCGCTGCTGAGCGCGCCAACATGCCCTACATCAACCAGCGTTGGCTCGGCGGTATGCTCACCAACTTCGTGACCATCCGCTCCCGCATCAACCGCCTCGAGGAGCTCGAGGGCATGGTCGCCGATGGCTCCATGGCCCTGCGCGGCAAGAAGGAGCAGGCCGTCCTCGGCAAGGAGCTCGCTAAGCTCCAGGCCAACCTCGGTGGCGCCCGTGAGCTCAAGAGCACCCCTGCCGCCCTCTTCGTCATCGACACCAAGCGCGAGGAGAACGCCATCAAGGAGGCCAAGCGCCTCGGCATTCCGGTGGTCGCCCTCATCGACACCAACTCCGATCCCGACGTTGTCGACTACGGCATCCCCTGCAACGATGACGCCATCTCCGCTATCCAGCTCATGAGCGAGCTCTTCGCCGACGCTTGCCTCGCTGGTTCTGGCAAGGAGCAGATCTCTGAGGCCGAGATGGCTGCCGAGGCTCCTGCTGCTGAGGCCGTCGCCGAGTAACTTTCGCTCTTTATCGCATACGTTAGTTCCCTTTGAAAGGAATGAACATGGCTCAGATCACCGCCGCTATGGTCAAGCAGCTTCGCGAGATGACCGACTCCCCGATGATGGAGTGCAAGAAGGCCCTCGTCGAGGCCGACGGCGACATGGACGCCGCTGTTGACATCCTCCGCAAGAACGGTCTTGCCGCTGCCGCCAAGAAGGCCGGTCGCGACACCAACGAGGGCGCCGTCGCCGCCTACATCTCCGAGGACGGCACCGCCGGTGCTCTCGCCGAGATCGCTTGCGAGACCGACTTCGTCGCCTCCAACCCGAAGTTCACCGGCTTTGCCGCCGACGTCGCCAAGGTTGTCTGCGACAACGAGCCTGCCGACGTTGAGGCCCTTCTCGCTTGCGAGATGAACGGCGAGACCGTCGAGTCCACCCTCACCGAGATGATTCACGTCATCGGTGAGAACATGAAGGTCTCCCGCACCACCGTGCGCAAGCCCGCTGCTGGTGGCGTTGCCTCCTACATCCACATGGGTGGCAAGATCGGCGTTCTCGTCGAGTTCTCCTTCGACAAGCCCGAGACCGCCACTGCCGACGCCTTCAAGACCTTCGCTCACGATGTCGCGATGCAGGTCGCCGCGACCGCTCCCATCGCCGCCGTGCGTGAGGACGTGGCTCAGGACGTCATCGATCACGAGGTCGAGATCTACAAGGCCCAGGCTGCCGAGTCCGGCAAGCCCGAGGCTATCCAGGAGAAGATGGCCGTCGGCCGCCTCGAGAAGTTCTTCAAGGGCATCGTCCTGAACGAGCAGGAGTTCATCAAGGATTCCAGCATGACCATCAAGGCCTACGCCGAGAAGGTCTCCAAGGAGCTCGGCGACACCGTCAAGGTCGTCGCTTTCGACCGTCTGGTTTGCGGCGAGTAGTTTTGCCTTGAGCACGTAATGGCAGGTCGTGGGTGCATTCCCGCGACCTGCTTTTTCATGTATCGGCTACTTAGCCATACCATATTCCTAAACCCTGATAGAATGGGTGAAAATGCGTATGAAGGAGGCTCCCTTGTCTGACTACCAGTACAAGCGCGTTCTACTCAAGATTTCCGGGGAGGCGCTCATGGGTAGCGCCGAGTTCGGCATCGATCCCGCCGTGGTTAAGCGCATGGCTTCCCAGGTGAAGCAGCTTCACGATGAGGGTATCGAGGTTGGCGTCGTCGTCGGCGGCGGCAACATCTTCCGCGGTGTCGCGGGCTCTGCCGAAGGCATGGAGCGTGCGCAGGCCGACTACATGGGTATGCTTGCAACCGTCATGAACGCCCTCGCCCTGCAGGACGCCATCGAGCGCATCGATTGCCCCTGCCGCGTGATGAGCGGTATCCAGATGAACGAGGTCTGCGAGCCCTATATCCGCCGTCGCGCCATGCGCGGTCTTGAGAAGGGCGATGTCGTCATCTTCGCAGCTGGTTCGGGCAACCCCTACTTCACGACGGATACCGCCGCCGCGCTGCGCGCCTGCGAAATCGGCGCAGACTGCCTCCTCAAGGCCACCAAGGTCGATGGCGTCTACGACATGGACCCGGTCAAGAACGAGGACGCGGTTCGTTTCGACAGCATCAGCTACCATGAGGTGCTCGTTCGTGGCTTGCAGGTCATGGATTCCACCGCAACGGCCCTGTGCCAAGACAACCATATGCCCATCATCGTTCTCAATATTGATGGTGACGATAACATCAAGCGCGCGCTTGCCGGCGAGCCTGTTGGCACCGTCGTTATGGAAGAGGAGTAAGACATGTCTGAGATTCGCGACAACATGGACAAGACCCTTGAGAGCCTCAAGCACAACTTCGCCAAGGTTCGCACGGGCCGCGCAAATGCCAACGTCCTGGCCGACATCACGGTTGACTACTACGGCGTGGCAACCCCCATCACGCAGGTTGCCGCTGTCAAGACCCCCGAGGCTCACCTCCTCGTCATCGAGCCCTGGGACAAGGCCCTCGTCAATGCCATCATGAAGGCTGTTTCCGCTTCCGATCTTGGCATCACGCCCAACTCCGATGGCGTCGTCATCCGCCTTCCGTTCCCGGCGCCCACCGAGGAGCGTCGTCGCGAGCTCGTCAAGGAGTGCCGCGAGCTGGCTGAGCACGCCAAGATCGCCATCCGCAACGTGCGCCGCGATGCCAACAACAAGCTCGAGCGCGATGAGGAGCTCACCGAGGATGACGTCCGTCGCGAGCAGGGCAAGGTTCAGAAGGCGACTGACGAGTACGTCGCGCGTGTCGACGAGATGCTGAAGGCAAAAGAAGCAGAGGTCATGGAGATCTAAGGATGCAGCACGACATCGATAAGTTCAACGAGTACTTCGCTGAGCATCCCGCTGACATTTCCATTTCTGATATTGATATGGCGCGTATCCCGCGCCATATCTCTTGCATTATGGATGGCAACGGTCGCTGGGCGACGGCTCGTGGCATGGGGCGCGGTGAAGGCCATAAGGCGGGCATCGGCTCGCTTCGAGAGATCATCACCGCCTGCGTTCGTATGGGCGTTGACGTCCTGAGCGCGTATGCGTTCTCCACTGAGAATTGGAATCGCCCGACAAGTGAGGTCAATCTCCTCATGCATCTGTTCGCCAAGACCTTCATCGACGAGCTTCCGCTTCTCAAGCGGGAGAACGTTCGCGTTGTCTTTCTCGGCGACATCTCCGCCTTGCCCAAGAAGACCCGCGATGTCTTCGAGCAGGGCCTCGCCGAGACAAAAGATCATACCGGCATGACGCTCGCCTTGGCCGTGAACTACGGAGCCCGCGCCGAGTTGACGCGCGCCGCCCGTCTCATCGCCCAGTCGGTTGCTTCCGACGAGCTCTCAATTGAGCAAATCGATGAAGATGTCGTCTCCAGCTGCCTGTATACCGCGGGCCTGCCCGACCCCGAGCTGGTCATCCGCACCTCCGGTGAGATGCGGGTCTCGAATTATCTGCTTTGGCAGATCGCCTATTCCGAGTTTTATATCACCGATACGTATTGGCCCGATTTCGATCGCTGGGGCCTGGTGCGCGCCATCGCCGCATACCAGGGTCGCGATCGCCGCTTCGGCGGCCTCACGAGCGCGTAGGGCTCGTTGTACTCCCTAAGGAGTGATGTTCGTTGGATCCCAAGGATACTTCGTCTGTTCAGTCGGCTCGTCCGAGTGAATCCGGTCGCTTGCATGCCTTTGTGGTTCGCGCCGGCGCCGGCATCGTGTATGCTGCGATTTTCATCGGCTCGCTGATTTGCGGGGTTGTCCCCACGGCGATTTTCACCTCCGTGATGTCGTGGCTGTGCTGCTATGAGTTCTTCCGCATGGTGCGCATCGACGGTAAGGTCCCCAATGAGTTCGTCGGCCTTACCGCCGCCGTGCTGTTCCCCCTGTCTGTGCTGGTCGACCCCGTTTGGCTCACGGTCATTAACTTCTTGTTGGTGCTGTCGCTCGGGCTGTGGTATGTCCAAAACCCGCGCACGCGCATGGCAGACGTTGCCGTATCGGTATTTGGGCCCATCTACACGGGCTACATGCTTTCCGCTATCGTGCTTCTCCGCGAGGCTATGCCCGGTTGGGAGGGCGCCCTGCTGTCCGTGGGCGTTTGCGCCTCTCTGTGGCTTTCCGATTCGTTCGCCTACATGGTGGGCAGCCGCTTCGGCAAGCACAAGATGGTTCCCAAGATCTCGCCTAAAAAGAGCTGGGAGGGCTTCTTCGGCGGCATCGCCGGCTCTGTCGTCATCTGGGTCATCCTGTGGGCGACGCACCTGTATAAGCTCAACATTTGGTTCGCCATCGCGTGCGGTGTCGCCGTTTCCATCATGGGTGTGTTCGGCGACCTCATCGAGAGCCGCATCAAGCGCGGGGTCGGCGTCAAGGATTCGGGCAATCTGATCCCCGGTCACGGCGGTATGCTCGACCGTTCCGACTCCCTCATCATCGGTGTCATCACCGCGTATCTCATGCTGCATCTTGGTGGTGTGTTGTAAATGGGTTCGACTGAGCTTGCCCGCCGCATCCGCGTCGCGATTCTCGGATGCACCGGGTCTATCGGGTCTCAAGCGCTCGATGTGTGCCGTCAGCATGCCGACAAACTCGAGGTGGTGGCCCTTTCGGCCCATAGCCGCACGAACGAGCTCGTTGCCGCAGCGCGCGAGTTTGGCGTGAAGCATGTGGGCGTCACGGATGTCGCTCACGCGGGCGACGCCGTGCTGTCCGAGCTTCCCGAAGACTGCGATGTGCTCTTTGGCCCCGAAGCCGCCGTCGAGTTGGCGCAGATTGCCGACGTCGACACCGTCCTGGTTTCCATCGTCGGCGCCGCCGGCCTCAAAGCGAGCCATGCCGTTCTCATGTCCGGCAAGCGTCTCGCGCTGGCAAACAAGGAGTCCCTGGTTGTTGGTGGCGACCTGCTCATGCCGCTCGCCGCACCGGGGCAAATGCTTCCCGTCGATTCTGAGCACGGAGCGATCTTCCAGTGCCTGATGGGGGAGGACCCGCGCGAGGCTCACTGCATCTGGCTCACCTGCTCTGGAGGCCCGTTTTATGGACGCTCAGCGCAGGAGTTGGAGCGCGTGACGCATCATGACGCCCTTGCGCACCCCACGTGGAACATGGGCGCCAAGATCACCATCGATTCCGCCACGTTGATGAACAAGGGTCTCGAGCGCATCGAGGCCATGCATCTGTTTGGAATGGATATGGACCGCATCAAGGTGCTCATCCAGCGTGAATCCAAGATTCATTCCATGGTCGAGTTCGTCGACGGATCGGTCATCGCCCATCTTGGGGCCTCTGATATGCGGATCCCCATTCAGTACGCCTTTTCGTACCCGCAGCGTTGGGACACTCCGGCGCCGCGCATCGATTTCCGCGATCTGGCTCAGCTGACGTTTGGCGCTCCTGATATGGAGGCGTTTAGGTGCCTCAAGTTGGCCGAGATCGCCGGCGTCCAGGGCGGGACCATGCCCTGTGTCTTGAATGCCGCAAACGAGGTTGCGGTCGACGCGTTTCTTCACGATGCATGCGGCTTCAACGATATCGCGCGCATCGTCGAGCGCTGCATGGATTCCCATGGCCGCCAGGATGTCGAGAGTCTCGATCAGCTCGACGAGATCGACGCGTGGGCTCGCCGCGAGGCACGCTCCGCATTGAGCTCGCTCTCATAGCATCGACACTACTACATTGGGTATCATGGCTTCGATTGGCCGCGCTCCCGCGCGGCCTTTTGATAGGTTGAGGTGATATGAAACACATTCTTGGCGTCATCGCTCCCATATTTTGGGGCCTTTTGCTTCTTTCCGTTCTTGTGTTCGTGCACGAGGGCGGCCATTTTCTCGCCGCGCGCGCCTGTGGTGTCCGCGTGCTCGAGTTCTTTCTCGGCATGCCGTGCAGGTTCAATATCCACCATGTGTCACGGCGAATCGGAACCAAATTCGGCGTCACCCCCATTCTCCTTGGTGGGTATGCCGAAATTTGCGGCATGGACCCGACCAAAGTCGCCTGCGCGCCCCGCGTGCTTAGCTGCATTCATCGCCATGGGATTATCGGATTGGAGGATATGGCCTCCGAACTCGATCTTTCGGTAGATGATGTCAAGGAGGCCTGCATCACCCTGTATGGCTGGGGCTCGATCGTCCCGCGTGAGGGCGTGTGCCCTGATCGCGAGGACGGGTTCCCGTCCGCCTTCGCCGCGCCTTCTCGCGATCAAAGGGGAAACACCGTCTATGACGGGAAGGCTTTTGATCGGGCCAACGCGACGGCCGAGGGAGAGCCGTGGGAAATGCCCATGGGGGAGCAGGAATTTTATGAGCTCGAGCGCTCTCATACGTATATCGGGGTCGGCTTCTGGCGTCGTGCTTTCATGCTCGTCGCCGGCATCGGCGTGAACCTCGTGACGGGCTTTTTGCTTGTGATCGCCGTGTATTCCGTGCTTGGCGTGTCCGTGCCGATGGATTTGAATGCCGTCGGCTCGATCGTCGCTCAATCTCCGGCGCAAGAGGCCGGCCTGCTTGAGGGCGATCGGATTCTGAGCGTCGACGGGGCTGCAGTCGATTCGTGGTCTTCGCTGCTTGAAGCGCTGAATGACGCCGACAAGGAGAGCGAGCTTTCGCTTGAGGTTTGGCGGCCGCAAGACGCGGCCGATGCGTATGAGCGGCTCGCCTTTGACGAAGATGACGCCTCGCGGGCTTGGGCTTCCGAACATGGCGAGGTCATCGAGGTAGAGGTTGGCTTCGATGTCGATGGGCGTATCGGCATCGGTGCGCCGACGCGCATCATCCGTCTGAATCCGCTGCAATCCTGCACCGTGGCCATCGACAATATCGTCGCCACGGCTCAGTCCGTCTCGAGCCTACTCAACCCCAAGCACACGATGGAAGTGCTCGACAACTCGACGTCCATCGTCGGCATATCCGTGATGTCTGCCGAGGCTGCCGCCGCGGGGCCCGCGACATTCCTCAATTTCGCCGCCCTGATTTCGTTCTCGCTCGCCTTCATGAACCTCCTGCCCATCCCGCCCCTCGACGGTGGTAAGTTGGTTATCGAGATTGTCCAAGCCGTCACGAAGCGTGATGTTCCGGTTAAGGTCCAAAGCGTCATCTCCATCGTCGGCGTCGTATTGTTCGGCCTGTTGTTCCTGTACATGCTGCGCAGCGATATCCTCAGGTTCTTCTTCTAGGGAAAGGATAGGCTCATGTCCAAACTTGCCCGTCAGTTGACCAGGCCCGTCTCGGTGGGCGGCGTTCAAATCGGCGGCGGTGCGCCCGTTGTCGTCCAGTCCATGACGTGTACGCCTACGACGGATGCTGATGCTACGCTTTTCCAAGTGAGGGCGCTTAGCGATGCCGGGTGTGACGTCGTGCGCGTGAGCGTTCCCACCAAGGAGGCTCTCGAGCCGTTTGGCCGGGTGTGCCGTGAATCTCCTGTGCCCATCGTCGCCGATATACATTTTGATTACCGACTCGCCATCGGGGCGGTGCGCGCTGGCGCGGCCAAGCTGCGCATCAACCCGGGCAACATCGGCGATTGGGATCGCGTCGATGCGGTGATCGACGCCGCCGGTGAGGCGGGGGCCGCTATTCGCATCGGGGTCAATGCCGGCTCGCTTGATCAGGCGATAGCCGAGCGTGATGACCTGACGCAGCCGGAGAAACTCGTCGCCTCGTCCTTGCAGTTCGTTGAGCACTTTGAGCGTCGGGGATTCTCCGACATCGTTCTTTCGGCAAAGGCTCACAGCGTTCCCACCACGCTCGAGACGTATCGCGCCCTTTCGCGCGAGCTTCCGCATGTTCCGCTTCACCTTGGGGTTACCGAGGCAGGAACCATTCAGCAGGGCACGATCAAAAGCGCGGTGGGCCTCGGCATCCTGCTTTCCGAGGGAATCGGCGACACCATGCGCGTTTCGCTGACGGCCGATCCTGTCGAGGAGCCTCCCGTGTGCTGGGGGATCCTGCAGGCGCTGGGCCTTCGTCGCAGGGGGCCGGAGCTGGTCAGCTGCCCCACGTGCGGGCGCACGCAGGTTGATCTCATCGGGTTGGCCGAGACGGTGGGGGAGCGGCTCAAGACGTGTGACAAGCCCATTTCGGTTGCCGTGATGGGGTGCGTGGTGAACGGTCCCGGTGAGGCCAGCGATGCGGACGTGGGCGTTGCCTGCGGTCGCGGAGTCGGCATGGTGTTTAGGCACGGCGAGGTCATCCGCAAGGTCCCCGAGGCGCAAATCGTCGACGCCCTCATGGAGGAGATCGACAAACTCTAATCAGGTTGCCCGCTTGTCGGCCCTGCCATATCATATTCAAGTTCGATACGTTCATATTAGGAGGTCGCCGTGTCCAAGACTCGCGCCATGAAAATGTCCACGCTGTACGCGCCCACCCTCAAGGAGGATCCCGCGGAGGCTGAGCTTGCCAGCCATCGCCTGATGCTTCGCGCCGGCATGATCCGCAAACAGGCGGCCGGCTTGTATAGCTATCTGCCCTTGGCATGGCGTTCGCTGCGCAAGATCGAGGATATCGTCCGCGATGAGATGGATGCAGCCGGCGCCCAGGAGCTGCTCATGCCCATCATGGTCGATGCGCAGGTGTGGCACGAGTCCGGCCGCTACAACGCGTACGGCCCCGAGCTCATGCGCATCTCCGACCGTCACCAGCGCGAATTCGTGCTCGGCCCCACGCATGAGGAGACCGTGACCGATCTGATCAAGAACGAGCTCAAGAGCTATAAGCAGCTCCCGGTGAACCTCTATCAGATCCAGGACAAGTTCCGCGATGAGATGCGTCCGCGCTTCGGCCTCATGCGCGGTCGCGAGTTCATCATGAAGGATGGCTACTCCTTCAACGCCACGCAGGAGTCCCTGCAGGAGACCTATGACGCCATGAAGCAGGCATACGCCAACATCTGCGAGCGCTGCGGCCTCAAGGCCCTGCCCGTCGTCGCCGACTCCGGCCAGATCGGCGGCGACACGTCTGTCGAGTTCATGGCTCTCGCCGACGCTGGCGAGGCCGCGCTCGTCTACTGCGATGACTGCGGGTACGCCGCCGACGACGAGGCCGCGTCCACCCAGGTCGTTGTGACTGAGGGGCCCGGCGACGGCACCCTGCAGAAGGTTCACACCCCCGGCATGGGCACCATTGCCGCGGTTGCGGAGTTCTTCGGCTTCCCCGAGAACGGCACGCGCAAGTCGCTCGCCATCATCGACGCCGAGGGCAACCCGGTTGTCGCCATTGTCCCCGGCGATCACGAGCTTAATGACTGCAAGGCCGAGCACGCCTTCGGTGAGGGCTATCGCATGATGACCGATGAGGAGCTCGAGCGCTACGGGCTGTTCAAGGGCTTTATCGGGCCGGTCAATCTGCCCGAGGGCATTCGCCTGGTTTGTGACGTCACGCTCAAGGACTCCAAGCAGTGGGCTTGTGGCGCCAACGAGGTCGATTACCACTTCACGGGCGCTTGCCCCGATCGCGACTTTACTCCCGATGCTTGGGAGGACCTCATCACGGTGGTCGCCGGCGACCCGTGCCCGCACTGTGGGCAGCCGCTCGCGGGTGCGCGCGGCATCGAGGTGTCGCAGGTGTTCCAGCTTGGCACGAAGTACTCCGAGGCGATGGGCGCCACCTTTGCCGATGAGAACGGCGAGGACAAGCCGTTCCTCATGGGATGCTACGGCGTGGGCGTTTCGCGCACCCTTGCCGCTTCTGTCGAGCAGCATCACGACGAGCATGGCATCATCTGGCCTGTCTCCATCGCGCCGTATGAGGTTTCCATCATGCCGCTCGACCCCACGATCGAGGAGTGCGCCGAGGTGTGCGATCGCCTGACCTCCGAGCTGTCTGAGGCCGGTGTCGAGGTCATCGTGGACGATCGCGACATCCGTCCCGGCGTCAAGTTTGCAGACAACGATCTCATGGGCTTCCCGTATCAGATCGTGCTTGGCAAGCGCGGTCTCAAGAACGGTACCGTCGAGCTCAAAGATCGCGCGACGGGCGAGCGCGAGGACGTTGCCATCGATGAGGTTGCAGCCAAGGTCGCTGAGCTCATCATCTCTCAACGAGGTTAGGCTCAGTCAGCCTGTCGTTTTCAGGGCGTCCGTCACTTCGTACAAAGTGACGGACGCCCTTCATCGTATCGGGTGACATGATGTCGAACTCATGGCGTACAGGCCGTCTATGTTCTCTCTCACTTTACCGTGGGAATCTGCCGTTCGAGTAGTCCCGAACGGCAGATTCCCACGGCACATCTATTTGAATCATAGGAAACTTTCGCTTTTGGGAAGCAATATATCACTTCCTCGATTAGACAAAGGTTTTTGCCAGCAAAATCGCAGGTCAGCAAAGGTCGACACGCGAGTATACTCGGCGAAATCCGATATTGCTTCCCAAAAACGAAAGTTTGGAACAAGCCAACGGAGTATGGGGCCGGAATCGTCTGCAAGAGGTCCTACATACCGAATGGATTTAGGCAGTGGGGCGCCCCGCTGGACACACTTTTTGAAACTCAACCCGAAATGTAACCCGCAATGTCGATGCATGGAGCGACTCGATATACAACAAAAGGCCAGAGGCACAACATCCCTGACCCCATAAGTTGATGGTGGGCGATGCAAGAATCGAACTTGTGACCCCATCCGTGTGAAGGATATGCTCTATCCCTGAGCCAATTGCCCGTGCTTTTGAGGAAGAAGATTGCCGGCATGGAGCGCGAAGAGATTGCAACAGGTTTTTGAAAAAAGAATCTCGAATTATTTTCAAATAGTGCTTGCACTTCATACGTCGTTCCCGTATAGTACTTTCTCGTTGCAAGGGGGCGTAGCTCAGCTGGGAGAGCGCTTGACTGGCAGTCAAGAGGTCAGGGGTTCGATTCCCCTCGTCTCCACCATGAGATTTAAGGCCAGGGTCTATGTCCTGGCCTTTTTGTTTTCATTCTATTCAGTTCGCTCTGTTGAATTCAGATGTGTCCTGAGCGTGGACGTGCCGAATATATGATTGAGCGTTTGGTTATTCTCGATGCAAGGGACCATTTTGGCGATTGAATTCGGCTTGGTTCAAGTTCTTTAGGAAACGATGGGCTAAGGCTTCCTATAGCTTCGATTCCACCTTTGTTTAAGTATGCAGTTCGGTGACGAACGGAGATATGGATGTCCTGCTGTTGAGCAGCTGTTAACGCGGCTCGAAGTGTCCCACGTGCGGACGCTCTTGTATAGAGGCCGATGTACATAAAACAGGCCAGGTGTAGAGCCTGGCCTGCATCTGATTCTGGTGGGCCCTCCGGGATTCGAACCCAGAACCCAGGGATTATGAGTCCCCTGCGCTAACCGTTGCGCCAAGAGCCCGCATATGTATAGTCGAACATGACCTATACTGCGCGACTGATGGTACCACGCGATGGCCTGCAGGTAAAGACAGCGACTAATTGCTAGAAAATAGTTGTTGCCCCGATGGGGCAAGCGTGTTACTATTCTCCTTGCTGAAAAGCACGGGCGATTGGCTCAGGGGTAGAGCATATCCTTCACACGGATGGGGTCACAAGTTCGAATCTTGTATCGCCCACCATCACACAGTAAAGGCTCCAGGAAACTGGAGCCTTTTTGCTATAGATACTCAGCGGCCAAGTGAGGGTGACATGATTCTCCTAGTCGACAAAATTGAGAAATCTTTTGGTGCGCGTACGTTATTCACGGGTGCGACGCTCCAAGTGAACGCAGGTGAGCGGTATGCGCTCGTCGGTCCAAACGGAGCCGGCAAGACGACGCTTCTCAAGATCATTATGGGTCTCGACAGCCCCGATGCAGGTGCGGTGACCTTTGCCAAAGACACCAATGTCGGGTATCTCGAGCAGGAAACGAAACTCGCTTCGGATACGTCCATCATTCAGGAAGTCATGAACGCCGCCTTTGAGATCAAATCGATGGGCGAGCGTGCCGAGGAGCTTCAGCTTCAAATCGCCGAGGCGGGGGAGTCTGGAGAGGTTCCGCGCGCCCTGTTGGATGAATATGGCCACGTCCAAGATCGCTTTGAGCGCCTGGGCGGCTATGAGCTCGAGAGCAACGCCCGGCAGATTCTCGCCGGTCTCGGTTTCAAGCCCTCAGATTTCGATAAGCCGTGTTCCGAGTTCTCCGGCGGTTGGCAGATGCGCATCGCGCTGGCGAAGCTCTTCTTGCGCCACCCCGACGTGCTCCTGCTCGACGAGCCCACCAACCACCTCGACCTCGAAAGCGTGCAGTGGCTGCGTGGCTTCATCTCCGCATACGAAGGCGCCGTTCTCATCGTTTCGCACGACCGCGCCTTTATGGACGCCTGCGTAGACCACGTCGCCGCTCTCGAGAATCGCCGTATCACCACGTATACGGGTAACTACAGCTCCTATCTCAAGCAGCGCGAGGACAACCTCGAGCAGATGCGCGCCAAGCGTGCTGCCCAGGAGCGCGAGATCGCCCATATGCAGGTGTTCGTCGACAAGTTCCGCTACAAGCCCACCAAGGCCGCCCAGGCCCAGGAGCGCATGCGCCGTATCGAGCAGATCAAAAGCGAGCTCGTCATCCTGCCCGAGGGTCATAAGCACGTCAACTTCAAGTTCCCCGACCCGCCGCGATCGGGCGACATGGTCATCAAGCTTGAGGACTTCTCCAAGCGCTATGGAGACAAGGTCCTCTACGAAGACGCGAACCTTACCTTGTATCGTGGCGACCGCGTCGCGCTTGTCGGACCCAACGGTGCCGGCAAGTCCACGTTGCTCAAGATGCTCATCGGCCAGGAGGCCCCTACGTCGGGCACGCGCACGCTCGGCACGCACGTCGGGGTTGCCTACTATGCCCAGCATCAGCTCGAGGGGCTCAAAGAGGGCAATACGGTGCTGCAAGAGATCGACTCCGTGGCTCCGTCGTGGACCGTGCCGCAGCAGCGAAGCCTTCTGGGCGCCTTCCTCTTCACGGGCGAGGATGTCGACAAGCGCGTTGGCGTGCTTTCCGGTGGCGAGCGAGCTCGTCTGGCGCTGGCCAAGATGCTCGTGGCCCCCGAGGCCCTCCTGTGCCTGGACGAGCCCACGAACCACCTCGATATCGACTCGGTCGACATGCTCGAAAACGCCCTCAAGAACTTCCCGGGCACCATCGTGCTCATCAGCCACGATGAGCACCTCGTTCGCTCCGTGGCCAACCGCGTCGTCGACATTCGCGATGGCAAGATGACCGTCATCGACGGCGATTACGAGTACTATCAGTTCAAGCGCGAGGACCTCGCGCAGCGTGCGGCTGCCGAGCAGCTGGACGGTGCTGCAAAGCCCTCGTCTGCCAAAGCGGCGCCCGTCCAAACTCCCGATTCCGAGCCCGTTCGAGAGGGCAAGAAAACCAAGGAGCAGCGTCGTGCCGAGGCTGCTGCTCGTGCGGAGCTCAACCGTCGTCTCAAGGGGACGAAGGACAAGCTCAAGAAGGTCGAGGCCGCGCTCGAGGTCAAGCGCGCCCGCTACGATGAGCTCATGACGCTCATGGCGAGCGAGGAGCTGTATGCCGACCAGGATAAGTTCAACGCAGCTCTGGGCGAGTACAACGCCCTCAAGCAAGAGCTCCCCGGTCTCGAGGACGAGTGGCTCGAGCTTTCCAGCATCATCGAGGAGGAGACGGCCCGTGGATGAGCGTAGGGCAGCCGCGATCGTGTTCACCATCCTCAGCGTCGCATGTCGGGTCATCGCGATCGTGCTTTGCGTGTTGACGGTGGCACTGTGCTTCAACGGGGTCGTCACGCGGCTGAACATCGTTGCGTTCATCGTCGACCTCACCCAGGCTCTTCCCGACGTGATTGCGGGGTATGGCCTGATCCCCACGCCCCTCGGCGGCGTCTTTCGTTTCGACTTCGCCTGTATGGCCGTCGTGTTTTTTGGGATCGACTACGCCTGCTCTCGCGTCGCCGGCCTTCTCAGATAGGGACACACCATGAACATCGCGTATCTCACGAGCCTGCTGTCCAGCGCGGTCGCTGTCATCATCGGCATCGTCGTCCACGAGAGCGCGCATGCGTGCTGCGCATATATGCTCGGCGACCGCACCGCTCGCTCTCAGGGGAGGCTGTCGCTCAACCCGCTTAACCATATCGATCCGTTTGGCACCATCCTGCTCCCGTTCATCATGATTGTCGCCGGGGGGCCGGTCTTCGCGTTCGCAAAGCCTGTTCCCGTGTCGCTGGCCAATCTAGGGCATCCTCGCCGCGACGAGGTTCTCGTCTCGCTTGCGGGCCCCGCATCCAACATTCTGCTCGCGGTGTGTTGCGCGCTGTTGGTGCGTGGCATGGGCCTTCACCCGGAGGTGCTCTTGGGTTTGGGGGCGGGCGTGCAGCGAGCGATCATCACGTTTGCGCTCACGGGGATGTCGGTCAACCTCTCGCTTGCGTTTTTCAACCTCATCCCGCTTCCTCCCTTGGACGGGTCTTCGGTTCTCGTGCTCCTGCTCAAGGGAAGGGCGCTCCAGACGTACTGCGAGATACAGCGGTATGCGATGCCCATCTTGATGGTCGTGCTCTACGTGTTTCCGACGATGTTTCACATCGACCTGATCGGCTGGTATTTCAACGTTACCGTCGATCCTATGTACCTCGGGCTCCTTCGATTCGCGCTCGGCTTCTAGTGCGCTACACTGAACAGCGCATGGCGGATTTGCGAACTGAGGAGGGGAGTCATGTCGTATCGCGTTTCCACGCAGGTGTATTCGGGTCCGTTTGACCTTCTTCTGCAGCTCGTGAGTAGGCAAAAGGTCGATATCGGATCCATTTCCATCGCTGAGGTCGCCGAGCAGTACCTCGCCGAGGTCGAGCGCCTCGAGGCCTTGGACCTCGATGTTGCCAGTGACTTTCTGCTTGTCGCGGCGACGCTACTTGATATCAAGGCAGCCTCTCTCGTTCCCGACGACGCCCCCCGTAAGCCTCAGGATGAAGACGACCTTGATGATGAGTTCGACGGCATGGACGCCGACACCCTTCGCGAGGTCCTCATTCAGCGCCTCATCGCATACAAGCAGTTCAAGGGCGCGGCGGCAGCTTTGGGGGCGCGCATGGAGGCCGAAAGTCGCATGCACCCGCGCGTCGCCGGCCCCGACCCGGAGTTCTTGAACCTGATGCCCGACTACCTCTCCGGCATTACGCTGAGGGGCCTTGCCGTCATCTGCGCCGACCTCGCGGGCAGGCGCGAGACGTTTTTGCTCGAGGCGGAGCACGTCGCGCCCCATCGCATTCCCATCGAGCTCACCGTCGCGTCGGTCGATCGGGTTACCATATCCAAGCCCCATACCACGTTCAGGGAGCTCTTGGACGGCGACGCCACGACCGAGCAAATCGTCGCGACGTTCCTCGCCATCCTCGAGCTTTGCAAACGCGGCTCGCTCATCCTTGAGCAGGATGAGAACTTCGGCACGATTCGCATCGACCGCGTTGAGGGCGCACCGGAATACCACCCCAGTGATGGTTCCCTCTTTGATGAGGAGGAATAGTACATGGATGCACTTGAAGTTCTCGACCCGCAATCATCCAAGGGGACGCTCGAGGCGCTCTTGCTCGTCTCCAGCGATCCCGTGAGCGCAAGTCAGCTCGCCTCCGTGCTCGACGCGACCCCCGGTGAGGTCGCGTCGCTTCTCGCCGAGCTCCAGGCCGAATATGAGGACGCCAACCGCGGATTCCAGCTGCGTGAAGTCGCTGGGGGGTGGCGCCTGTTCACGCATCCCGCGTTTCACGACCAGGTCGAGCGCTTCGTGTTGTCATGGGACACCCAGCGCTTGTCCCAAGCGGCTCTCGAGACGCTCGCGGTCATCGCCTATCATCAGCCCGTCACCCGTGAGATGGTGAAGGGCATCCGTGGCGTCAACTCCGATGGCGTTATCTCGTCCCTCGTCGACAAGGGCCTCATTCGAGAGGTGGGGCGAGATGCCGAGCGTGGTCAGGCCATCATCTACGGTACGACCAATGCGTTTTTGGAAAAGTTCGGTTTGCGCAGCGTGAAAGACCTGCCCGATCTCGAGCAGTTTGCCCCCGATGAGCAGTCCCGTCAGTTTATCCGCGAGCGCCTGTCTGGCCGCTCAATCCAGTCCACCCTCGACGAGGTGGATGAAGACCTCGACGAGGAGCGCGAGCTCATCAATGACGGCGCGGATGATGAATTCGACCCTGATATTGTGATCATCGGTGACGCCTCAGATGAGGATTTCGATGTCTAGGCAGGGGAGTGCGGTGACCGACTCGATTGGCCCCGCGACGGTCGTGCATGAAGGGGATGAGCGCCTTGTTCCCATGCGCCTGCAGCGTTTCTTGGCGCGTGCGGGAGTCGCGAGCAGGCGCGGGTCTGAAAACCTCATGACGGCGGGCCGCGTTTGCGTGAACGGGACCGTCGCGACCGAGCTCGGCACGAAGGTCGACCCTTCGGTCGATCGCGTCACGGTTGACGGGGTCCCGGTCGTTTTGGGGCGCGGGGCGGCATACATCATGCTCAACAAGCCCGCCGGTTGCCTGACCACCATGAGCGACCCCCATGGCCGGCCCACGGTCGCGACGTTGGTTCCGCGCCACCGGTATCCCGGGCTGTTTCCCGTCGGCCGGCTCGACATGGACACGACGGGGCTGCTTCTGTTCACGACCGACGGCGACTTGGGCCAGGAGCTCTTGCACCCGTCTCATCATGTATGGAAGACCTACATTGCGAAGGTCGATAGCGACATCTCCGAAGGTGACCTGGATGTGCTCCGTCGCGGCATCACGCTCGATGACGGCCCCTGCAAACCGGCTCGATGCCGACGCTTAACGGGTGAATCGGCCCGCGGCCGGGCCCCCTTCGGCGCATCCAACGGCATGTCGATTGTCGAGATATCGATCTCGGAAGGTAGGAAAAACCAAGTCAAGAGGATGCTGTCAAAAGTCGGTCACCCCGTCGTGCGCCTCCATCGCTGCACGTTTGGAGAGCTTGAGCTCGGCTCGCTGCCGGTGGGATCTTGGCGTGAGCTCACAGATCAGGAAGTTGTTTCATTGCGCAATGCGCCCCTTGGTAAGGAGTAGGCATGATTGTCGCCATCGATGGCCCCGCAGGTTCCGGTAAATCTACTATCGCGCGTGAGGTCGCCTCCCGGTTTGGGTTCTCCAAACTTGATACCGGTGCCATGTACCGCTCAGTGGCCCTTTCCGCGTTGCGACGTGGGCTCGAGCTCACCGATATCAGCGGTGTCGCTGATCTCGCGCGCGCCATCCACATCACGTTTGGGGGCGAGTTGCACGGCAACGTTTCGGTGTATGTCGACGGCGAGGATGTAAGCGAGGCGATTCGCACGCCCGAAGTCGATCGCAACGTGTCCGCCGCCGCCGCTAATCCCGGCGTGCGCGAGGCCATGCTCGACCCGCAGCGCAGGTTTGCCGAGGGCCGTGATGTTGTTGCCGAGGGCCGTGATATCGGAACCGTTGTCTTTCCCGACGCCGACCTGAAGGTGTTCCTAACGGCAGACCCCCGCGAGCGCGCCCGAAGGCGCGTGTTGCAGCGCCACGAGGGCGAGGTTCTTGACGACGCGCTCATCGAGGCGGAGATCGAGCAGACCCTTGCCGATATTGAGCGTCGTGACGCACTCGATTCCCAGCGTGAGGCCGCGCCGCTCACGTGCGCGGATGATGCCGTCCGCATCGATTCGACCAGCTATACCATCGATGAGATCGTCGCTCGCATCGAGCAGCTCATCGCTGAGCGGAGGTAGCGCATGGCCAGCGAGGTCAACGTCTCGGGCGGTAACGCGGCGTCTCACTACGACGCGCCCATGAGCGCCTTTCCCTGGTATGAGCGGGGCATTTACGCGCTCGTCATGGCCGTGCTGTGGGTCTTCTCAAAACTCATGTGGCGCTGGAGCGTGAGCTTCGATTCCAAGCTCCCCGATAGCGCCCAGGGCACAACCGGTTCCGTCTTTATCTGCAACCACACATCTATGGCCGAGGTCGTTGCCCTCGTCCCGTTCCTGTGGTCGCGCGGGCATCGCGTGCGCCCCATTTTCAAGTCGGAGTTCAACAAGATCCCCATCGCCCGGTGGGCCTTTGCCCTAGCGGGTGGCATCCCCGTCGAGCGCGGCGAGGCCGACATGGCCGCGCTGCGAGCCGCTCAGCATGCCCTCCAGCGCGGTGAAGACGTGCTCATCTTTCCCGAGGGCACGCGCATCCGTACGGATGAGCAGCCGGTCGAGATTCACGGTGGATTCGCGCTCATCGCCCAGATGGGCAAGGCGGGCATCGTCCCTATGGCCGTGTGCGGCTTTCGCGATGTGACGCCCGAGGGCAAGCGCTTCATGCGTCCCGTCACGTGCTGGCTTGCCGTGGGGGATGCGCTCAGCGCCAAGGATGCCCCCGAGGGGCTCAAGCGCCGCGAGCGCGCCCAGTGGGTCGAAGACGAAGCCGTCCGCCGCATGTATGCGCTACGCGACGAGTTGCGCACGGCTCATCCGGGGAGGTTTTAACCATGGCTGTTCAGATCGAGGTCGCCCAGCATGCGGGCGTGTGCTATGGCGTGGAGCGCGCTTTGGGGCTTGCCGCTGACGCGGCGCGCGAGGCGCAAGGTCCCGTCCACACCCTCGGGCCGCTCATCCACAACCCGCTCGTCGTCTCTGAGCTCGAGCAAGCTGGCGTCACGGTGGCCGACGAGGTGGGCCATCTCGATGCGGGCACGGTGATCATCCGCGCGCACGGTGTGGTGCCACAGGTCATCGACCGCGCGATCGCGGGTGGGCTCACCGTACTCGATGCCACGTGCCCTTATGTCAAAAAAGTTCATATGGCGGCTGAGAAGCTCGTGCGCGAGGGATATCAGCTCATCGTCGTGGGGGAGAGCGGGCACCCCGAGGTCGAGGGCATCATGGGTCACGCCGATGACCGCGCACGTGTCGTGTCGACGCCGTCCGACCTCGACGCTATCGAGCTCTCGCGCAAGGTCGGTGTGGTGGTGCAGACGACGCAGACCGCGGAGTCGCTCGCGTCGATCGTCTCCGCGCTGCTCGCGCGCGTCTCTGAGCTGCGCGTGATCAACACCATCTGCGCGGCCACCCAGGAGCGTCAAGACAGCGCCGCGAAGCTCGCCTCTCGTGCCGACGTGATGGTCGTCATCGGTGGCAAGAACTCGGGCAACACGCGCCGCCTCGCCCAGATATGCGTCGAGCGTTGCTTGCGCACGCATCATATTGAGAGTGCTTTGGAGATCGAGGGTTTCTGGTTTGATGATGCCGAGCTCATCGGCGTGACGGCCGGCGCCTCGACGCCCGCCTCCCACATCGACTCCGCCTGCCGGGTCATCCAAGATCTGGTTGATGCGCGATGAGCGATAAACCCACGGTGCCGTCATACGCCTCGACGGTCGCCCCGTATGCCCTGTCCAAAGCCCCGCAGGCGGGCGGTGCGACGGTTGTCTCGGTCGCGCCGCAGTCGCCCGCGGACGATTTGGGCATCGAGCCGGGTATGGTCGTCATGTCGGTAAACGGCCATCCGCTCACCGACATGATCGTTTGGCTTTGGGAAACCGATGGCGACGAAGCCGAACTTGAGGTGTTCGACCCGAGGGACGACACGATCGCGTCCGCCGTGATCGAGCGGTTCCCCGGTGAGGACTGGGGTCTCGACTTCGACGGCGTCGTCTTCGATGGCATGCGGACCTGCGTCAACGCCTGCGTCTTCTGCTTCATGAACATGCTTCCTAAGGAGAGCCGCTCCTCGCTCACCATTCGCGACGACGACTATCGCCTCAGCTTTCTCCAGGGTAACTTCGTGACTCTGACGAACATGTCCGATGCGGAAGTCGATGACGCCATCGACAAGATGCTTTCCCCGATGAACGTGTCTTTACACGCCATCAACCCCGATTGCCGACGCAAGCTTATCGGTCGCAACGCCCCGCGGGGCGTTGAGGTTCTCGAGCGCCTGCTCGATGCCGGTATCGAGGTCCATGCGCAAATCGTTCTTTGCCCGGGTATCAACGACGGGCGTGAGCTGCTGGACACGCTCACCTATGTCGAGGCCCACCCCGGCATCACGAGTCTCGCAATTGTGCCCTTGGGGTTCACCAAGCATCAGAAGCGCTTCGCCACGTCGTATTCCGACGACGTCGAGGCTTCGCGCGCCGTTATCGAGCTTCTCGAGCCGTTCCAGCGCCGCGCCCGTGCGCAGCGCGGATGCACGGTGTTTCAGCTCGCTGACGAGTTTTACGTTGATGCCCAAGTGCCGGTTCCCGAGGCCGAAACGTACGATGGGTTCCCGCAGTTTTACGACGGCATCGGCATGCTTCGCAGCTTCCTTGACGAGGTTGAGGACGTACGCGAGGCCCGTGCGGCGGATATCGCGCGTGTGAAGATGCGTCTTGCTGGCAGTGCCCGTCGCGTTCTCGTTGTGTGCGGAGGGGCGGCCGAGAGCACCTTCGGCGCCTTCTGCTCCCTGTTCGGCTCCGACTCCATCGTCTCCACGATTGCGATTAGAAACGAGTATTTCGGCGGCAATGTCAATGTGACGGGGCTCATATGCTCCTGCGATCTGCTGGGCCAGCTTCCTGAGGATCTATCCAGCACTGAGGTGCTCATCCCCGAGGTGATGTTTAACTACGACGGCCTCACCCTCGACGGACATACGCGTGAAAGCGTGACCGATGAGCTCGCGCGCCGCGGGGCAGTCGTGCGCTTTGCCACGCCAACGCCGAACTCCCTGCTCGACGCACTCTTGTAGCCCCTCGGATGTGCAATTCTGCACCCGTCCCCCAATTGCACATTGGATAATTGGGGGACGGGTGCAGAATTGCACATCTGCGAACGTTGAGCGATATGGAAGGCGTTGGGGAGCTGCGGTGACAGGCTCGACCGGATGCGTAAGTTCTGGGAGCGGCGCGCGCCTGCGGTTGCCCATGGTAAGATTCTTCCAGTTATAACTACTCAAGGAGAACCTATGTCTCGACCCATCGTCGCGATCGTCGGCCGCCCCAACGTTGGCAAGTCGACCCTCGTTAATCGTATCGCCCAGACCTCCGACGCCATCGTCCATCAGAGCCGTGGCGTCACCCGCGACCGTAGCTATCACGTCGCCGACTGGAACGGCCGCGAGTTCATGCTCGTCGACACCGGCGGCATCGAGCCCATGAAGAGCGACGACGTGTTCGCCACGTCCATTCGCGACCAGGCGCTCGCAGCGGCTGAAGAGGCTGCCGTCATCCTGTTCGTCGTCGATGGCTCCGTCGGCGTGACCGAGGAGGATGAGAGCGTGGCGCGCATGGTGCGCAAGCTCAAGAAACCCACGTTCCTTCTGGTGAACAAGCTCGATAACCCGGCTCGTGAAAACGACAACCTGTGGGAGTTCTATTCCCTGGGCGTCGGCGACCCTGTCGCCGTCTCGGCGCTGCATGGTCACGGCACGGGCGACCTGCTCGATGAGGTCGTGGCGCTGCTTCCCGAGGACACGGGCGATGAAGACGATGAACCCGATACCCTGCGCGTCGCCATCATCGGCCGCCCCAACGCCGGCAAGTCGTCCCTCTTCAACAAGATGATCGGCAACGACCGCTCCATCGTCAGCAACATCGCGGGCACCACGCGCGATGCCATCGACACGGTGGTCGAGCGCGACGGCAAGCGCTATCGTATGGTCGATACGGCCGGTATCCGCAAGAAGAGCACGGTGTACGAGAACATTGAATACTACTCGATGGTACGCGGTCTTCGCGCCATCGACCGCGCCGATGTCGCGCTGCTCGTTGTCGACGCCTCCACGGGCGTGACCGAGCAGGACCAAAAGGTCGCCAACCTCGCCATCGAGCGCGGGTGTGCACTCGTGGTCCTGCTCAACAAATGGGACCTGCTCAAGGACGAGTATGAGCGCGAGGCCGTCATGGAGACGGTCAACCGTCGCCTTACCATGGCACCGTGGGCGGAGTACCTGCGCATCTCGGCCATGACGGGCCGCTCGGTGCATAAGATCTGGGACATGATCGACGCCGCGGCGGAGCGTCGCGCCTGCCACATCACCACCTCCCAGCTCAATCGCCTCCTCACCGATATGCGCGAGTTCGGCCACACCGTCTCCGACGGCAAGCGCCGCCTCAAGATGCACTACGCCACGCAGACGGGTGAGAAGCCCCCGGCGTTCACGTTCTTCGTCAACCACACCGACCTGGTGACCGACAATTACAAGCGCTACATCGAGAACCGCATGCGCGATACCTTTGATTTCAAGGGCACGCCCATTCGCCTGCGCTTCCGCGCCAAGAAGTCCGACAAGGACAAGGAGTAGGACATGGCGGGGATGGATTACTTCCTCTCACTCGCATCACCCGCCATGTGCGGCGCATCCTGGTGGCCGCTCGTCGTTGCCTATATCGTCACCTTTCTTGTTTGCGGCATCCCTTTCGGCAAGATCTTCGCCCGCATGTTGGGCAAGATAGACCTGCAGAAAGTCGGTTCGGGCAACATCGGCACCACGAACGCGCTGCGCGCTGGCGGCCCCAAGGTCGCTGTGCCCACGCTTATCTGCGATGTGCTCAAGGGCGTGTTGGGCGTGAACGTCATCCGTCTCGTCGTGGCGAACATGGTGAATATCGACCCCGCGGACGTCCTTGCCATCAACGGCGGCGCGGGCATCGGCGACACGCTGCTGGCCATCGCGGGCCTCGTGTGCCTTTGCGGTCACATCTTCTCTCCCTACTTGCACTTCAAGGGAGGCAAGGGCATCGCGACGGGTGTGGGCGTCTTGTTTGGGCTTTCCTGGCCGTTCGCCCTGCTGCACCTGGGCATTTTCATCGCGGTAGTCGCGCTTACGCGAATCGTCTCGCTCGGGTCCATCGTGACGGTGCTCGCTCTGCCCATCACTGTCCCACTCTACTTTTCCGGTGACAGTCTGAGTTTCAAGGTAATCATGTCGCTTCTCGGGCTTCTTGTCGTCTGGGCACACCGCTCAAACGTGAAGAAGCTGCTCAACGGCACCGAGTCCAAGCTGTCCTTTACCAAACGCGTGAAAGAGATGGATGAGTAGTATGCGCATTGCTTTGATTGGCACCGGCTCGTGGGGAACTGCCATGGCCGGGCTTGTCGGCTCTCACGGTCATGATGTCGTGATGTGGTCATACGATGCCGATCCCGCCATCGAGATCAACGAGCACCACACCAACTCCTGTTATCTGAAGGATTACATGCTTCCCGACTGCGTCAGCGCCACATGCTCTCATGAAGAGACGCTTTCCGGGGCCGATGCGGCGATTTTCGCCGTGCCCTCATCCTTCCTGCGCGGCGTCGCTCACGATTGTTCTGCGTATATCGCCGACGACCTTCCCGTCCTCTGCCTTGCCAAGGGCATTGAGCTCGGGAGCGGCATGCTCATGAGCGATGTCATCGCAAGCGAGATCGGGCACCCCGAGCGCATCGCCGCGCTTTCGGGCCCCAATCACGCCGAGGAGATCTGCCGTGGCGCGCTCTCGGCTTCGACCATCGCCTGCGAGAGCGTCGAGATCGGCGAGTTCTTCAAGAACCTCACGCTGAGCCAGGCTTTTCGCGTCTACCTCTCCTCGGATATGGTGGGCGTCGAGCTGTGCGGCGCCATGAAGAACGTCATGGCCATCATCTGCGGTATCGCGGCCGGCTCGGGTATGGGCGACAACGCCTTGGCGCTCATCATGACCCGTGGCCTCGCCGAGATCAGCCGTCTGGTGCACGCCTGCGGGGGAGAGGCCATGACGTGCATGGGTCTTGCGGGCATGGGCGACCTCATCGTCACGTGCACCTCCCAGCATTCTCGCAACCGCACGTTTGGCGAAGCGTTTGCTAAGGGGGAGACGCTCGAGGAATACCAGGGCCGCCGCCGTATGGTGGTCGAGGGAGCGGCCGCTGCCAAAAGCGTCAGCGAGCTCGCCCGATCCCGTGGCGTCGACGTTCCGCTCACCTTCGCCCTCGAACGCCTGCTGTATGAAGGCGCATCGCTCGAGGAGGTCCTTGAGACGCTCGTCAACCGCATTCCCAACGAGGAGTTTTACGGTCTCGACGAGTAACGGATGCTCAAGCTGGTTTCCGGCTTAGCATATCTATAAGCAACCGCATATCATCCGCCCGAAAGGAATTCGCTATGTCCCACGCCATCAAGATCTCACCTTCGATTCTTTCCGCCGACATGGCGAATCTCGCTCGAGACCTCGACTGCATCTCCAACGCGGACTACATCCATGTGGACGTCATGGACGGACACTTCGTGCCCAACCTGAGCTATGGCACGGCGATCGTGAAGGCGTGCAAGTCTGCCACCGAGATCCCGCTCGATGTGCACCTGATGGTGACAAATCCCGATAGCACCGTCGATTGGTACATCGACGCTGGGTCGGATCTGATCACGGTTCATTACGAGGCCTCCACGCATCTGCACCGTACGATTTGCCATATCAAAGATCGCGGCTGCCTTGCGGGCGTGGTGCTCAACCCCGCAACTCCCGTGAGCGTTCTCGAGGACATCATCGATGAGCTCGACATGGTGCTCCTGATGAGCGTAAACCCCGGTTTTGGCGGCCAGGCGTTCATTCCCCGCACGATTGATAAGCTGCGTCAGCTCAAGGCCATGTGCGAGGCGCACGGTGTCGACCCGCTTATCGAGGTCGACGGTGGCGTCGGCGCCTCTAACGCCGCTGATGTGGCCGCCGCCGGCGCCACTGTGCTCGTCGCCGGCTCGGCCGTGTTCGGCGCGGACAATCCCGCCTTGGCAATCGACGCGATTCGCCAGGCAGCTGTCGACGCTGTCTCCCATGAGTAGTTCCATGCAAAACCGCATCGTCAATCTTGATTACGCCGCATCCACGCCGATGCGCCCCGAAGCCATTTCGGCACAACGCGCCTATGATGAGTCGGACATTGCCGGTGCCAATCCCAACTCCCTGCACGGACTCGGCCGTAAGGCAGCGGCCCGTCTCGAGGCGTGCCGCAGGTCGATCGCCTCGAGTTTCGGGGCGCGCGTGCGGCCGCATGAGGTGATTTTCACCGGCGGCGGGAGCGAGTCGAACTTAATGGCTCTTCACGGTATTGCGGTGGGAGCTCGGCGCAAGCAGCCATCGCGCACACGCGTTGTCGTGTCGGCCATCGAACACGATTCGATCCTTGACAACATCGGCCTGCTCAAGGAGGACGGGTTTTCCGTCGATGTCGTAAACCCCTCACGCAGCGGCATCGTTGAGGCCGACAAGATTCGACAGCTCATGGGCGATGACGTCGCGCTCGTCTCCATCATGCTCGCCAACAACGAGACCGGTGTCGTGCAGCCCATCTCCGAGCTCGCCCGCGTGGCCCACGGAGCCGGGGCCTACGTGCACTGTGATGCCGTTCAAGGCTGGATGCACACGCCGTTTGATGTCGCCGAGCTCGGGGTGGATGCCCTTTCGGTTGCTGGTCACAAGATCGGCGGGCCCGTGGGCATCGGTGCGCTGTATCTGAAGAATCGCACGCCCTTAGCACCTCGCTCGCATGGAGGCGGGCAGGAAGCCGGCTTGCGGCCCGGCACGCAAGATCTTCGAGCCATCGTCGCGCTCGAAGCGGCCGCCTCAGTGCTCAAGCCTCAGCTCGAAGAGCATGTCGCGACGCTTACGGGTTATGCCGACACGCTTTACGAGACCCTGTGCGCCCATCCCAAGATTCATCCGACGATGGGCGACTGGCGTGTCGTGAAGCGCCTGCCCGGGATCGTGAACATTTATGTCGATGGCATGGACTCCGAAGAGCTCATCTTGCAGCTGGACGGCAGAGGATTTGAAGTCTCTGCCGCCAGTGCCTGCTCGAGTACGAGCATGGATGCCAGCCATGTTTTGCGAGCCATGGGCATCCCGCGCGAATCCGCCCTCGGTTCACTGCGCGTCTCGTTTGACGATCGCGTCGACCCGCACGACCTTGAATCGTTTGCCTCGGCGCTCCTGGAGGTGGTGGGACTATGCTGATCGGTGACCTGGAAGACGAGCTGCTCGTCCGGTTTCCCCGAAGTGATGCCGAGCCCTGGGATCATGTCGGCATGTCGGTGGGCGACCCGCGCCAGGAGGTGACCGGCGTCTGCTGCGCCCTCGATGCCACGTGCGAGGCGGTTCGCGCGGCGAGCTCGCTTGGCTGCAACGTGCTGCTCACGCACCATCCCGTCTACCTCGACGCTCCGAGTTGCTTTGCGCCACGTGGCGATGAACGCTCGACGCCGGGTGGAAGTGCGGTCTTCGAGGCCGTGAAGGCGGACGTCAGCATCATCTCCCTCCACACGAACCTCGACCGCTCACTTGAGGCGCGCACCTGCCTTCCCGCCTGCATGGGTTTTGAGGCCGTATCCTCACTTGAGTTTGCCGATGACCCCGCGGCACATGGCTTGGGCAGCCTGGCGCATGCCGAGGGCACGTCGCTTTTGGACGTTGCCCACAGGGCGCAAGATGCGTTCTCCACCGAGGTGCAGGTCTGGGGCGACGCGACCGCACCGGTTCGGACGGTGGCGTTTCTCGGCGGGTCGCTCGGGGATTTTGGCAACGCCGCCTTGGCCGCCCACGCCGATGCGATCATCACGGGGGAGGTTAGCTACCATCGTGCGCAAGAGCTCATGGTGCGTGGGCTTTCTGTTGTTCTGCTCGGCCATGATCGGTCGGAGCAGCCATTTTGTCGCATACTTGCCGATGCGGCAGCCGACGCGGGCGTACCGCACAATTCCATCCATATCATCCCCTTGCCCCGGCAATGGTGGACCACGAGCCAAGGAGGCAATCAATGAGTGTAGGTTCCACCCTGATTAATCTTCAGGACACCGATCTGGAACTTGAGCGGACCCGTGATCAGCTGGCCAACCTTCCGCTTATTGCCGAGCTGGCCAAGAAGCGCGCTTCGCACACGAAGCTCAAGGCCGAGTCCACGCGCCTGCTCGCAATGAGAAAGGACGCCGAGATCGCCGTTTCGGACCTTGATGACGCGAAGCGCGCGTGCGAGGAGGCCGACGCCGCGGCTCGCAATCGACCGCTTGACCCAAGCGATTACCGTGCCGTTCGCGATTTGGACGAGGAGCTCTCCCTCATCGCCAAGCGCCTCGACAAGATCTCCTACGATCGGCCCGCGAAGGTCGAGGCGCTTCAGCAGGCGATCGATCGCGAGACGAAGGTGAACGCCTATATCCAGCGCTTCGAGGCATCCATCATAGAAGACACGAAGGAAGCTCGCTCGCAGGCGGCAGCGCTGCAGGCGACCGTCGACGAGCTGACGCGCCGTCGCGAGCACTTGCTCTCCAAGCTCCCGCAGAAGATCCAAGACGCCTATCTTCGCGGTCTCAAGCGTTTCAAAGGCCTGGCCGTTGAGCGCATCGAGGGCAACGTTCCCACGGTTTGCCGTACGGCTCTCCAGCCCGCCTCCATGGATCGGCTGCGTCACGTGGAGGACGTCGCGGAGTGCCCGTATTGCCATCGACTTCTTGTCGTGCACGAGGAGGAGTAACGCATGGGTCACACCGTCCTCATCTGCGTCACGGGGTGCATCGCAGCGTATAAATCCTGCGAAGTCGTGCGAGGCCTTCAAAAGGCCGGCGTGCGCGTCAAGGTGTGCATGACCGAGCATGCGACTTCCTTTGTTGGGCCCACCACCTTTCGGGCCCTCACGCACGAGGAGGTTGCTGTCGACCTGTTCGACAACCCTTCCGACCCCATCCATCACGTGTCGCTTGCCCAGGAGCCCGATTTGGTGCTGGTGGCCCCTGCGACCGCGAATGTCATTGCGAAGCTCGCCCACGGCCTGGCGGATGACCTTCTGACGACGACGTTGCTGGCGACGCCGGCGCCCATACTGGTGGCCCCCGCGATGAATGTCGGCATGTGGAAGGCTCGCGCGACGCAGGACAACATCGAGCTGCTCAAGAGCCGGGGCATCGGGATCATTCCTCCCGCGACGGGCTATCTTGCCTGCGGAGACGTAGGGGAGGGAAAGCTCGCCGATGTGGATGTCATCGTCGAGAGCGCTCTTTCCGCCTTGATGCGCAAAGGTGCCCTGGAGGGGGAGCGGGTTCTCATCACCGCGGGAGGAACGCGTGAGGCCATCGACCCCGTTCGCTATATCGGCAATCGGTCCACGGGTAAGATGGGCCACGCGCTCGCTGCGGCGGCGTGTGCCATGGGGGCGCAGGTGACGCTCGTCACCTCAAGTACATCCTGTCCGGTTCCCCAGGGAGTCGAGGCCATTCGCGTTGAAAGCGCCCAGCAGATGTTTGAGGCGGTCTCGGCCAACTTTGACGACTGCACCATGCTCGTGTGCGCCGCGGCCGTGGCCGACTACACCCCTATTCAGGTCGCACCAGAAAAACTGAGCAAGGCGGACGGCCAGTTGACGTCAATCGAGCTCACGCCGACGACCGATATCCTGGCGACGATGTCCTCCATCAAGGGAGATCGGGTCGTCGTGGGGTTCGCCGCGGAGACGAACGGGCTCGGTGAGCGCGCACAGGCCAAACTCGCCCGCAAGGGCTGCGACGCAATCGTGGCAAACGATGTGTCGTGCGAGCATTCCACGTTCGGCTCGGATACCGATGAGGTTTTGTGGATTACCGCAGACGGCATCGAGCACCTTCCGTGCAAAACGAAGTCCGCTCTTTCATTTGACCTGCTCATACGTGCCGTCGCATTGAAATCCAAGAAAGTTTAAAATACTTCTTGCTTCCGCTTGGAGATTTGGGTAAAGTATTTCCTTGCTTCGGGACGTAGCGCAGCTTGGTAGCGCACTTGCATGGGGCGCAAGGGGTCGCTGGTTCAAATCCAGTCGTCCCGACCACGGAGCTTAAAAGGGCGGCCAATCGGTCGCCCTTTTCCTTTAGAAATTGAAGGGTTAACCTCATCCAAAGCGGGTATACCTTTTTCAATGTTTGCACCATCGGCGAGGAGTATCGCGTGGCCTCAGGAAAGATTCGGAAGAAGATCAAGAAGGAGCTCATCGGCACCTCCGATTATCCTTCGAACAAGATCTTCACTATTTCAAATTTCATCACGTTCACGCGGCTGGTTCTCACGGGCGTGTTCCTCTACCTCTTCGTCACCGATGTCAATCGATATGCTGCCCTCATCATCTACGCCATCGCTGCGTCGACGGATTGGCTCGACGGTCAGATCGCCCGCATGACCAAGACTGTGAGCTGGCTGGGCAAGATGCTTGATCCCATCGTCGATCGCGCGCTGCTGTTTTGCGGGGTGGTTGGCCTTGTGGCCCGTGCGGAGCTTCCCTTGTGGATCTGCCTCGCCATCGTGGGCCGTGACATTTACCTGTTCCTCGGCAGCTTCGTCGTTAAGCATTTCCATCGCCGCCCCATCGACGTCGTGTTCATCGGTAAGCTCGCCACGGCCTTGCTCATGAGCGGTTTCACCCTCATGCTGCTCGGCATCCCTGTTCTCGACGGTCTCTCCCTGGTATCCGACTCCATCAGCTGGTTGCCCGGCCTCAACTCGACGAGCGTTCCGTTTGGCATCTTCTTTGTCTACGCCGGCGTGTGCTGCTCGCTTCTCACCGCCGCCGTATACACCTACAAGGGGCTGTCCGCCATCAAGCAGGCTATCGCCCACCCGGAAGACGAGGATGAGGACTTCCTCAACCCCGAGATCGATGACACTGATGGGACCTCGGTAGAGACGCAAGGCTAGCCGTGCGTGACCGTCTCGTTGCGGTAGAATAAAGAAATGATTGAACGCTTTTGAAGGGTGACAACCCGATTGGAGTAGGGGGTTTCGATGTCTAACATTGAACAGAATGAGACAACGCGAGTGTTTCGCATGCCCTCCAGCGATGCCACTGCACCCGATTTGATGAAGAGCGCCTCTTTGGTCGTCCCGGTCCTTTCCATCATCAAGGGGCCCCAGACGGGCAACGTGTTCGAGCTGGATGGGCCTGTTGTCACCATTGGTCGCGACCCCTCCAACACCATCTTCCTCAACGACATGACGGTATCCCGCGCACATGCCAAGATTTTGCGCAACGAGGCGGGTGTCCTCATCGAGGACCTCGGTTCCCTTAACGGCACCTGGGTCGATGGCGCGATTGTCAACTCCGCCCCTCTGCACGACGGTTCGTCTGTGCAGATCGGCACCTTCACGCTGATGTACCACGAGAGCACCGTGGAGCGCATCGAAACCGGTGATTAGTTTGGCTGAGCGTAGCTACCTCAGCATCGGACAGGTCGTGAACCTCCTTCGCGGAACCTATCCCGACCTGTCCAACTCTAAAATTCGCTTTCTAGAGGATGAGGGGCTCATCACCCCTCATCGTACGCCTAAGGGCTATCGCCAGTACTCAAAGGCGGATGTCGACCGCCTCGAGGTTATCCTGCATCTTCAAAAAACGAGATACATGCCGTTGTCGGCCATCAAGCAAAAGCTTGACAGCGCCAAAGACATCTCTACGCTGGCGTTTGAGGTCGGCTTGCTGGCAGACGCCCCCATGAAAGTCGCCTCGAAGGAGACGCGCCAAAAGCTGCATCTCATCGAGGATATTCCCGATATCCTTGGCGTCGACATCGCGTTTCTGCGTCAGCTTGCCGATAATGACCTGATTCGTATCGTCAAGAGTCCACAAAACCGCGAGCTCATCGACGGTCGTGATTTTGAGATCATCCGTCATTGCGCAGAGCTGTCGAGATTTCACATCGAGCCGCGCAACCTGCGTCAGTACGTCAATGCCGCGAATCGCGAATCGGCCCTCTTCGAACAAGTGCTGATTGGCATGCTGGGCACCGATGACTCAGATGACGATCGCGAGGCCAAGCTCGACCGCGCCTTCAAGACTCTGCACGACCTCACCGACGGTGTTCGAACCGCCCTGTTGCGTAATCGCGTGTTCGAGTCGCTTAACGCGGTCGTGGAGGACGCCGACGTCGACGCCATCGACGACGAGATCACTCGCGCGCAGCAGGCTGCCCAATCGCAGGCCGTGCACGCTACGTATGCTTCCGCATCGAGCGCCACCACCATCTCTCCGCTCGATGCGAGCGAACTTGCCGCCCAACCCATTCGTGTACGTCCGTTGGACGCCGAGTAAGGAGTACGTCATGTCCGATTTCAACTACGAGGCTTATATCGCGGATATCCCCGATTATCCCGAGCCCGGCGTCGTCTTCAAGGACATCACGCCGTTGTTTGCAGACTCGGTCGCCATGCGCAACACCGTTATGGACATCGCCGATCATTTCCGTGGTGCCGGCATCACGAAGGTGGTGGGCCCGGAGGCCCGCGGCTTCATGATCGGTGTTCCGGTTGCCCTTGAGCTCGGAGCCGGCTTTATTCCCGCCCGTAAGCCGGGCAAATTGCCTCGCAAGACATATTCCGTCAGCTACGAGCTCGAATATGGTTCGGACACGCTCGAGATTCACCGCGATGCCATCCAACCTGGCGACCGCGTGCTCATTGTGGACGACCTGATCGCCACCGGCGGCACTGCAGCCGCCACAGGAAAACTTGTACAAGATGTGTCGGGCGAACTTGTAGGGTATGCTTGTATTCTCGAGCTGACGTTTCTTAATCCTCGCGAGGAGCTTGCCAAAGCGGGGGACCAGGAGCTCTACAGCCTCGTTAAAGTACGATGACGCGCTCTGGATTGTATCTAGAGCATGAGGAGTTTTTCTATGATGCACTTCAAACGTAGCAACACGTTTCGGAAGGTTTTTGTCGGTGGCCTTTGCGGCCTGATGCTGGTCTCTAGCGTGCCTACCTTTGCCTTCGCAGATACCGAGTCCGACCTCGCGGCAGCCCGTTCGCAGCTTGAGGCAATTGGCCGCCAGTCCGACCAAATCACCTCTCAGCTTTCCGAGCTGACGTGCGAGCTTGAAAAGACCCAGGGTGAAATCGCGCAGAAGAACGACGAGATCGCCGAGCGTCAGGAACTACTCTCCAGCTTCGTGTCGTCCGAGTACAAGGGCGGCCTTGCGGGCCTTCTTGAGATTATGCTGAGCTCCGAGTCCTTCGATCAGCTCGTCTCCAGCGTGACGTACATGAACAAGGTCGCCAACACGCAGGCTTCCACTATTTCCGAGGTCAAACAGCTCAAGCAGGAGCTTGATGAGAAGCAGACCGAGCAGCAGGAGAACCTCGAGGCCACGCAGGCGAAGGTGGACGAGCTCAATGAGCAGCGCGCCGCCGCCGCATCGCTCGTGAGCTCTTTGGATGCACAACTTCAGGAGGAGCTCGCCGCCGAAGCTGCCGCCAACGAGGCGCTCCAGCAGGGCCTGGATGCGAGCAACGGCGGTCAGATCGACCCCGTTCAGCCTGGTGGGGGAGATACCGCCCAGCCTCCTACTTCCAATCCCAATCCCAATCCTCAGCCTACTCCCACGCCTACTCCCGACCCGCAGCCTCAGCCCGACCCAGAGCCTGGCTATAACCCAAGCACCGGCAATGCTGTTGTCGACCGTGCGTGGAGCTGGGTTGGTAAGGCCGAGTATGTGTGGGGCGGGTGCGCTCCTGGTAAGTTCGACTGCTCCGGTTTTGTCAGCTATTGCCTCACCGGGCAGTATCGTCGACTCGGCACCACCTACGATTTCATGAAGTGGCCCGAGGTCAGCAATCCTCAGCCCGGTGATGTCTGTGTCAACAGCGGCCACACCGGCATTTACATCGGTGGCAATCAGATGATCCACGCTGCCACCTATGGCGTCGGCGTTGTTGTCGGTCCTGTTCAGGCAGGTATGAAGTACGTTCGCTACTAGCGTTCACGTGCTGTACGGCGGAGGTTGATACCTCCGCCGTTTTTTATTTGCCCAACGGGTGTGCCCAAAAATGCCATCGATTCTGATGCGTCTTCAAGGTATATACTCTGGTGAATCACCATAGTAAGGAAGGATCGTACATGTCGTGGGCCATCATCGCTGATTCCAGCTGTAATCTTCGCTCGTTTGAGCCGGAGACAAAAAGCTGCACCTATGCGCTCGCTCCGCTTAAGATCAACGTCGCCGGGGTCGAATATGTCGATGACGCACATTTGGATGTCGCGGAGCTTAACGCGATGGTGCTTCATGAGGCGAGCGCTTCGAGCAGTTCCTGCCCGAGTGCAGGGGAGTGGGCCGAGCTGTTCAAGACCGCCGATAACGTCATTGCCGTGACAATCTCTTCGAACTTGTCGGGCAGTTACGAGGCTGCCGAGATGGGCAGAAATCTCGTTATTGATGAGTACGCACGCGAGCACAGCGGTCGCATTGCGGGAAAGCACATCTTTGTTCTCGATTCAAAAGCGGCGGGCGGAAAGCTCGAGCTGATTGTTCACTTGCTCGGTAGGTACCTAAACAATAATCCCGAGGCTAATTTCGAGAGCGTTGTCGAGTATGCGAAGCGACTGCGCGAGCACTCGCAGGTGTTGTTCTCCCTGAGTTCGTATGACAACCTCATCAAGAACGGGCGCATGCCCAAACTGGTTGGCGCGTTGGCGAGCAGTATGTCAATTCGCATGCTGGGGACGGCGAGCGCCCAGGGTACCATCAAGGTCGTTGGTCCGACACGCGGCGACAAGAAGACGATTCGTAAGATCATCGATGCGATGCGCTCGGATGGATACCGCGGCGGCATGGTGTATATCGATCATGTCGACCATGAGCATGGCGCAGACGCCCTCAAAGAGGCCATTGAGACCGAGTGGCCTGGCGCCGAGGTATATGTGCTGCCATGTGGCGGACTGTGTTCGTATTACGCCGAAGAAACGGGCTTGATTGTCGGGTACGAATGGAATGGCATCTCCTAGGTACGGTGCCATACGGCGAATTGTCCGGAACGCCATGAGCCCCGTATTGGATAGGCGTCCAGTACGGGGCTCTGTTATACAGATCCTTCATCGGCAGAACGTGTGCGTGAGAAGGTTACGTCAATGTATACATGCATAGTAAGCGGATACGCATGTGCGCGATGGGCTCAGAGTGCAGAGCTCGATTTACAGCTATCTTGATAACTACTTTACATAATATATATTATCTAGAATAGAAACGAGAAACATGGATACCTTGAAAGTACCTGCAAGCCCTCATTACGATAGATAGCCGTGTTCCTCCAGGAATTGATATGCCGATACTGCCGCTATGGCTCCATCGGATGTGGCGGTGATAACCTGACGCAACGGTGTGCTGCGAAGGTCGCCGGCGCAGTACAAGCCCGGGGTCGACGTCGCCATGCGAGCATCTGTGATGACGCCGCCGTCCGGTGCGAGTTCGACCAAATCTTGCACGAGCTCAGTTGCGGGATCATGACCAGTGGCGACGAAGATGCCGACTGTTCCCGCATCAAACGTCTCGTTGTGTTGCACGCCCGTGGCGGTGTCTTCAAATGTGATGGACTGGATGAGGGTATCTCCCGATACACGTGCTATTCTAGTTTGGTACCTAACAGAGATATTCTCATGTGCGAGGAGGCGACCCACCATGCCGTGCGAGGCTCGGAATGCGGGCTTCCTCACGATGAGCTCGACGCGCTCAGCGATTTTCGAAAGATACAGCGCTTCTTCGACAGCTGTGTTGCCCCCGCCGATAATGAACACATGCTTTCCGTGGTAAAACATGCCGTCGCATGTGGCGCAGTACGACACTCCCCTTCCGCGGAACGTGTCCTCGCCTTCGAAGCCTGCTTTGCGTGGATTTGCCCCCGTTGCGACAATGACGGCGCGTGCTCGATAGGATTCCATATCCGTTTCGACGGTGAACCAGCCCTCATCGTCGCGGGCGATGCGTTGCACCGCCCCGTATGTGGAGGTTGCGCCGGCACGGTCGGCGTGGTCGGCGAACCTTTGACCCAGCTCGACCCCTGAGCACTCGGGGATGCCCGGGTAGTTGTCGATCAAATCTGAGGTGGCGATCTGTCCACCGGGTATGCCACGCTCGATGACAAAAGTGTCGAGGCTTGCTCGGGCACCATAGAGAGCTGCGGAATACCCAGCGGGACCTCCGCCGATAATGATGAGATCATGAGTGTTCATGTGCGGTTCCTTCCTTACGTCATTTCCTTGGTCTTACCCGTTTTGACTGAGGTCTTATCATCGTGAGTCGTACAATGCTTGGTACTTCGCGGTTGTATGGAGAGAGAAACATGGTTGATACCGCCCACGATAGTTCTTCCAAAGGCATATCCGAATGCGCCCCATTGAGCGAGGCGAGCGCTCAGCCTCCCGTTATCGCAATCATCCACGCCTCTGTTGGTTCGGGCCATCGTGCCGCCGCGAACGCAATCGCCGAGGCCGTTGAGCTGATGCGAGGCGTCGACGGTGTTCCCGATGACATTGAAGTCGATGTGCTCGACATCCTCGACTACGGTCGCATTCATTTCGATGGCAACAAGACCGCTGCTGCCTTTACCGGCGCCACTCGACCGATATATGACGTCACGTGGCGCTATACGCTCACTGGAAGGCTACTGTGGGGTGGTGGTCACGCCTGGTCATCGATCATGTTCCCCTCACTCAACGATTACATTACTTCTCGGCGACCGATGGCGGTCATCTGCACCCACATCACCGCTGCAAACGTCGCAGTCGGTGCGCGCATGTTGACGGGCCACGAGTTTCCAATCGTGTGCGTGCCCACGGATTATGAAATCGAGGGATGGTGGCCTCATAAGGAAACCGATCTGTTCTGCGTGGCGACGGAGTTCATGGCAGAGACCTTGCGCCCCCGGAAGGTGCCGGAGCGCCGCATTGAGGTGACGGGCATCCCCATTCGTCAGGGATTTAGCGCCAACAGAGATCGCAAACAGGATCGAGATGCCTTTGGTTTTCCCGATGACAAGCGAATCGTACTGGTTATGGCCGGCGCGACATTACCCCAGCCCTATGTTCGCTTTCGAGCTGCCATGGAGGAAGCAATCCCCTATCTGCGCGGATTTGAAGATATGCATTTCGTTTTTCTTCCTGGCAAAGATAAAGAATATGCAAATCACCTGCGCGCCGTATTTGGCGGGATGAATCTCCCCAACGCACACGTGATGGACTATGTTGACGACATGGCAGCGCTCATGCACGCTTCCGATCTTGCGATCTTGAAGTCAGGTGGCATGACGGTCACCGAGTGTCTCTGCGCCAATTTGCCCATGATCTTGCTTGGAAAGTCATACGGTCAAGAGAAGTCGAACACGGTGATGCTCACCTCATTTGGCGCAAGCATGCATGCCACGACTTCGCGCGAGCTCGTTACGCAACTCAAGCACCTGCATAATCATCCCGAGGCGCTCAATGCCCTGCTCGTGAATGCCAATGCGCTCAAACGACCCCGGGCGGCACGCGATATCGTCCATGCGACTATGCGGCTGGTTGGAGATGCTCCTTCAAGAAAGAAATACTTCGCTCACTTTTATTGGGGTGGACGTCCGGCACACGCACGATAGCCGAGCGCTTTGCTTTGTGGCAATCAACTCCCATCATATGAAAAAAGGCGCGCCCCGTATAATGCGGGGCGCGCCTTTAGGTTGCACACGTGTGTAGTGTACGTCTTAGAGCATGAGGAAGTACAGCAGGAATGCGCTGGCTGCAACCCACATGAGAGGACGAATCTTCTTCACGTTGCCAGTAACCAGGGCAACAACGACATACGCGATGAAGCCGAGACCGATACCGTTGGAGATGGAGTAGGTGAACGGAATGCCAATGATGATCATGAAGGTTGGGAAGCCATCGAGGATGTCGGACCAGTCGATCTCGGTCACCTCGCTCATCATAAGGAAGCCGACGTACACGAGGGCGCCGCAGGTCGCCGCAGAGCTGATGCAGCTGATGATAGGCGAGAAGAACGCTGCAAGCAGGAACAGGACGCCGGTGGTGATGGAAGTGAGGCCGGAACGACCGCCGTCGGCGGCACCGGAAGCGGATTCAACGAAGGTGGTGATGGAGGAAGCGCCAAACACGCCGCCGGCAGCAGCCGCGACGGAGTCGACAATGAGGATGGGCTTGATGTCCTCAACCTTGCCGTCCTCGGTTAGGAACTCACCCTGCTTGGCGACTGCCATGGCGGTGCCCATGGTGTCGAAGAAGTCGCTCATCATGAGGGAGAAGGCGAACAGCAGCAGTGCAGGAGTGGTCAGGGCCTTGACGACACCCATGACGCCGTCGGCATCGGCCATAAACGGAGCGCCGAAGGTAGAGAAGTCAAGCGGGGCAACAACGCTCGAGGGAGTCGCGGTAACGCCCAGGGGAATGCCCGCGACAGACGCGATGACGATACCCCACAGCAGGGCGCCCTTGATGTTCATGGACGAGAGCACGACGGTGGCAATGATGGAGATCAGGCCGACGAGGAAGACGGGATCGGTGACCTTGCCGAGGGCGACCATGGTGGCCTCGTTGGCAACGATGATGCCGCCATCCTTGAGGCCGATCATCGCGATGAACAGGCCCAGGCCGATGGAGATGCCGTGGCGCAGAGTAACCGGGATGGCGTCCATGATGGCCTCGCGAAGACCGCAAAGAACGAGCAGGAGAATCGCGATGCCCTCGATGAAGATGATGGCCATGGCGGTCTGCCAGCCAAGCCCCATGGAGCCGCACAGGGTGTAGGCGACGATGGAGTTGATGCCCATGCCGGAGGCGCAGGCGAGCGGACGGTTTGCGATGAAGCCCATGGCGATGGTCATGATGGCGGCGCCGATGCACGTTGCGGTAACCGCAGCGCCAACAGGAATGCCACCGGCAGACAGGATGAGCGGGTTGACGACGATGATGTAGGACATCGCCAGGAAGGTCGTGAGGCCAGCGCGCAGCTCGGTGGCCACCGAGGAGTTACGCTCCCCCAACTTAAAGAATTGGTCCATGAAATTCCCCCTATACGTGTGGACCTGCTATTTCGAACCGCTCGAGCCGAAACCCCCGCAGCCGCGGTCGGTCTCGTCGAGCTTATCGACTTCTACAAGGTGCACAGTGGGCACCTTTTGAATGACGAGCTGGGCGATACGCTCGCCACGCTCGATATGGATGGGCTCATGAGCATCGAGGTTGATCGCGATGACCTTGAGTTCGCCACGATAATGGGCGTCGATGAGGCCCGGGGTGTTGGCGATGGTGAGTCCGCGCTTGAGCGCATTACCGCTGCGCGGCTGGACGAATCCGGCATACCCGTCGGGAATGGCGATGGCCAGCCCCGTGGGAATGAGAACCCTCTCAAACGGGTTGATGTCGACGGTGGCCGACGCGCGCAAATCGAGACCGGCGTCTCCCTCGTATGCGTACGAGGGCATTTCGACGCTTGGTTCGAGGCGCAGAATGGAAATGTCAAGCGTATCCATGGGTTACCTCAGCTTATCGAGTTCGGACAAAAACTCGGCGATATCTTGAAAATCGCGATATACCGATGCGAAGCGAATGTAGGCGACCTTGTCGAGGCGCTCAAGCCTCTTGAGGACCATGTCACCGATATCGTGAGAGCTCACGGCGGTGCGTGAGCAGCCACGGAGCTCCATCTCGATATCATCGATGAGCGCGTTGAGCTGTGCCAGGTCGATATCGCGCTTGGAGGTGGCGCGCATAAGGCCGACCATCAGTTTGTTGCGGTCAAACGGCTGGGTCGAGCCATCGCTCTTGATGACTTCGATGGGGTCTTCGCAGCGTTCGAAGGTGGTGAAGCGATATCCACATGACCTGCATTCGCGACGACGCTTGATGGCATTGGAGGATGCCTGCATGCGCGAGTCGACCACGCGCGTATCGTCGTGTCCGCATTTTGGACAACGCATAAACTTGTTCCCCCATTCGAATTGACAACTTATCTAGAATAGCATGCTTTGAAGCAGACAACCACACAATATAGGTTCTGATGATTGAGAAAGTAGCATATGCTGTATGGGCAAGCGGGCGCCCGGACCGATGAGGCTTGGGCACCCGCTTGCCATGGAATATTGCGACTGTGTGCAGGCGACTGACGATGGCTATCGATTGATGGGTACGACGAGCTCCATCCCAGGATGCAGAAGGCCGGAATCGAGGGCGTTCCACTCGCGCATGATGCGGATGGCTTCGCTTGTGGGAACGTTGCCAATCGAGAGATCCTCGGCGATGCTCCAGAGCGTGTCTCCGGCGGCAACGGTATAGCTTGCGCGAGCCAAGCTGGAAATGGCCTGCTCTTGGGCGCGGGCCTTCAATGATGCCGCGGCACCGCCCGCAATGAGGCACGCGACGGCGATAATGCAAGCGATGCCGATGGTGCAAATATTGGTGGGAACCGAAATGGCGGCACGGGCGGGGCGATTTACCAAGGAGAGCTCGGGCACCCTCGAGGTGGCAGCGCCATCGACGACGGTGAGATGAGGATGTGAGTCCAGCGTTTGCGTGCGGACCACGTTGCCTTCGACGGTGTACAGGTTCTTCATGGTGGACTCCTCCCTCGTGTTTGTCGATATAGTTATATCTCGCCGCACGGACAAAACTTCTGGCATAAGAACGGGTGTTCGTGTATTATTATCTTCGAACAGTTGTTCCTGTCAAGAAGAAATCGAACATAAGTTTGGAGTACGAGGAGAAGCCATGACGCGCAAGATCACCAAACGGCAGCAGCAGATCTACGACTTCATTCGTTCATATCAAAATGAGAAGGGCTATCCGCCGAGCGTCCGCGAGATGGCGGCTGCGGTGGGCCTGTCCTCCCCTTCGACGGTACATGCCCATCTCAATGCCCTTGAGGAGCTTGGACTTATCAAGCGCGACGCCACTAAGCCGCGCGCCCTCGAGGTGTTCAATTCCGACGGCACATCTACGAAGCTCGGCCAGGTGCAACCCGCCTCGACGCGCGGTTCCGTCTCCTTGCCGCTTGTCGGCCGCGTCGCGGCCGGTATGCCAATCCTCGCTGAGCAAAATATCGAGGACACGTTTACGATTCCCACCGAGATCGCAACGGATTCAAGCTCATTCATCCTCGAGGTGCACGGTGACTCGATGATCAACATCGGCATCTTCAATGGCGACTACATCATCGTGCGCGAACAGAAGAGCGCCATGAACGGCGAAGTGGTCGTGGCCATGATTGATGGGTCGGCGACCGTCAAAACGTTCTACAAGGAGCGAGGGCGCGTGCGCCTGCAACCGGAGAACGACGCAATGGAGCCCATCTACGCCGACAATCCGGTCATCCTCGGCAAGGTCGTTGCATTGATGCGGCGGATGTAGCGTCTCGTGCGCTCGGCCTAGCACTCCTGCACGATGTAGCGCGACAAGATAGAGGCGATATGCGGGGGCACTTTGCATGCCATCGCGACGCTGTCATCAAGGAACGACTCGGAGACGACCATTCCCTGATTGCGGATTGCGGCCAGTAGTGCCCCTTCTTTATAGGGTATGCGGCATGACAAAATCTGATCTTGTGCGGCTGCCTCGCGCGCGATGCGAGCTTGCAAGACGTCAAGCCCCTCGCCTGTCAGTGCCGAGAACATGACGATATCGGGATTGCGCCGCTTGAGAGATGCGACGCAATCGGAGTCGAGCAAGTCGATCTTGTTGTAGACGGTCAGCGCGGGGCGGTCTCCGGCTCCAACGTCAAGAAGCACGTGCTCCACAGCGTCGAGTTGGCGCAAGTGGTCCTCGTCAGAGCAATCCACGACTTTGAGCACAAGGTCGGCGTCCCTAACTTCGGATAGGGTCGATTTAAAGGCCTCGACAAGCCCATGGGGCAACTTTTGAATGAATCCGACGGTGTCTGTGAGCGTCACGCGCCTGCCGCCGGGCAGTTCGTAAGCGCGGGTGGTGGGGTCGAGCGTGGCGAACAGCTTGTTTTGGGCGAGCACGTCAGAGCCGGTAAGCCGGTTTAACAGTGTGGACTTTCCAGCGTTGGTGTAGCCGGCAAGCGCGATGCGAAACGCCGGGGACGATGCGCGAAGCTTCGATTGCACGTCACGACGCTTATCGAGCTCCTTGAGCTCACGGCGCAGGACGGCAATGCGATTGCGAATAATGCGACGGTCGACCTCCAGCTGGCTTTCGCCTTGGCCAAACCTACTGCCGATGCCTCCTCGCGTCTGCTCTTTGGCAAGGTGGCTCCACATGCCGCGAAGGCGCGGAAGCAGATACTGCAGCTGCGCCAACTGAACTTGCAGGCGACCTTCACGCGTGTTGGCATGCAAGCCGAAGATATCGAGGATCAGCGCCGTTCGGTCGATGATCTTGATGGGCTCTCCCAAACGGCGCTCGAGATAGGCCTGCTGTGAGGGGGACAGATCGTCATCGAAGATAACAACGTCTGCATTAAGGCGTGAGACGTAGCCTTGCAGTTCCTCGACCTTTCCCGACCCGATATACGACTTGGGGATGGGCCGGTCAAGTCGCTGCGTCAAGCGAGCAACAACCTGCGCTCCAGCTGTATCGGCAAGTCGCTCGAGCTCGTCAAGCGAACGCTGTATGGGCCACGTTGAATCTCTCGTGTCGACGCCAATGAGGATGGCACGTTCCGGCACCGGAGCGGTTTCAATCGGCTTGAATCGACTCATGGGCGCTCCAGATATGACAGGACATGCTCTACCGCATCATCAATCGTCATGGAGTCCATGTCGATCCATTGGGTGCGAGCATCGTGGCGGCACCAGGCGAGCTGCCGTTTAGCGTACCGGCGAGAACGCTGCTTGATGAGGGCGACCGCTTCGTCCAACGATAGGGCGCCATCGAAATAATCAATGAGTTCTTTGTATCCAATGGCCTGCATGGAGGTGAGCGCTTCTCGAAGACCGGCGTCTAGAAGACCGCGCACCTCATCCAGCAACCCTTGTTCCATCATGATGTCGACGCGATCGTCGATGCGTTGATACAGTCGGGCACGGTCCATGGTGAGTGCAAAGGTCACGTGATCATATACGGGCACGGGAGTTGAGAAGCCCGCAGCCTGGTCGGCATACGAGACTCCTTCATCGTACATCTCAAGTGCGCGAATGACGCGTTTGACATTGTGGGGATGAACGACCTGAGCACTCGCGGGATCGCGCTGCTTGAGCATCTCGTAGAGCGCCTGCGGGCCCTCCGCCTCAAGGATGCTCTGATAGGCGCGGCGCCTGTCGTCATCGACGACGCCCTTGGGGAATCGCATGTCATCAAGGGCGGCGCGAAGATAGAGCCCCGTACCACCGCAGAGAATGGGAACCTTACCAAGGGCGAGCAAGCGATTGATCTCGATGCGAGCGTCGCGCTGGTAGCGCGCCGCCGAATACGGCTCACGAGGGTCCGCCACATCGACAAGAAGGAGGGGCACGAGACGCTCGGATACCGGCGTTTTGGCAGTTCCGATATTCATGCCTCGATAGACCTGCATCGAATCGGCGGAGATGACGGGGGCATCCAGACGGCGCGCAAGCCTATCGGCAAACGCGCTCTTCCCTATCGCCGTGGGCCCTGTGATGGCAACTACGCGATTCATCGCGGGGCGCCCACCGATTCGCCCGAGAGATACCACGTGCGTGCGGCATCTACATGCACATCGAGTATCTTTCCAACAAGGTCGCAGGCGTCGAAGCCCTCAGGGACGGGACAATGAACCGTCTGGTTCCATGGGCTCTTACCCTGAAGGACCTGAGCGTTTTTCTTAGATGTCCCTTCGATGAGCATGGGGACGACCGACCCAAGCGATCCCTGGTTGTAATCGTATGCCGTCTGCTCGACATGGGAGACCAAGCGGTCGAATCGAGCCTGAATGATCTCGCGTGGCGTGGGATCATCGATGGTCGCAGCGGGAGTACCCGCGCGCTTTGAGTAGATGAAGGTGAATGCCTGGGCAAAGCGGGCCTCGTCAACCAAGGTGACCGTCTGCTCGAAATCCTCTTCCGTCTCGCCAGGGAAACCGACGATGATATCGGTGGTCAAGGCGATATCGGGAATGCGATCGCGCACCCGCTCAACGAGATCGAGATACTGCTCACGCGTATATTTCCTGTTCATGAGCTTGAGGATGCGTGAAGAGCCGGACTGCACAGCCAAATGCAGCTGCGGCATGACGGCAGGAACCTCGGCCATGGCGTCGATGGTCGCGGGAAGCAGGTCCTTTGGATGCGACGACGTGAAGTAAATTCGCTCGATGCCCGTGTCGCCGACGCGGCGAAGCAACTCGGCAAAACGAGGGTCGGCATGGGCGTCACGACCATATGAATTGACGTTTTGACCAAGCAGCGTAACGGAGCGCACGCCCTGTCTCACAAGGCCGGTGACCTCGTCGACAATCTCGTCCATAGGACGGCTCTTCTCACGCCCCCGTACATACGGGACAATGCAGTAGCTGCAAAAGTTATTGCATCCCGTCATGATGGGAACCCAGGCGTGATAAGCGGTCTCGCGATGCCACGGCATGTCGGTGGCCGAACCAGAGTCGATCTCCTCGACGCGGATATGACGACTGCCGTCGACAAAGGCATCTGCCAAGAGCTCGCCGACATGCGCGATGGAATGAGTGCCAAAGATCACATCGACATTATCGAGGTTGGTGAGCAGGCCCTCGCCGTCGCGCTGCGCGATGCAGCCACCAACAGCGACGACACGGTGCCCGGAAGGCGGAGCGGGAAGGCTCTTGCACGACGAGCACTGCCCGTACAGGCGGGTGTCTGCAGCTTCGCGCACGCAGCACGTCATAAAGATGACGATATCGGCGTCTTCGGGCGATTGCGCCTGAAGACATCCGAGCGAATCGAGCAAGCCGCTCACGCGCTCGGAATCGTGAAGGTTCATCTGGCAGCCGAAGGTACGGATGAAGTACGTCTTACCGGCGAGAATGGAGATATCAGTCATGAGCAAACCTGCTTGCAGTTATCGGTGAAGTCGACAAGGTCGGCGTTTGCGGCGGTGATGTGGTGAACGTAGACGGAGAGACGTATCGCCGTACGCGACTCGCCGTCGATGAGGATATCAGAGAAGACGGGGGCACAGGAGATGTCAAAACCTGAGGGAATGAGGAACCCGCGGGCAATAGCCATGGCCTTAATGGCTTGATTGACGGCGCCGGCGCCAACACATTGCATGTTGACCGGCACACCGTCCTTCACCATGCCGGCGATGGCTCCGGCAACCGAGGCGGGTGACGACTTACTCGAGACCTTTAGGAATTCCATGAACGTTTCTCCAGCGTATAAAGTACATTTATGCAGCTAAATGGTTACGATAGCGCAAGCTGATACGGCGGGCAAGCGCGCTGTCAGGTTTCATCCTTGCCGATGTCGAACGTGACGGTGATCTTGTCGCGCGTGACCCTAATTGTGGGATCGCGCATGAGCGTGAGGTAGTAGCGTGAGGCGAGATCGGAAAACTCCCGCTCGAGCGAGCGCGAGAAAGCGGCGAGGTCTTCCTGTGCGATCTTGAGGCCACGTCTGTCGCGCGAGAGATCGAACTCGGCGGGAGCGGTCGGCGTGCTCTTCTCGCGCAGCAGCCGCGAGGCGACGCTGCGAAGCGGGGTGATCGTGCCTGCCAAAATGCGATGAGCGGTTCGCTCGGAGATCTCGATGCCCAGGGTCGCGGCGATTCTCATGAAATCTTGGGCGTCTGCGGCGCAGGCGAGGCGATCGACCACGGGAAGCTGATCCTCGGAATCTATGAACAGCAATTTCGTGGCATCAACGGTGCGTGCGGACCGCGCAAAGAGGGTCGCGGCGATTTCGGTGGGGCTGCCGAGGTACACGTCGCAGCCGTGCAACTCCTCACAGGCAAACTCGCACGCGCAACGCGCGATATTATGGGGCCCCTTGACACAGACAAGGGCCCCGTCGTCGTCTTTGGACGTCTGAGGCCAACTCGACTGATCAGCGCGCTCGGACAACTCGCTCGTATCAACGACGACGCGAAAAGACGAGCCCAGGCCAGCCCCAGATGTGACGACCTCGGACGTGGTCGTGTTTTGGCGAATGGAGAACAGCGCCATGCCGCGGCCGTGAACGCCCCAGCGGTCCATCTTCATCGATTCGAGCTTTGAGGTGACGCGCGCGTCGAAGATGCGCTCCTGCATGTCCTGTGGAACACCGGCGCCGTCATCGAGGAAAAGGAGGGTGCGTACACCCTCCTCCTTATACGTGGCGACATAGATGTTCTGGGCGCCCGCGTCGCGCGCGTTGCGGAGCATCTCGACAACGATGTCCTCGACATGCTGGATATCGTGCTTTGCCTGGCGGCGCTCGGCCTCAGATACGCGAAGGCGCACAAATCCGCTACCGAGGTTTTCCTCAACGCGTAGGTTGCCCTCACCCGACATTGAGGCGATGAACGAGATCAGGTCGTTGCCGTCTGTCATGACAAACTACTTTGCGATATCGACGGCGCGGCTCTCGCGAATGACGACGACCCGAACCTGGCCGGGGTACTCCATCTCCTCTTCGATCTGCTGGGCGATGTCGTGAGCCAGGACCGTGGATTCAGCGTCGGAGATCTTGTCGGGCTGAACCATGACGTGCACCTCACGACCGGCCTGCATGGCATAGGTGCGCTCGACGCCCTCGTGCGAGTTGGCGATTTCCTCGAGCTTCTCGAGACGCTTGATGTAGTTCTCAGCAGACTCGCGGCGAGCGCCGGGACGAGAAGCGGAAATGGCATCGCCGGCCTGGACGAGAACATCAAGGACGGTGTTCGGGTCGGAGTCGCCGTGATGCGCCTCGATGGCGTGAACGATGGCGGGCTTCTCACCGTAACGGCGGGCGAGCTCCGCGCCGATAACGGCATGCGGACCCTCGACCTCGTGATCGATGGCCTTGCCAAGGTCGTGCAGCAGGCCCGCGCGCTTTGCGGTCAAAACGTCGATGCCGAGCTCGGCGGCCATGATGGCGCACAGGTCGGCGACCTCAAGGGAGTGACGAAGAACATTCTGGCCAAAGGACGTGCGGTAGCGCAGGGCACCAAGCGTCTTGACGATCTCGGGATGAAGGTCGTGGATGCCCATGTCGAACGCCGCCTGCTCGCCCGCTTCGCGCACGCGCTGCTGAACGAGATCGGAGGCCTTCTGGTGCATCTCCTCGATGCGCGCCGGGTGAATGCGGCCGTCGGCGATGAGGTTCTCGAGGGCGACGCGGGCGGTCTCGCGACGGACCGGGTCGAAGCTGGAGAGAACGACGGTCTCGGGCGTGTCGTCGATGACGAGGTTGACGCCAGACACCTGCTCGAAGGTGCGGATGTTGCGGCCTTCACGACCGATGATGCGGCCCTTGAGGTCATCGGAAGGGATATGGACGGACGTCACCGTGACCTCAGCGGTGTGATCGGAGGCGCAGCGCTGAATGGCCAGAGAGATGATCTCCTGGGCGGTCTTGTGGCACTCGGCCTTCACCTTCTGCTCGGACTCGCGGATGATCGTGGCGGCCTCATGGGTCACGTCCCCGCGAACCTTGTCGAGGAGCTCGGCATGGGCGTCGTCACGCGTGAGCTCGGAAATGCGCTCGAGCTCAGAGGTCTGACGAGCGTAGAGCTCATCGAGTTCGCGCGTTCGCTTGTCGAGCTGACCCTGCTGGCTTGAAAGCTGGTGCTCGCGCTTGTCGAGAGCGTCATTGCGGCGGTCGAGGGATTCCTCGCGCTGCATGACACGGTTCTCCAGAACGCGAATCTCCTTTTTGCGCTGGGCCTCCTCGGCCTCAGCAGCCTGCTTGCTCTGGATGATCTCTTCCTTGGCCTCGAGCAAGGCCTCCTTTTTTAGCGTCTCGGCCGTACGCTTTGCGTCTGCAACGACCTGCTCCGCCTCGCTATGGGCGGACTGCAGCTTAGACTCGGCCTCGCGAATGCTGCCATTTTTGGCGTTGCGCATGACCAGGAAGGCCACGACGGCACCAAGTGCCAGGCAGACGGCACCGACGAGAATGGACTCAACGGGCATGGATACTCCTTCAAGTGGTTAGAGTGCATGAGAAACCACCACCGCAAGCGTGTGGCGGGACATTTGCCGGGTATGGTCCACCGAAGGGATACGAAATCGTGCCGATAGGAAATATCGTCAATCTCATCACCAAGGATGAGCGCATAACAAACAAATGACGTTTTCCATCCTACGTTGAAGCAGGGGATTTGTCAAAACGTCACATCGTCGGTATCGGAAAGTCTCATGCGAACCGCCTCTTTGGCGACGGAATACGAAAACCCCTTGTTCAAAAGCTTGTGAATGAGCTTTTCATACGGCTTGACAGTGGGGATGGAGACGCGCTCGATCACTTCTAATGCACGTTGCACGTCGTCATCGGCATCGAAGAATTCCTCGGGATACCCAGGCATGTCCTCCACGACGATGCCACGACGCTTGAGTTCGAGTTCGATCTTGCGTCTCCCCCACCCCCTGCGCTTCCGCTCGTCAATGAAATACCTGGCAAAACGGTCGTCGTTGAGGAAGCGGGCGTGTTGCGCACGGCTGATGACGGACTGAATCTCCTCGATTCGATATCCATACAGGGAAAGCTTGTCGGCAGCTTCCTGGGAGGCGTAATCCCTTCGGGACAGCATCTCAGTGAGCAACGAGAAGCAGCATCTCTCCTCGAGGGCGTGTATGGCATCGAATGCCTCGTCTTCGGGAAGGGGAAGCGAAATCGCATCGTTTTGTAACAGGCGCCCGACGCGAACGGGCACAACGATTTCCCGGCTTTTGCCGGAGTCCAAGATGCAGGACACTTCTGCCATCGGCTTTTTGTTTGAAAATGAGCTCGAGGCTCGCCCTCCTTGGGGAAACCGAACCTCGAGCTCGATCATGTGGGCACTCATGTGGCTCAAAACTCGCCTTACTCGGCGGCAACGTCCAAGGAAGGATCGACGATGGTGCCAACCGGCTCGTCGTCGAACTCAAGACCACAGGCGACGCGGACCTTGTGGTCGAGCTCGGCCATGAGATCGGGGTTCTTGCGCAGCGTGTCTTTTGCGGCTTCACGGCCCTGACCCAAGCGCTCGCCGTTGTAGGTGTACCAGGCGCCAGATTTAGTCGCAATGTTGTACTCGACCGCCATGTCCAACACGGAGCCCTCTTTGGAGATGCCGGTGCCGTACATGATGTCGAATTCGGCCGTCCTAAACGGCGCGGCGACCTTGTTCTTGACGACCTTGGCGCGTACGCGATTGCCGACGATGTCGTCTTTGATCTTGATGCTGTCGATGCGACGGATGTCGATACGGACGGTGGAGAAGAACTTCAGCGCGCGACCGCCGGTTGTGGTCTCGGGGTTGCCGAACATGACGCCAATCTTCTCACGCAGCTGGTTGATGAAGATGCACGTGGTATTTGACTTCGATAAAGAGCCGGCGAGCTTGCGCAGGGCCTGCGACATGAGTCTCGCCTGCAGACCGACTGTGGTGTCGCCGATCTCGCCCTCGATTTCTGCACGGGGGACAAGGGCGGCGACCGAGTCGATGACGACGACGTCGATGGCTCCGGAACGGACGAGCATGTCGCAGATCTCGAGCGCCTGCTCGCCGGTATCCGGCTGGGAGATGAGGACCTCATCGATATCGACGCCGATGCGGGCGGCGTAGGTGGGGTCTAAAGCGTGCTCGGCGTCGATGAATGCGACGACGCCGCCCATGGCCTGCGCCTCGGCGAGGATCTCCAGCGAAAGCGTGGTCTTGCCCGAAGACTCGGGGCCGTAGATCTCCACGATGCGGCCGCGCGGGACGCCACCGATGCCGAGGGCGGCATCGAGTGCGAGAGCGCCCGTGGGAATAGCCTCAATCTCGAGCTCAGGGCCGCCATCGCCATACCGCATGATGGAGCCGTCACCGAACTTCTTCTGAATTTCCGCCTTGGTGGCGGCGATCATCTTCTCGCGATCTTCGCCCGTGGTGCGCTCGTGAATGACGCGAGCCGGAGCGGTGCTCTTTGCCATGATTCCTCCTTGGGGTTGTTCGACTGTGATACTACGCGAACGGGTGTTCGTGGTCAATACCTTACCGATGAATCTACCCCATCAATTCCCGATTCGCACCCGAGTATCCCCCGAGTCGTCGAACAAATCTCTTGCACTTGGCAAACAGTGGCAGCTCAAGTACGTCGGACAGATGACGTTGACGAAGAAAAGAAGACGAAAGACCTACAAATTCCCCAAAGCGCGCACGTTCTCCAACACCATATCGAGAGCGTGCAGGACGGCCTGCCGGCGCACATCGTTGCGACTTCCCTCAAAGGTGTAACGATGGCACATCGTGCCCCGAGAGGTGCTGCATGCGAGATACACGGTGCCCGCCGGGTCTGCGTTCGTCCCTCCGTCGGGCCCAGCATATCCCGTCGCGCTCACCGCGACATCGGCGGAAAACAGCGCGAGGGAACGCTCGGCCATCTCGATCGCACATGCCTCACTCACCGCAGTGTGCTCCTGCAATGTGGCCTCGGGCACCCCGAGCACATCGCGCTTGATCTCGTCGCAGTACGTCACGGCGCCGCCGCGCAGCACGCTGCTCGCACCGGGGATGTCGGCAATGCTCGAGGCGATAAGCCCCGCCGTGCACGACTCGGCCGTTGAAATGGTCAAGGCATGATCCGTGGCTGCCTTAACGACCGAACGGGCCGCTGACTCAAGATCTACGCACGACATGCCTGCTCAATCCCCTTTCAATCAAAGAGCCCCGCACGCCGAGGAGCATGCGGGGCCGAAATAACCAATCGCCTAGAGGCGGAAGATGATGTGACGGGCATTCCAGAAATACTGGGCGCCGGAGACGACGGTGAGCACCACCGCTGCGACCATCGTGGACCAGGCGACAGTCATGATGATGGCCCCCGCCATCATAGTGTTCGGCAGTGACAGGAACTCAAGGGCGATGCCAAGCAGATATGCGCACAGCGAGACCATGGTGACGGCCGTCTTTGCCTTGCCAAGCTTGTCTGCAGCGATAACCTCGCCGTTGGCGCTTGCGACCATGCGCAGGGCGCTGACGAGGAACTCGCGGAACATGATGATGAACACGAACCACACGTTGACCAGGTCATGCTCAAGCAAGATGAGGAGCGCCGCAAACACCAACAGCTTATCGGCGATGGGGTCGAGGAACTTGCCGAAATCTGTCACCTCGCCGCGCTTGCGAGCGAGATCGCCGTCAATCTTGTCGGTGGCACTCAAGACAAAATACAGCACGAACGCGATGAGCGCCCACACACCTGCGGTGAGGCCGAAATAATTACCTCCGGCCGCAAAGCCGTCGAATGAAAACTCACTCGCGACCATGAACAGCGGGATGAACACGATGCGTACGCACGTCACCACGTTTGCAGGGGTCCAGATGCTCGTAATCTCTTTGCCTTTGGCATTTACAGCCATGCTCTACTCCTCAACAATTTCGCCGATGAGCTCATAACAGAAGCTGTCGGTAAACCGCACCTTCATGATATCGCCGACGGCGACGTCTGCCAGCTCCAGGTGAACCGCGCCGTCGGAATCAGGCGCCTGGAACCAGGCGTGACCGATGAGCTCGGGGCCTTCGTCGGTCTCCTCGATGCCATCGACGATCACCTCGGCGACCTCGCCCACGTGTGCAGCCGTGGCGGCAAAGCCGAGCGACTCGGCCAGATCCATCGCGGCCTGCGTGCGCTCGAGCTTGATGTCCTCATCGACCTGCCCGTCCATCTTGGCTGCAAAGGTGCCCTCCTCCTGCGAATACGGGAAAACGCTCGTGTAGTCGAACCCCTCGCGGTCCATGAAGGCGAGCATCTGCTCCGCCTCATCGTCGGTTTCGCCAGGGAAGCCGACGAGACTGGTAGTGCGGATGACCATCTGCGGAATCTCACGGCGCAGCTTGGCGAACAACTCGGTCAACTGCTCTTCCGACCCAGACCGGTGCATCGCCTTGAGGACGCGCGCGTTGCAATGCTGGACCGGGATGTCGATATACGGCAAGATCTCGGGCGTATCGCGAATCGTCTCAATGAGCTCATCGCTCATGCCCTCGGGCTGCAGATACAAAACACGCACCCAGACGTGCTCGGGGCGGACAGCCTCCGCGACTGCGCGCATGAGTTGGGCGAGGTTGCGCGGACCGTCGTGGGCGTCATAGAAATCTGAGCCCCAGATGCCCGTGTCCTGGCCGATGAGGACGATCTCGCGAACGCCCCCGGCAACCAGGTCGCGCACCTCGGCGAGAATGCTCTCAGCGGAACGCGAGTAATACCTGCCGCGGATATAGGGAATCGCGCAGAAGCTGCAATAGCGATCGCAGCCGTCGGAAATCTTGACATATGCGACGGCGCTCTCGATCGTGCGCTTGACGCTGGGAGTGAAGGGCGGCTCGGCGCGGCGCACGTCAAGCAGGCCGTCGATAACGGACACGATGCCGTCCTCTTCGTCGGTCCGGACGAACGCGGCGACTTCGGGGAGCTCGGTGGGCAGCTCGGCGCCGTAGCGCGAGGGAACGCAACCGCACATGACGATACGCGTGCCCCGCACTCCCTCGGAGATCTCCTCAGCCAGGGATAGGGTCGTCTCGATGCTCTCGGACGTCGCCGAGGCGAGGAAGGAACAGGTGTTGATGATGACGACATCGGCCTCGTCGGCGGTGTCGACTTCGAGATAACCGGCCCCGTTGAGTAGGGAGCGCATGCGGTCGGTGTCGACCTCGTTCTTGGCGCAGCCGAGCGTGATGTACAGGATGGATCCGTATGCCATAGATAATCCCTAGCGGTAATTCGTGAACTGAAGGGGCTGACCATAATCCTGCTCGCGCAGGAACGCGATGACCTGCTGCAAAACGTCTTTGGAGGCACTCGAGACGCGCAGCTTGTCAGCCTCGATGGTGACCTTCACCTTGAGCTTTTGGTCCTTGATGTCCTTGTTGATCTTTTTGGCCGTGGCCTGATCGATGCCCTCGACGATGTGACCCATCAGGCGAACCGTGCCGCCCGACGCCGCCTGAGGCTCATCCCAAGACACCGTCTTGATGTCGACACCGCGCTTGATGAGCTTGCTCGACAGCACATCGATGATCTGGCGTGCGACGAAATCGGCGGGAGCATGCAGGGTGAAGAGCTTGTCGGCTTTGGAGAGTTCGATCGTAGCGCCCGAATCCTTCAAATCATAGCGCTGGGACAGCTCGCGCGCGGTTTGCTGGAAGGCGTTGTCGACCTCCTGCATGTTGACTTCGGATACAACATCGAAGCTGGAATCTTTAGCCATGAGAACACTCCTTAGTACATCTATCTATCATAGAACCAGATCATGTGCGCCTATGCGGCCGGTTGGGCGGCGTCGCCCTCGGGAACCTCGATCCCCGCGGCCTTCGCCTCGGACGCCGTCATGTCAAGCGTACCATCTCCATCGGAATCGACGACCTTCTCCTCCTTTTTCTTCGGAGCAAGGATCGAGACCTTGCCAACGCCCGACACCTTGGTATCGTAGCGGACCTTCTCGCCATTCTTGTAGACCGCCACGGCGCTCGGGGTATCGGTCGTGATATCGATTTGAGTGGTTACGGTGAACTGCTCCTCGAAAGGTCCAACCACCTGTTTACCGAGAACGTTTTTGCCGTCAAGCTTTACCTCGACCCATGCCACCGAACCCTTCTCCTTCAAGGAAACCTTGACGATGGTCTCTTGCGGCTCGGTGTCTTCCGGGCCGTCCGGGTCCTCGTCGTCTGTTGCCTGGGAGCTGGCGTCGTCATCGGAAGACGAGTTATCAGAAGACGAGGTGTCGTCCTTGGCGGGATCCTTCTTGGAGGTATCGACTTGCGATGAGCTGGGGGCGGCGCTTCCAGCCGCCTCGGGCTCAGGCGCGCAGCCGCGCAGCAGCATGAAGCCGGCGAGCACGATGATCACCAGCGCGATGAGCGCTGCAGCGATGATCATGCGAGGGTCGAAGCGATCGAACAGGCTCATCGATGGCGTCGACTGCCTGCCGCGTCCTCCCCTGCCCTGAGAAGCGGGGCCGCGGCGGCGTCCATCGCGATACCCTCCCGAGCGCTGCGGGGTCCTGCCCGCCATGGAGTAGCCACCGCGGTCGCGCGGGTCTCGACGGCCGTCGTAAGATCTTTGGGGACGCTGACGGGAAGGATAGCCGCGCGGGTCAGGCCGCCTCTGGGGGTATGCATCGGGATGCGCGGAGCCACGAGTGCGAGACCGCATGGAGGGATCGTACGCATGCTGAGGAGGACGGCGCGAGTCGGTCATGGCGGAGGGGCGCAAACGCGCCGAGGACATGGGCTCGTGCGGGGAGGTTGATTCCGAGACGTACCCAGCCTGCGGGGGACGAGCGCCGTAGCGGGACTGAGGCACGGCGTTGACCATCATGTAACGCGCGGGGGCATTGGAGCTGCGAGGGCTGGCATCGGCGGCGGCATCGGCAAAACGGCCGACGCGCCCGCCCGCCCCATGCTCGTACTCGTAAAGCGCATCGAAGTACGCATCGACAACGACGTCGGGATTGAGGCTGAGATACCTGGCATAGCTTGCGATCATCCCCTGCGCGTATCCCCGCGGGGGCATGGCAGAGAAGTTCTCGGTCTCGAAGTACTCAATAATCTGCGGGCGAATCTTGACGATGTTCGAAACCTGCTGGATGGAGATGCCGAGCTGACGGCGGCGCTCGAGAAGCATGTCACCAAAGTGCCGACTCATTTACATCCCCCCAAAAATCTCGTCATCGCTCAGCGGCTCTTCCACTGCGCGAAGGGCGGCGAGGCCCTCTTCATCGTAGAGCACCTCGCGTGGCTTAGACCCATCGGGCGGACCGACAATGCCCTTCTCCTCGAGCATATCCATGATGCGACCGGCACGGGCGTAGCCGACCTTGAGGCGACGCTGCAGGCCGGACGTCGAGCCGAGCTGGGTCTCGACAACGATCTTCGCGGCGTCCCAGAGCAGAGGGTCATCCTCGGAAGGGGCCTCGTTATAGAACGACCCCGCTCCCCCGCCGTTCATCGATGCGGGCGCCACGGCGGAGAGGATCTCCTCGTGGTAGTCGGGGGCGCCCTGTTCCTTGACGAACTCGACCACGTCGTTGATCTCATCGTCGGAGACAAAGCAGCCCTGAATGCGCTTGGGCTTGCCCCAATCGACCTTTGAGAACAGCATGTCGCCATAGCCAGTGAGCTTCTCGGCTCCCATCTGGTCGATGATGACGCGGCTGTCGATGCCCGTTGCAACGTTGAACGCGATGCGATTGGTGATGTTGGCCTTGATGAGGCCCGTAACCACATTGGAGCTCGGGCGCTGCGTCGCGACGATCAAGTGGATACCCGCGGCGCGTCCCAGCTGGGCGATGCGCACAATGCTCGCCTCGACGTCTTTTCCGGCGACCATCATCAAGTCTGAGAGCTCATCGATGATGATGACGAGATACGGCATCTTGGCTGGCGGGTTGTCGTAGTGCTCAAATGCGCCCGCTGCCTGCTTTTCGTTGAACGTCGAAATCTTACGGACCCCGAGGCGCTCGAAGACCTTAAGGCGGCGCTCCATTTCTGACACGGCCCACTGCAGGGCGCTGGCGGCCTGCTTGGGCTCGGTGACCACGGGGACATAGAGGTGGGGCAGGCCGTTGTAGCCCGAAAGCTCGACGCGCTTGGGGTCGACCATGATGAGACGAACATCTTCGGGCAGGCTGCGCATGAGCAGCGCCATGATGATGGAGTTGATCATGACCGACTTGCCTGAGCCCGTCGTGCCGGCGATGAGCAGGTGGGGCATCTTCGCAAGGTCAGCGACGACCGGCTGTCCTTCAGCATCGCGGCCGATGGCCAGCTCGAGCGGCCCTCCCTGGACGTAGGGTAGGACATCGCCGAGGTTCACGTTCTGGCGCTTTGCGTTGGGGATCTCGATGCCCACGAGCGAGGTACCGGGAATCGGCGCAAAGATGCGGACCGACTGCGCGGCAAGCGAGAGTGCGATGTCATCCTCGAGGTTTGAGATGCGGCTTACACGCTCGCCCTCGCCGGGCTGCACCTTGAAGGTCGTGACCGTTGGGCCCGCGATCCAGCCGACGACGCGCGAATGCAGGCCGAACTCCTGCAGCGTGGACTGCAGCGAATGGGCGGTCTGCTCGAGCTCGGTATCGGAGGAAGCGGCGGAGGCGGAGTGCGGGTTGTGGCGAAGCATCGTGAGCGGCGGGAGCTGCAGCTCGGAGGCGTTAGCATCGTCGGCTTCGTTCTCGCCAATGCGCGTCGCGCGGCGCACGGCCTGCTCGGCATCCGCCTGCGACGAGGCGGCGCCGGCGCCATCGGAGCGCGCGCCCGAAGACGCGCCCGCGGACTTTAGGAACTCAGGAATCACCAAGCCAGGGGCATCATCGTCAGCGCTAGAATCGTCCTCGGAATCATTTGCGGCGAAGGGAGGGACCTCGAGGAGGTCCTCCCCATTGTGCGAGGACTCGACAGCCACAGGCTTCGCCTGTGCGCCCTGTTGGGGCGCAACGTGGCGATCGGGAATGGGGATGTAAGTTGTTTGCGCCGTCTCGGCCTCAAGCTGGTCGGAGACATCGACAAAGGGGTCCTCGTCGACATCGGCGTCTTCGGTTGCGAACGCACCTGGCAGCACTGTGGTCTCACGCGAGCCCAAAAACGTCGTGGGGGTGCTCCCCTCGTCGTCGAACAGGGCGCCCTGGCGGGCCGCCGCCCCACCGCGCATGCCCTCTCCTGCCTCCAGCGGGGACTCGGCATCTTGAGAGCCGCGACGATGCGCACCCACGGCGACATGCTCGCCCCATGGGGTCTCGTTGAGGTCGACGCTGCGGCGCTCACGCAGGGCCGTGACATGCTCGGCCGCGCCGCAGACGAGGTCGCTGATCGAGAATCCGATTATGACGAGGCCGACGATGACCAGTCCCACGAGAACGACGACGGAAATGGGCTTGCCGAACGCCTGCTGAAGAGCGCTGGCGATGGATGCGCCGACATACCCGCCGGACCGCACGAGGGCGGCGGGCTCGAACATGCCCGCGGTCGAGAACGCAGTGTTGGGAACCATCAGTGACAACATGGCGAGGATCGACAGCGCGATGAGCGCCGCACCTCCGCAGATGCGAGCGTTACATGGGGTACGGTCGCGCAGGAACAGGAGTGCAGCGATGATGAGGATCACAAACGGCAGCACGTAGGCGCCAAGGCCAAAACCCAGATGGTAGAAATTGGCGATAGCGTGCGAGACCGGTGCAGACGACGGCGACACGACGGCGATAAACGAGACAACCGCGACCACCGCGAGAACGATCCCGGTGATGTCGCGGCTGACGCCGGCATCGACCAGCGGCTCAAATTGAGGCTGGGCCGCTGCGAGATGAGAGCCGTTAGCGCGAAGATTCTTTTGTGCCGCAGCCGAAGAAGAGGAGCGCTTCCCCTTGGATGCGCTCCCCTTCTTGTTCTTGGCTGGTGTCTCAGCTCGAGCCAACCTACACCTCCATGACGACCGGGATAATCATCGGGCGTGTGCGGTTAGCATTCCAGATGAAGTTGGACAGGGAGTCGCGAACCGCCTTGCGCAGCTCGCCAGTTCCCGAAGAGGAGAAGTTGAACTTGCCCTTTTCGATGGCGCGCATGACGGCGGCGGAGGCGTCGGCGGCAAATTGGTCATCGATGGGGAACGAGACGCCGCGGCCGGAGAACTCGACACCGCCGATCTTCTTGTGCTTCACGTCAAGGGTGGCGACGACCGTCACCATGCCGTCGCTCGCGAGCTTCTGACGATCGCGCAGGACAATGGGGTCGGTGTCGCCGATGCGCAGGCCGTCGACGTACACCACACCGGATTCGACCGAACGACCGCGCTTCACGACGCCGTCGCGCAACTCTAGGGTGTCTCCGTTGTCGATGACGAAGATGTTCTTCTCGGGAATGCCCATCTTGCGGCCGAGCGCCGCGTGCGCACGCAGGTGCACGGCCTCACCGTGAACCGGCATGAAGAACGTGGGCTTGGTGAGCGCTAGCATGAGCTTGAGCTCCTCCTGGCTCGCGTGGCCCGAAACATGGACTAGCGCGCGGTTCTTGTCGTAGACGTCGCAGCCGAGCTTGGCAAGGCTGTTGACGACCTGCTGAACGGCCTTTTCGTTGCCTGGAACCGGCGTGGCGGAGATGATGACCGTATCGCCCTCGTGAATGGACAGGGTCTTGTGCTCACCGTTGGCCATGCGGGACAGCGCGGACAGCGGCTCGCCCTGAGATCCGGTGCACATGACGACGATCTTGTCCTCGGGGACGCCATTGATGTCGAAAGCATCGACGATGTCGCTCTCATCGACATTGAGGTAGCCCAGCTCACGTGCAACGCGGGTGTTGGTGAGCATGGAGCGGCCGGTGACGACGATCTTGCGGTTGCACTTCTTCGCCGCATCGCAGATCTGCTGCAGGCGATGGATGTGGCTGGAGAACGATGCGACGAACACGCGACCCGGGGCATTCTTGATGATATGCAGCAACGACGGACCAACCTCGGCCTCAGACTTGGTGAAGCCGGGGGCGGTGGCGTTGGTGGAGTCGGACATCAGCAGATCGACACCCTGCTTGCCAAACTTGGCGATGGCGCCGTAGTCGGGAGTGACGCCATCGATGGGCGTCTGGTCGAGCTTGAAGTCGCCCGTGTGCACAACGGTGCCGGCGGGAGTCTTGAGAAACACGCCGAGCGCCCCGGGGATAGAGTGGGTCGTGGCGAAAAACTCGATGGAGAAGCAGCCAAGATTGATGTGGCTGCCACCCTTCACCTCGCGGAACTTCGGGGCGCGGATGCGGAACTCGGAGAGCTTACCCTCGATGAAACCGAGCGTGAGCTTGCTCGAGAAAATCGGCACCTTGTTGTTGAGGTCCTGCAGAAGATACGGCAGGGCACCGGTGTGATCCTCGTGGCCGTGGGTGATGATGATGCCGCGGAGCTTGTGCTCGTTCTCAAGCACATAGGTATAGTCGGGCAGCACCAGATCGATGCCGGGCTGGTTGTCATCGGGGAACATGAGTCCGGCGTCGATGAGCACCAAGTCATCGCCGCATTCGAACGCGGTCATGTTCTTGCCGATACCATCAAGACCGCCCAGGGGAATGACCTTGAGCGGGGCGGCGGCTTTTTTGTTGTTTGCCATACGAGTAGTGGTTCCTTTCGGTTGCATTTCACACAAAAACGATGGGGCGTGCCCATCGAACTGGTTGAAGTAACCATCGTCGGTTCGAGAGGTCCGACATATTCCCATCCATTGTAACCAGCTGGGTCCATGCAAACGAAAGTACACTAAAAGTACGGGTCAAGAAAAGCGCGGGCGCACGGAGGGGTGTGAATGGGCCGCGCCGTGCGCCCGCAGGCGCAAAAGTTGGCTGCCGCCGCAAAATCCGCGCCGCGTCAGCGAGGGGACCGACAATTGTTTTCGGGCCCCTCGCGTTGTTGTACTACTGAACCTTGAGCTTGGCCTGCGCGGCGGCGAGGCGAGCGAGCGGAACGCGATAGGGGCTGCAGCTCACGTAATCGACGCCGGCATGGTTGAAGAAACCGATGATGGACGTCGGGTCGCCACCGTGCTCGCCGCAGACGCCGAAGTGCATCTCGGAGTTCACCGCGCGGCCCTTGTCCACGGCCATTTTGACCAAATCGAGGACGGCGGAGTCGATCGTCTCGAACGGATTGCCCGGCAGAATCTTCTTGTGCAGGTAGATCGGGATGAATTTGGCCTCCGCGTCATCGCGGGAGAAGCCAAACGCCGTCTGCGTGAGGTCGTTCGTGCCAAAGCAGAAGAAGTCGGAATGCTGGGCGATCTCATCTGCGACGAGGCAGGCGCGCGGAAGCTCGATCATCGTGCCAACCGGGATATCGAGCTCGACGCCGAACTCCTCGGCGACCTCGGCGATAACGCCCTCGGCGACCTTACGGGTCTGAGCGGTCTCCTCGGTGATGGACACGAGCGGAATCATGATTTCGGGGCGCGGGTCGTACCCTTCGGCCTTCAGGCGCGCAGCGGCCGTGGCAACAGCCCTGACCTGCATCAAGGGGAGGTCTCCGTACACCACGGACAGCCTCACGCCGCGCAGGCCGAGCATGGGATTGGATTCGGACATGGCGTCGATGCGGCGCAGACGCGCACGCAGCGGCTCAAGCTCTGCTTCATTGGCACCGGCGGCCTCGCGCTTCACGATCTCGATAGCAAGCTCACGAGGATCGTCGAGGAACTCATGGAGCGGCGGGTCAATAAGGCGGATGACCATGGGCCTTCCGCTCATGGTGCGCTGCATCGCGACGAAGTCCTCAGTCTGGACGCGCAGGAGCTCCTGGAGCGCCTCTTCGCGCTCGACGGCATCATCGGAGAGAATGAACGTCTGGATGATGTTCTTGCGATCGCCCAGGAACATGTGCTCGGTGCGGCACAGGCCGATTGCTTCGGCGCCAAAACCCAGTGCGAGCTCGGCGTCCTCAGGCGTATCGGCATTCACGCGCACGTGATATGCGCGGCCGTCGGTGTCGTCCAGACGAATCTCGTCGGCCCAAGACAAGATGGTGTCGAGATCGCCCGTCAGCTCGGGTTCGACGAGCGGGACGCGGCCTAGAACCACGATGCCTTGCGCGCCATCGAGCGAGATGACGTCGCCCTCGTGAAGCACGATATCGGTGCCGCGCACGCGAACGGTCTTCTCCGCCGCGTCGATCTGGAACGCCTCGACACCGCACACGCACGGTGTACCCATGCCGCGGGCGATGACGGCGGCATGGCTCGTCTTGCCACCGTGGCTGGTGAGGATGCCCTCGGCGGCCACCATGCCCTTGAGGTCATCGGGATTGGTCTCCCACCTGACCAAGATCACGGGGACGCCTTCGGACGCACGGGCAACCGCGTCGTCAGAGCTGAAGACGATCTCGCCGACGGCGGCGCCGGGGCTCGCATTGAGGCCACGCGCGAGGACATCGACCGCGGCCTTGGTGTCGAATTGGGGGTGCAGCAGCTGGTCAAGTTGAGCGGGTTCGATACGGCGAACGGCCTCGCACTTGTCGATGAGGCCTTCCTCGACCATGTCGATGGCGATCCTCAGCGCGGCGGCGGCGGTGCGCTTGCCCGCGCGGGTCTGGAGCATCCACAGCTTGCCCTGCTCGATGGTGAACTCGATATCGCACATATCGCGGTAATGGTGCTCGAGAATGCTAAAGATGCGATCGAGCTCCTGTGCCGCGCCCTCAAGGCCGGGAACCTTCACCAGATCGGCGATGGGCTCCGTGTTGCGAATGCCCGCAACCACGTCTTCGCCCTGCGCGTTGACGAGGAAGTCGCCGTAAGAGCCCTTCGCACCGCAGGCGGGGTCGCGGGTGAACGCGACGCCCGTGGCGGAGGTGTCGCCCTTGTTGCCAAACACCATCGCCTGCACGTTGACAGCGGTTCCCAAATCATCGGGGATATGGGCACGCTCGCGATAAAGACAGGCGCGCTCGTTCATCCAGCTGCCGAACACGGCCTGGATGGCAAGGCGAAGTTGCAACCTGGGGTCTGCGGGGAAGCACACCTGGCCCGCGACCACCAGCTCGGGATGGTCGGTCGCGCTGACCTCACGCGTGAAGATCTCCTTGAACTCATCGACGAGCTCGACGAGGTCCTCGGCGGTCAGGTCGGCATCAGACGTGACACCGGCGATGAGCTTTCGCTGCGTGAGGGCGTTCTCGAACAGGTCGGCGTCGACACCGAGCACCACGTCCGAGAACATCTGGATAAAGCGGCGGTACGAATCCCATGCAAAGCGCTCGTTGCCGGTTTGGGCGATCAAGCCGCAAACCGAGGAGTCGTTCATACCGAGATTGAGGACGGTGTCCATCATGCCGGGCATCGAGAACGGCGCACCCGAACGCACGGACACCAGCAGGGGATCGTTCGCGTCACCCAGACACTTGCCCATGCGCTGCTCGAGGTCGCGCGTGGCGATCTCGATCTCATCGAGCGTGCGCTGGTCCCAGGCATCCCCCGCCTCGGTGTAGGCGATGCAGGCCTGGCACGTAATCGTGAAGCCGGGAGGAACAGGAAGACCAAGCCGGCACATCTCGGCCAGATTGGCGCCCTTGCCGCCGAGAACATAATTCAAAGAGGCTTCACCCTCCGTGACGTCCGCCCCGGCTTCATTGACGCCAAAGCGATATACGCACTTCGTTGAATCCACGATTACCCCCTGTCGGGCACACTGCCCATCGCACTTCCCGTTCATTACGGGCTAGTGAGAACTGTATGGGGGGTATGTTACGACTCCGTGAAGACGGGCAAGGCATAGGCTGAGCGGTGACAAATGTACCGCCAACGGCACAATGTATGGTTTCTCAATGTAGATACCACTGCAGGTAGATGATGGTAAATCGTTTAATGTTCTGACGTGTTTTTCCTGTGTGCGCGACCGCGCGCAACCATCTCGAGTCGTCCGATGATCTCCGCGGCCGACTCCTCGATGGCCTTCCCATCGGTTCGAACGGTAAAACAGCCAAGCCGTTTGATGAGCGCGCGAGCCTCGTCCATCTCGCGCGCGACGTACTCGGGGTCCGCATAGGATGCGGCGACACCGCGGGCAAGATCGTCGCCAAGACGGCTGTTGCGTATCGTCGAGACGACATTCGTGGTCGAGATGAGCCCGAAGACCTTGCTGGGATCGACGGTGAACAACGCTGCGGGCGGCTCGATGCCGGGGGCCAGGGGAATGTTCGCCACGCGATACCCCAGATGGGACAAATACATCGAAAGCGGAGTCTTGCCCGTTCGAGAGATGCCGATGAGCACGATATCGGCACCCGAGAGGTCATCGGCTCCGCGCCCATCATCGTGCTCGACAAAGTACTCCATCGCTTCGATGCGGTCGAAATACACCTCGTCTGTACGATGGATGGTACCGGGAATCCCCCGTGGTTCGACACCCGTCATATCCCCAAGCGCCGAGAGCACCGGACCGATCACGTCGACCGCGGGGATGGACAGCTCGTCCAAAAGCGATGCGATGTCTGCGCGCAGGGAAGCGTCAACGATGGTATAGAGAACGGCCACGGTCTCCCCCGCCGACAACCTCGGGGCAAGTGCCGAGAACACCTCATCGCGCGTGCGCACTTTGGATAGGCGCTCGATGGCAATCTGCTGGGGGCAGAACTGCGCCGCGGCGGCATGGGCAAGCTGCCTTGCCGTATCGCCGAGAGAGTCGGAGACGATGAGGACAACGGGCTTCATGCGATCACTTCCCCTGGGGCAAGAAAAAGGGGCCCGCGCAAAACGGACCCCACTCGAAGCTACTTGCGAGCCATCTCGCCGATGTTGGCGACGCCTGCGAACACATCCGCAAAGCGGTTGAGCAGGCGGAGCCTATTTTCACGGAGAGCCATATCCTCGTCCATGACCATGACGTCATCGAAGAAGGTGTCGATGGGCTCACGCAGCGATGCGAGCGCGGCGATAACACCCGCGAAGTCCTTGGCGTCGAGCGCGGCGTCGAGGCTTGCACGCGCTGCGTCGATAGCATCGAGAAGAGCGCGCTCAGCCTCGCCAATGAGCTCGACATCAACATCGCAGCCGAGGTTCGCGTCGGCGAGATGCGCGGCGCGAGCGTAGGCCGTGGCGAGGTTGTCGAACGACTCGCGATCGTCCACGCGCGCGTCCTCGAGGGCATGCGCGAGCTCGAAGTACGAGGCGGGAACCGTAACGGAACCGGAAGAGACCGCGGCGACGGTGTCGGCGGACACCTTCTCGTCGCGGGCCATCTGCTCCATGCGGCCCTTGATGAACGTGCACACGGATTCGGCGACCGCGGGCTTGTCGAATTCCAGGCCCTGCTCGAGATACGCGTCGAGCGCGGCGTCGACAAGTGCCTCATACCCGCACTGCAGGCGCTCGCGCAGGATGTTCAAGACGCCGATGGCAGAGCGACGCAAGGCGAAGGGGTCCTTGGAGCCGGTGGGCGGCTCACCGATCGCGAACATGCCGGCGATCGTATCGAGCTTGTCTGCAACGGCCACGATGCAGCCGGCGACACCCTCGGGCAAATCGTCACCGGCAAAGCGCGGACGATAGTGGTCGCGGATGGCGGCGGCAACAGCCGGGTCCTCGCCAGCGGCGGCGGCATAATACCCGCCCATGACGCCCTGCTGGCTCGTGAACTCGACAACAGCGGAAGACACGAGGTCTGCCTTGGCGAGGTGCGCGGCGCGCTGCGCGTCAGAAGCGGCATGGGCGCCCAGATGAGCCTCATTCGCGACGGCGAGGGCGAGGTCCTCCATGCGTTCGGACTTCTGGAGCACCGTTCCGAGTTTCTTTTGAAATCCGACGGACGCCAGGCGAGCACGGAACTCCTCAAGGTCAACCTTCAAGTCCTCATCGTAGAAGAACTTGGCGTCGTACAGGCGGGCGCGAACAACACGCTCGTTGCCGTCGATGACCGTCTCGCTGACGCTCGGATCGGCGTTGGACACGACGACGAAGGCGCGCGTGAGCTTGCCATCTGCGTCATACGTGGGGAAATAGCGCTGATTGGAGAGCATGGACTCGCAGATGATCTCGGAGGGCACGGCGAGGAACTCCTCGTCAAAGTAACCGACCAAGACTGTGGGCCATTCGCACAAATTCACGACCTCATCGAAGATCTTCGAGGGCGTGTCGACGTGGACGCCGAGCTCCTGCTCAACCTGGGCGATGCCGTAGCGGATGACCTGCTCGCGGCGATCGGCGGACAGCACATGGGCCGCCTCGAGCACCTGTTCATATGCGCTCGCGGTCGAAACCACGTGCTCACCCGGAGACAGCACGCGGTGGCCTCGGGTGGTGTTGGAGCTCGTGACGTCAGCGAACGAGACGGGAACGACCTCATCGCCGAACAGGCAGCAGATCCAGCGAACGGGGCGCACGAAGGTGGCGTGCTCGCTACCCCAGCGCTGGCTGCGGTAGTTGGGCCACTGGATAGCGGAGATGATCTCCTCGCATACCTGGGAAAGAATGGGCGCAGCGTCCTTGGACGGCGTGTTCTGCTCGGCGAACACGTACTCGGTGCCGTCGGCGTCCTCGCGGCGGACAAGCTCTGAGGCGGCGATGCCGCACTTGCGCGCGAAGCCCTCGGCGGCCTTCGTGGGATTACCCTCGGCGTCAAACGCGATCTTTGCTGACGGGCCACGCAAAACCGAATGGATGGCCTCCGTCGCATCGGCGACGTCGCTCACCAGCGCGGCGAGACGGCGAGGCGAAGAGACGATACGGACCTGGCCGTGAGCCAGGCCGGCGTCGTCAAGACCCTTGGCCATGAGCGTGGAAAGCTGCTTGACGGCGTTGTTGAGCGGCGCGGAGGGCATCTCCTCGACACCGATCTCAAACAGGAAATCACGGGTCTGAGCCATGTTAGGCCACCTCCCCCTTCTGAGCGGAACTAACGGCGGCATCGCCTGCCACCTCGGCGATATACGACTCGCAGCACTCCTTGGCGAGCGTGCGGACACGCAGGATATAGGCCGCGCGCTCGGTGGCGGACAGCGCACCGCGGGCGTCGAGAACGTTGAAGCTGTGGGAGCACTTCATGACGCAGTCGTACGCCGGGAGTGGGAGCTTGGCATCGAGGCAGCTGTGGCACTCGGTCTCGAAGTCGTCGAACTTGGCGCGCATCATATCGACGTTCGCGACCTCGAAGTTGTACGCGGAAAACTCGCGCTCGTTCTCGAGGAACACCTCGCCGTACGTCATGGGGGTGCCGTCGGGCGCCACGCTCCACACGAGGTCGTACACGCTCGTCACGCCCTGGGCGTACATGGCGATGCGCTCCAGGCCGTAGGTGATCTCGACGGGAACGGGATCGCACTCGATGCCACCCACCTGCTGGAAGTACGTGAACTGCGTGACCTCCATGCCGTCGAGCCAGACCTCCCAACCAAGGCCCCAGGCGCCCAGCGTGGGGCTCTCCCAGTCGTCCTCGACAAAGCGGACGTCGTGCTCGGCCGGATTGAGGCCGATGGCGGTCAGGGAATCGAGGTAGAGCTCCTGAGAGTTCTCGGGGCTCGGCTTGATGAGCACCTGGAACTGGTAATAGTGCTGCATGCGGTTGGGGTTCTCGCCATAGCGGCCGTCGGCGGGACGGCGACAAGGCTGGGGGTAGCATGCGCGCCAGGGTTTTTTGCCGAGGCTGCGCAAGAGAGTCGCGGTGTGGAACGTGCCCGCACCGACCTCGGAGTCATACGGCTGCATAACCGTGCATCCGTGGCTCGCCCAATAGGCCTCGAGCTTGAGGATCATGTCCTGGAACGTCAACGCATTAGGATTCATCTTGGCGTCGCTCCCCTTCTCCTTCGTTATTCATACGTTCAGAATTGTACCAAGCATCGCGGCCGAACCAAAAGACGCACGCGCTTCCACATACGATGCGCCCAGCATGGCGACAAAGTCCTGCGACGTGGGCAGCTTTGCATCCGGGACGGTGTCGACCGCGACGAAAAGCTACAGCGTGCCCAAGTGGCCGAGCGGCCAATATCTAAAAAACACGATGCCGATTAGGTTGTCGTCGGGCACCGGGCCAAAATAGCGTGAATCGGCGGAGTTCTCCCTGTTGTCGCCCATGACCCACACGCAGCCCTCGGGAACGGTGTACGGGAAGTCGAGCGACACGCCGGCAGCTTGAGATCCGAGCGGATAGCTCAAGCCGGCGGTGTACGGCTCGTCGAGCGCCACGCCGTCAACGAACACGACGCCATCCAGAAAATCGACCGTTTGGCCCGCTCGAGCGATGACGCGCTTGACCAGGATGTCGTGCTCCGAGGAGAGCACGGGGTTGTCAAAGACGACGATGTCCCCCGCAACGGGCTCGTTGCCAAGCGCAAGGCTGAGCTTCTCGGCGAAAATGCAGTCGCCGACCTGAATCGTCGGCTCCATGGAGCCCGTGGGAACGATGAACGGAGAGGCAACGAACGTGCGCACGACCGCAAAGACGGCAAACGCGATGAGAAACACGCCGGCCCATTCGACAATCGACGAGAAGGCGCTGTGCGAGTCCCTCATCGATCATCCCGCCCGTCGCACTCGAGCCGAGAGAGATACTCCTGGGCATACGCGCGTTCATCTGCCGTGAGACGGGCGACGGAAAGCAGGTCGGGGCGCCAGCGGCACGTGCGCTCTAGCGCGTTCTTGCGACGCCAGGCGTCGACCTTTGCGTGGTCGCCGCTGAGCAGCACCTCGGGAACGCCCTTGCCCATGAACTCAGCGGGGCGCGTGTACTGGGCGTATTCGAGCAGCCCGCCGTCATCGGCGGTAGAGAACGACTCATCCACGCTGCCCATCTCGTTTCCCAGGGCTCCGGGAAGCAGGCGTATCACCGCATCGCTCACCACGAGGGCCGGCAGCTCACCACCGGTGAGAACATAGTCCCCAATGGAGAGACGCTCATCCGCAAGGTCGTAGGCACGCTCATCCATGCCCTCATAACGACCGCAGACAAACAAGATGCGATCGAACGATGCAAGACGCTCGGCGACATGCTGCGTGAAGGGTTCTCCACACGGGGTGAAGAAGACGACGCGCGGGGCGGTGTTTCCCCGGGCGGCGATATCCGTGATGGCCTCATGCAACGGCTCGACCTTCATGAGCATTCCCGCGCCACCGCCAAACGGGGCGTCGTCGACCGTGCGATGACGGTCGTGGGTCCAATCACGCAAATCGTAGGCGTTGAAGTCGAAGATGCCGCGCGCCCGTGCGCGACCCATGATCGACGTGGACATATACGGTTCAAAGAGCTCGGGAAACACCGAGAGGGTCTCGATGAGCATGAGCACTCCCCTCGAACGTTAGAGATCCAGCAGACCGTCCATAATGCGAACGAGAATCGGGCCCTGGCCGGGGATGGAAGAGACGACATCGTCGATGACGGGGATGAGGACCTCGCCAAACGCGGTGCTCGAAATGACCCAGACATCGTTTGCGGGGGTCTCCATGACTTCGACGATGGTGCCGAGCGCTCCATGGCGCTCGTCTATGACATCGCGACCGAGAAGGTTGTCGAATGCGGCGTCCATAGGGCCAAGCTCGATATCGGACGTGGCGGCGAGCACATAGCACCCTGAGAGGGCCTCGGCATCGTCGAGGTTGCAGGCACAGGAGAACAGCACCCGCGCGCCCTCGGGGCACGGCGAGACGGACTTCACCGTGGAGATGCGTTCGCGACGAAGCGCCGGGGGCGTGAGGTGGACGTGCAGACCCACCTCAAGTAAAAGGGGAAGGCCTCGCAGCGGCGCCACGAGAACCTCCCCTTTGGTCCCATGCGGACGAACCACACGGGCGATATTCATGTAATCGGCCGACACGATTAACCCATGACCTCAACCTCGACGCTCGTGTCCAAACGAGCGGCAAGGGCGCGGGCAAGCGTGCGAATGGCCTTGATGGTGCGGCCGTGGCGACCGATGACCTTGGCGACATCGCCGTCGGCGACCGTCACCTCAATCGTGGACGAATGGGCACCATCGATAACCTCGAGGCTGACACCATCTGCATCGTCGACGATATTCACGACAAGATATTCGACAAGATCGGCGATGCGGTCGGAAACGAGCTCCTCGCCGTCAAACTCGACGTCGAGCTCCTCGCATTCACTTGTCTCGGAGGTCAGCTCTTCGGACACCGTTACTCCTCGGTGGCCTCAGCAGCGGCAGCGGCCTCTTCCTCGGCCTTGCGAGCGGCCTCTTCGGCCTCCTTCGCGAGCTGCTTCTTGGACTTCTTGGGGGCAGCGGCGGCCTTCTCGCCCTCGTTGGCGGCGCGCACCAGAGCGGCGACGGCGTCGGTGAGCTGAGCGCCCTTGGACTGCCAGTCGGCGATCTTCTCAAGGTCGAGAGAGATGGTCTTGGGGGTGGTCATCGGGTTGTAGCGACCGACCTCCTCGATGGGGCGACCATCGCGACGGGAGCGAGAATCGGCGACAACGACGCGGTAGTACGGACGCTTCTTGGAACCATGACGAGCGAGGCGGATCTTAACAGCCATGCTAACTCCTTCTTTTCGCAGCCTCTTGCTGCATTCCTAACCAGGACAAATACCGTGTGCAACGACTCGACGGGAAGCGTTTGAGACCGGCTTCGTAAAGATAAGTCGCAAGCAAATCCATATCTTATCCGAGATTCGCACGAATGCAAGTACGTTCACGCAGCGTACATCGCATTTTTTCGATATACTGACCGTATGACGAAAAGCGAACACACATACGGTTTTGACGAGCGGGGCTTTGCCATATCCCTCTTGAGCGATTGGTCGGGGCCCGCCATCGGCCTGCTGGACCTCGATGCGTTCTTTGCCAGCGTAGAGCAGCTCGATCACCCCGAATGGCGGGGAAAGCCGGTCATCGTCGGGGGCTCGCCCGACAAGCGCGGGGTGGTGTCGACGGCGTCCTATGAGGCGCGCGCGTTTGGCGTGCATTCGGCCATGTCTTCCGCGCAGGCGCAACGGCTCTGCCCGCACGCGATCTGGACGCACGGGCATTTCGATCGCTATCGCGAGATGAGCGCCCGCGTCATGGGCATCCTCGCAGATGAGACGCCGTTTGTCGACCGCGTATCCATCGACGAGGCGTTTTTCGACATCACGCCCGGCAGGTTCTCCAAGGAGAGTCCCATTGGAATCGCCCAACGCATCTCGAAGCGCGTCAGAGAGCTTGGGCTGACGTGCTCGATCGGCCTCGGGTGCAACAAGACGGTCGCGAAGATCGCAAGCGAGCGGGACAAGCCGCGTGGGCTCACTGTGGTGCTGCCGGGCACCGAGCGCGGATTCTTGAGGCCGCTGCCCGTCCGGGCCATGAGCGGCATCGGCGAGAGCGCTGAGCGGGCACTGGGGCGCGTGGGCGTGCGCACGCTCGGTCAGCTCTCAGACGCATCCGATGCGCTGCTCTCCCCCATCTTTGGCGTCAACACCGAGCTCATGCGCAGGCGTGCCGCCGGACTCGAGGTGAGCGAAGTCAAGCCAATCGACGCGCCGGACGATGTGAAGTCGGTGAGCAACGAGCGGACGTTCGCGCGAGACCTCACTTCGATAGATGACGTGCATGCCGCGATTCGCTTACTTTCCGAGTCCGTGGGCGCGCGCCTGCGGCACAAGGGCCTGGCGGGGCGCACCGTCACACTCAAGCTCAAATTCTCTTTTGGCGAGGGGCGAACTATCCAGCGAAAGCTCGCCCATGCGACCGACGACGAGAACGTCTTTGGGGCGGTGGCCTGCGAGCTGCTCGAGTCGATCTGGACCCAAGGGATGCACGTGCGTCTTGCGGGTGTGGGCGTGAGCGACTTCGGGCCTGATCCCGGGGGCATCCAGACCAACCTGTTCTGCGAGCTTGACGACCGAGGCGCCGTCGCGAGCGACAAGCGGGACCTGGCGGTGACCCTCGACGCCCTGCGCGAGAAATTCGGCAGCAACTCGGTAACCTACGGCCGCACCACCCGCTTCACCGATGTCTAATTTGGGGACGGGTGCAGAATTACACATGGCGCGCGGTTCAAAGCGAGCGCTATGCAATAGCGATGCACACGGAGCCGACACGCTAGCCGTGTGTGTTGCGATAAATAATTCCCCTTCCGACGCCAGTGATCCGCTCTATTTGCTTCACCAGCAACCCTGCATCGCGTAGCCGCTGTAGTCCCTGATTGCGCGTGGGCCTATCCTTAGACTTCAACGATTCAATCGCCCGAATGCCCAAGAGCTGACGCGCCACCAACAGCGCATCGTCATCATCGAGATGTGCACGGTCGCGATACACGTACCCTTCGTAGTTGGGATCGCGACAGAAACCGGAGTATTGCTCGGCGCCGCCCAGCAAATCAAACACGGGCCTGACATCGCACATCGCATCCGTCGGGTTTCTGTATTCGCGATCACTGCTCCAAACGTACAGGTCATGCAACGGCATTCCGGCCCTGTACGGGTTATCGTGGACATACCGAACGGCTCGCAGAAGCTGCGCGTCCGACCATATCGGGACGCTGTGGAAACGACCGCCGAACAAGGCGCCGGACCGTCCGTGAATTCGATTGAACCTGCTGGCATATGCCGAAGCGAGGGCGTGCATAATAGCCGAAAGATTATCCCAATCGTCGAACATGACGAGGTGAACATGATTGCTCATGAGGCACCACGCTATGATTCGAACCGCAAATTGCTGGCGATACTCCCTAAGAAGCAGCAGGAATGATTCGCGGTCGGCGTCGTCCTCAAAAATGATCTGATTCCCCGAGCCCTTGAGCACAACATGGTAGCAACCCGTCTCTACGAGCTCTCTCGGCTTGCGTGCCATACCAACCACCCCCATCGCATGAATGACGAAAGAGGCCGCTCAAAACACATTGCCGCATAAAGAAGGACCCCTCCCCGTGCTTGACCTCATACCCAAAAGGAGTGAGGCAAAACACAGAAAGGGGAATTACAGTATATAGCTTCTACCTGCGGTTTCTTCTAACAGGAACCAAACGGGCGCCAAGCAGATGTCGAACAGAAATGTGCAATTTTGCACCCGTCCCCAAATTGCACAATGTGCAATTTTGCACCCGTCCCCGGATTAGTCAACGAGGGGAGCGTCGGCCCAGAGCTTCTCAAGGCGATAGAACTCGCGGGCCTCGGGGGTGAAGGAATGCACGACAACCGAACCATAGTCCATGAGAATCCAGGTGCGCTCCTCACGACCCTCGATGGAGAACGGATGCTCGCCATACGCTTTGGCGACCTTCTCCTCGACCTCATCGACGATGGCGTCGACCATGCGCGTGTTGTTGCCCGTGGCGATGACGAAGTAGTCGCACACGTCGGAGAGCTCGGTCAAGTCAACGATGCAGATGTCCTCCGCACCCTTGAAAGAAGCGGCGTCGGCAGCCGCGCGAGCGATCTCGATAGCGGGAACCCCGGCGGAAGACAGCGAAGCGGAGCCGCGGTCAACCGAGGCGACACCGTCGGCGTCAGCCTCGCCGTGGCCCAGGCCGGAGGCGTAGTTCAAAAGCTGATCGTCAGTCATATCGGACATGCAAAACCTTTCGTAGATTACGAGCGCATCAAACGCACTGCGTACGCATTATAAATGTCAATGGCGGTGGGGTACAGGTATCGCCCGGTCGAAATCACATATACCAGACCTTGGGAAAAGGTCTGGAAGAACAGCTCCTCCAGCGAGGCCTCCCCTACCAACGCGCGGAGCCGTTCCGCATAGTCCCCGCGCCGCCCGGGCTCAATCGCGTCGGCGATAAACACGACCATGTCGAGCGGGGTCATGTCGACAGCACCAATCGTATGCCGGGCAACTGCCTGACACACTGCACCTGAGGTGCCGGGAAAAACATGCTGAAGCTCGTGGGCGGCAACAAGACCGTGCAAGAGGCCGACCGAGCGCGTCGGCGAGCCCGCGAGCTCAACGCCATATTGTGCCGCGCGGACGAGCAGCTCGTGGTCGTCGAGCACCTTGTCCCAATCATGCAGCAAGCCGGCCAAAACGGCCTCGTACTCGTCGACCCCATATGCGACGGCGAGCTGAGCCGCACTGCGAGCAACGCCCAGCGAGTGCTCGAAACGCCGCTGGTTGTCTTTCATGCGCGTACGCAGCATGTCGCGCACATGCTCAAGATACGTCACCTGGCTCTCATCGATCACAGTCGGACCTCCCCTCCATGAGATACAGCCCATGTTTGTTGATGTACCCCATCACCGATTCGCTGGTGAGGTATCGGACGCTCTTCCCCTGGCGAACCCTTTCGCGAATATGGGACGAACTGATGGCGAGGGCGGGAATCTCGATATACCGGACATCGAACTCAAGACCCGACTCGGCGATGCGCCGCTTGGCGGTCTCGATATCATACCCCGGGCGCGTGGCGGCGATGAACGTGGCGAGCGATGCCAGGCAGTCGGCATCATGCCAGGTGAGGATGTCCATCAGGGCGTCGGCGCCGGTAATGAAATAGAGCTCGACGTTTTCGGGATACTGATCGCGCAAGCTCCGCAGGGTGTCTACCGTATAGGTGACACCCTGGCGATCGATCTCGAGGCGGCTCGCGTAGAATGACGCGTTCGCCGCCGTGGCAAGCACCGTCATCGCATAGCGATCCTCGGGGTTGCTCACGCGTAAATCTTGCTTGAAGGCAGGTGACCCGGCGGGCATGAACAGCACACAGTCCAAATCGAGTGCCTCGCGCGCCTGCTCCGCGGTCACGAGGTGACCGTAATGGATGGGGTCAAACGTGCCGCCCATGATTCCCAAGCGATACGTCCTCGAGGCATCCTGGCCCAATGTGGGCAAATGGCCTGGCATCGACACGGCGCCTACGCCTCCGATCCCTCTTCGTCGTCCGACTCGGCGTCGACTTCGCTCATATCTTCAACCTCAACGACCTCGAAGAGCTCAGAGGAGAACTCTTCGGCATCGTCATCGTCCGGCCCATCGTCGATGCCCTCGAAATTGAAGGCGTAACCGAGAATGCGCACCTCGTCCCCGTTGCGGCAGCCGGCCTTTGCCAGGGCGTCGTCGACACCCATGCGCGCCATCCGGTGCTGGAGATAGATGATGGCCTCCTCGTTTTCCCAGTCGGTCTGGACGACCATGCGCTCGAGGTTGGTGCCGCTCACGCGCCATGCGCCGGGCTCTTCGGCCGAGACGTGGAACCGCTTGTCGCGAGCCTTGCGCGCACGCTCCCACTTCTCCTCGTCGAACGCCGGTGCGGCGGCCTGCTCCTCGGCGATGGCACGGCGAAGCTCGCTCACCCGCTCGCCGCAGGCGAGCATGAGCGTCTGGAGCCCAGCTCCCGTGAGCGCGGAGACGGCGAAGAACTCATGGCCGTCGGCAAGGGCGGCCATCTTGAGCTGCTGAACGCGCTCGGACACGCCGCTGGCATCGCACTTGTTCGCAACGACGATCTGCGGGCGGTCGGCGAGATCGGAGGCGTAACGGCGAAGCTCGTCGTTGATAATGCGGTAATCCTCGAGCGGATCGCGTCCCTCATAGCTGCCCGTGATGTCCACGACATGCAGGATCAACGCCGTGCGCTCGACATGGCGAAGGAATTGATGGCCGAGGCCCTTGCCCTCGGCCGCACCCTCGATAAGGCCGGGGACGTCGGCGACGACATAGGAGTACTCGCCCGCGCGCACCATGCCGAGGTTGGGCACGAGCGTCGTGAACGGGTAGTCTGCGATTTTGGGACGGGCGGCGCTCATGCGCGCGATAAGCGAGGACTTGCCGACGCTGGGGAAACCGACTAGGGCGGCATCGGCCATGAGCTTCATCTCGAGCTCGATCCAATGCTCAATGGCGGGCTCGCCCTTCTGGGCGAACGCGGGCGCACGGCGCGTGGAGGTGACGAAGTGAGGGTTGCCCAGGCCGCCCGTGCCACCGGGGGCAACGACGACGCGCTCGCCGTCGTGCGTCAGGTCGGCGATCTCGTAGCTGGGCTCCATGGACGACGGGTCGAGCTCGCGGATGACGGTGCCCATCGGCACCTTGAGCACGAGATCCTTGCCATCGGCGCCGTCCTTCTTTGCGCCCTTGCCATGGGTGCCTGCCTCAGCACGGAAATGATGCTTGAAGCGGTAGTCGATTAGGGAGGAAAGCTGGGCGTCGGCCTGGATGATGACGTTGCCGCCGTTGCCGCCGTCTCCGCCATCGGGGCCGCCCTTGGGGACGAAGGCCTCGCGCCTAAACGACATGCAGCCCGCGCCGCCGTCGCCGCCCTTGACGTTGATTCGACAAATATCGGTGAACTGGGACACGGTGCCCCTCCTCGAACTCGGATGTGTAAATTGGGGACGGGTGCGATTTTACACATCGCTACCGTACGTTTTACGGCATCTACCTTATCAAAGATAGATGTGTAAAATCGCACCCGTCCCCAATTTACACACAGGGAGACCCTCCGGGCATCAGCTCAGAGGGTCTCCCAAAAGATGCAAATGCAAAAAGGGTGTCTTACGCCTCAACGACGGGGTAGACGTTCACGCGGTGCTTGAGGCCACGGGTGAACTTAACCTTGCCCTCGACGAGCGCGAAGAGGGTGTCGTCCTTACCACGGCCGACGTTCTCGCCGGGGTGGATGTGGGTGCCGTTCTGGCGGACGAGAACCTCGCCGGCCTTCACGGTCTGACCATCAAAACGCTTGGTGCCCAGACGCTGGCCGCGGGAGTCGCGACCATTGCGGGAGGAACCGAGACCTTTTTTGTGTGCCATGTCAGGTACCTGCTCTCTAACTACTTACAAATGGTCGTCTACTCGGCGACGGGAGCCTCGGGCTCCTCGACCTTGGTGGTCTTCTTGGCGGCGCGGGAAGTGGCCTGGACCTTGGTGATCTTCAGCTTGGTGAGCTGCTGACGGTGGCCCTTGAGACGGTGATAGCGCTTGCGCTTGTGGAACTTGTAGACGAGCTGCTTCTCGCCCTTGAACTGCTCCAGGATCTCAGCAGTGACCTTAGCCTTAGCGAGCTTGGCAGGATCCGTGACGATCTTCTTGCCATCGTTGAGGAAGATAACCTCGAGCTCGACCTTGGTACCGGCCTCGCCCTCGATCTTCTCGACGGTGATGACGTCATCGGTGGCGACTTTATACTGCTTGCCGCCCGTAGAAACGATTGCGTACATGTTCTTGCCCTTCATGCATCAGTTGTGCAACAGTCGGATATGGTATCAGGTGCTTTCCAGCACGTCAACGGGATTATAGAACGTTTTCCCAGCATATTCACAGGTTCGACAAAGCTTCTGCTTGCGCCCGGGCCGTGAGGCTCCCCTGAGGCGCATCGAGCGCATGGCCCAGTGGGTGCGAGACCTCCCCCTCGTCTGTGCACAGCAGCTGAGATGAGCGCTCCACGTTGTAGCCGGCAAACATCGTGAGCTGCTGGATTCCCGTAGAGACGATCTCCTCATCGACGCCCGGGGCCAGCCCGCACAGCGCTTGGTCGAGCGCCGCGACGAGAATCTCGGGGCGCAGCGAGCCGTCGTTATCGCATCGCGTGTCGAGACCGAGCCATACGCGTCCATCGGGCATCACGGTATGACCGCAGCTTCGAAGCAAGTGCCTGATGTCAAGGCGCTTGACCTTCTTGCCTCGGCGGTACGGAATCTCGGCGCCCTGCTCGAACCATCCGGAAAAGACGCGCGCAAGATCGTCGTCGGTGGCGCTGCAGCCCGGATTCATCAGAATCTCGAGCTGGTAGAGGACCACATTGATCTCAGCCGTGAGCGCCGGTCGGCGAAGCTCAACGTAAGCGGCACCCACCGGGCGCAGATCCGCCGGCGCCGCCGCCTGCAAGCTCTCGAGCGCGCGCTCGGCAGGCACGAGCTGCGTGAGATACACGTCGAAATACTCGGCCGTGGAGGACGTGCCCACGGGCAATGCGGAGGTGTAGGCGATGCGCATATGCGGCGAGAAGCCCTGAGTGACCGCATAGGGCAGCTTGGCGCGGCGTACCATCTGCTCGACCGTGTGGATGAGCTCGAGATGCCCCAGGTACCTGAGGCGTCCTAGCTTGGGATAGGCCACACGCAAGCGAAAGAACGTGGGCTCGGATGCGTTCGTCATGCGCGCTCACCAACCAAAACGTTATCGGCTTTCAGGGTCGGGCACACGCCGCAGCCCGTGCAGGACTCGCGGGTGCAATCGGGCGTGGTGACGCCCTCGAGAGAGCGGCGGTACTCGCGCAGCAGGTAGCCGCGGGACACGCCGGGACTCACATGCTCCCAGGGCAGGCGTGCGTCGAGGTCGAACGACTGCTGCGCGATGGCGCGCAGATCGATGCCGAGCTCGGCGGCCGCCTCCTCCCAGCGCTCGAGCGAGAACTGCTCGGTCCACGCATCGAATCGCTGGCCGCGCCTCCACGCGCCCTCGATGAGCGGCGCGATATCGCGACCGCCTCGACTCATGACCGCCTCGACGAGCGAGGTTGCGGCGTCGTGGCAGTGAATACGGACCGCGCGGTTCTTCACAGAATGAAAGAGCAACTGCTGGCGACGCTTGACCTCGACGTCGTCGAGCTGCGGGCTCCACTGGAACGGCGTGTGGGCCTTGGGGATGAAGACCGACACCGAGATGGACACGGAGATGCCTCCGCGCTGCTCTTTGGGAACGACCTCGCGCGCGATCTCGAGCGTGTGGTCGGCGAGCTCGGCGATGGCGACGATGTCCTCATCGGTCTCCCCCGGCAGGCCCATCATGAAATACAGCTTGATGCGACGCCAGCCGGCCTCAAAGGCGGCACGCGTGGCACGTTCGAGGTCCTCCTCGGTCACGTTCTTGTTGATGATGTCGCGCATGCGCTGGCTGCCCGCCTCGGGGGCGAAGGTGAGACCGCCCTTCTTCTCCCCCGCCACCGCGGCGGCCATGTCGACGCCGAAAGAGTCGAGACGCTGGGAGGGCACGGAGATGGAGATTCCCGTGTCGCCCAGGCGCCTGTTGAGGCGGTTGAGCATCTCGGCGCATTTGGAGTGGTCGGTGGTTGACAGCGAGTTGAGCGAAACCTCGTCGTAGCCCATATGGGCGAGCCCGCCCGTAACGGCAGAGACCACCTGGTCGGCGGAGCGCTCGCGCACGGGACGGTACGTCATGCCCGCCTGGCAGAAACGGCACCCGCGGGCGCAACCGCGCAGGACCTCTACGCACAGGCGATCCTGAACGATTTGCATATACGGCACGACGGCCTGGGGCACCGGGTTGGTAGCGCCGAAGTCCTTCACCACGCGCTTATACACGACCTCGGGCACGTCCTCGCCCGCGCGAGGAACCGTGTAGCCATGCTGCGAACAGGGCTTGTCATGACGAACCTCGTAGAGGGAGGGAACATAGACGCCCCCGACTTTCGCGAGCTCGCGCAACATCTCGGCGCGAGGCACGTGCGCGTCCCGCAGCTCTCGATGGCGCTGGCAGAACTCGACGATCTGCTCCTCGCCCTCGCCGATCATCATGCAGTCGAAAAACGGCGCGAGCGGCTCGGGGTTGTAGACGGAGGGGCCACCGCAGATGACGATCGGATCGTCCTCCCCGCGGTCCGCAGCATGCAGCGGGATGCCCGCAAGATCGAGGCCCTCGAGATAATTGGTACAGGCCATCTCATGCGGAACGTGGAAGCCAACGACGTCGAAGGACGCGACCGGTGCCGCGCCCTCCAGCGAAAGCAGCGGGATGTGCGCTGCGCGCATCTCGTCGGCCATGTCGATCCACGGGATGTAACCGCGCTCGCAGGACAGCCCGGGCGTCTCGTTGAGGTTGCGGTAGAGGATGGCGATGCCCTGATTGGGCAGGCCGACTTCATAGACGTCGGGGTAGATGAGCACGCAACGATGCTCCGCCTGGGGCTTATACAAGGCGCCCCACTCGTGGTCGATGTAGCGGGTCGGCTTCTCGACGCGAGACAGCAGGGGCTCGAGCTCCGAGAATCGGTTCTCGTACACAGCTCTCATAATCTGAACTACTCCTATCGAAACAACTCCTGCTCACGCAACGCGCCCCACGAGGGCCGCGGCGCGACCTATCTAACGTGAAAGTACGACAGGGGCACCCACGGCACCCTCATCGGAACTCGGATGGGCGATGTCTTTGACGCGTGAGACGGTGCGGCGCACGAAGGCGTTCAAGTTCGTATAATCGACGTCGCGCTCGTAAAACGCCATGAGGCCTCGCCCGATCGCGTAGGTGCCCGCGCCCGCTATCAGAGCGCGCGGGACGAAACCGAGTCGGCCCACTTGGTGGGAGACGAGCCGCGCCGCACCCCGCAAGGCGAATGCGCAGCCAATGACCGCCGCGGCTTCGTATGCGCGCTCGGGGCGCAGCTGTTTGCCGAAGACCGCGGAAAGCTGGAGCATCATACCGAGCTGGGCCAAGGTCATGACGGGAAAATCTGCGCCCGGGACGAAAAACAGGGCTCCCGTCATGAGGTTGCCGACAGAGGCCTGGGACACGATGCGCATGGCCGCCGCGATGCGCATGAAGCTGAAATTCGCGGCAAACGCCGTCTGCTTCTCGGTGCGGTCCAAAATCCACCTGGCAAGGGTATCGAGCAGATGAACGCGATCGGTTGCAGCGATGCAACCGAGCATGTTCGTGTCGTGCCGGATGAAGGGCACCTCGACGCACGACTCGGCAAGCACCACCACAGGAACGCCCGTCACGACGATCTCCTGCACGCGGGCCTGCAACCGCTCCGAACCACTTGAAACAACGATGGCGACATCGGTGTCATCCTTGACCGCAAGCGGAGCGTCGCCCAAGCGGTCGACGCGCACCAGGCCCGCGGTCGTCTGCGGCACGAGGGCGTCCCGAAGCGAAAGCACGATCTCCTCGGACGCAGTCGAATCGATATACACGCCGACGCGCACAGGGGCATCGGCGTCTCCCTGCACGGAGCGTGCGAGCTTGGCCGCGTTCAACAGCGAATCGACGGGAATGCGCATACCGCCACCTCTCTCAAACAAACGAACGAACACGGGCGCCCATATAACGCACGTGCACTACAACCATGCCACGCGCCGCACCGCTACACGGCCTTTCCGCGCGAGCGCCACACCGATTGCACGATACCCAAGGCGGCGCACTGCATCAGCATAGACGAAGAACCGAAACTGATAAACGGCAGCGGAATGCCCGTGATGGGCATGAGGCCGATGCACATACCGACCTCCTCGAGGAGCTGGAACGTCCACATGCCCACGATGCCGACAGTGGCCAGCTGCAAGAAGAGGGAATCCGATTGATGCGCGACGCGTATGGTCGAAAAGATGAGGAGCGCAAAGAGCGCAAGGAGCACCAGCGCGCCGACAAACCCGAACACCTCGGAGAGCAATGCGAAGACGAAGTCGGTGTGCGCCTCGGGCAAAAACCCGGCGCCCGCCTGTGAGGCGTTGCCGATGCCCTTGCCAAAGAATCCACCCGACCCGACCGCGATCATGGACTGAAGCAGGTTGTAGCCCGCGCCCGATGTATCAGACTCGGGGTCGATAAACACGAGCAGGCGGTTCATCTGGTACTGCTTGAGCAGGACGTCTTTACCGAGCATGCCGTCGAGCACCGAATCGAGCGCGAGCATGATGGACACCGCGCCGATGATAAGGGCGACGGTGCACAGCACCCACTCCTTCTTCGGGCCGCTCATGAGAATGATGGCGGCACCAGAGAAGAAGATGACGAGGCCGCTGCCGAGGTCGCCCGCGACGACCGCGGCGCCAAACGGAATGGTGAGCATGCCGCACAGCTTGGCATACTCACGCACGTTGTCGATGCGGCCGTTGTACTGCGCTCCCAAAGACGCCATGAAAAAGATAGTGATGAGCTTCGCGAGCTCGACGGGCTGGAACGTCAAGCCAATGAGCGGGATGCGAATCCAACCCGTCATACCCTTGGCGTTGTAGGAAAGGCCCGGGATATACGGGCTGAACAACACCGCCAGGTCCACCACAAGAAGAACCGTGGTCATGCCCGCAAGCCCGGAGAAGTCGCTCCTCCAGCATAGAAACGCGAGGATGACGCCAAGTCCCACACCCACAAGCTGACGAGAGAAGGACGCCTCAGCGATGGTGAGCGAAGCGGTCCAGATCACGACGGCACCATACGCGAGCAGGCACAGCCATGCTACGAGAACGGGAATGTTGACCTTCTGCCTCAAACTGCTCTTTGAGGCCGTCATGCGCTTGTTGACGCGCTTGAGTGAATCTTGTGCCATGTCTCACCTACCTCGTGCTATCGCCAGCGGTGAACTGCTGGTTGTCGGGAGAGTCGTAAATCGCGCCCAAAACGGTGCGCACCGCGGGCATCGCGCAGGTCGAGCCAAAGCCGCCGCGCTCGAGCATGGCGCACACGACATACTTGGGGTCTTCGAAGGGCGCATACGCGATGAACCAACCGTACGGGTCCTCCTCGTTCTTCTCACCCGTTCCCGACTTGCCCGCAACCTGCACGGGAAGATTGGTGAAATGTCTCGCAGTGACAGGAGACTCTTCGTAGATCATCGAGTGCACACCGCGATGCACGACGTCGAAGGCACCGTCGGTGGTGATCTCGGCCGTCAAGCGCTTCTTCTTCTCGTACTCATAGGCATCACCGTCGCCATCGCGAGAGACGGCGGAGCGCAAGACGTGCGGCGTCCATTCGACGCCGTTCATCGCCAAGCCGCAATATGCGACCGCCATCTGCAGGGGCGTGACAAGAATATCGCCCTGGCCGATCGCGATGTTGGTCATGTCGCCGGCATTCCAGGCGCGCTGCTCAGGTGCCCAATCTTTAAAAAACGCTTCTTTCCACTCCGAATCGGGGACGCGGCCCGCCTCTTCTGAGGGAAGGTCGATACCGGTCTTAGCGCCCAAGCCCCACCGACGGTACATCTCCTGCAGCCCCTCGGGGTTCTTGGAGTCGTAGAAGAAGTTCTTGCCGAGGTCGTAAAAGACGACGTCGCAGGAGTCACGGATGCCCGTCTCGAGGTTGCGTGCCCCATGCCCCGTCTCAAGCCAGCATTTCTTGCCGTTGGCCTCGCCAAGGCCCGTCCACCAGCCCGTACAGTTGGACGACATGCCAGCGGTGTAGACGCCGTATTCCATGCCAGCAAGAGAGCTGAAGGGCTTGATGGTCGAAGCGGACATATACAGGCCGCCGATGACGCGATTGAGCAACGCATGGTCGCCGTCCTCCGCGTTCAGCTCGTTCCAGATATCAGAGGAGACACCGCCCACAAACACCGACGGATCGAAGGTCGGGGCGCTCGCCAAACCGAGAATCTCGCCGTTCGTGCAATCGAGGCAGACGCAGGCGCCGCACGTGGTCTCGCAACCCGTCTGCTCAGCAACCTGCATGCCCAGCTGAAGGCCCTCTTCGCATGCGCGCTGGATCTTGAGGTCGATAGTGAGCTTGATGTCGCTTCCCGCCTTCGCGGGAACAGCCCCGGCCTGACCGGTGACGTTGCCATCGGCATCGACCTTGACCGTCTGCTCGCCGCGAATGCCCTGGAGCAGGTTTTCGTAGTAATACTCCACGCCCGCCTGGCCTACGATGTCGCCCGACTGGTACACGATGCGCCCGGCGCGCTCCTCATCGGTGAGGTCCTTTTGGGCGTCGAGCTGCTCTTGCGTGACGGTGCCGGTATACCCGACAACATGGCATGCCAGCGTACCATGCGGGTAGGAACGCTCCGTGCGCTCCGCGATGCTCACGCCGGGAAACGCATCGATATGCTCCTGGATGTAGGCGACCGTCGAGCGGCGGACGTCCGTCGCGATGGTATGGGGGCTCTGAGCGCCCTCCGTGTTGTCTTGGATGTTGCGCAAGACCGCCATGTAGGGCATGCCGAGCACGTTGGCGAGGTGACGCACGACGATGGCGTTCTCGGCGAGGTCTCGATACGCGACGACGGCGAGCGAGGCGCGATTGTCCACGATAGCTTCACCGTTGCGGTCGAGAATCCTGCCGCGGGGCGCGGGTGTGGTGACGGTGCGAGTTTGATTTTGCTCCGCAAGCCGGTCGTAGTGATCGGACGACACCATCTGCATGCTCCACAGCTTGGCGATGATGGCGGCGAAAACCGCACCGACACCTGCGGTAAGCAGCTTGAACCGCCCATTGGATTTGATCCCCTGGGTGCTCCCCTCGCCCTCGGAAGCGCGAGGCCGCGTGCCGTTGGCGGTGTCGAAAGTGAATTTACCCGAGTAGCCCTTCAAGAACAGCATCGAGCCGATGATGGCGACAACGAGAATGATGCCGGCGATGATGACAATGAGTTGAGCGTCCATGGCTGTGTTACCTCAAGCGCCCGCGACGCGAAGGCTTGTAGGACAAGCCCCGGCTGTGCATACCGCCACGCGACGAAAAGCCGCGCCCGGACGAGGCGCTGGTGCCGCCGATCATCAGCAGCGGGACACACGCCGCGATGTCGAGCAGCGAGGATGTCAGCCCATGGGAGACGACGGCGGTAAGCAGGCTCGTCTCGAACCCCATGACGCACAGGGCGATCGCGTAGACGATGTTTACCCCGAGGACGCAGACGATGGCGACGCGAACAGTCTCCATGCCCAACCCCGTAGACAGGCCGCGGGACACCAGGGCGACGGTGTATCCCATCACAGCGAGGAGCAGGGACATAAGACCGATGGGGCCTGTGGTCGTCAGGTCGTAGAACAAGCCCGAGAAAAAGCCGATGTAGACCATCGCCCTCGAATCGCCGGAAATGGCAAGAACAGCCGTGAGCACGAGCATGAAGTTGACACGGCCACCGAAGATGTTGATATGAGGGGCAAGCGCCAGGTGCAGCACGGCGCAAGCGATCACTGTGATCGCGAACCCGGTCTGAGAACGCTTGTTGGAATTGAGCTCGAGTGCCATGGCACCTCCCTACTCTTGTGCGGCTTGCGCCTGGGCGTCATCGTCTTCCTGATCGTCACCCGTCGCGGTGGCCGCCCCTCCCTGCGGAGTCGCATTGGCAGCACCGATCTCCTCTTCGCTCGCGATCTGCTCATCTCTGATCGAGGTGATGACGAGAACCTCCTCGTTCGTCTCGGCAGACGAGGCGGCACGGACGACGATCGTGTAATACACGGCGTTGGCGGAACGGTCGATGGACGAGACGGTGCCCAACGGAAGGCCCTTGGGGAAGGACCCGCCGATGCCGGATGTGATGATGATGTCCCCCGTGGAGACCTCGGCGTCCGCGACGACGTACTCGAGGCGGAGCGTGCCGTCGGCCTGGCCGCGGAGCATGCCCTGAGCGCGCGACGACTGGACCATGGCCGAGACGCCGGACAGCTCGTCGGTGAGCAGGCGCACAGTGGACGTCGTTGCCGAGACCTCGATGATCTGACCGATGACGCCGCCGGAGCTGCACACGGGCATCCCGACCTCAAAACCGGCGTTCGCGCCCTTATCGATGATCACGGCGCTGGTCCAGGCATCGCCGGTGGAACCGATGATGCGCGCGGCGGTCGACTCAAGGTTGTACGTGGATTTGAGCCCGACGAGATTCTCCAGGCGCTCCGCCGTCTCCTGCGCCTCGGACAACTCGGCGACCTGAGCCGTGAGCTCGCGGTTGCGCTTCTCAAGCTCAGAGAGCGTCTCGCTGGAGGCGCCCGCGTTTGTCATCGCGTTGGCCAGCGCGTTGAACGGCGCGGCGATGATGTTGCCGGCCATGCGCACCGGAGACGTGACGGTCATCGCGGCGCCGCGGACCGCATGGATGGGGCCCGTGGCGTCCTCCCGCATGTACAAGGTGAGAATAAGAATGGACAGTATGCATAAAACAATCAACGGGCGACCACCCGTTGATTGCCGTGCATTATGCAAATGTGAGGAGTACTTGGGTTGTTTTCCCACAAGCCACCTTTCGTTGCAGTTACGCGTTGCTCTGGACAAACCCGCCATCGAAGGCATTGGCCTCGAGGACACGGGCGCAGCCGTTCACGACGTTGTCGAGCGCGGTGGGGCTCACGTTGACCGCCACGCCCGTCTCGTCGCGCAGGCGCACGTCGAGACCGCGCAGCATCGCGCCGCCGCCGGTGAGCAGGATGCCGTAGTACATGAGGTCAGAAGCGAGATCGGGCGGCGTGGCGTCGAGAGCGTCCTTGACGGCCTTGGTCATCTCGTCGAGCGGCTTGTTGAGCGCGCGACGAATCTCCTCACTCTCGATGCGAACCGTCTTGGGCAAGCCCGAAATCACGTCACGACCGTTGACCTCGACGTCGAGCTCGTCTTTGAGCGGGACAGCGGAGCCGACCTTGATCTTGATGTCCTCCGCGGTGCGCTCGCCGATGGCGAGGTTGTATGCGTCGCGGACGTGCTGCAGGATAGCCTGGTCGAATTCATCGCCCGCGATGCGGATGGACTGGGAGACGACGATGCCGCCCATGGCGATCACGGCGACCTCGGTGGTGCCGCCGCCGATATCGATGACCATCGAGCCCGTGGGCTCCTCGACGGGCAAGTCGGCGCCGATGGCGGCGGCCATGGGCTCCTCGATGAGGTACGCCTGGCGGGCACCAGCCTGGATGGTCGCCTCGAACACGGCGCGCTTCTCGACAGACGTGACGCCGGAGGGCACGCAAACCACCACGCGCGGACGCGGGGTCCAGGGATAGCGCTTGTCGCTCGCCTTATCGATGAAGTAGCGAAGCATGGCCTCTGTCACATCGAAATCTGCGATGACGCCGTCTTTGAGCGGGCGAACGGCGACGATGTTGCCGGGGGTGCGACCCAGCATGCGCTTGGCCTCGATGCCCACGGCCAGGATGCGCTCGTCGTTTTTATCGATGGCGACGACGGAGGGCTCACGGATGACGATGCCCTTACCGCGCACGGAGACGAGCGTGTTGGCAGTACCCAGGTCGATCGCGAGATCGCCGTCGTACTGGCCGAAAAACATGTCCATCAAAGAAAACAAGTCTGCTCCTACGTCAAACTGTCAGAGTCGTTTCAACCTAAAAGTGTACCGTGCGTCTCGAAGCCCCATAGAGGACTCAACGGAAACGCACGGCATCACCATCTTATCTACTGAGATGCTTCCTCGACGGTGAAGTCGGTGGAGATGGACGAGACGGTCCAGCCGAGACCCTCGCGCACGAAGTCGACGTCGTAGGTCATCTCGCCACCCTGCTTGAGGGACACCTTGACCTTGGCGGTGGTTTCGCTCATGCCCGCATCCATGCCCTCGATGGTGGCGGTGGCGTCGAGCGGGATGGAGGCCAAGATGATGGACTTCTGACTCTCATCGAGGCCGGAGGCAAGGAACTCGCCGGCATCGGAGCCGTCGGTCACGGCGCCGAACAGACCGGTGAGGACGTCTTGCTGGGAGGGGAATCCAAATCCGCGCGTGTAGGCGAAGGCACCGCCCGCACCCGCGATGAGCAGGACCACGAGCAGGAAGATGAACACCTTGAGACCCGTGTGACGACGCTTGCGGCGCACCTTCATCTCGGCGCGGTCGGCCTGAACCATCTCGGACTCGGAGAGGGTGAAGAAGCCCGTGTCGGTAGGATCGGGCATGAAATTGCCCGATTGGCCCAGCGGGTCGAGCGGGTCGATGCCCGTGTCGTAATGACTCTGCGCGGGCATCATGGCGGCGTTTGCGCTCAGGACGTCGCGGGCGCGGTCGAAGGCCTCGGTCTGCTCCGGGCTGAGCTGGTAGATGCCATCGGAGGTGGCGGAGTTGAAGGCCTCCACAGCGTCGGAATAGCGATTCACCGCGCCGTAGGCCTGGCCCAGGCCGGCGTTGATGGAGCGCGCGTCGTCACGGGGACCGGCGAAATCGAGGGCCGTGCGATAGGACTCGATAGCGTCCTCGGGGCGATTGAGGCGCAGGAAACACTCACCGAGATTGGCCAGGGCGCCGGCGGGAGCCGGGTTCGTGCCGTCGATGGCGGCCTGGCGATACGCAACGCCCGCCTCGGTGAGATTGCCGAGCTGCTTTAGGGCATCGCCCAGGCCCAGGTAGGCCTTGTACGGCGTGGCGTAGCTCGCGTCTTGAGTCGCGGCGCTAAAGGCGTTGACCGCAGAGCGCACGTCACCGCACGCGACATATGCCTTGCCCTGGTTGGTGAGCAAAGCGCCGCGCTTACCATACGTGCCGTCCTCGAGGGCCTCAGCGTACGCCGACGCGGCGTCCGCATAACGGCCGAGACGCATCAGCGAGTTGCCGCGAAGGTGGTCGATCTCACCGGAGACGACGCCCCCCTGCTTGGCGGCGGCAAACAGCTGGGCCGCAGCTGCGAAATCACCGGTACGATAGGCGTTGCGCGCCTGTTCAAGAGCCTGTTCGTTCACATGCGTTCCTTTAACGAGTTGGTCAGATAACGACGAGGGAGACGGTGCGCCTATGCACCGTGCTCAACGGAAACTCGGACGATCTCATCGCCGGCACGCAGCGCGGCAATCACGTCTTTTCCTTCGAGCGTGGAGCCGAAGACAGTGTAACCGGAGTCGAGGTTGTGCTGCGGGCCCAGGCAGAAATAGAACTGGGAGCCTGCCGAATTGGGATCCATGGAGCGCGCCATCGCAAGTGCGCCGTCTTCATGGCTGTTGCGGGGATTGGTCGAGAACTCCTCGCGGATGTTCCAGCCGGGACCGCCCGTACCGGGCTGTCCGTCGGGACCCGCCTGACCTGCGGCGACCTGCGCCGAGGTCATGACACGCGTGTTGGGGCAGCCACCCTGGATCACGAAGCCGGGGACGTAGCGATGGAACTTGAGGCCATCATAAAAACCCATCGTCGCGAGTTCGCAGAAGTTCGCGGCGTGAATGGGAGCGCCGTCGCAGTCGAGCTCCACGCGAATGGTGCCCTTGGACGTCTCCATGACGATCTGCTCATCGCCGACGAGCTGGTACTCGGGCGTGTGGGTCTTCTTGAAAAACATGGGTAACCTCCCCAGTCCTATTGGCATATAGAACTTATGATACCACGCACGGCCCAGCAGGCGGATGGACCCCTATTTCTCCTGTGGTTTCCAGGCGCCGACGTTCTCTTCATACGAGATGACATCGACAGCCCGACCGTTGACCTTTTCGACCTCGCGCAAGGGAGCGAGAATCTCGTCCTGATGATCGACGGGTCGCTCGCCCTCTGGGAGCCCGAGCGAGATGTCCCACGAACGGCACAGCACGTCCACGCGATTGAACGTCCACGTCGCAAGCTGGCGGAGGTGATCGACGTCTTCGGTATATGCGGTGTCGGAGGCGAGCGTGAGCCCATCGAGCTCGTCAAGCACGGCCTGGATGTTCTTGCGAAGCTCATACGCGCCCTGGGCCGCATCCGTGCGCTGCGCATAATCCTTGACGAGATATTGCCCATTGTAGGTGTCAACAACGGGACCGATCTCATCTTGGAAGGAGACGATCTGCGCGTAGATCGAGCTCAAACGCTGAAATGCCTCGGCTTCTGAGAGCGTCGAGTCGCTGACCTCGGCATCGCCCGTCCCGTCGCCATCCTCAGCAGGCGTGTCTTCGTCATCCCCATCGAGGGGGACTTGCCGAGAGGGGAACATATCGGACGCAGCCTGTTCAAACGATTGGTAGAACGAGGGCATGACGCCCATCGGGTCTGCGGCGACAAACCACACGGAACCGCCAACTAGGCACAGCGCAAGCACCAGGGCGATCGCGCGTCCGCGGCGAGGACGATCTAAGGCGGCAGGAGAAGCCACATCGCCACCATCACCAAACGCCTCGCGCACAAGGGGCTTGTGGGAGGCCCCACGCGCAGGAATCACGCCGTCAAGGGAGGCAACAGCAAGGTCATCAGCATCGAGGACGCTCGTGGTGTCGGCGTCGCCCGACGCGGAAAAAGCCACGCGTGCAGGCTCCGGTGCGGGGATGGCATCGGCGATCATCTCGGAGGTCAACTTGGGAAAACTGGCCGTTTTACCGGCGGCGAGGTCGGAGGCGGCGGAGTTTTGAGACAGGATGCCGGGGGCGGGGCGGCCGCACTTGGGACACACGCGCTCCTGTACGCCCAGGCGAGCCCCGCAGCCCTCGCAAAACACAAATTCAGAGACGTCGTGCAGGTCTCCATGGTCGAGGTCAAGACCGCATGACGGGCAGCACACCGAACCGTCGGGGACGGATGAAGAGCAAAACGGGCAGATCACAAGTCCTTCTTCCGGGTCGATTTGGGCATGCGCACGCGAATGCCCCCTTGAGCTTGCTCAACACGATACCGCTTTTTGCGGACAGAAGAGGATTTCCCCGCAACTCCCACGGAGCGACGACGGGCCTTGCCATGACGCGACTCGGCCTCCCCCGACCGAAGCGCCCCCTCCTCCGCATGCTCGGCGGCCTGCTCGAGCGCGCGAGCAGCGGCGCGCTTGTCCATGCGCGCGCGGACGCCGACAACCGCGCGGCGTACCGAGCTTCCCGTCGAGCTCACACGAGAGCGCTTGGAGGAGCCACGCCCGCGAACGCTCACCCTCACGCCGCGACCGAACCCGGTCGCGAGCTGCGTGGCGCGCTCGGGCGCGCGCTCCATGCAATCGGCGAGCCACATGAAGACGAGCGCGCCGACCACATTGAAAACGAGCGTCAGGATGGCAGCACCCGTCGTGAGCCGCCCGATGGAGTAGAAATCAGGGAGCAGAAGGACGTTGGCCAAGAACCCGACGAGGACGAAGACGAACACCGCGCGACGAAGCGGGGTAAACGGCACCGAGATACGCCAGATGAGGCACAGCCCGACCGTACACGTCGTGAACACGCACATGGTCGACAACATCGTGGGGCCCCAGCCAAACAGTCGAGAGAAGGCGATGCAAAGCACCGAGCACAGCAACACGGCGACAGCCGCAGGCATGGCCTTTTTGAGCACGTTGGACAAGAACGACCCCTTCACGCGCGCACGATTGGGCTCGAGCGCAAGCACGAAGCTGGGAAAGCCGATGCAGAAGAAATTGATGAGGGTCATGGTGATGGGCTGGAAGGGATAGGGCGGCGCGACGATGCAGATGGCGGCAAGCCCCATAGAGAACAGCGTCTTCGTCAGGAAGAGCGCGGCCGATCGCTGCAGGTTGTTGATCGAGCGCCTGCCCTCGGCGACGACCTGTGGCATGGCTGAGAAGTCGTTTTCGACGAGCACGATCTCGGCGACGTTGCGCGCCGCGTCGGAACCGGCCGCCATAGCCACCGAGCAGTCGGCCTCCTTGAGTGCGAGGACGTCGTTGACGCCGTCGCCCGTCATGGCCACCGTATGGCCACGGCGCTGCAAGGCGCAGACAAGCTCACGTTTTTGCTGAGGCGTCACGCGACCGAAGACGTGATATTGATCGACCGCGGCGTCCAGCTTCGAGGGTGAATCGAGCGTTGTCGCATCGACGAACGCGCTTGCCCCGGAAATCCCAACGGAGCGCGCGATCGTGGAGACGGTGCGGGGGTCGTCGCCGGAGATGACGTTGAGCGTCACCCCCTGCTCGCAGAAGTACTTGATCGTCTCCGCCGCGGAAGGACGGATCTCATCTCGAATGGTCACGCAGCCGAGGGGGCGAACGGCTCCCACGATGTCGCCCTCATCAGTGAAGCCGTCGACGCGGGCGACGACAAGCACTCTGCAGCTCGTCGCAAGGTCCTGCAGCGCCGCCTCGTACCTGAGGACATCCTCGCTCTCCAACACGAACTGCGCCGCGCCCATCACGTACGACCGGGCCTCGCCACCCGTGAGGGGGCTGGCCGTCAGCGTTGCCCCGCTCCACTTCTTGGCAGAATTGAAGGGAACAACTCGCTGCGCGGCGGGCACGCCGGAGACATCCGCATACCGCGAGAGCAACGCCTTGCATGTCTCATTGGCATCGGCAGACGTGGCGCGCGCAATACCGGCGAGCGCCGCATGAAGCTCGCGGGACCTCTCCTCAAACGCACGCGATCCGCCCTCGCGGGATTGAGACGCGGCCGCATCGGAGGGCTGGGCATCGACGTCGCGGGCGGAACGCAGCGCCCCGTCGGGCTCGGCGACATAGGCGCCCGCGACCTCCATATGGCCGGAGGTGATCGTTCCCGTCTTGTCGAGACACAGCACGTCCACGCGCGCGAGCGTCTCGATGCAATACAACTGTTGCGCGAGGACCTTCCTTCGGGCGAGGCGAATGGTGGCGATGGCCAGCACCGAAGACGTGAGCAGCACCAAACCCTGGGGAATCATCCCCAGTAGCGCGCCGACGGTCGACAAGGTCGCCGACGAGAGGGAGGACAGCCCCTCGGAAGACACCAGCCAGGCACCGAGCGCGAGAACGCTTTCGGGCTTGGCTCCCGCAGTGAGTACGTAGGAGCTCTGAGCGCTGGCGTAAAACAGGCCCAGCCCGATGGGCACCATGAGCACGCTGGCGAAACGAACGATCGCGTTGAGCGCGTTCATGATCTCGGAGTTGACCTTCTTGACGTATTTCGCCTCGTTGTTGATGCGGGCGACGTAGTTGTCGGCGCCAACGCGAATCACGCGGGCCACGATGACGCCCGAATCGATGAAGCTACCACTCATGAGCTCCGAACCGGGGCCCTTGAAGATGGCGTCGCTCTCGCCGGTAAGAAGGCTCTCGTTGACGTGGCACTCCCCCTCCACGACGACCGCGTCTGCCGGGATCTGGTCGCCGCGGCCAAGTCGGATGACGTCGTCCAGGACGATCTGGTCCAAATCGAGCTCAACGAGCCCGCCGTTCCTGATGGCGACGGCCCGCTTGGACGTGAGCAGGGTGAGCTTGTCGACCATCCGCTTGGAGCGCACCGCCTGGACGATACCGATGCCCGTATTGAGCACGACCACGCCGAGAAACGTCAGGTTCTTCCATGCGCCCGTGACGATGACGAGCAGAGCCAGTACGAGATTGATGAGGTTGAACAGCGTGCAGACATTCTCGACGATGAGCTCGCGGATCGACTTCGTCTTGAGGTCGGTGTTGACGTTGACGCTGCCCGCGGCGATGCGCTCTTCGACCTCGGCCGTGGTCAAGCCGGAAACAGAGAACGGATTGACGGTGTCATGGAGATCCATGCTACTCCCTCGTCCCACGCGATGCGCGACGCACCAGCCAGGGGTGCCGTGCCTATGTAAACAGAGGCCACGAGCGACAAGCACCCGTGACCCCCTCTAAAACGAACCCGAGGGTTCGCACAACTTGCGGTTGGTGCGCCATATAGGGTTCGAACCTACGGCCTTCTGCTCCGGAGGCAGACGCTCTAATCCACTGAGCTAATGGCGCGCAACGGCTAGCATTATACCCAAGCCGGGGCGGGCCTGTCAGCGGAATTTAATTCTTTCGTCGGACTGTGTAACCATTTGTGTCACCCATTCGAAGGGCGCGTAAGTGGCCGCGAACTCGGGTAAACTCGAATAGACTGTCAAACGATTCACCCGGCAGGCAACCTCCGGCTCAATGACACAAAGGACCAGCCCATGATTGCCATTCTCCACAAAGACGCATCGGAAGAAGCCGTCTCGCACATCGTCGCGTGGATCGAGGGGAAGGGCCTCACCGCGCACGTGAGTCATGGGGAGCATGAGACCATCATCGGCCTTGTTGGCGACACGACCAAAATCGACCCGTTCCTCCTTGAGTCCATGGACGTAGTTCAGCGCGTGCAGCGCGTCTCCGAGCCGTTCAAAAAAGCCAACCGGAAGTTTCACCCCGAAGACACCGTGATCGACCTTGGAGGCGGCATCAAAATCGGCGGCGGCAATTTCCAGGTCATCGCAGGCCCCTGCTCCGTTGAGGGCGACAACCTCATCGCGATCGCCCAGCGCTGCAAGGCGGCGGGCGCCACAATACTGCGCGGCGGGGCGTACAAGCCCCGTACCTCCCCATACGCCTACCAGGGCATGGGTGAGAAGGGGCTCGACCTGCTCCTTTCGGCAAAAGCAGAAACCGGCATGCCCATCGTGACCGAGGTCATGGACGTCCGCGACGTCGAGCTGTTCGTGAATCGCGGCATCGACGTCATGCAGATCGGCGCGCGCAACGCGCAGAACTTCAACCTCTTGAAGGAAGTCGGCAAGACGAACACGCCCGTCTTGCTCAAGCGCGGCATCGCGGGCACCATCGACGAGCTGCTCATGGCCGCCGAGTACATCATGAGCGAAGGCAACGACAACGTGATGCTCTGCGAGCGCGGCATCCGCACGTTTGAGACGCGCACGCGTAACACCTTCGACCTCAACGCCGTCCCGGCGCTGCACCACCTCACGCACCTGCCTGTTGTCGCGGACCCAAGCCACGCCACTGGATACACGCGCTACGTCGAGCCCATGGCCCTCGCCGCCACGGCGGCTGGCGCTGACGCCCTCGAGATCGAGGTGCACGACAACCCGCCGCGCGCCTGGTCGGATGGCGCACAAGCGCTCACGCCCGACCAATTCGACCGCACCATGGATCGCATCCGGGCCATTCGCTCGGTCGTGGTCGACATGGCTCGTGAGGAGGCATAGCACCCCATGCCTACATCCACGAAGGACCCGGAGGAGCGGGCAAGCGAACAGGCAGTCAGCCCGTCTGTGAAATCGCACCATGGCGAGCAGGACGCCCCCACCGTGGGCATCGTCGGTCTGGGCCTCATCGGCGGCAGTTTCGCCAGGGCATATGCAGCAGCCGGTTGGCCCGTCCTCGCATGGGACACCGATGCCGACACGCTCGCCATCGCGCGAATCGACGTGCTCGCTGGTTTTCTGCGAACGCAAGACGACATCTCCCAGTGCGACCTGCTGATACTCGCTGCCTATCCCGACGCATGCCTCTCCTGGCTGCGCTCTCATGCCGAGCAGCTGGGGGAACTCTCTCGGACGGGGTCCGCACCGCTCGTCATCGACGCAGCGGGCGTCAAAGGGCATGTGTGCGCCGAGGCCTTCGCCCTCGCTTCGACATACGGCTTTGACTTTTGTGGCGCGCACCCCATGGCGGGAACCGAGTTCTCGGGGTTTGCCCATGCCCGCGCCGACCTCTTTACCGGAGCACCCATGGTGCTCACGCCGCCACAACTCGACGACATCGCCCGACTCAACCTGCTCGACCGCGCGCATACCCTGCTCGCTCCCTGCGGGTTCGGAACGTTCTCGGTCACCACGCCGGAGATTCACGACCGCGTCATCGCCTTTACCAGTCAGCTCGCCCACGTCGTGAGCAACGCCTACGTGAAGAGCCCCACGGCGCAGGAGCACCACGGATTCTCGGCAGGGAGCTACCGCGACCTCACCCGCGTGGCGCATCTCAACCCGCGTATGTGGTCCGAGCTGATGCTCGAAGACGCAAGCAATCTTGCGCGCGAGATCGCGACGCTGCAAGACAATCTCGAACAGGTGCGCCGCGCGCTTGTAAACAAGGACCGCGACGAGCTCGAATCCCTGCTCGCGGACGGAGACCGCATCAAGCGCGCGCTCGACGACACCCCACGGCACAGCTGACGCTTTCCGCCGCTCACAAATGACCCACACCATCCGACCCCAAAGTGAAAGGCACCCCATGGCAACCTCGGCCTACACCCTCGACATCGAAACAACGCAGCCGTATCGCGTGCACATCGGAACGTTTTTGCTGGAACAGGTGGGCGCCATCACCAAGTCTGTGGTGGAAGGCGCCGAGCGCGCACTCGTCATCACCGACTCCAACGTCGGCCCCCTCTACGCCGCCCCGGTGATGGAGAGCCTTACATCCGCAGGCCTCGCACCCTCCCTCGCCACGTTTGAGGCGGGCGAGGAACACAAGCGCATGCAGACCCTCTCTGAGCTCCTTGAGCGCGCCGCGGCAGAGCATCTCTCACGCCATGACGTGATTGTGGCGCTGGGCGGCGGAGTCGTAGGCGATATGGCCGGGTTCGCAGCCGCCACCTACATGCGCGGGATCGCGTTCATCCAGGTTCCCACCACCCTGCTCGCCATGGTCGATTCGTCGGTGGGCGGCAAGACCGCCATCGACCTCGCGCACGGTAAAAACCTCGCCGGCGCGTTTTGGCAGCCGCGCGCGGTGATCGCCGATGTCGGATGCCTGGGCACCCTGAGCGACGAGCAGTTCGCAGACGGGTGCGGCGAGGTCATCAAGCACGCCGTCATCGCTGACGCCGACCTGTTCGGAGAGCTCGAGCGCACGCCGCTCACACCTTCGCTGCTCAAACAGGATCTTTCCCGCGTCGCGTGGCTCATCGCCCGCAACATCGATATCAAGCGCGCCGTGGTGGAGCAAGACGAGCGCGAGGGGGGCTTGCGCAAGCTGCTCAATTTTGGCCACAGCATCGGGCATGGCGTAGAGGCCGCCGAGCACTTCCGCCTGGGGCACGGGACATGCGTGGGCATCGGCATGGTCGCCATCGCGAGCGCCAGCGTCACCGCCGAGCTGTGTGACGAGGGTGTGCCCGAGCGCATTGCGCGCCTCTTGATGGCTCACGGCCTGTCGCTCGACTTCAGCGCCAGCGCAAACGACATCTACGCGGAGGCCCTGCACGACAAGAAGCGCTCTGGTTCCACCATCGATCTCGTGGTTCCGCGCGGCATCGGGGCGGCGGCGCTCGCCCCCACCCCCATCGAGGAGTTCCAGCGCATCCTCGAGGTCGGCCTTGCCTGCACGCACGCCCTGGCCGAAGGGGTGGCAGAAGATGCAGGCTCGTCGGACGGCGAGGCGGATGACGATCGCGCCGCCGAGCGTGACGGCGGCTCCGATCGCGCTTAGCGCGACGCCCCGTGCACCGGTGCACCGCTGCGCATTTGCCTACAATCACTGACCTTACATCCCAAGGAGGATGGATGCTAGCAAGAATCAACCCCAAGCAGCTATCCGGCACTGTCCCGGCCATCGCCTCCAAGTCGATGGCGCACCGCATCATCATCGCCTCCGCCCTCGCCAACGGCGTCACGCGCATCGCGTGCGACACGTCATGCGCCGATATAGATGCCACTATTCGGTGCCTGACGGCGCTCGGCGCGCGCATCGCCCGTATCGAGGGAGGCTTTGAGGTCCACCCGGCGCCCAAAAGCATCGAGCGCGGGCTGCTGCGCGCATGCGCGGGCGCGACGCTCGACTGCGGGGAGTCGGGTTCCACATTGCGGTTCATGCTCCCCGTTGCCTGCGCCCTCGGCTCCGATGCGACGTTTATCGGGTCTCAGCGGCTGGGAGAGCGCCCCTTGGCGCCGCTTTCAGACGAGCTCATGGCAGCGGGCTGCACACTGGAAGGCCTTGGGGGCTTTCCGCTCAAGGCGACAGGCCGCATGCGCCCGGGGCGCTTCGAACTCCCCGGAAACGTGAGCTCGCAATACATCTCGGGACTGCTGCTCGCCGCGCCGCTTTTGGACGGAACCACCGAGATCGCCGTCACCGGAGTGCTCGAAAGCCGCCCCTACATCGACCTCACGATCAACGTCCTCGGCTCCTTTGGCGTGACGGTGGAGGTCGAGGAGGGCGCCACGCCAGGCGGCCTGCCGCTCACGGTGTTCCGCGTCAATCGCCAGGGATATCGTACGCCGGGCGTGATCGCCGTCGAGGGCGACTGGTCCAACGCCGCATTTTGGCTGTGTGCTGGTGCCCTCGGCAAGCACTCGGTGACCGTCCGCGGCGTCTCCTCCAACTCCATGCAGGGCGACCGCGCCATCAGCGCCGCGCTCATGCTCTTTGGGGCTAAGGGGCAGCGCAACGCGCGCACCGCGACCATCAGGCCCGACCGTCTGCGCGCCATCGAACTCGACGCACAGGACATTCCCGACCTGGTCCCTGTGCTGTCTGCGGTTGCGGCCTGTGCCGACGGCGTGACGCGCTTCACCGGATGCGCGCGCCTGCGCATCAAGGAGTCCGACCGTCTGGCCACGACCGCGCAGGAGCTCAACAACATCGGTGCCTGCGTGCGCGTTGAGGGCGACGGCCTTGTGATCGAGGGCCGCGAACGGCTCAGCGGCGGACGCGTCTACAGCCACAACGACCACCGCATCGCCATGATGGCGGCCATCGCCGCCGTGCGCTGCGACGGACCCGTCGAGATATGGGGCGCCGAGGCGGTCAACAAGAGCTACCCGGCGTTTTTCGAGCACTATCGCCTGCTCGGCGGCGACGTCGAGCTCGTCGACGAATAGGGGGCGCGCATGGCTTCTGTCTACGGCAACGTGTTGCATCTCTCGATTTTCGGCCAATCGCACTCCCCCGCCATCGGCTGCTCGCTCGACGGCATTCCCGCAGGTATCGCCGTTAGCGCCGAGCGGCTGCAAGCGTTTTTGGACCGTCGCGCTCCCGGTCGCGACGAGATGTCCACCACGCGGCGCGAATCCGATGCGCCGGAGTTCATCGCAGGGCTAACGGACGGCCACACGAACGGCGCCCCTATCGCAGCGATCATCCGCAACGGCAACACCCGCAGCCAAGACTATGACGAGCTGCGGCGCAAGCCTCGGCCCGGGCACGCGGACTGGCCGGCGCACATCAAGTACGGCGGGTTTCAGGACGTCGCGGGCGGCGGGCATTTTTCTGGTCGCCTCACCGCCCCGCTCTGCATCGCGGGTGGCATCGCGCTTCAGGCGCTTGAGGCGCGCGGCATCCGCATCGCCGCGCACATCGCGCAACTGGGCCCCGACCCGATAACCGATACCCCACTCGACCCCATGAAGCCCAATGAGGTCGAGCTCAACGCAATACTCGACAACCCCCTCCCCTGCGTGAGCGCTGCCGCCGCATCGCAAATGCGCGCCCGCATTTTTGAAGCGAAAGACAACCTGGACAGCATTGGCGGCGTCATCGAATGCGTGGCGTATGGTGTGCCCGCGGGCCTGGGCGACCCGATGTTCGACGGCATCGAGAACCGCATCGCGCGCATCGCCTTTGGCATTCCCGCCGTGAAGGGCGTGGAGTTTGGCGCGGGGTTTGGGGTGGCCAAGCTCGCCGGGAGCGAGAACAACGACGCATATCGCATGTGCGAGGGCGCTGTGCGGCCACAAACCAACAACGCCGGCGGTATTTTGGGCGGCATCACGACGGGCCTGCCCATCATTTGGCGCATGGCCGTCAAACCGACCCCTTCGATCGGCAAAAAACAACACAGCGTGGATATCGAATCGAACAGCGATGCGGACCTGATTGTCCATGGCAGGCACGACCCCTGCATCGTTCCGCGCGCCGTGCCGGTGGCTGAGGCTGCATGCGCCCTCGCGCTGCTCGACGCGATTCTTGAGGATGTGACGCGATGATGGACCTCACGGATGTTCGCACTCAGATAGACCGCATAGACGATGAGATTCTCGAGCTGTTTTCCAAGCGCATGCGGCTTGCGCACGATGTCGCGCAATCCAAGATCGAGACCGGCAAGGCCGTGTTCGACCCAGCTCGCGAGCGAGCCAAACTCGTGGACGTCGCGTCCAAGGCCCCAGAGGGCCAGAAGAACCAGGCGGTCGCGCTCTTCTCGCTGCTCATGAGCATGAATAAGGCCTCGCAACTGCGCATCATCAACAGCCGCGCAGCCTCATCGCGCTCGCAAAAGATGCGCGCGTCTTTCCTTCCGCTCGAGTGTGCCTTTCCTTCCATGGCCACCGTGTGCTGCCAGGGAGTTGAGGGTGCATACAGCCAAATCGCCACATGCAAGGTGTTCTCCATTCCCGACATCACCTTTGCGCCGACCTTCGAGGGCGTCTTTCGCGCTGTGTCGGACGGCACGTGCGAATTCGGTGTCTTGCCGATCGAAAACTCGACCGCAGGCTCAGTGAATGCCGTATACGACTTGCTGGGTGCATACGGATGCTCCATCGTGCGGGCTGTGCGCCTCAAGATCAACCACAACCTGCTCGTGCGCCCGGGTGTTGACCTTGCAGACATCCGCGAGGTCATCTCGCATAGCCAGGCCCTGAACCAATGCGCCTCATATCTCGAGCGGCTCGGGGTTGCAACCACCGTGTGCGAAAACACGGCACGGGCAGCCGAGCTTGTGGCACAGTCGGGCCGCACGGACCTCGCTGCGCTCTCCTCGCGATCCTGCGCCGAGCTCTACGGGCTCTCCATCCTCGAGCGCAACGTGCAGGATTCGCAGGCGAATTACACCCGCTTCGTGGTGATTTCTCGCGAATCGGCGATCTACCCCGGGGCCGATCGGTCGTCTATTCAGCTCACGCTCAAAAGCGAGCCCGGAGCCCTCTACCGCGTGCTCGAGCGCATTTACGCGCTCAACATCGACCTCGTCAAACTTGAGAGCCGACCCGTGCCCGGCAGCGATTTCGAATTCACGTTCTACTTCGACCTCGCCTGCCCGGCAGTGAGCCCGGCCTTCTCGACACTGCTCGACTCGCTTGAAGACGTCTGCAGCGATATGACGTATTTCGGCAGCTACACCGAAGTTCTTTGACCCCGCGCCAACGCAGCAGCCTGCACGTGTGACGCACCTAGCAGTTCCACCCTCTATCACATGGTGCCCGCGCGCGATGCGCGACACCAGGATTGGACCTTCGATGGAAATCGGTTCTCGCCCCTACGGAGTTCTCGGTCGTGTGCTCGGCCACAGCTACACCCCAACGATCTATCGTGAGCTCGCGGGCCTCGATTACCGCAGGTTTGAGCGCGAGCCCGAGGAGCTCGAGGCCTTCGTCCGCTCGGACGAATGGGAGGGGTTCAATGTGACCATCCCCTACAAACGCGAACTTATCGGCCTCATGGACGAGCTGTCCCCCGTCGCGGAGCGCATGGGCAACATCAACACCGTGACGCGCCTGGCCGACGGCCGGTTGCGCGGGGACAACACCGATTACTTTGGGTTCAAAGTGCTCGTGGAGTCGTTGGGAATCGACGTCGCGGGTAAGACTGCCGTGGTGTTCGGCGGCAATGGCGGCGCCGGCTCCACCGCCATGATGGTCCTCAAAGACCTCGGAATGACGGCCATCGCAATTGATCGACAGGGGCCAAACACCTACTCCAATCTTGAAGCCCACGCCGACGCCGCCTTGGCGGTCAACTGCACGCCCGTGGGAATGTATCCCAATTGCCCCGCCGCGCCTTGTTCGCTCGACGCATTCCCCAAGCTTGAGGGGTTCATCGACATCGTGTACAACCCGGCCCGCACCGCCCTCATGATGGAGGCGGAGCGGCGCGGCATTTCGTGCGCCGGCGGCTTGCTCATGCTCGTCGCTCAGGCGGCGCAGGCGGTCGAGCGCTATACCGGCGATGTTATCGATCGGGCTCGCATCGCCGATGTCGCGGAACGGCTTTCCGCCACCGAGCAAAATATCGCGCTGATCGGCATGCCGGGGTGCGGCAAGACGCGCGTGGGCGAGCGGCTCGCCGAGCAACTTGGTCGCGAGCACGTCGACATCGACCGCGTACTCTCCGACGAGCTTGGCGTGACCTGCGCGGAGTTCATCGAATCCGAGGGTGAACAGGCATTTCGTGTCCGTGAGACCGAAATGCTCGGTCGTATCGCCGCCCAATCCGGCCTCGTGATCTCTTGCGGCGGCGGCGTGGTGACGCGCCCCGAAAACTACGAACTGCTCCACCAGAATAGCCGCATCATAATGCTCGACCGCCCCATTACCGAGCTTTCGAAAAAAGGAAGACCCATCACCGCGCGTGACGGCGTCGAGGCACTTGCCCAGCAGCGCATGCCGCTCTATCGCTCATGGGCAGACGCGGTTGTGGCATCGCTCGATTGCGCCGCCAATACGGCGAGCGCCGTCCGCGCATCGCTGCCGCCCATGCTGTAGCGCATACCGCACACCCGATATACGACGAAGCCCCGCTGCAGCGCGGACCATCGAGGAGGATTTTCATGAAAGCGTTGGTTATCAACGGGCCTAATCTCAACATGCTCGGCATTCGCGAGCCTGGCATCTATGGGTCCGACAATTACGAAACCCTTGTACAGATTTGCCAAGATGCAGCCGAAAAGGCTGGGTTTGAAGGCGTCGAGGTATTCCAGTCGAACCACGAGGGCGCGATTGTCGATCGAATCCAAGAGGCGTACGGGGCAATTGATGGCATTGTGATCAATCCCGCCGCGTACACGCACACCAGCGTCGCCATCCTCGATGCGCTCAAAGCCGTGGCAATTCCCGCGGTTGAAGTGCACATCTCGGCGGTTGAGGAGCGCGAGGACTTTCGCCAGGTGTCGTATGCCGGAATGGCATGCTTTGCGCGCGTGACCGGAGAGGGGCTCGCGGGGTATGCGCACGCCCTCGAACTCCTGGCAAACCATTTGAACGGGAATCAAGACTGAGCTGTCGATTCAGCTAATACCAAAAATGACTAACTTGTAACCGGATGCTCCCGCGAAAGCGCGAATATCCAGCTTTTGAAGAGCGGCCATAAGAATAATGGCCGCTCTATTTAATACATATGAGCCTACACAGCTTCCGAACTAGTTCAAAGCATCAATATTCGCCCCTACGAACGAAGAAATTCGTACATCTCGGGTACAAGTTAGTCATTTTTGGTATCCAGGGTGTCGTGTTAAGCGCCAAACACCTACGAAACTGCATCTGGTGACGATGAAAACCCGTTGAACGGCAGATTGCGTTCGTGAGCAAAGCGCGGAACAGGCGACGTGACGCATCATCAACGCTAAAAGAAAGGAGGCCCGAAGCACGATGCTTCGGGCCTCCTTTGATACACACGCTACACACGGTTAGTTACAACGCGCGCTTCAACATAGCGGTATGCCGTAGTCTAAATGCTACTCCGCCTCGTGATGACGGCGCGGGGTGCGACCACCGTTGTCGCCAGGACGACGGGGACGATCGGCGCGCTCGCGACGCTCACGATTGGGGCGATCAAAACCGCGGGCACCGGTGTCACGGGCACCGCGGCCAGGGCGGTCGCCGCGCTCGCGACGCTCGCCGCGGCCCTCACCCTCACCGCAGCCGGAGCCGGCCGGAGCCTCGGGCTTCTCAAGGCGATCGAGAGAGATCTTACCACGGTCGTCGATCTCGATAACCTTGACCTTGACCTCATCGCCGACGTTGAGAACGTCCTCGACCTTCTCAACGCGGCCCTGGGCAACGCGAGAAATGTGAAGCAGACCGTCCTTACCAGGCAGCAGGTTCACAAACGCGCCAAAGGGCTGAATGGAGACGACGCGGCCGTTGTACTCCTCGCCCACCTCGGGCACCTTGACGATGAGCTCGATGCGCTCGATGGCAGCCGCGACGGACTCGCCAACGCCGCCCACGTAAACGGTACCGTCCTCGTGGATGTCGATAGAAGCGCCGGTCTCGTCCTGGATGCCGCGGATGGTCTCGCCACCCTTGCCAATGACGTCGCGGATGTTCTCCGTCGGGATGGTGATGGTCTGGATCTTCGGCGCGGAGGAACGGGTCTCCTCGCGCGGGCCGGGCACGACCTCGAGCATCTTGTCGAGAATGTAGGCGCGACCCTCCTTGGCCTGCTCAAGAGCCGTGCGAAGGATGTCAAACGTCAGGCCGGTGGCCTTGTTGTCCATCTGTAGAGCGGTGATGCCGCGCTCGGTGCCGGTGACCTTGAAGTCCATGTCACCGAGGAAGTCCTCGAGACCCTGGATGTCGGACAGGACCACGGTCTTGCCCTCCTCCTGGATGAGGCCCATGGCGATGCCGGACACGGGGCGCTTGATGGGCACGCCGCCGTCCATGAGGGCGAGGCAGCTGCCGCAGGTGGAAGCCATCGAGGAAGAGCCGTTGGACTCCATGACCTCGGACACCACGCGGATGGCGTAGGGGAACTCGTTCTCGTCGGGAAGCACGGGGATCAGCGCGCGCTCGGCGAGATTGCCGTGGCCGATCTCGCGGCGCTTAGGGGTGCCCATGCGACCGGTCTCGCCAGTGCAGTAGGGCGGGAAGTTGTAGTGGTGCATGTAGCGCTTGCCATCGACAGGCTCAATGGTGTCGAGGCGCTGACCCTCGTTGAGCATGCCGAGTGACAGCACGGAGAGCACCTGGGTCTGGCCGCGCTGAAACAGGCCGGAGCCGTGAACGAGGGGCAGGTAGTCGCCCTTGACCATGATGGGGCGAATCTCGTTGGCGGCACGGCCGTCAACGCGCTCGCCGGTCTCGACGACCATGCGGCGCATGGCGGTCTTCTCGAGCTTCTTGAGGTTCACCGGGATATCGCGCTCCCAGGCGACGAGCTCCTCCTCGGTGAACTCGGCCTTGATGGCCTCCTTGAGCTCGGCGACCTTGTCCTGGCGGGACAGCTTGTCGGCGTCGCGCAGGGCGGCGGCCATCTCGTCGTAGTGGGCGAAGATGCGGTCGTGGACCTCCTCGACAGGCTCGTCGAGCGGGTACTCCCTCTTCACGATCGCGCCGTTGACCTGCTCCCACTCGGCGACAAAGTCGAGCTGGGCGTCGCAGAAGGCACCGATGGCCTCCTGGCCGAACTGCATGGCGGCGAGCATGTCCTCCTCGGAGACCTCATCGGCGCCGGCCTCAACCATGGAGATAAAGTCACGGGTGCCCGCGAGCTCGAGGTCGAGGTCGGAGATCTCGCGCTCTTCATAGGTGGGGTTGACGATGAACTCGCCGGTCTCCTTGTCGCGGCCGATGCGCACGCAGGCCAGCGGGCCCTCGAACGGCACGCCGCCGAGCGTCATGGCAAGGGAGGCGCCCATCACGCAGATGACGTCAACGGGGTTCTTCTGATCGGCCACGAGGGAGGTGGCGACGACCTGGACCTCATTGCGAAAGCCGTCGGGGAAGGACGGGCGAATGGGGCGGTCGATCATGCGGGCGGTGAGGGTGGCCTTCTCGGAGGGACGGCCCTCGCGCTTGAGGTAGCCGCCCGGGATGCGGCCGGCAGCGTACATCTTCTCGTTGAAGTCGACGGTCAGCGGGAAGAAGTCGTAGTTCTTGCGCTCCTTGGAGACGACGACCGTGGTGAGCACGGTGGAGTCGCCCTGCTTGACGAGCGCGGCGCCGGTGGCCTGCTTGGCAAGCTCGCCAGCCTCGAGCACATACGTCTTGCCGTACAGGTCAAAGGTCTTGCTTACGAGTGACATTTCTTACTCCTATCCCCACGCGCCCCTTGCGCGCGGGCTTCTCAGGGTCGGCGGGACCCTCCCGCCGATCGGATGCGGGCCAACGCCGTCTGCGACGGCCCCTTTTTGGACTGCGCACGAGCGCCGCCCCGGACTAGATCATGGAGATCTATGCCCAACATGAAAAAGGGCGCCCAAGCGGACGCCCCTGCATGCACAAATCCTACTGGATGTTGTCGCGAATGCCGAGCTCGGCGATGAGAGCACGGTACTCGTTGATGTCGTTCTTCTTGATGTAGGAGAGAAGACGACGACGCTTACCGACGAGCATGAGCAGGCCACGACGGGTGTGGAAGTCCTTCTGGTGGGACTTCATGTGCTCGGTCAGCTCCTTGATGCGGTCGGTGAGGATAGCCACCTGGACCTTGGAGTTGCCGGTGTCCTGAGCGTTCTTGCCGAACTTGGCGGTGAGCTCCGCCTTGCGCTCCTTGGAAATCGTCATGATTTCACCTTTCTTTTTGCGGCCGCGGGATGCGCTCCCCATGGCCTCGATTCGCCCTTATCTGGGAAGCCGCCGGTGGAGCGAACATCCAAGACGAGGGTACCAACAGGTCGGTATGTTACCACAGGTCAGGCGCAGGGTGCCGTAATCGCACAACTTGCCCACGTTAGGCGAGACTTCGAAGGGATGCCGCCCGCCAACGCCAGCCGAATTAGCCCAGAGCATCATCGACATAATCCTGCGACTGGTGGAACACATGGAGGATCTTGAGGCAATCATCAACAAAGGAATAGATCGCGACGTACCTGCCCACGCGAAACGAACGATAGCCCCGTTGCGCAAGCTCAGGGTGAGGACATAGCGGATGGGCAGAGGGAAACGAGCGGGCAAGCTCAGCCTGATGCTTGAACTCTCCAAGAAAGGAACTTGCCGCACCTGGGGAGGCCAGCTCCTGTTCGAGATATTGGGCAATGCCGCTTATCTCCAGGGCAGCACTCTTTGAGATGGCGAGTCTAATCATCGTAACGTTCCAGTAGCGCATCTAAATAGGCATCGCCATCGAGATACGCACCAGAATCAAACTCAACCTCCGCGCGATCCAGCCGACGCATGAGGCGTTCATGGGCAAGTTCGTTTTTAAGGCCATCGTAAGCCTCGGGCGTCATGACGACCAAGGCGTCGCGCCCGTTACGCGTAACCGTCACCGGGTCTTTGGAGCCCTCAACAACTGCGAGGAATTTCGCAGTGTCCTTAAGCTCGCGGACAGGAACGCAAAGCGCCATAGTGACCTCCTTACATCGTGGCTATATTGTACCACGAGATACGAAACCCGCTAAAACAGCGGCGAAATCCACCAACATGCCCACGTTGACATGTACAGAATTGATACCTCCCAGATGCGAGAAATGATATACGCTCGAGTAACGCAGGCTGCGCCTCAAGATGGTTCGTGGGCGTACAGTCCGGCTTGGCAAGCAATGCGAGGCGGCAAGCGAGATTCGAAGGGAAGGGTCGCTGGTGAGCATGTGCGCGAAAGAGCAGATATCCGCTCGAACGAAGAGCTTCAGGCGGCGTGGCATTGCGTTTGCCATGGCGTCGGGCGCGTGCTACGGACTCTACACGACGTTTCTCACACTGGCGCAGACACAGGGCACATGGCCTCAATGGCTTGCGGGGCACACCTGGGCAGGGCACGAAGCGCTGTCGCCCTTCACCGCGACGTTTGCCATGGCCGCACTCGCGGCGGGCTTAAACGACCTGTTCAGCGGAATTTGGTCGCTTGCCGTATGTGCAAAAAACGGCCAGATGGGCGACCTTGTCAAAACCGAAGCGACCAAACCGGGGCGGATCATGATGGTGAGCGCCGCGATTGGAGGACCATTCGCCGCGACCTGCTATGTCGTGGCGCTCAACGCCGCCACGCAGGCTGGCAGCCCGGGCGTCATCGTGCCCATCGCAGCCCTCAATGTGACGGTGGGAGCCATACTTGGCCGCGTCATGTTCAAACAACAGCTAAATGGAAAGTCAGCCCTCGGTGTTGCCATATGCCTTGCCGCTGGTGCGCTCATAGGAGGAGCGAGCGTGACCTCCATGGGACCCGCTGCGGCGATGGCCTGCGCGTTTGCGCTGCTTGCGGCCATCGGATGGGGTTTTGAGGGGTGCGTCGCGGGCTTTGGCACCGCGCTGATCGACTATCGGATCGGAATCGCGACCAGGCAACTCACGGCGGGCGTGCTCGAGGCCGCCGTGCTCTTCCCCATGCTTATGGCGATCGGGGGCGACAGAAACGCGCTTCCCACGGTGGCCCGCGCAGCCCTGATGAGCCCCGCCTTGCCCATATTTGCCCTATCCGGTCTGTTCGCCATGCCGGCGTACTCGCTTTGGTACAAGGGCAATTCCATGTGCGGGGCCGCACTGGGCATGGCCTGCAATGGCATGTACGCGTTTTGGGCTCCATTGTTCATGTGGCTGCTGTTGGGCGTCGCAGGCATCGGCGGCATGCCGCAAAACTACCCGCCGCTCTCCCCCGCCCAATGGATTGGCGCGGGCGTTATGGTTGCGGGCATATTGTTCATCGCATGGGGGCAACGGTCGAACGGACCCGATCAAAAGGGCGAAGTCGAGGCCAAGCACCAAGAGGCACCGATGTGCAAGGCGGCCCTTATCCCACTCGACGCGAAGCGCCAGCCTGTAAGTTACGCGATTGTCCTGTTGCTCGCCGACGGAACTGCTCGCAATGCGGGCGATGTCGTCCGCGAGCTCACGCCACTATATGGACCACACAGACAGTTGACGGAGGGCGCCGCAAAAGACGCGTTGGCGACGGGCCAGGAGAACGGCCTGCTCTCTATTGCCACGGAAGATGCTGCCGAGCAGGAGCCGCGGTACGAAATTACTCAGTTTGGGCTGGAGACGGTGCGCGCTTACCTGCGATAAGACGATAGCCATGCTGCATACATCTATCGACCTGGGCATGTGGTTTGCAGCGATATTCGCTGTCGACACAGATCACCTTGATAACGACGCCAAGATACCGACCCCTCGCAGCGCCCATAGCAGTGCTCGAACGCGTCGTTACGGCTTTGTCCTCGATAGAATCAAGCGATGCCAGCAATAGCGCAAAAGAATAACCATAAGTTAATATATATGTTAATTTGAAATCATCCGACCATCCGATGTCTTATACTAATGACATGAAGGGAGGGCGCATGGACGATGGGTACCGTCTTCAGGCATATACAACCCCAAATGGCAATACCTTCTGGGAGCTCACTAACGGGACACCCCCACATGGTGATTTTGCAAAAATGCTTCGATCTCCTCGCACTGCTCAAACGGCAGTTAACCTGATCAGACAAATCGACAAAATCATCGACTGCGGAATCAAATCGTCTTGCGCCACGGGAAAACTTCGACTGCTAAATGCGGAGATAGGATTATACGAGGCCAAAGGATATGCTGGAGTTAACCGAGAAATGGCTTACATCGTGTATCAAGAGCCCCTCAAAGTGGTTCTACTCTTTTCGTTCAAAGGACATCAAGGAAGCGGGAATATTCACTCTGAGATAAGGAAGGCACGGCCTCTAGCAATAGTTGCCAACAAGCTAGTGAAACAGCTATAGGCACATCATTCTGATTGATCAACATACTTTTGAATTGAAGAGGAAAAACATGAATGCAATCGACCTCACCAAGTTTGTAGAAGAAAACGAAACGGTGGAAACACGTGCATATAAGCACGCGCTTGACATCAGCTATCAAATCGTCGAAGAAATGGAGCGACAGGGTATTAATCAAAAAATGCTCGCAGGAAAAATGGGCATCTCCCCTGCCCGGCTTTCAACGATGCTCAATACGCAGCCGAATATGACCCTCAAATCCATCGCTCAATTTGAGCTCGCCCTGGGCATCTATTTCGAATTCTCCTCGCAGGACCAAAATAAGCCTGAACACACCGTGGAGGGAATGCTGCCGCGCTCAAGAGGCCTGGACAACACGTATCTAAAAGAATTCAGCTGCGAGATCGAAGACCACTTGGACTGTAACTCGCCCTCTTCTGCAAGATTCTTACCCTGCCAACAGCCGCTTGATTGGATCACCATGGCATTGACGCTTTCCCCAATACAGTTCATTGACTCCAAATTGTTGCATATTTCTTTTGACGACACGAGTCAAAAGGGATTGCTGGAGCTTCAATCCGAGCCGAACGTCCAAAATACCGAAGAAAGGTATTTCGCCCTGAGCGTGAACCGTGATCTAGAGTACTCAGAGAAAGCTGAACTATTAAGCTGCATGGGAAGCTTGCAATTCAAATGGGACGTCCGCGTTTCAGAAGACAGTGATTCGCCCCTCATTGCCTCTGTCGAGGGGGCAATGGGCGCAGTAGCGACCTGCCCACTCAACTTGGGAGATCGCGAGCTCGTTGAGAAAACCCTCGCAGCCAATACCCTCTCCTACATTTGGGCAAAGCTTCGCACCATAGTTGAGCAGCTATCCTCGCAATCAACCATCGGAACGCTCTCATTGCCCGCAATCGATCCACTGCAGCTGGTCGGAAAATAAACGGAATGCAGGGTAACTCGCACATGGAAGAACAGGTATCGGTATGAAATCGCTGATGAGGACATGCTGCACCTGCAGGCAACGATAGAAAATGCGCTCAACATCCTAAAATCATTCGGATCAGAAGAAGATGACTACGCTGGATTTGAACAATTCAAATCTTTAATTAGCGTGGACACCCTGAAGCCATGCAGCTCCTTGGATTTGATTACAAGAAAGCAATAGACGATCCGTTAACGAAAGTGTGTGCGCAAGCGATAGAGAGCGCTTTGGGCGCGAGCCCCAATCGACAGCCGAAAAGGCACAAGAAGTAGTCCCCCTACACATTCCCTCTGCCAAAAAAGAAAGCTCGAGTTACATGCAACAGAATAATAAAGACCGAAAAGATTTCCATAAGGCGATGCCTTCCCACGATGCAGAAGAACGTGAAATCACATCATTCTTGCTCGATGTATTCGAAATAACACATCGACAGGAAGTCGCGACTGTTCTCAAAACTATACGTCGAGCAGCCCCATCTCATGACAGATGGCGTCCCAGCGACGCTGGGTGAGCTCGGACTCGAAATGCGGGCTCAGGCCGAAAGGCTCGCGCAAGAGCGCCTGCAGGTATCCCCTATCCCCCAGAGCCTTGCGGGACGAGGGCAACTCAAGCTCGAAGGCGAGGCAGACGGCACCCACAAGGCCGTCGAGCGACCCAGGGCGCTCATCGCGCGCGAGGCACCGGCGCTCGCCGAACGCCTCGAACGCCACGTCCGAGATCTCCCCGCGCGAGAATTCGTCGGGATCTATCCCCAACACCGCCTCGCAACTCGATTGGTTGAACACGCGCAGGATATCCACCTTGTCGGCGTCCCGCGTGATGGTGCAGAAGAGGCGCTCGCGAGCGCTCAGACCCGACGGGAGCTTGAAGTCGCTGTGCAGTGCGACGGCGCGCTCGATGATGCGCGCCCATTCCGGATCGCTGGTGAAACTTGCCTTCTCGTCCTTGAGCACCTGGATCCCGAGCGCTGCATGGCTGCACGAGTCCGCGTCGCTGAACGTCCCCCATTGGCGCAGCTGCTCGAATCGCCCGATGTCGTGCAGCAGGCCGCACAGCCACGCGAGGTCGACGTCGGCCGGAGACAGGCCCTCCCCTCGCGCGATCTCGTCGCACAGCTCGGCAACCTCATAGGTATGCTCGACCTTGAGCGCGATCCGCTCATCCGAGACGTCGTAACGAGCGACATATGAATTGAATACATCTAAACACGATTCGCGCATGGCGTCCCCCAGAAGAAATAGCCGCTGGTACCTTCAGTCCAATAGCAAACAAAGTTATGCAACTTGAAATGTAACAAGCATGACTCCCGTCACTCGCATTCATCGACAGCGGCCCAGAATTCACCTCCTTAAGCCCCTATCCCCAACGACGAAGGCCGGGTGGGGCGCCGCCCTCGTACCGCTTCTCAAGCCACGCAACAAAAGCCGGGCGGGGCGCTGTGCACCCCGCCCGGCACGGAGCAAACGGGCGCTATCGACCTGCAGCTACTTGCGACGACCTATGCGGTCTATAAACGCCGCTGCAAGGGCCGCCAGTCCCGTCGAACCGACCGCAGCGGCGATCACTGCAGGGTCGCCCGTCATCGGGAGGTGGGGCTTCGCTGTCGCCGCGTTCGCATTGGACTCGCTGCCCTCCGGCTCAGGCTCCGGTTTAGGAGCAGGGTCAGGGTTCGGGTCAGGCGTGGGCTCGGGTGCAGGATCCGGATTGGGTTCGGGATCCGGGGTCGGATTCGGATCTGGCGTGGGCTCGGGTTCAGGCTCTGGGCCGGGCGTAGGCTCCGGATCGGGGTCCGGCTTCGGCTCGGGCTCCGGATCTGGCTGGGGCTCGGAATCGCCCTCAACGACAACCTTCACCTCAGTCTTCACCTCAGGATTCACGGCGCTCGAAACGGTGACAACCACCTCGCCGGCACCTTGAGCCAACAGCACACCGTTGGCATCGACGGTAACGACCGCGGCATCCGACGAGGTCCACGCCACGCTGCTGCTCGCGCCTTCCGGCTCGACCGAGAAGTTCAGCTTGAGCGTATCCCCCTTCTTGAGGATGACGCGCCCATCGGCCACGCCCTCACCCCAAACGGTGATCGACTGAACGGGCACGCGCCCGGTGACAACGACCTTGAGCTCGGCCTTGAGGCCGCACGAGGTCATGCCGCTCACGACCTGCTCGCTCCCCTCCTTGCCCAAGACATGCGGAGCATCCCACGTGACGTCGAAATTCTTCTTGGACCCGTCCTTCATAACGACGGCCACCCGAGCGGGAAGCTTCTTGATGAGGGCGGAGAGCTTGGATCCCTCGCGCACCTCGATCACCTCGAGCGGGGCGACCTCCACCGGGACCTCGGCCGGATTCGCGACGACGTGTACGACGGCGCGGGCGGCCACCTTCGAACCGACCAGACGGCCGCTGAGCTCGATGTCGCCCTCGGAATCGAGAGAATCGGCTGTGATGGGCGTCATGTCCCAAGCCTCGACGTCCACGACGCCCGTCGTGCCGTCATCGTAGAATACGGCGACCTTGCGAAGAAGCTGGGCGTCGACTTCCTCGGGCGAGACGCCCTCAGTCACTGTGAGTTCGAGCGGCTTGACCGATTTGACCGAACGGGGCTTAGGCGTCACGTTCACGTACGCGGCAGCCTCGATGCCCTCGACGCCATCGATCGCGCCCGTGACGCGGTACGAACCGGGAACGCCCGTATCGACTCCGGAAAGATCCCAGGTGACGGCGCACGCGGTAGCGCCCCCCATGCCCTGCGGGATGCCGGTCGCCGAGTCAAAGAGCGCGATCATCTCCGGCAGGACATGGTTCAGGTCAGACCCCGCCACGACATTGACAACATACGCCTCGGGCTGGTTGTAGACGGGCTTGTCCGACTTGGCGCGAACGGTGACGGTCGCCGTCACCGTTCCGTCGGGTGCGACGTTGATCTCGCTGTTGCCCACACGAAGCATCCTGACGGAACTCGCCGCATAGCCCTCGATGCGTCCCGTCGCCTCGAACGTGCCCGGCTCGGCGTACTTCTCGGCGGGAACGGGATCCCACACGATCGCAGCATAGGAGACCGTATCGTCGCTCATGCGTGCCGCGACGCGGCTGGGCAGCATGGGTCGCACGCCCTCCTGGGTCGCAACCTTGAGTTCGCCATTATCGAACGCCGCAGTGGGCGCTACGATGACGACCTTGCAGGACAGCTGGTGCCTCAGCTCGCCGAAGGAGCTCCTGATGGCGCCGTAGACCGTCGTGGTCTTTCCTGCATCTCCTGTATACACACTAGCGGAGATCCTGTCCCAGTTCGCATGCCCCATCGTGATGCTGCCGTCTGACCAGTGGATCGGCACCTCAAAAGGAAGCGACGGATAGACGCCGCTCGATGTCGAGACGTACTCGGAGACGTCAATCCGGGTCACCTCCGCAACATGGACGGTGGCCTCCACATCAAAGCCCAAGTCTCTGATATGCCCCTTAACCTTGAACGTCGAACCCGCCTTCGAGTACAGAGACGGATCGACGTCCTCCCATTCGACCCAAGGATATAGGGAATGATCAGGGGTGAGCTCGATAACGACATTGCTCAGCTCAGGCTCGACGCCGGGCTCGGTCCAGACCTCAAGGCCCTCGACGACGTTAATCTCGTCGAGCACCTCGTACGCGACGGTCACCGGGACGTCTTCGGCATAGCCGATCTGAGTGGCATGGGCGACGCCGGAAATCGTTCCCGACTTGGACCAATCGACCGCAGAGGTATCCCACGTGACCTTGCAGCTCTTGTCGCCCTCGGTCCATCCGTCTTCGAGCTCCACCCTTACGCGGCCCTCCATCGGCAGGTGAGCCGAGGCGTCGTGGCCGCGTTTGGTATACACGGGCATGAATTCGAACTTGGGGTCGTGAACGACGCGGACCTTGACGTCCACGGGCTCATCGTACCCGGCAATATGGCCGGTCACGGTCATATCCGCCTGCGGGTTCTTATCGTACTCATCCCACGTGACGGGCAACTCGGCCGCCGCCTGCCCGCTTTCCAGCATACCGCTCAAAGTCGTCGGCAGCACCAGCTCGCCACCAGCGGGAACGACGACCACCTGCGGAGGCCACACCTCGGTGAGCGCGCCAGTGGTGACCAGCGCCCGAACCCGCACGGTACTCTCGGCAATCGTGCCGCCCACCTCGTACGTCCCCGCAACGCCATCGAGCAGCTCCTGCGGGAACGGATCCCACTTGACGGACTCGATGTACACCTGGTCACCGTTCTCGAGCACAAGCGACGTATTGTAATTCTTGATCTCCGCTGGAGCGCCGGGGTAATACCCTATCTCGGTCACGAGGTCGCTCTTCAGTCCCATCGCCTGAACATGGGCAACGATCTCGATATTCGACCCGAGAAGATAGCCGTGGACATCGAACGTGCCCGGCTTACCGAAATCCTGCGGATCGGCGTTCTCCCACTGCGTCTTCGCGTATACGACCGTTCCGTCCCACATGGTCACCTTAACCTGATCGGGCAGCTTGGGGCTGCGACCCACCAGGGCGACGGCGTCAACGGATGCGGGGGCCTGCGCCTTGAGTACGACAACGGGACACGTGACCTTCTGCGCCGGCGCATTCTCGAGATAGACCTCACCCGTGGCGTCAAACTTGCCCTCGGCGGCATACTGGCTCGGAAGAATCTCGTTCCAGCTCACCCACTTCGATTCGACAACACCATCGGTGTACAGGACCTTGGCCTGCTGCGGCAGTTGCGGCCGCACCCCCACGAGGGTCTTAACCGCGTCCGAGACGACGACGCGATCGATGCCGACAATGACGAGTTTCATCTGAACGGAAATGTCTGTATTTTGGATCACACCGCTGATGAGGTGCTCTCCCGCCTGGGTGAAGTCGATCGCATCGAGCTGACCACGATTCCAATCGACCTCGTAGAACCGCGTCTGCCATTCGGAGAGCTTGAACTCCTCATTGGTCGTCGGAGAGATTGGCGAAGCCCCCACTGTCAAGCGCTTCTCGATAACGGGGTTGAGTACCGTGTCGCGCACAATGAGCTTGAGTGTCACCTCGTTACCGTACCTCTTGAGCCTGCCCTTGACCTCGTAGGTGCCGGCCGTATCGTACAGCGCGTCGTCAATGGGATCCCAGATAACGGGGACGCTGCCGTGCGTCCCATCGGCGAAAGTAACGCCTGCCCAGTGCTGGCTATGTTCATAGTCCAGCGGGTTGCCAACAAGCGCATGATCCTCGAACGTCGAGTTTATCGAAACGACCTCTTCAACCTTCACCTTGAGCTGAACCGACAGCTTAGATTGCGGAATCGATCCCTTCACGTACACCACGCCCGCATGGGCGAAGGCGTCGGCATCGGGCATCGCCCAGGAAACAGGAACACTCCAGTCTGAACCATTTGAGAATTCGATATTGACGCTCTCGGGCATCTTGGGAACCTGACCTGCCGGCACGGCCACGCTCTCCGTCCACCCTTGCGAGCGCGGAACGGCCACGACGACCTTGGCCACGACGGGATAGTTGCCGTAGCGCTCAATAACGCCGTGAACGGTGAGCTCCCCAGCGTCCTCGTCGCCGTCGTACAGCTCGCGAGGGATCGCGTCCCATGTCACATCGAGCCACTGCTGCTCGCCGTTCGCCATGGTCGCCTCGACGCCGCCGAGATGGATCTCGCGGGAGGGGTCGGCGTACTCTGTCGTATAGACGGTGGTCACGATCGGCCTGATCGAGGAGATGCTCTCCTGGGAGTCCTCGGCAGAGCGTTCGGCAACATCGACGGTGAAGGTAACTAACTGGCCCTTCACGTTCGTTTCAAAATAATGGCAGCCGGCGTGAACGGACTTGGCGACGCCGTCGACAACCTCGATGGTCGGAACGCTCGTGTCCCACGTCTGATGCGTCCAGGTAACGGGGACTGCCTCCATGAAGTCGTCCCGGTAGCGCAGGCGCAGCTCACGCGGCAACTCAACATCGACGGTCTCGCCCGGGTCGACCCAACGGCTCGCGTACGTGTTGGTTTCGATGTGGAACTCGTTTGTCTGGGGTAGCTCGATACCGCCAGTGTCCGGGTCGAGGGAAACCTCCCCGCTCGCAGACAGATCAGCCGTTGTGTCGAAATCGGGGGAAGGGATTTCCACAGGCACGACGGCAGGCTGCTCAAATCTGTCCGTGGCCTCGGCGACTCCTTCCGCTGTCCCCGCGTCCTCCGCGGGCGAAGACTCCGCCGAAGCCCCACCCAAAGCTTCCACGCCGTCGGCGGCTTGCGGTGCGAAAGCACCTTTGCTTGCAGAAGCGGGCTCTATCCCTAACGATTCTGCCACCGCGGCAGTTGGAACACTTCCCGTTACCAGCGCGACCGCCAGTCCCGCGGTCACCGCAGCGTGAACGTGCTTCCTACCCATGCCTACCTCCCGAATGCACCATGTACGAACAACACAGCTGCCCAATGCATGTCACGCCATCAACAACCCACTGATTTAATGTGTTATCAATCTGGCAACATCTGTGGTGCAATCAGTATATGCCCTATAAGGGGGTGTTTGTTACTCAACAAACACGAGCGGTATGCTAAGGCGTTTTAGCGTGACTGGGCGCAAGAGATGGGTGAAGAACACTACGAAACGCCCGTCGCCTGCGCTCATCCTCCAGACCCAATGGCACAGCGCTGAAGTTACGACATCTTGCCACTGGCAATCAAAAGCCCCGTGCATCCGCTGGCGGAACGCTGAATGTCGGGCTGCGAATGCACGGGGCTTACCGTTGCGATCTGCACGAGAGGGTTGCGGGCAGGTTACTGCCCCTGCGCCCTGTAGCGCGCCTCGGTGGCCTCCTTGGCGGGGCGCCACCAGGCCTCGTTGTCGCGGTACCAGCGGATCGTCTCCGCGAGGCCGGCGGCGAAGTCGGTGCGCCTCGGCTCCCAGCCGAGCTCGCGGCGGAGCTTGGCCGCGTCGATGGCGTAGCGGCGGTCGTGGCCGGGGCGGTCGCGCACCC
>UQHS01000003.1 GCA_900540845.1 uncultured Collinsella sp.
CGGGGTCTTGCCCCGCGCGATTTCTGATCGCTGCGAAGCTGAGCGCAGGGCAAGACCCCGGCGCGCCCGTCGACAAGGAGACAACATGTCCGCAAAGCCTCAATCGTTTGCCACCACCTCCGCTTTCGAGGTGCTGGGGCCCGTCATGGTCGGTCCCTCCTCGTCGCATACCGCAGGCGCCCTGCGCTGCGCGCGCGTAGCGGCAACTCTCATCGAGGGCGACGTGGCGCGCGTCACCTTTACCCTGTGGAACAGCTTTGCCCACACCTACCGCGGGCACGGCACCGACCGCGCGCTCGTGGCGGGCACGCTCGGCCTCGACACCGACGACGAGCGCATCAAGGAGGCGTTCTCGCTCGCAGCCGAGCGCGGTCTCTCCTACGAGTTCGTCATCGGCGGGGACGACCCCTCCATCCATCCCAACACCGTCGATATCGAACTGGAGAGCACCACCGGCGCCACCTGCAACGTCCGCGGCGAGAGCCTCGGCGGCGGCAAGATGCGCATCAGCGCCATCAACGGGGTACAGGTTGAGATCTCGGGCCTCTATACCACGCTCTTCGTCGCGCACCGTGACGCCCCTGGCGCCCTGGCCGCGCTCACGGGCGCTCTTGCGAAAGCCCAGATGAACATCGCGTTTTGCCGCACCTACCGCACGGAGGCGGGCGGCCAGGCGTACTCGGTCTTCGAGACCGACGGGGCACCGCAGCGATACGTCCTTCCCGCCGTCCGCTCGCTCGACCTCGTATCGTACGCGACGTTCATCGAGCTCCCGGGTTCGGTCACCGCGCTCGGCCCCGGCATTTCGGTCCCCGATCTCTTCGACGACGCCGAGCAACTGCTTGAATCCTGCCATGAGCTGGGCCTCAGCATCGGGGGCGTGATGAAGCTGCGCGAGGAGCGCATGGTTGGGGCAGACCGCGCCCGGCAAACCATGAACCGCGTCATAGAGGTCATGCGCGAAGAGACGACGCGCCCCCTTGAGCATCCGCAGCGCTCGTTGGGGGGCTTCCTCAACGGGGAGGCGCGCTGCGTCGAGCAAGGGGCAAGCACCTGGGCGCCGAGCCTGCTGGGAGCGGCGCAAACCGAGGCGGTCGCTCGCGCCATGGCCGTGCTCGAGCGCTCCGCAACAATGGGTGTCATCGTGGCCGCCCCCACCGCAGGATCGGCCGGCGTCGTGCCGGGTTGCGTCCTCGCCTGCGCCCCGCTGCTCGCAGGCGATCGAGCCTGCGAGGACCAGCTTATCGAAGAGGCGCTGTACTGCGCGGCGGGCATCGGCCTCATCCTGTCCACATCCGCATGCGTCGCGGGAGCCGAGGGGGGCTGTCAGGCAGAGGTCGGCTCCGCCGCCGCCATGGCCGCAGCCGCACTTGTGCAGATGCATGGCGGCACGCCAGCCCAGGCCCTCGACGCCGCATCGATAACCCTATCCAACCTGCTGGGACTCGTGTGCGATCCCGTGGGCGGCCTCGTGGAGGTTCCCTGCCAAAACCGCAACGCCATAGGCGTCGCCGCGGCCTTCACCTCGGCGCAACTGGTCCTCTCGGGCGTTCGCGCCCTCGTCCCCTTAGACGAGATGGCCGCGGTCATGCTCAGCGTCGGACACGCCCTGCCCTCCACGCTGCGCGAAACGGCGAAGGGCGGCATCGCGACCGCGCCGTCGGCGCTCAACGCATGCGCGCGCTGTGGGATGTGCATGGCCTAGCGGACCGCTCCGCTCGGGGCTACGCGCCCAAATGTCCTACTCGTGGACGATGACGCAGTCCCCCACCTGAATCATGCCGTACAGCTCGCCGGCCTTATCGGTTGGGAGGTTGATGCAACCGTGGCTGCCGGCCCAACGATAGGCGCCGGGGTCCGAGAACACCGACGGGGCCTGCCAATTGGCGTCGTGCAGACCAATCAGGTTGCCCACGAAAGGCATCCAATACGCAACCGGGGAACGGTAGTCCGGCTCGCCGTCGTCATCGTTGTCAAAGCCGATGAGCGTCTCGTTTTGGCGTTTCGCGTTGAGAGAGTAGACCCCGGTCGGTGTCGCATCCCCCTCGTTGGGGTTGCCCGTCACGCAGCCGCTTTCCCACACCAGCGCGCCCGAAGCGTCGTAATACCTGCACCGCTGCTCAACCAGATCGATATCGCAGTACGCGCCCCAGTCCTTTTCGCCCTTCGCCGTCCATACGGCGGCCTTTTGCAAGACGGGAACCTCGATCTGCCCGACCTGCTTGTTCGCAACGGCATCCTGCAGCAGCTTCACAAGCTCCGCCTCGTTACTGTTCCAGCCATACGACCCACCCGAGACGGTGACTGTCTTGCCGTCGGGACGGGTGTAGGTGCGCTGACACCCGACGGTGTCGAGCTTGGTCACGGCGAGCTCGTGAACCCATTCCTTGAGGGGATCGGTCGTGAGCGTGGGCTTGAGCTGCTCGTCGAACGTCATCCACTGGGCAAACGTCGCCCCATCGAGCGTGGCCACGACAGAACCGCCCATCGTGATGTCGACATCTGTCCCGATGAGCGCATTCGCGGCGTCGATGGCGCGGGTGAGCTCCGCATCCGAGGCACCACCCGCCAGCGGGATGAAGCTTCCCTCGTCCAGCGTGACCTTCTTGTTGAGGTTCGAGACCGCAAGCAACGCGGCGCGCGAGATGGCGTCGCAGTCGAGCTTTTGATTGGAGCGGGCCTTCTCGAGCGTGAACGCACCCTCGTCCTCGTCATAGGCGCCCGCGGCGTCGAACGTTCCCGTTCTGGTCTCGTTGAAGGCGTCGAGGGCCGCCCCCAGATCAGCAAGGAACGCGTCGCGGTCAAACGCGTCGGGCAGGTCGATGTCGTCCAGCGGCACGTCCTTGCCCGAAGGCCCCTCGGACTTCACCGCGTCTGACGGAGATTGCGAAAACAGGGCCTCGAACAGGCGCCGCGGCCACGCGAAGGGCTCGTTGCCATCGATCGCGTGCGCGACGGCGGACTGCGCATCGATGATCTCCTCGGCAGACGCCGGGTCATACGACCACGAGAAACCATCCCCCTCGACGGTCAGGCGATACCCCTCCGCAGACGTGCGTACGCGGGAGATAGCCGTATCACGACCCATGAGGGAGATATCGGTATCGGCGATCACCGTGTTGGGGTAGCACACGCGTGAGAACAAAAACACGCCCGCACCATACGTGACGGCGAGCATGCCAGCGAGGACGCACAGGAAGATGAGGACCGACCGGCCCTTGTGCGCGGGCGGCTCCGCAGCATGCCGAGACCCGGGAGTCACCCTCGTCCCATCATGATGTTGGCCCCCAAGGCCATCCTGCGTCCTCCGCGCCATTGTGAAACCCTCCCCTACAGGTACCAAATCGGGGCCATTATAACGCAGGCGTCCACCCGAAGGCGCCCCGTGCGCATCTGCCGAAACCGCCCTCTTACAGAAGTGTCACCGCCGAGGAACCACCCGCAGAGAATGCGTGCGCGCGCACGTCATACAATAGAGCGAGCGATATGCGCCCACCAATTGACCTTGCGCGAACTTGGAGGCTCCATGCCCATCCGCATCCTGCTGGTCGAAGACGACCCCCTGATCATCGAATCCCTCAGCGAGCTGTTCGCCGAATCCGGGTACGCTGTCGACACCGCCGACTCCCAACAAAGCGCGATAGACCTCGCCATCCCCGCGGGAGGCGGCCACCCCTATCAGCTCGTCCTGCTCGACGTCACGCTTCGACAGGGCAACGGGTTCGCCGTGTGCTCCGCCATCAAAGACGCCACACCCGACGTCCCGGTCATATTCCTCACCGCGTCCGACGACGAGTTCAACACCGTGACCGGGCTCACCATGGGAGCAGACGACTATATCGCCAAGCCGTTTAGGCCGCGCGAGCTGCTCGCCCGCATCGCCGCCACGATCCGCAGGTCGCAGCCGAACCACCGCGTGGTCTCGCTGGGCCCCATCCGCATCGACACCGAGCGCGCCTACGTCGAGCGCGGCGGAGTCGAGCTGCCGCTATCGGCGCTGGAATACCGGCTGCTCCTGCTGTTCGCCACCAACCCGGGCAAGCTCATCACCCGCGACAAAATCCGCGACGCGCTGTGGGACAGCGCAGGCACATACATCGAGGAAAACACCCTCTCCGTTTACATCAAGCGCCTGCGCGACAAAATCGAGGACGACCCCAGCCGCCCGCAGCTCATTCAAACCGTGCGCGGCATGGGCTACAAGGCAAAGGAATAAGCCATGCTTTTGAGGAACCGCGAAGTGCGGCGGACGCTCTTGCTCTGCGTGTCGCTGGTCGTGGCGGGTGCAGGTGCCTCCTACCTCATCACGCAGGCGATGCTCTCAGGCGCCACGACCGTGATGGGCGTCGCCACAGCCACGGTCTCGGACGCGGGCGCCGCAGACGTCGCGTTGCACGTCTCGAAGCATGCAGTATCACTCATCGCCGCCGCATGCGTCGCGGCGACGGGAGCGCTCGTCATCGCGGCGTTCATGGTGCTCACCGCCAAGCGGTATCGCCAGCTTGGCCATATGGCGGCAAACCTCGACCGCGTGCTCGCAGGAGACCGCGACATCCGTCTGCGCGACATGGACGAGGGTGAGCTCGCCATCCTCTCGAGCGAGGTCGACAAGGTGATCGCGCGCCTCAACCTCACCGTGGACGAGCTGCAGGCGGAGAAGCTCGCCCTCTCAGATGCGCTCGCCGACATATCGCACCAGCTCAAAACACCTCTGACCTCGATCGCCATCTCGACCGAGCTCATTCGGGACCGTCTTGCCGAACGCGAGGACTGCCGCGACCTCGTGGATCGCCTGCGCCTCGTCCAGCGCCTGCAAGGCCGCGTCGAGGACCTCGTCGCGGCCCTGCTCAAGCTCGCCCGCATCGATGCGGGCGTGATCAAGTTGGTACAGGCCCCAGTTGATGTCGAAGACCTGGTCAAGCGGAGCTTTGAGCCGCTCGCCGTCGGGTTCGACATCGCCGACGTGCACTTCGAGTCGCATGTCGCGCCGGGAGCCAGCTTTACCGGCGACCTCACCTGGAGCGTTGAGGCGCTCGGAAACATCCTCAAGAACTGCATGGAGCACACGTCCGCCGGCGGCTGTGTGCGCGTGACGGCATCTGAGGACGTCTTGGCGTGCCGCATACGAGTTGAAGACACCGGTCCCGGCATCACCGAGAGCGACCTCCCCCATATCTTCGAGCGGTTTTACCGCGGAGAGACGGACGCGTGCACTGCCTCCGACGTCAACCCAGCGGGCGTCGGCATCGGCCTTGCGCTTGCGAAGGGGCTCGTCACCGCCCAAGGGGGCACACTGACGGCGGAGAACGTGCGCGATGCATCCGGCTCCGTATGCGGCGCCGCCTTCAACATCGTGTTCTTCAAGGCGGTCGTGTAGAGATGTGCTCTGTGGGGACGGGTGCGGGATTAGTCATGTCGATGACTAATCCCGCACCCGTCCCCACAGAGCACACAGGGCCCCAACATCCAACCAGTGGCGATAAGCATGACAAATCTGTCATGCGGCGGTCATGGCATGGCAAGGGCCGTCGGCCAGTATGGTAAGCAGTAGTACGCACGTTGGAAGGACGGCAATGAACATCCTCACCGTTGAGCATCTCACCCGCGTGTACGGCACGGGAGACACCGCCGTGACCGCCCTTGATGATGTGAGTTTCTCGGTGGAAGCCGGGGAGTTCATCGCCATCATCGGAAGCTCCGGATCGGGCAAATCCACGCTCATGCACCTCATGGGCGGTGTCGACCGCCCCACATCAGGCACAGTCAAGCTCCAGGGCCAGGACATCTTCGCGAGCACCGATGAGCAGCTCGCTGTCTTCCGCCGTCGCGAGGTCGGCCTCATCTACCAGTTTTACAACCTCATCCCCGTCCTCAGCGTCATGGAGAACATGACGCTTCCCGTGCTCATGGACGGCCGCTCCGTCAACGAGCAGCGCCTCTTCGCCCTCGTGCGGGCTCTCGGTCTCACAGGTCGCGAGCACTGCCTGCCCAACCAACTCTCCGGCGGCCAGCAGCAGCGCGTCGCCATCGGGCGCGCGCTCATGAACGCGCCCTCGGTGGTTCTCGCCGACGAGCCCACCGGCAATCTCGACTCCAAGAACTCCGCCGAGATCATGAGCCTGCTGCGCGGGTCGAATCGCAAATTCAAGCAGACGCTCATCGTCATCACGCACGACGAGGACGTCGCCCTCATGGCCGACCGCGTCATCGCCATCGAGGATGGCCGCATCGTGAGCGACGAGCGGAGGGCTTAAGATGCGAACTACACACAGCACATCCCCCGATTCGGGCGCATCGGGCCTGGGCAACACCATGGCCACCGCGCACCGGGGCATATTCTGGCGCTTCGCGGCGCGCTCCCTCAAGCTCAACAGATCGCGCACCATCGTCTCCATCATCGGCGTCGCGCTGTCGTGCGCGCTCATCACCGCGATTTTCACAAGCGTCGCGACGCTCTACAGCGGCCTGCTCAAAGCCGAAATCCTCACCGATGGCACATGGCAGGTCGAATTGGTGAACGTCCCCGACGCGGAGCTCGTAAGCTTGCGCAACGACCCCCGCGTCATCGGCAGCTTCGAGCGCGTCTCATATGGCGATGCGCTCATGCCCGAGAGCTTCCAGGGATATTGGGGCCGCTATCTCAGCGTGCAGGAGTGGCCGAGCAAAGACGCCGTCGGCGACCTCAAACCCCTGCCCCACCTTACCGAGGGCCGTGCGCCGAGCAAACCCAACGAGATCGTACTTAACCAGGACCTAAAGGGTATGACCGTCGATGCGGGCAATTGGCTCTACGACAGCCTGCCGGCCACAGGCCGTGACGACAGCGTTCCGCGCGCGGCGTGGGACGGCGGCCTGGAAATCGGCAGCAGCATCGAGCTGGCACTCGGCGAGCGCATGGTCCTCGACTTGGAATCGGGAGCAGGGGCTCCCTGCCTTTACACTGAGACGCTCTACACCACCGAGACCGCCAACGGCGATGTCATCTCCGAATACCTCGCCAACGCAACATCGCCCGCATCCTATACCGTGGTGGGATTCTACGGCCCCGCCACATCGAAATCGTATGACCAATGGGGCTCGAGCGGCCCCGGCTACCTCGGGTTCGCATCGTCGCCCGACGCGCCTGCGCGCTCCACGAGCGTATATGTCACGACCAATCTCACCAACCTGGCCGAGATCAACGAGTTCATCGACGACTACACCGGCCACGACACGGCGATGCAGTCTTGGGGCAACCTCTCCGACACGCCTTTCGAGAATTGGACGACCGGTGCCTACACGCACGAAAGCCTCCTGCGCTACCAGGGCATCACCGACGACCGCTCCATCTGGGGCACCCTCTACACCCTGGCCGCCATCCTCTCCACCGTGGTCGTCGTGGCGTCCGTATCCCTCATCTACAACTCGTTCGCCATCGCGGTGTCCGAGCGCACGCGCCAGTTTGGCCTGCTCTCCTCGCTGGGCGCGAGCAAGAGGCAGCTCCGCCGCACCGTGTATGCCGAGGCGCTGATCCTAGCTTGCATCGGCATTCCCCTCGGCTTGGTCGCGGGTCTCGCAGGCACCTTCGTGGTCTTCAACATTGCCGGCGAGGGCATCGGGATGCTCATCGACCAGGAGGCTTTCGCGAATACGGGACTGACCACGATCTCCATCCACCCGCTCGTGATCGCGCTGTGCGCCGCCCTCGCGCTCGTGACGGCGCTCGTCAGCGCCGCCGTCCCCGCCTGGCGCGCCAGCCGCACCTCCGCAGTCGACGCCATCCGCGCGAGCCGCGACGTTCGCCTCACCCGTGCCGAGCGCCGCGCACGCACCTCGACGAGGCGCGATCACACCGCCCGTCCCGCGGCGCGAAACAGACTGCCCCGTATCAAGGCGCTCGATGCGCTGCGCCTGCGCATCATGGGCGTGCCGGGGCTCCTCGCGCACCGCAACCTCACGCGGGCGAGCTCCAAGGGACGTGTCGCCGTGGCGTCTCTGGCAGTCTCCGTGGCCCTCATCATCATCTCGGGAGGCATCTCCCATTACCTGAGCTACCTCACGAACGTCGTGGACCCGGGCGGCAGCGACATAGAAATCACTCTCAACAGGACGTTGTCCCAAGACGAAACCACCGCCGACGGGCTCGCCGCCATCGACCGCGCCTATCGCTCCCTCTCGGACGTCGAGGGCGCGACGGGCAGGGGCTACGTGATCTACACGTCGCTGAGCGGGCGTTTTGAGGCGGGGATGCTCGACATCGAAGCGCTGTCGTCGCATGGAGACGAATACGAGATGCCCGACCGGGGCGAGGCAGCCGACGGCTCGGCATACGCACCCATCGCGGCGCTGTTCGTCGACCCGGCATCGTGGACGGCGATCCTCAACGACAACGGCCTGGACGCCGAGCGCTACTCCAACCCCGATCAACCGATCGCCGTCGCCCTCAACGGAACGCAATCCAACGATGGCAGGCGCTACACGGTCAGCGACCTGTTCACCGGCACCGGAGAGGCGACGTTGTTCACACGCATTTCCCCCATCGACGACGGGATCTTTGTCGGCGTCGACGTCGACGAGAGCGGCGAGCCCATCGCGCATTACGAGGGCAGCGCCGACAACGCCACATCATTCGACGACGAGGGCAACTTGATAAGCGAGATGATCTCCCAGCCGCTGCCCAACGTCCTCGAGCAGTCATACACGCTGCCCGTTGGGGCAATCGTAAAGACGTTCCCCGACTGCATCCAGTCGTACGCATCCGTGTGGCCCACCCTCGTGCTTCCCGCCACCGCGCTGCCCACGCTCGCCACGGGCTCCGAGGACATCGTGGAGCACCTCGACACGGGCGCCCTGGCGACCCCGTTTGCCTTCCACAGCGAGGCGGGATACTACGGCAACACGATGTACGCGTACCTGTCCGTCGACGCCCAGGACGCTCGGGCGGCCGAGACGCAGATCAACTCCATCATCTCGAACGACCTCACGGGGACGGAGTGGTACCGGACGTACGTCGCGAACAACGCCGAGCACGCGCGCAGGACGCACCTCATGGCCGAGACGGTGCAGCTGTTCATCAGCTGCTTCATCCTGATCACTGGCGCCATCGCCGTGGCGAACGTGTTCAACACGCTCACGAACTCGATCATCCTGCGGCGCCGCGAGTTCGCCATGCTCAAAAGCGTCGGCATGGGCAACCGCGCGTTTTATCGCATGATCGCGCTCGAGTGCCTATCGTATGCCTGGCGAGGGCTCCTGTTTGGCCTGATACTCGGCGCAGTGGTGACGTTTTTCACCTATCAGGCGATGATGATGAGCTTCGAGGGCCTGCACTTCGTCGTGCCGCTCGGCTGGGTGCTTGCCGCCGTAGGCGTAGTCGTGCTCGTGCTCGCCTTGTCGACCTACTACGCTTTACGCAAGTCGAGCGCCGGCTCCATCGTGCAGACGTTGCGCGAGGACGCGATTTGACGCACGGTCCTCTGTCGCCTCAAGCAAGGGACTGCCTCACACTGAGGTGAACCCCGAGCCTCGTCCTCAACCACCCCGACCCGTAAGGTCGCCCGCGCACGCAGGCGAACCGCAACGAAAGGATCTTCCATGGCCGACTCCACCCCCGAACGCGACAACGCGACCGACGAGTTCCTCAGCACCTTGAACGACGCACCGCAGCCCACGCGCAAGCTCAAACTTCCCGAGATGATTCCCGTCATCGCGCGGGGCGTGCCCGCCGACGGGGCCCAAGCCGCACAGAGCGACGAGGTACCCGACGCAGCCGGCGAGATCCCCCTGGAAGGGACCGACGCCGAGGCCTATGCGGCCCTCAAGACGAAGCGGGCGGAGCGCAGGCGCAAGAAGCTGATCCACCGGGCCATCATCGCCGGCATCGCGGGCGCGGTCATCCTCGGAGGAGCCGTCGCCATCAACGTGCTCAACCGCCAACCCGAGCAGATCATGGAGGCCGTCACGGACTTCGCGCTGCAGGGGACGTTCACCACGGTCATCGATTCCAAGGGCACCCTGCAGCCCATGTCCTCGACGGTGATCACCCCTGAGGTGACGGGGCAGATCGAGTCGATCAACGTGGTGGCCGGCCAGCAGGTCAACGAGGGTGATGTCCTCATGACCATCAAGAACCCCGAGCTCGACCGAGCCGTCGCAGAGGCGGAGCGCGCCCTCAAACAGGCGAAGGCCGAGCTCAGCCTCGCCCAGCAAACCCTCAACCAGGCAAAACAGGCCTCCTCTCAACCCACGAACGACCCGACCGTGCAGCCCGTCGACGACACCGCCAGCGCACAGGCGGCCGTCAACACCGCCCAAGCAGGCGTCGAATCCGCACAAGCGGCCTATGACGACGCGGTCGCCAAAGCCGCTCTGCGCACCGTGAAAGCGCCCGCGTCCGGCTCCATCGTCGCGCTCAACGCGCAGGTGGGCGCCGACGTCTCCGACAGCATCGGCGGGGCAAACGGCACGAGTGGCCCTCTGATGCAGATCGCAGACCTCTCCAAGATGAAAGTGACCATCCAGGTGGACGAGCAGGATATCGCAAGCGTCGCCGTGGACCAGACGGCGGTCATCACCTGCCCCGCATTCCCCGACGTCACCATGAGCGGCCGCGTCACCGCAATCGCCTCGATCGCGTCGGGCGACTCCTCGATGATGTCCTACGACGGCATGGGAGGCTCCCCCACCTTCGCCGTCGACATCCTCATCGACGCGCCGGACGCCCGCCTCAAGCCCGGCATGACAGCAGAGGTCTCGCTCACCACCCAACAGCTCGACAATGTCGTGATGGTCCCCGCCATGGCGCTACTCACCGACGACGGAGAGACCTACTACGTGAACGTCGAGACCGACCCCGAGACGCATGCGACTAAGCGCGTCGACGTCGACGTCATCGCCAAGAACGACGACTTCGCCGTCATCGGAAAGCCCTCTGGGGCCGCCGTCGACCAAAACCCCGACATGCCCGAATCGCCCCTTTCCGACGGCGATGTGCTGGTGATCGCGGGTGGGGCCGGAAACGAGGACATGATGGTCGAGGACGGCGGGATGGCGGTGCTCTCATGACAGGACGCCCCGTCATCGACATCCGCCACATCCATCGGATTTTCGAGAGTGATGCGGGTCTGGCGCACATCCTGCACGACATATCGCTCACTGTGATGCCCGGTGAGTTCGTGGCCATCACCGGCCCTTCGGGCTCCGGAAAATCGACCCTCATGAACATCCTGGGGTGCCTCGACACGCCCACGTCCGGGCAATACCTGCTGGAGGGCCTCAACGTGGCGGAACTCACCGACGACGAGCTCGCCGAGGTGCGCGCCCTGCGCATCGGGTTCGTCTTCCAGAGCTTCAACCTGCTGCCCCGCATGAGCGTGCTCGACAACGTCATGCTGCCGCTCGCGTACACCGATGTCCCCCGTCGCGATCGCGAGATGCGCGCCGTGCACGCGCTGCGGTCGGTGCGCCTGCCCGTCGACCATTACGACCACCGCACGAACGAGCTCTCCGGCGGCCAGATGCAGCGCGTCGCCATCGCCCGAGCGCTCGTGAACGACCCTGCGATCATCCTCGCCGACGAGCCGACGGGAAACCTCGACTCCACCACCGGGCGCCAGGTCATGGACACCTTCCACGCCCTCAAGCGCGCCGGGAAGACCATCGTGCTCATCACGCACGACGCGGGCATCGCGGCGGAGGCCGACCGCGCGGTGCAGATCCGCGATGGACGCATCTTCGACGGGGCCTATATCCCGGCGCAGCCCGCCCACTTCCCCGCGTCGAACGGAGGAACCCGATGAACTTCACCGATCTTGCCCGTGAGGCGTTGCGCTCCCTTGAGGCGAATCAAGGTCGCAGCCTGCTCACCATCCTCGGCATCGTCATCGGCATCGCCGCCGTCATCGCCATGACGTCGCTCATCGGCGGCGTGCGCAACAGCCTCATCAGCGGCATGGGACTTAACGCCGCGCGCATCGTGTACATCAATTGCGGATATCCGCTCACCGACGACGACATCGATGACCTCGAGCGGCTCCTGCCCGATTACGAGGCGATCGAGGGGACCTATGACAGCTTCACGCAGGTGCAGCTGGGAGACAAAACCATCAACGCGGGCATCACCGGGGCCAGCCCGGAGTTTCTCGAAATAACCGGGGCGGCCTCGAAGCTCGCCGAGGGTCGCATATTCACCTCTCTCGAAGCGGAGGCGAGCAGCCGCGTGGCACTCATCGGGCGCAACGGCGTGGAGGCGTTCTTCGGCAGCCCGGGGGCGGAGGCCATCGGCAAGACCATCCAGCTCAACAACAAGAGCTACACGGTGCTCGGCGTGCTTGACGACGGCATGACGGGCACGGACTACTGCAACATCTACATGCCCAAAGACACCGTGCTGCAGGATTTTTCCCAAGGCTGGGAGTATCTTTCGAGCGTCGTCGGCCTGGCGCGCGAAGGCGTCGACATCGACGCGATCCAGGCCAGCACGATCGAGCAGGTGGGCCAGCTCAAGAACATCGCCGAGGAGGACCGTGAGTCCATGATCTCGGTGTGGTCGATGAAGTCCTCGATCGACCAGCTCGATACGTTCATGATGTCCTTCCAGCTGATGATGGGGTCAGTGGCGGGCATCTCGCTGCTGGTAGGTGGCATCGGCATCATGAACATGATGCTCACCAACGTAACGGAACGCATTCGAGAGATCGGCGTGCGCCGCGCACTCGGGGCACGCGGGCGCGATATCACGATGCAGTTCCTCGCCGAGAGCGCGGCCCTATGCGTGACGGGCGGTATCTTGGGAACGCTCGCTGGATACGGGATCGCCTGGGGGCTCGCATGGGGCGCCGGCGCAATGGGGTTCGATTTGGGAAGCATGACCGGCATGGGTTCGACGGGCGCCGCCCTGACGCCGGCTATCGAACCGGGCGCCATCGCCATCGCCGTCGGCATCTCCATTCTCATCGGCCTCGTCTTTGGCTACTATCCGGCGCGCCGCGCGGCAAAGCTCAACCCCGTCGAGTGCCTGAGGTACCAGTAGCAGCGCCCATGGATGAAATGTAGGCTGTGCGGGCCATCGTCTCGCACAGCCTACACCAACAGGCCAAAACACTGGACGGGATTGAGGCTGTGCGAGACGGTACGTGCACAGCCTCAATCCCGTCCAAGGGCAGCAGATAGCCCCTTGCAGGGCTTCGCCCTCAGGCGACAACGGCACACTCGATGCCCCTGTATGCAACGCACGCGCCAACTTTGAGCGTCACATCCACTCCAGACCTGCGCAAACAGCAAAATGGCGAACCACATGGAGCATGGTTCGCCAAATTCAAGTTTGGTAGACGCTCGAAACAGCTGGGAGAACACGGCATCTACCCCACGCCGTGGGGCTTCGGAATCGCCGCGTAAGAACGTAAAAAGCCCCCTCCACCACCCGATGGGCAGTGGAGGGGTGCGTCACTTGAGTCGGTCGAGGGGGCAGCTCGCGAGCGCGGCGGCGCACAGCGAGCAGATGACGATCGCGCCGCCCATCAGAACGGGTTGCGGTCGCAGATGGCGATCTGCAGGCGGTCCAGCGGCTCCCCGAGGACGCCCGCCCAGCCGTCGTGGCCCTTGACGGAGCCGCCGTCGTCGCAGCACACGGGCAGCCAGCCCGCGCGGCACTTGGTCTGCGAGCGGTACCACGCCTGCTGGTACTCGAAGCCGTCGGGGGTCGTGTAGTAGACCTGCACGCCGTCGATTGCGCGGCCGGGGACGCCTGCGCAGCCGTGCACGGTGTCTGCGGGGTCGCCCTTGGTGACCCAGTCGAGCCAGCCGCCGCCGACGATATGGGCGCGGTACTTGACGGAGCCCTTGTCGACCTTGACGTAGAGCAGGTCGTGCTGCCCGTTTGGTACGCCAGCGAAGCCGTCCGCGCCCTCGCCGAAGTTCGTCACCTCTGCGTTCCAGCCCCCGTTGAGGTTGCGCAGCGCGTAGCGCACGTCGACCTTGCCGAGCGGCTTTCGGGACGGCGTGGGTTGGGGGGCGGGCTGAGGCTGGGGCGCCGGGGCGGGGGCGGGCTTGCCTCCGCACATGGCGTCGTACCACTCCTGGGCACGCTGCATGTACTTCGCGTTCTGTGAGCCGGCGAGCTCGCCTGGGCATGCCGTGGCCTTCCAGTGCTTGTGCGGGAAGACGTTCACGCCCCACTGCGGGCGGCCGAGCTTGTAGTACTTGCAGAGCGCGGCCACGAGGTGGGCGCCGCTCTCGATGGCGGCGTCGTGGACGGTCCACGGGTTCGAGCCGCTGTTTGCGTGCTCGATGCTGATGGAGCAGTCGTTGCCACCTGACTGCACGCCCACGCCGTCGCCGCACGCGTAAGCTCGGTCGGTGTCGTTCACATGCTGCACGATCTTGCCGCCGCGGTCGACGCTGTAATGGGCCGAGGTCCCCGCCTTGCGCCACACGGAGTTGCACTGGTCGGCGTCGAGGTCGCCCGCCATGTGGTGGATCGTGATGTACTTGATGCCCCACGGCCGACCCGGGGTGAAGTTCATGCCGAGCAGCTTGTACTCGTCGGGCTGCACGTTCTCGAAGTCCGCCATGGCTAGGCCTCCTTAGCGGTCGCGGCGGAATACCCGACGAGCGCGCCGATGAGCACGCCCACGGCGTTCACGGTGGTAACGATGGCGTCGACGTTCGGCATCCCCCACACGGGGCCGACCACGCCGACGAATGTCGCGAGCGCCGGGCAGGCGATGAGGCCCGTCCACTTGAGGGCGGCGTACGCCCTCGCGGGCAGCTTGTATTGCTTGGTCATTCGGTTCTCCTTAGCTCTCTTCCGGCGCGTCCACGTGGGCGCGCATGATCTCCTCCCACAGCTGGGTCCCCGTCCCGTTGCCCCCGAGGCTGTGGTAGGCGTTGTAGACGGACGTCGCCTGCTCCTTGATGCGCACGGGGCACGGCCCGCCCGACACGACGTACTCGCGGTGGTAGTCGATGAGCTGCTGGCGCAGGAGCGCCCTCATGCCCATCTCCATCGCGTCGTCGTGCGCCCTGCGGTCACGGCGCTCGTCGCGCTCGCGGCGCATCTGCGAGCCGAGCCAGCCCACGAGGGCCGCCAGGACGGCCGTGACGAGGTAGTTGGCCGCCGTGCCTACGAGTTCTTCCATTGGCGTGAATCACCTCCCCGCGTGCGTCACGGACGATGAAAAGGCCGCCCTCCCCCGCTTTGGGGACGTGGGCGGCCACGGAGAAAAACCCAGGCCGTTTCAGCGCCCCGGGGAGTAAAACGGTCTGGGATTCCGACCGATGAAATTTGTCTATGAAAGGAAAGAAATGGACGTTTTTTACATTTGCGAGCGGTATCTGGAGGCCAAAAGCAAGAAGCTCCGCCAAACCACACTGGACGGCTACGTGTCGGGGCTCAGGTGCCACGTGCTGCCCAAGTGGGGCACGCGCGAGCTGGAGTCCATCAGGCGGCGCGAGGTGCAGGAGTGGGTGGACGGGTTCGAGCTGCCCGGCGCCGCCGAGAAGGCCCTCAAGTGCCTGCGCCAGGTCATGCGCTGGGCCATCCGCGCGTACGACCTGGAGATATTCGACCCCACTCAGGGCGTGGAGCTGCCCGCCAAGCCCGTGTACAGGCGCGAGTCGATGGACGCGCGCGAGGAGGCGTCCGTGCTCAGGGCTGCGGTCGGCCAGCCGTGGGAGGCAGTCGTGCTGTGCGCCGCCGTGCTCGGCCTGCGACCGTCCGAGGCGGCGGGGCTGGACTGGTCCGACATAGACTGGCGGAGCGGATGGGTGCACGTGCAGCGGGGCGCGCACAGCACTCAGGGCGGCACGGTGGAGTACGGGTGCAAGACGCGCCTCTCCGACCGCCGACTCAAGCTGCCGCGCTTCGCGCTGGAGAGGCTGCGGCAGCTGCGCGGCCAGCGACGCAAGGGCAGGATTCGCGGCGACCTGAGCCCGCGCCAGATCTACAGCAGGTTCAAGCGGTTCCTCCGACGCATGGGGCTGGGCCGCTGCTCGATGGAGTGCCTGCGCCACACGTGGGCGACGCTGACCATAGAGGGCGGCGCGGCCCTCGCCGACGTGTCGGTAGCTCTCGGGCACACGAGCGTGAGCATGTGCCTCCAGCACTACCTCATGAGCACGAGGGCGGTGGTGCAGAGGGCGCAGGACTGCTTCGCGGACGCCATGCGCAGGAGCATGGAGGAGGTCGGTGACGCGATACTTAATGCGGTGTAGGGCCTTCCGTAGGCCATCCCGTCACCGTCGAGATCGGAGACGCCCTGATCGGCGACCAGGGCTACTTATCGCTTGTCACCGTTCCGGAGTTCATGACGGCCATCGGAAACTCGACTAAGAACATCGTCAGGCTCGACCTTGTGACTTACACGTCCGTGACCCCAGTCTCGCCTTTCAGCCTTATGGGCTATTGGGTGCTTGGTCAGCCGAATACGACCGTGAAGGGTCTCAAAATCAGGTTGTGGACCAACGCATGACGGCCTTCCGTATCCCGAATCATGTTCACTAATGGGGTTAAAGTAAGACTCGGAATGAGCAAGGACTCGCCAATCGTCCAAACAATCGATTCAAGCGGAGATCTGCATCAGTTGTCGTGGTCGGGGTCTGTAATCTCCTACGACATAATGCGCAATGGGCAGTCGAACTGGGAACACAAGTGGACCAAGTAGCATGCCGATAATTCTTAGGCCGAATCCCCATGATCGGGCACAGCGGAAGGCTACACATCGGCAATCTCAATCGTGCCGGACAACGGGATGATCATGACATGGCTCCATTGCACAGCTGTTATGGTGCATTCATCATCCCCGTTCTTTTCCACTGAGACGTTGCCGAGCTTTTGAAAGCCGCCGCTCACGGTATTGTGAGCGTACAGCACGAGCCACGGGCTGCTGTTGCCAGAGGAGAATGCGAGGAAGCACCTGTGCCCTCCGTCTGAATGGAAGGTCACCTTGGTTTTTCCCGTATTCATCATGAATCTCTTGACGCCGGCGAGCGGTGATTGGGATACGGAATCCCGGAGCGCGTTCACGGCGGCCGTCAGGTCGGACACGCCCTGCTCCAATCGGTTCAGCTCGGCGGCGGTGATGGGGGTCGCGCCGACCTCGCCGTCCCTCCACGTCTTCTTGGCGAAGCTCACGTCTGTGGCTAGGACGGAGGCTGCGTGCTCGAGCTCCGGGATAATCGTCGGCACGTCCATGACGCCAGGCCCCTCGGGCACGACGGCCATGCCGGGGTCGATCTCGGGGGTCTGCGCGGTGGTGGTCTCTTCTGCCATTTCCATTCTCCTATCTAGACGGTGAACTTTGCCCACGCGCCCCTCGGGGCGGGGAACGTGGTCGATTGCGGGTACGTGGCCGCCGACGGGTAGAGGGCCGAGCCCCGGCTACCCGCGTCCCAGCGGTTCACTGACGCGACGGCCGCGCCGGATGTCTCCACCCACATGCCACCGTCGACGCGGTCGGGGTACTGCGGCTCGGCGCTCTGGATGAAATACGGCTTCGTCAGGCGGGCGGCGGCGCTCGCCTGCGCTGCCGCCTCGCTCGCCGCGTTGGCCTGCTCGTGCGCCAGGGCGGAGTTCGCTTCCGCAGCCTGTGCGGCGGACGATGCGGAGAGCGCGGCGGTGTTCGCGGCACTGGTGGCGGCGTCGCGATCGGCGTCCTTGGCTGCGCGCTCAGCCTCGGCCCCCTTGCGAGCCGCCTCGGCGGATTCTCGCGCCGCCTCTGATGCCACGCGTTCCTGTTCGTTCGTGCGGCGCTCGGCCTCGGCCTTGCCGTCGGCGCCGGCGATCGTGATGGTCTCCTCTCCGACGCGGGCGGCCCATATCTCCTTCGTGCCGAGCTCGTTGAAGCGCGTCAGCAGCTTGTCTGTTCTAGATGCCATCCGGCCTCCCTATTTCCTGATGACCGCGACGGCGGTCGTGTTGTTTCCCGAGCTGACCAGCACCGCGCGGTCACCGCCGGACGCCCCCGAGCATGCTGACGTGCACGGCACGGCGAGCGTCGCGCCCGCCACCTCCACCGCCATGGTGGAGCCGGAGACCGATTTGACGGTGCCGTAGGTCGTGACCGTCTGGCTGCGGCGCTGCCTGGGGATGCTCCCCGCGAGCCTGCGGGCGGCGGCGTCGATGCGCCCCTCAGCGTCCATAGCTCCTCCCCTCGCACTTGACCGTGCATCCGGCGCCGAGGTCGATCGCCTGCGTGCGTATGGCGAGCGATTCGCGGACGCCGCCGGTGGCGTAGTCCATCGACACGACATCCCCGACCGTCAGGGGCGCGTATGCATGAGTGAACGTCACGCGCCGGACGACCGATTGATTCGTCTTTAGAAGCTCGACTGCCTTCGCGTCTGCCTGCCGCTGGGTGGCGGCGTCGTTGTACTCGTAGCGCGCGACGATTCGGCGCCCCATTGATGTGGTGGAGTACGGCGAGCGCGGGTCTGAATCGACGGCGGTGCCGATGACGGTCGAATCCTGGTCGCTGTAGACGGCCACCACGACGTTGGCGACGTTCGAGGCGTCGCGCTCGTCTGTCATCGAGCGCAGGAACCTGGCGTCCCTGCCCTCCCTGAATGTGTGGACGGGCTCGCGCTCCCCCGGCGGCGCGTACCTGCGCATGAGCACGCGGCCCATCGGGTCGGTCGTCGCCGACGAGAAACCAGCGATCTCGAGCAGGTCGTTCACCGCGTCCAGCTTGCTCTCTCCGTCCTCGTTGTCGAGTCCGAACGTCCACGCGGTCGAGAGGCGGTATGGCGAGCTGTCGGCGATGACCTCAAGCCCCGCGCCGCGCGCAATCTCAACCGCCTTGGCCACGGGGTCCGACCCCGCCGGGATGGAGATCGGCCGCTCGAACTGGTCTTGCGCCAGCTCTCCCAGGCGGCCGGTCAAATCGACCTTGCATGTCGACACCGCGCCCTCGACGTCGCGGGATGTCGTGGAGGGCAGGAAGGTGCCGAGCGAGACCGATGCCGACCAGCCCGTGTACATGCCCGTGGCGTCCAGGTAGACGCGCACGAGGTCGGCGCCGACGTCGAGCGGCCCGCTGTGGACGACCGACCCCTTCTCCTTCACCTGGGTGTCGGCGTTTCGCTCGATGGACCCGCCGTCAAGGAAGCCCGCGAGCCTGGCCGTCTCGGCTCCGCCGGAGCGCGACACGCGCATGAAGCGGTACTCGCTGTGAAAGGGCTCCGACCAATCGACCTCAGCCATCCCACGCCTCCCTCCACGCGGTCTCGGTGAGAGACAGGTTCACGCCCGCCACGTCGCGCGGGACGCCTCCAGACAACCCGAGCCCGATCGCGCACAGCGCGCGGCGCCCGTGCGGGTCGCGGACCCACGCCACCGCATGGCGGCGGGCCAGCGCGTCCAGCGCGTCGTGGTCCTCCCTGCCGAGCGCGGTCGCCGACAGCGACCCCTTGATGGACGCCGCGCCGGTCGTGTACGCGGTCGGCAGGCCGCCCGCCTCGCCTCCGTCGGCGAAGTCCATGAGCTCTGTCGAGAGCTCGTAGTCGCGGCTCCACTCCACGTCGTACCTGAGCGGTATGAAGCCGGACGCGGCCCTGCCGAAGTTGATTGCCACGGCGTCGGCGGCGACCCTCGCGGGGACCTCGCAGGTCGTGGCCGTGCCGACCTCGCTATACGCGGTCACGAGGTAGCTGTAATCGGTCTCGAGCGGCGGGAGCGGGTCGCGAGCGGCGCCGCCGTCCAGCATCGCGTCGGACACCAGCCACTGCGTGCCGTCCGGCATGAGGCGCACGACGGACGCGGCCCTGGTGGGCAGGACCGGACCGAAGGCCATCACGCCGTCCTGGGACACGTCCAGGCCGGAGAGCACGGGAATCCCGTCCTCGTCCGGGAGCAGCTCAGGCGCGACGAGCTCCCAGCCATCGACCGACCACGAGTCGAGGCCGAACCTCACCTCCACGTCCACTCCGAGCTCCGGCGTGTACGCGATGCGCGGCGCCGGGCGAGCGGGCTCGGCGTAATCCGCCGTGAAAGAACGTCGCGCGGTGGCGCCCAGCGTCGAGCCGCCGCGCACCGAGACCTCGACGGTGTAGCGCCCGAGGTTCTTGGGCAGGTACGTTCCCGCGCGGAACTCATACGACCTGGCTGCCGGGGCGAGCTCGACCTCGTGGAGAACGGACCCCTCCGGCGACAGTAGCCTGAGCGCCTGAGATGCGACCCCGGTGGCGTCCACGACCTCCCACGTCGCGTTGAACGGAACCACCTCGACCACGGCCGAGTCGGTGGAGGGGCCGGTGATCGTCACGACGGGAAGCGCCGCGACCGAGAACTCGAGGTACCCGCTCCACGCGCCCCAATCGGAGTGCGCGCCGTGCGTGCGGACGCGCACCTTCCACGTCCCAACGGCGTCGAGCGGGACCTCCGCGGAGGCGGTCGCCCCGGGCACCGGGACGGTCGATGTCGAGCCGCCGGGCTTGACGACCTCAACCTCGGCTTTTGTCTGCGCCGAGCCGTCCTGGTGGTTCGGGGACCAAGAGACCGCGGCCGAGCCGCCGAGCGCGTAGACGGCCGAGATGCCCGACACCGACGGCGCCAAAGGCACCGACACGGTGGTGATTCCGGCGCTCTCGCTCCAGCCCGACCACAGCCCGCCCCGTCCGCATCTGACGCGGTAGCTGTTGACGCCCGCGACGGACGCCATGGCGACCGGGAACGACTCGACGGCCTTGCGCTCGCCCCACGACCCGGAGGCCGCGCGATGCTCGACCTGGTATGAGTCGGCCCAGCGCGGGAGCCCCGACACCGAGACGCTGACCGTCGTCGGGCCGGTGGCGGAAGCCCTCACGGAGGTGGGGGCGGCGGGCGTGGTGTAGATGTATCCCTGCTGGGTGCTGTAGTCCGAGTAGAGGCCGTTGTACGCCCTCACGCGGTAGTCGTAGCGGTGGTTGCTGCTGATGCCGTTGTCGGTGTAGTTGGTGGTCCCGCCGCCGAGCGTGGCGATCTGCGTCCACCCGCCCTCGTCCGTGCGGCGCTCGAGCAGCACGTTGACGTAGGTGTGCTCCGCACGCTCGCCGAGCCTCCACCAGACCTTGGCCTGGGTGTCGGACGAGCGCGAGGCACCGCACCCGCTCGGCGCGGAGGGCGTCGTGTACACGTAGTCGGAGTGCGAGGCAGCGGTCCATCCCGCGTTGTTGGCGGCGTGGACGGCGTAACGGTATCGGTGGTTGGCGTACACGTCGTTGTCGGTGAAGCTCGTCGGGAGGTTGCCCTTCGCGTCTGGGCTCAGCACCTTCAGCTCGCGCCACTCGCCGCCGTCAACGGTCCTCGTGACCTTGAGCTGCGTGTACTTCTTTACGACGCCCTCGGGGTTGTTTCGCCACGACATGCCGTTCTGGCGGTCGTTGTTGCGCCAGGCGGTCATGTCGCTCGGGGACTTTGGGACCTCGTACGGGATGGCGGGCGCGTTCTGCCACTCGTGGCAGCTCGTGGTGATGCCGACGCCGCCGTATCCGCTCACCGTGCGGGACTCCGACCACGCCTCGACCTTGATGTCGCGGCCCGCGTCGCCCCTGGCGATGTCGCGCGTTCCGCTGACGTTTATCACGACCTGGCCGCTGTGGGTGCAGGCGCCGTCCCACGGGCCGACCTCGTGCCCGTCGATGGCGACGTGGAGTCGGACGCCCCACAGGTACCAGTTGCCGAACTGGATGTTGCAGGACCAGTGGATGCGCGTCGTGGTCGCGTCGACATCCTCCTTCCAGCTCGCCAGGTTGATGGCGTAGAAGGTGGAGCCCATCTTGATTGCAACGCCCTGTGCCATGCGGCCTCCTAGATTCGATTGCTATACCTGTTACTCGTAGCTGGCCACGACAACGTCAACGAAGCGCTCCATCGCGTCCGCTACGCGGTCGTTGACGTGCAGTGCGCGGCCGTCGAGGTAGACGTTGTACGTGGGCGCGCCAGGATGAGGCGTGCATGAAGACGCCATCGCGCCACCTCTTATCGAATAGTCGGCGGAGAACTCGGCGTTGCGGGAGCCGATGAAGCCCTCGACCTCGCCCCAGCCCGTGGTCAGGCCGTCGAGCAGGCCCCGCATGATGAGCTCGCCGTTCTTGGTGAGCATCACGGCGTCGTAGCTCGGCGGTCCCTTGTGGGACACGATCCAATCGCCGATGCCGCCGACAAAGTTGGTTACATTCCCCCATGCGGACTTGAGTCCATCGAGCAGGCCATTCAGAATCGATTTGCCAGCGTTGATGAGCCAGGAACCGGCGCCAGAAAACAGGCTGGTAATCTTTCCTGGCAGATCGCGGAGCAGCCCCATCACGCGCTCGTTGCCGCCAGATACGGTCTCGATGAAGCTGTTCCAAGCTCCGTTTAGGAATCCGCCGAGAGCGTTCCACGCTCCGGACCACATAGAGCTGATGGCGTTAAGAACGGAGTTGATAATCGATTTGGCGGTATTAATTCCGTTCGTGACAGTCGACTTGATGCCCTCCCAGACGGAGGACGCGATTGCCTTGATGCCCTCCCACACGCCGGACCAATCGCCTTTTATCGCAGAAGTGACTACTTGGATGATTCCCTGAACAACTCCGAGCACCGTGCTTATGACGTTCTGTATCGTCGAGAAGACGTGGTCGACCAAAACAGCCAAGGTTGGCCATATCGCGTTCCAGATGGCACCGATGGCGCTGAGGGCAATGCTGATGGCATTCTGAATCGTAGGCATGGCGCTCATGACCATCGTCATTATGTTTGTAAGCGCTGGTCCGACTGTTGACGTGATGCCGGCAACAAGATTCGCTACCATTGCTCCGATTTGCTGAAACGCCGGTCCAAAAATCGTCGTCAGCTGTGCAAACAGCGCGTTTGCGGCGTTGCGGAACTGCTCGTTGCTGTTATACAGTGCGATGAACCCTGCCGCCAGCGCAGCGACAGCCGCTACCACTATGGCTATGGGATTCGCGGCCAACACGGCGAACAAGCCGGTTGCCGCCGTCTTCGCGGTCGAGATCATCCCAGAAAGACCGCCGAGGCTCGACATGAGCGATGTTACGAACGTCGCGGCCTTGAAACCGGCGAAAGCGGCAGAGACGGCAGCGATGGCGGGCGCTATGAGGTCGATGTTGTCGACCACGAAGCCGACACCTGCGGAGATGGCGTTGAACGCGCCCTCGACCATTGGCACGAGTCCGTTAATTGCCCCGGTGATTGCCGGTTGCAGCTTTGCGAGAAGGTCGGAGATGCCGCCGACCGCAGCGGCCTGAAGATTGCCTATCGCGCCTTCGAAGGTGGAGGTGGACTTGGCGGCCTTGACGGCTGCGTCCTCGAAACCGAGGTCCAAGATGGCTTGGTTGAACTCCTCGGCGGTGATCTCGCCCTTCTCCATCGCCTCGCGGAAGTTGCCCGTGTATGCGCCGTTCTTGAGCATGGCCCCCTGCAACTTGCCCGAGGCGCCGGGGATGGCGTCGGCCAGCTGGTTCCAGTTCTCGGTGGTGAGCTTCCCCGCGCCGGCGGTCTGGGTCAGCACCATGCCGACGCTCGAGAACGTCTCGGCGTTTCCGCCAGCGACGGCGTTGAGGTTGCCAGCGGCCTCCGCCAGCTTGCCGTAATTCGGGACGCTGTTCGCGGCGAGCTGGGCGGTGATGTTCTGGATGTCGGACAGCGCGTAGACCGTCTCGTCGGCGTACTTGCGCGTGGTCTTGCTCAGGGCGTCTATTTGCGACGTGCCGAGACCCGCGAAGTCGAGCGTGCTCTTGAACTTCTGCGTGGCGTCGGTCGCGGCGGCGGCTTCGCCGACGAGCTGCGAGAAGCCGATGGCCGCGAGGGCGGGGCCCGCGACCTTCGTGAGAGCGCCGAGCGCGCCCTTGACCGAGCCAGCGGCTTTGCCCATCGAGGCGATGCCGCGACTTGCGTCGTCGGATGAGGACGAGACCTTTTTGTTCGCGGAAGAAAGCTGCTCCTGGGCGCGCTTCAGCTCCACCTGGGCGCTCTTGGTGCGCTCGGATGCGCTGGCGACCTTGCGCTGGGCGCTCTCCACCTTGGCTTCAGCGGCCATGACCTGCGAGGAGCCGGCAGCGTACTTTGAGCGCACCTCTACGAGCCTCTGTTGCGCGATGCTCAACTGGTTGGTCGCGTCCTTCTCGGATGCCATGGCGCGGCCAACCTTCTGCGAGGCCGATGCGACGGCGTTCTCGAGCTGCTTGATGCCGGACGAGTCGATTCCGGAGGAGATTCCGTCGCTCAGTGACTTGCCGATCCTGCGTCCGCTCGGGGTGACATCGACCCCGCCGAGCTGCGATGCGATGGACTTGCCAGCGCCCTTCAGCTCGGGGATGAGCGAGAGGTACGCGGTCGCCAACTCAGTTGCCATCGGCCACCTCCACGTATCCTAGTTTTCGGTTGATGAAATCCAAATCGGTCGCTTGCAGCTTGCGCTCGACCCTCGCTCGATCAGCCGGTGTCGGGAGCGGCTTCGGGCGCCTGCGCCCCTTCGCCCCGTCCTCGGTCGATTGCCACGCGATGACGCGCAGCGTGTGCTCGATGCGCCAGAGCAGATAATCAGTCGTGCCCCACTCCGCCTCGGGATTTTGGGCACGCGCCGTCCTGCTGTCGGCGGGCAGCTGCTCCATGAGGACGGCGGCGTGGCGGCGGCTGTAGTCGGTTCCCATGCGGTCCAGGTCCAGGCCGTAGTACTGCTGGAAATCGGCTCGGAGCTCGCCGCCCCACCGCTTGAGCGCAAGTGCAAGCCCGATTAGTTTTTTGCGTTGACGGCCTCGATGACGGATGCCATGAAGGCGCTCATTACCTCGTTGGTCAGCTTGCCGTCGTGCTTGGCTCGCAGCTCGCGCTTGATGCGCGGGAAGTCGCTGCCGAAGACGAGGCGGTACATCTTCACCGCGGCGGCGGTCTTCGCTCCGTCGTCCGCGTCCTCGTCGTAGAGGTCGGCGATGCACTCGGTGATCTCGAAATCGTCGAAGGCGTCGGCGGTGACCTCCACCTTGATGCCGTCCACCAGGGTCGGCTTATCGGGCTTCGCCATGGCTACTCACCAGTTTCAGTGGACTCGAACCAGTCGGTGTAGTAATCGCCGCTGGTCGCGTCCTTGTACGCTGTGAAGGTGGTTTCGCGACCGAACAGCTCGCCCGCCTTCACAGTCAGGTCGCCGAGCTCGGTTGCCTGGGCGTCGTGGATGAGGCGGCGCCAGCGGCGACCGTTCTTCAGCACGCACTCGGCGACGTAGATGCCGCGCTCGGTTTCGTCACCCGTGACATGGACGGTGAGCTTGCCCGCCGCGTCCTCCACGTTCTCCTCGCCGTACTGGACGGCCAGCGTGCCCTTCTTGACCTCGGCGAGCGTCGCGGTGAAGGTCTCGGAATGAGATGACTTGGCGGAATGGGTGGTCTCGCCGTTCATGTCCTTGATCTCCTCGCGATCGGCTTCGGTGGAGAACGTCATGCCGTCCTCGGAGAGGAAGCCCAGCACCTTGAACGCGGGGTCGAGCGCGCCTTCGAGGTCGGTCGGCTTTGTGGAGCCGAGAGGAGCTCGATAAAAATAACCGCCCGCGAGGCCAGTGCCGTCGGAGACGTTGTTCACGTCGTTCTTGGTGGCTTCGGATTTAGCCATACTGTCTCCTTAAAGAAATGGCCCGCCGAAGCGGGCCGATTAATGATTGAGCTTGATGAGCGCTTGGTAGCGTGGCGTCCTGCTCGACAGGTCGTCGAAGCGGTAGCCGCCTTCGAGCGTCGCGGAGCCGATACCACCGTCCGCGTAGCAGATCGACGGCAGCTTTGCGGCAAGCGCGTCGAACAACTCGCGCGCACGCTTGCGGGTCGCCGCCCAGCACTGCACCGCGACGGTGGAGGTTGCGAGCGCGCCCGCGTGCGCCATGGTCGTGGCCGTCAGCTCAACGCTGTAGAACTCGGCGGGGCGCGTCTCGGGAACGTCGATGTAGACCTCGGCTGGCAACTCGCCCAGCACGCGGCGGAACTCCTTCTCGACGTCCATCAGCGACCAGCCCCCAGCGACTTGATAAGCGTGTTGTTCTTGTTGTTGTGACGGATGCCGTGCGGTGACGCGGTGCCCACGATGCAGCGGGCGCGGTTCATGCCGTTCATGGTGTTCGCCGAGAACGGCTGATTGCGAAGCGTGTCCGCGCTCGCCATGGAGCACGCGGCGCGAGCGATGGCCTGGCCGCGCCTGTCGAGTTCTGCGGACACCGCGCCGCTCATGAGGATGGAGCGCGCGCCCGCGCTGTTGATGCGGACCTTGGTCTTAGCCATCGACGAGCGACACCTCCACCTTCATCCACCATTGCGTGGGGCAGTTCTCGCGGCACGGCTGGGGGTCGCCGATGACGGCGAACTCGCGCCCGCCGATGGCCGCGCGGCAGTTTCTGAGCGGCTTGTCGTAGCCCTTGGGGAACGCCAGCGTGTATGCCACGCGGTCAGCATCTGGGCGTGCGTTTGCCGCATTGTCGGCTGTCGCGCCCGGGCACACGAGCACGTTCTGAACGGTCTCGCGCTCGGTCGATTCGACGCGCTCGCCGTCAACGTATGAGACGGTGACGCGCACGACCTCCACGTCCTGCCCCCTGAGCAGCCCGCGCGTCATCGCGCGCCGCCCGTGAGGTCGCAGAAGCCGATGCAGCCGCCGCCTATGCCCAGCGCGTCCTTCTCCACCTGCGTGAGGTAGAGGTCCCCGTGCGGGTTCGCGTAGGTCACGCTCGCGGTCATGCCGATCGCGCCCTCGCTGTACTGCGAGATGCCGCCCATGTCTGCCGCCGCCATCGCGCGGTTGACCATCGCGCACACGGTGGAGGTCAGCAGCGCGGCGGGCGCCGTGCCGCCCGAGAGCATCGAGTCGATGATGGCCGATGCGTCCTCGAGCAGCACGGTGATGCGCTTCTCGTCGGTCGGTTCGGCGGCGTACCGGGCTGCGTAGTCTTCGAAGAAAGCGTATGCCGCCATGCGTCACGCTCCTTATTCGCTATTTGCGGTCTTCCGGGCCGTCGCCTTGCGCTTGGGAGCCGACACGCGCACGTGACCGCTTGCGGCCAGCTCCTTTGCGCGGTCATCGGGAAGCTCCACGTCCTCACCTGACCAATGGACCTCGCCCGTGTGCTTGTCGGTGTAACTCACCAGCACGACGGCCTTCTTCAAGTCGCCCATTAGGCCTCCGCCGGGTTGATGGTGCCCTTGACGATGTAGTTCGTCACCTCGGGGATCATGGACACGCCGGACAGGGCGTGGGTCTCCGCGGAGGTGCGGGCGTAGTTCGCGACGTGGTGCACGCCGATGAGGCCGCCGTCCTGAACGGTGTAGGACAGGCCGGCCTGCGCGAGGGCGCCGAAGTCCGCGCCGTAGATGTGGATGTTCTCCACGGGGGTTGCGTAGATGGTGCCCTTGGTGACCTTGTTGGTTACGAAGATGTCCGTCACGCCGAGGAAGTCCTTGATGTACGTCATGCCGAACACGGTCTGGGTCGTGATCTGCGCGGTGGCGAGGTAGTCGGCGATGTCGTTGCGGTTGACGAAGTGGACGATGCGGCCGGTGGAGTCGTTGTTGTCCTCCAGCGCGTTCTCCAAGGCGGCATCGGTCTGGGCGAGGGCCCCCTGCAGGCCGACCCCGGCGGCGGTGCCGGTACCCTCGCCAAGGAACGCGAAGAACGCCTTGACGATGTCGGCTCGCATGTCCTTGCCCATCTTGTCATCGGTCTTGAGGACGGCGTTCTCGAAGCCGGCCTTGAGGATGGCCTGACGGGTGGTGAGCTTGCGGTAGGGCTTGGTCTCCAGCTCGCCGATGGGGGTCTTGGCCACGGTGTACTTGGACAGGGGCACCTCGTCGCCCTCGGCGACCTCTGCGGTGTTGAGGGAGCCGGTGACCTTGTACTGGTACAGGGCGGTGCCGGCATTCATGGTCTCGACGCCGAAGATGCCCAGCACCTCCATGAGCTGGTTGACGTCGTGGGTGAAGTTCTCGATGAACTCGACGTCGAGCGCGGTGACGACGTCGGCCTGCGCGATCTGGTTCTCAAGTGCTGCCATTGCTTTTCTCCTAACGGTAGATGCTCGCGTTCTCGCGGCGCGCCTTCATTCGGGCGCGTTGGTCCTTGATGGCGCTGATTGATTCCTTGGTGACGGGCGGCGCGGGGTGCGCCCCGCCGTCGGGGACCTCCGGGTAGAGGTGGAGGGACTTGACGTAGGCGGACAGCGCCTCGGCGGCGCCCTCAAGCTCCTCGGCGGTGTCGCCGCGCATGAGCTTCAGGACGTCTACGGGCACGTTCGACTTCTTGGCGACCTCCGCCACTGCCTGCTCGCGCTCGCGCTCTGCCTTCATCGCGGCCAGCTCGGCCTCGGCCTTCTCGGCCTTCTCGGTCAGCTCGGCGAGCTTCCCGTCGGCCTCCTCGGCGTGCTTCGCGGCCTCGTCGTAGGCCTTCGCCTTGGCGTAGTTGGCCTTGGCTCGGTCCTCGTGCTTGCGCGTCTGCTTCAGCAGCTCGTCGTACTTCGCCTTCCAGTCCTCGGTCTTCGCTCCGTCGCCCTGCGGCTCGGTCGCGTTGCCCTCCACCGGCTCGGTGGCGGTGGAGGTGGTGTCCTCGGCCATATGGCCCCCTTCCTGCGCCGTGCGGCGCGTCGTTTTCGCCCGTGCGGGCATGAGAAAAGCCGCCCTGCTGGACGGCTGGATATGAAAAAAGCGGCTCCCGTGCGGGGACCGCCTTAGTCAACGGGTTTGGACAGCGCGTGAACCATCGCACGCTCGCGCTCCGACAGCTCCCATTTGTGGGCTGCGGCTCGCTCTTCTGCGGCTCGCTCTTCTGCGGCTCGCTCTGCTGCGGCTCGCTCTGCTGCGGCTCGCTCGCTCAGCAGCAGCCCGCCGCCGAAGATGCCCTTGCCGCCCTGCGCTTCGAGCTTGCTTATGCGGATGCAATCGGAGCGCCGCACTTGGAACGGCGTGTGATGCGCCGCGAACCATTGGAGCTTCGCGGAGGTCAGCACCTCGTCGGGGTACTCGTATTTCGGAAGCCTCTTGGTCGCGCGGCTCTTGATCTCGTCCATCTTGGCGTTAATGCGGTCCCCCAGCTCGGGGCACGATTCCGCGACGATGTCGCCGCCCATGTTCGTGACGAACGCCGTGCGGACGACCGCGCCGTTGGCGTACGTGATGTTCGCGTCGCAGATGATGTGCGTGAACTCGGTCGTGAGCGCACCGCTGAACGCCGTGAGCGACGGGGCGAAGATGAAGAACTTGATGCCGTTGTCGCGGTAGAAGCGCTTGATGCGCTGCAGGATGGAGAACGGCGGGTTGTCCACGACGCAGCACCCATCTGGGTAATCGAAGCTCTCGAAGTCACCGCCAGGGTAGAACGGCCGCACCATGTCGGCGCGGGCGATGCCGAAGCGGTCGGTGACGTAATCCGCCACCACGTCGTAAATCTCGGGCGGCGTGTAGCAATCGTCCGTCGTCTTCTTCGGCTTGAACTTCTCCACGAAGCCGTCGTAATCCTCGAACTTGAGCTTGCTTTGGGATGTCGCTCCCATGCCCCTCCTTTTTCATATGAAAAAAGCCCACCGTGCGGCGGGCGATTCTCCGATTGGCAGGCTGCGGGGGAACCGAACCCCCATCCCCGGTTTTGGAGACCGATGCTCTGCCGTTGAGCCAGCAGCCTGGATTGACGCGGCGTTGCGTGTCTGCCGCGCTGGCGCTTTGCGATGAGCGCCCCGAACGCCCTCCCACGGGGCGGAACGGCATGAAAAAGGCCCCTTGCGGGGCCAGCTGCCAATTAGTATGAAACCATCGCGTTCGGTCCGTCTATGTCGGAGGTGACGCCTGCGTATCTGGTGCCGCATCGCGAGCACGACGCGCCGCGCGCATCCGATTCGAGCAGCATCACGATGCCGTCCTCCGCATAGCATTGCGGGCATATCGGACCCGTCTTCGAGCCGTCGTCCTCCAGGATGTAGCACGCGCCGCCGATGCGCTCCATCTTCTTGCGCTTGGCCAGCTGCTCCCTGAGCATCTTGTTCTCTTCCTTGAGTGAATCGAGCTCGGCGTTCATCTGCTGGACCTGCGATATGAGGTCGAGAATCCGCGCCTTGTCGGCGGTCGACTGGGCGGCGTTGGCGACGTCGAGGAATCCCTTGACGATGTTGGCGATGTTAGGCATTTGCCAGCCTCGCGTCCTCCTCGGCGATGCGCCGCTTGAGCCATTCGTTCTCCTCGATTAGCTCGCAACGCTCCGCCAGCATCTCGGACACCTTGGCGATCGCATCGAGCAGGCCCTTGTCCCCGGAATGCTCGACGATGGCGGCGAGCGCGACGGAGCCGTCGATCTCGAAGGGCTCACCGCAGCGGTCGCACACGAGCGCCTTCTTCGTCACAAGACCCATGGATACCTCCTGCTGGTGCCATTCATGTTCTCTGAAACCTACTCGAAATGAACCGTGATGGCCCCACCCTCGTTCGACCAGCGAGCGAAGCAAAAAGTATCGTCGAGATCGTCCGGGATATCACTCCAATCATCCAGCCAGATTCGCTCGAACCTGGCTGCATCGGCCTCATCGACCAGCCACCCTGAAAGGTCCTCGCAGTCGATGTCGTCGGTGACGAGGTCGTGGCCCTCTCCGGCCCAGAGGAAGAACACCTTGCCGTTCGACGCGGCGGCACTTTGGACCAAATCGAAGAAGCGCATGAAGCGCTCGTCACCGGCGGTCTCGGGGTACTTGATCCCCCTAACGCCCGATGGCGTTGTGATATCGCTTATTTGACCCACCGCCCTTCATAATGGTGACGAACTCGTCGTCGGCGTTGACGATGACAAGGTCATTTCCCTTTCGGAAGAAAGTGCAAGGACCTGGCTGTCCGCGCCAGTCTCCGATGTCAACATCCTCCGCTTCATCAATTATACCACTGATTACCTGCTCGAATGCATCTCTGTCCGTTGGGCTGGACGGGTCAAGCCCCCATTCGGCGGCGTGCTTCCTCGCCTTCTTGCCGAATTGGGCCTTGGTGAGCTTTACGTTGGCAGAGCGCCTGTCGGTCGCCCTTGCAGCCCCGATGGACCGTCCTTGGCCGTCTGGTGTCGCGATGTGCCCGCGTATGACTTCCATCTGCCTGCCGAGCACCTTGCGGCGTGCCCCGCGCCCGTACTCATTTATCTGCCGCACGCCCTCGCTTCCAGGGTCGATGCCGTAATACGGGAACTCCGACTTGACGAACTCCATGCGCTCGAACAGGTCCTCGTAATCTTTCGCTGCGTACAGGTAGTCGCCTATCTCGCCGTATGATTTGAGTTTGACCTTGCCCTCGCGCACGTTCTTCGCCCAGATCGCGGCGTGTGTCGTCGGCCTCCCACCCTTTGAGCCGGCGCCCTTCGCTGCCGCCCTCGCACACCGCTCACGGAATGCGGGGTCCTGGTAGAAGTCGAGGTACCTGTCATACAGCTCGTCTGGGTCGTAGCCCTCCACCGTAGTGCCGACCGACGCGTAGCGCGATGGGCCGACATTGACGGCGTCCCAGAACGGCACGATTCTGCAGTCGCAGTTCGAGTGGAAGTGCCCGTTGGCGCCCGCCGAGTCGCGCGACGTGTAGACGGGGCCGCGCGAGGCGAGCATGATGCAGAAACGGCACGTCTCGGAGCCGGAGGGCACGCGGGCGAACCTCGGTTTGCGCCTGTCGCGCCCGCCGTTGTACTTGGCGGAGTTCGCCGCAGCGCATTTGAGCTCGTAATCTACTCGGTCGAGGCACTTTCGGTTGAACGAACCGTAGTTGCCGTCAACGGCATCATTGACGAACGCCCTGACCGCGCCCTCAGTCGCCTTCGGGCTGAGTCCTGCATGGGCGGTCGCGCCCATCGCCTCGCCGAGGGACGCCTCGCGCACGGCATCATAGAAGTCGGCTGCGGCCTGTGCAGACGCGGCGCCGTACTCCTTCGTGACAATCTGCATCACTTGCACGACGGCATCTCGGCAAGCTGGCACGTCGTTCCAGTCGAGCTTTTCGAGCACGCGCATGACCTTCGCCTTCGCGTCGGCGGAAATGCCGTTGATCTCCTTCGTCAGGTAGTCGAGCGCGGCGCGCGGAATCTGCGCCATGGCTTAGCCCTCCACCGTCTCTGGTGTGGTGGAGGTGGGCTTGGCCCCGCCCATGATGGCGAGCAGGGCGCGTTGGTTCTCGCCAGCCTTGAGCTGCGATGCGACGCTCTCCACCTCGGACGGCGTGAAGCCCTGGCCGCGCAGGAACTCGCGCGTCTGCGCGAATCCGTCGAGCACGCCCGCGATCTTGACGTAGGCGTCGGCGGTGGAGGCGAGGCTCGGGCGCATCGGGTTCTTGAAATCCGGCATGACGGTCAACTGCTCGTCGGTGAGTTGGTCGAGCGTCTTGTTCTCCGCGACGGCCATGGCCATGAGCGCAACGTTTCGCATGCTCTCGCGGTTCGTCTCGATGCAGTCCTCGGCGGCAACGCAGATGTCCTCGCGCTGGGCCGCGATGGCCTCGGCGCTCGCGGGGTTGTCCTGCACGATGCCGAGCGAGTTGAGCGGGACGCCAGTGGCCCCGCTGAACAGTTTGGCGTATGTGGCGATACTGTCGATGTAGGGCTGCGGGCTCGCCGCCTGTATCCGGCGGTAGTCCGGCACGTTCCCGTCCTTGTCGCGCGTCGCCTTGAAAAGCGACGTCGACATGACGTTGAAGCCCTCCCCCTCCATCTGCTTGAACTGCCCCTCCGTGAGGCCCATGAGCACGTCCTTCGGCGTGGCGTAGAGCGCGCCGCTCACCGCCATGTAACGCAAGGTTCGTTGCACCTCGTCCACGAGGTAGCGGACGGTCGGCGTGATCCGCGATTGGCCGAAGGGCTTGAGCCCCGTCGGACGGAAGCAGAACGCCTCCATCATCGGGCGGTCGAGCGGCGTGTCGTTGCTCTCCGCGCTCCACTTGCCGGGTGCGCATTGTCTGAGCACCACGATGCGGAGCGGAAGGTGGAGGTTGACTTGCACCGGCACGGGCGTGGACGGGCTCCACTTCGTGCGGCGCGAGTCTGCGATTACGAAGCCCGCCGCGATGCGCTGCGCGGAGACGTCCCAGATGGCGGCGGCGGTCTCGGCCGTGTGCGTGCGGACCGCGGCGGAATTGCCGGTGCGCTGCACGGTCGCGAACATGCAGCCGTGTATCAGCTCGGACGCCACGTGGCGATTGAACCCCGCGCTCAGCCCGCTCGCGCGCTCGATTCGCTCGAGCTTCGCGTCCTTGTAATCCCCGGCGAACGTGAAGCCGCTCATGCGGACGCGCTCGGACACGCTGGTGACCGCCTTCGCGGCCCAGTCGCATCGGGCGGGCACGTCCACGGTCTTGGGGATGTTGTTGATGCCGATGGAGGGCGTGGGCTGCTTTGCCTCGTAGTACTGCCCGAGCAGGCGGTTCTTCTCCGCGTGTTTGGAGTACACCTCCACCAGCTGCGTCAGAGCCGTCTTTGCCTCGGCGTCGAGACCGGTCGCGTTGATGATGTTGTTGATCTCTACCATCCGAGCAGCAGCTCCCTTCGCTGGTCGCGGTTCGTGGTCATCGCGCCCCAGTACGCGAGCGCGGCGGATTCGATGATGCAGGCGTCCGCCGTGTCGGCGGACTCGAAGCCCCAGCCTCCGCCCGTGCCGATTCGGCGCTTGGTGCATTGCGTCGCGGCGTCGTTGAGCGGCCCCTGGTCGAAGTGCTCCAAGGCGCCCTCCTTCACGTCGTTGGCGATGCGCGAGAATGCGGCGACGGCGTCCGCCGTCTTCGGACGCGAGATTTCGCACGACGGCACGCTCCCCTCGTCCAGGAGGCGGTCGTGGAGGTTCTGGGCGTTGCCCTGGCCGTCGATGACGATGAGCGCCGCTTCATCCTGACGCTCTGACAGCCAGCGCACGAGCCATGTGATGCCATCGCCCATCGTGAAGTGGCGGATGACCTCCACGTACCCCGGGCCGATATCCGGCTTGATGGCGACGGAGAGGCACCCGGTCGCGCCGTCCGGCGAGAACTTCACGGCGAACACCTTCACGCCGTCCCGCGGGGGCGCGGCGGTCGCCGCCTTGGCCCATGCCGCCGCGTTGATAGGCTTCTCGGCCTTGCCCACGGTCTCGGGGTACCAGCCGAGATGCTCCATCGCGAACTTCTCGGCCGTCATCGACTTGGAATCTTTGAGCAGGGCACTCTCGAGCAATTGGTAACCGAGCGACGGGTTCGTCGCGAACCATAAATCGCGGTCGCCCACGTCACTCGGAAGCTCGGGGACCCCCCACTCGTGCATGCAGAAGCCACGCTCCGGTGACTCGCGCACCATCTTGCGCAGGCGGGTGAAGACCTCTCCGGCGTTGACGCGGTTCGGATCGGGAACCGTACCCATGAGGATGGTCTGCGGCGAGCCGTGCGGCGCCGCCGAGTTGAGCGGCGACAGCGCGGCGTCCTGCTCGTCTGTGTAGTCCTGGGCCTCGTCCACGACCACGAGATCGAACGTTCCTCCGCGCCCCATCTGCGTGGAGCTGCCGCGGGTTCGGAACTCGATGTGCGCTCCGTTGGTCAGGTCGAGGACCATCTGGTTCGCGCTCGTCGTGTACTTGTCGATGAGGCGGTTCAGCTCCGGGAACCTCGCTCGCGGGTCGTTCTTGCAATCGCCGAACTTCACACGAAGTCGGTCGAACGCCTTCTTGGCGGTCTGGTACTCCTGCGCGGTGTGCAGGATCCACTCGCCGCGCTTCACCAGGCCCCACGTCTCGCGCGGGTCGCACACGCCCGTCTTGCCGTTCTGGCGCGGCACCTCGAGGACGCACAGCGAGTTGAGCAGCCGCCCGTCATCGTCCAGCGCGAGCCAGTCGTTCAGGATCGACGCCTGCCACGGATGCGGCGGCATGCCGTAGACTCGCGAGAGCTCCACCGCCTGCCTGCCCTCCGTGCGGTCGTAGCTGTCGCACCACGAGTAGGTCGGCGTCTGGCAGCCGCGCCTAGCCATCGGCGCCACCGTTCAGGATCTGGTCGAGCGGGGTGGCGCCCGACTTCGCGGCCTCCGCGTCCTCGAGCGCCTTCAATCTGTCGATGGCCTCGAACATGCCCGATGCCAGCGGCTTGATGTCGCGACCGCTGTCCGTCATGTCGAGCACCCGGGCGTACTTGCGCACGACCTCTCGCGTCACGGCCAGCTCGTCTCCACCCCTCCACGCCTCCTCGATGGTGGTGATGGAGTCGGAAATCGGTTTGTTCTTGGGCATTGCCCGCCTCCTTATTGTGGATTTAGGGGTCTAGGTGTGGAGCTGCTATGCCGCCGGGGTCAGGGGTCGGCCCCGGGGAGGGGGTCATCCCCTACCACTTGCGGGAGCAGCTGACCTCCGCCTCGTGGGTGCATCGATTCGCCTTCATCGCACCCTTCGCCGCGGAACGCGCGAACAGCACGAACTCGGCGGGCGACCTCCACGCCCCGAACGCGGCGCGGGCGGCGTTGGCTATGGACTGCACGCGACACGCGGGCTTGTCTCCACGCCACTGGTTACAGCAGCGATGCGCGGCGCGGACGTTCGCGGGATCGATGGCGCTGCCGCCCTTTGAGATGGGCGTGATCTCGTCCAGCTCCAGTGCGTACGGATGCCGCGCGGGGTAGGCCGGCGATATGGGCAGGCCGCACATCCAGCAGCGCTGCGGCTGCGACGCCATGCGCTTGCGGAGCGCCGATCGCGCCGAGTAGTTCGCGTATCGCGGGTTGCTCGACGGCACGCGGTCACCCCGCTCAGGTTGTGGTTGTGGAATGGGCGGCGGCGCGGGGCGGACCAGTCAGGAGGTGTCCATGCGTTGCACGAGAAAGGAGGAAAGAGCGTCGCGCGCCCGCGCCTCGCCGCCACGATATTTATATCGCGGATTGAGCCTGCAGCGACCTGCATTAACCTGTAAATAACTGCGATGAGCTGCAGAGACCTGCAGAAGTCTGCAGTCGCGGAAAAGAAAAAGCCCCGGGCGCAGGTGATTGCGCTCGGGGCGGTGAAATGCCGACGGGCTCGGCGATGATAATTATACGTTAGACCGTAGCCGCCAGCTTCGGCCTCCCTGACTTCGGCGCATATTCGATGCGGGCATCGACTGACGCCTTGGACACCATGCGCTTGGTGCCGTCCTTCCATGAGTCGAGCGAACCGGCGTTGATGAGCTGCGCGACGCGGGCCGTGCTGACGCCGAGCGCGCGTGCCGCCTCGGAAGCCGTCATGGCGGGTATATCGCCAAGCTCGCGCGAGACGGCGACGGCGATGATCTGGCCGCCATGCTCTGGCTTGTGACCGAAGTCCATCGGCGGCAGCTCGCAACGACCCATGAGATGGTCGTCAACCGTCTCAGCCAGCCAATCGGCGGCACTCTCGACCGCATCGTTCAGGTCATCGCCGAACGTGCCCTCTCCCCAACCGCCGCAAGGAACGGCGTCGATGTAACCGTTTGATGGATAGAACTCGAACTCCCATACGTAGACCATGCCATCCTCCCTTTCTAAGGTGAATGCAGACGTTGGCCCCGAAGGGGGCGGGCGCTCACCGCAATCCCGCCGCCTTCAGAATCCTCTTGGCCGCCTCGTCCTCGATTTCCCTGTGGCGTTTCACCTTCACCGTCACGTCACCTCTCGTGAACTTCTCGTGCTTGGTACCGCCTCGGGATTCGTAGCCCGCGTCCAAAAGAAGCTTGACCAAAACCCGTCGTTGCATTTCACCTCCTCAATTGGCATGTCTATATATTAGCATTTTCTAAGGGTTATTGGAAGTAATAATTAGATGTTTCTAAGTGTTTTAGAACAACGCCGCCTGACCCACTCCCTCCCGCGCGGCGGCGACTCCGACCAGCTCCACCCAATCGAGCGCGGAGTCGTGGTCCGCGTGGGCCTGCCGTTCGGATATGCACATGGAATTCGACAGCCTGCGCCAGTCCTCGTCCTCGCAGTAACGCAGCTCCAGGACGTCGCCCCAACGGCTGCAGGGGTTCGCCGATCGTATGCCCGAGCACACGGCGCGTGCGTCCTCCACGATTGCGCGCAGCTCCGCGATCTCGGATGCTATGCGGGCCTCGGCGTCCATGCGCGCGTCGGTCATGCGCATCACGTCGTGGTCCCCGCCGTAGGATTTGCCGATCGCGTCGTAACGCTGGGCGCGGACGCCCTCGCGCGACCGCATGGCCTCCACCCGGGCAAGGCACCCGTCGATGCGGCGCTGCGCTGCCCGCGCGTTCTCGAAGTACTCCCGTGCTGTCATGCTCCCCCTTTACATGCATCTAACAGGTCTTTCATTATATGCCTGATGATTGAAGCGTTCCAAATCCCCGACATGAGAAAAGCCCGCGATGCAGAAGCACCACGGGCTGAAATCATTCTTGGATCACCCTCGCCCCGCAGTTCGGGCAGTAGTTCGGCGTGACCTCGAAGACGTCCTCACTGAGGATGTATTCGGCATCCGCGTCGAGCCCGTCCACGCGGAACGCCAGCCCACACTTCGGGCATCGAACGCCATCGCTGGGGTGGAGGCTTGAGATGAGGACCATCGTCGAGAAATCCACGAGGTTCCTCCTCAGCGGCCTTCTCTGAGCGCTTCTCGGCGCCCCGCACTTTGGGCAGGTGTCCTTGCGGTACAGCCCGAGGGCGCGGCCCTTCGGGTTGTTCGGGCCGTAGCCGCGCCTCTTTGACTTTGGGCTCGGCAGCCCTAGCTTCCTGCGCCACATCGCCACTGTGTTGTACGGGACCGACAGCTCCTCGGAGACCTCCCTGTTGGTCGCCCCGTCTTTGAGCATCTGCATTCCGCGATCACGGCATTTGTGCGTCATTTGTACACCACCTTTCTTCCACAGTTCGGGCAGAAGTTCAAGCCTGACTTGTCCGCTGTCGTATACCACCTGGTGCCAGCATCATCGACGTAAGAGTGACAGCAGGAACCGCCGCGTACGTGAGTTCCGCACCCTGAGCATATGAACCCGCGTTTATCGTCTGACACGTTCCGGCACGTCCGCTCCTCCGGATCTATGAGGTCGGCGAGGCGGTTGATGAACAAGCCTTCAGAGTTCCTGTCGTGAATATCCCATTCGACGCCATTCAGAAAGATTCCGGATAATAGGCTGACAAAATTACTGTCAGTCAAATGAATGAACGCTGTGACCTCCGCAAGGTTTCTCAGCTTCGCCGCCACCTCGAGGCGCTCTTCGTCAGTCGGCATCGCGCTCACCGTCCCTCCGGTTCCACGCCTCGATGGCCATATAACGCCACGGCTTGGCCCACTCGCTCTCAGGCTCGAAACCACAGAGCTTGTCGTTGCTGTATGGCGAGAACTCGTCGGCCTCCTCCTGCGTGCGCACGTGCCAATCGGTTTTCACCGGCTTAGAGCGAGCACCACACTTGTTGCACCGGCAGTAGAAGACGTGGCGAAAGTCGAGCATGGGCACTTCGTGATAGCCTCCCGAGCCGAATCCGACGTCAGGCTCGTAAACCTCCGCCATCAACCCATACTTGTTCAACCGGTACTCGGTGCGGCTCACGATGCGCGACCTGGGATGGCCGCAGAAAGGGCATGGTTTAAGGTCTGCCATTGCATGCCTCCTTGACGTATGAATCCCTGTCCCCGCGCTCGAAGTACGTGCATGCCGTGCCGTCATACGGGGACACGGCGCGCACGCTCGCCATGTGCCTCATACAGGCCCACAGGGGGTAGTCTTCAGGCATAGTCGTCATGTGCTCGCGGGCGAACTTCATCCGCTCCGGCCACGGCGCGAGGTGGATGCAGTCGGCGCAGCGGTTATCGGTCATAGTCGACCACCTCCTTCTTGACCTTCCTGACCCACGCGGAACGCGAGCCGCGCTCGAAAATGCACGGCACGTGGCACGAGCACGCGTTTTGCGGCGAATCGCTTGCATGCACAGGCTTGGCGCTGCCGTAGAACAGGCAGCAGCCGTCTGGTGCGGTGAGTCCAGCGCGCGCTCCACGGCAGTCCTCGTACAACTGCGCGCGCTCCGGCCATGGGACGTAATGCACGCACTCGCCGCAGTGGTCGCGGAAAGAGTCGTCATAGCGCGCCATAGCGACCCCTTTCCAAGTCCATCGCCACCAGCAGGCTGAACATGGCGAGGACCAACATGTAGGTCGCCCTCTGCTCGTAACCGCCGAAGTGCATCACGCACGCGGCGAGCGAGTTGACGATGACCATGATGCGCATGAGAACTTCTATGAACCTACTCATAACGCCCCCTACTGCGGTTCCGCACCTCGCATCGCGCGAGGTGCTGGGTCATGTCGGTCACGCCCAGCGACGCGGCGAGGTTGCAGCACGCCTGGATGGTGTCGGCGATCTCGTCCATGAGGTCGTCTGTCGCATACATCACCACAGGCATATTCTGCACATCCCTCATATCTTCGTCTGAACGCTCGTAGAAGGCGATTTGGTCCATAAGCACATTCCATGCGTTATGCACCTCGCTCGCCTCCTCCAGCACCTTCAGCGCCTGCGCCTTGGTCGGCTTCACGTCGGGGAAAGGCAGGACGTTCCCCAGCTTTATGTACGTCATCTACACACCCCAATCTGGATCAGAACGAGCAGCGCCATGGCCGCGATTGTCACCGCGACCGCGAACCACGCGCACCCGGGAAGGCGATCGCCCTCGCGGCAACCCGCGCGCCAGTCATCCTTGCTCAGGTCGCTCATTCATCCACCTCCCCGAACTCCATGAGCCCGAGCTCCACCTTGCACTTGTCGGCGTAGGCTTGAATCCTTTTCTCGTAGAACTCCACGCGGTTCCTCGGGGTGCGGTGGAACCACTTGGCCTTGAAGCGGGCAAGCGCATCGCGGTAGTCATCCTCGGACGTGTCGCCGCTGAGCCAGAAGTCGAGGCTCTGGGCGAGGCCTCCGTAGCTCCTCACCGCGAACTCGCCGCCGCAGAACAGGTCGTGGTACAGCTCGTTCATCTCCTCGTCTGCCCACTTGCCGTCGGCCTCGTCCAGGCACGGCCACGTGTGGTCGAAAAGCGCACCGCCGCTCATTCGGCATCACCCCATTCCACGGTCACCTTCAACTTCGCGCCAAACGCCGGCGCCGTCTTCGCGTCGGTCGCGAACGACATCCCTTCGTCATAGGAGCCGGCGACGACCCTAACGCTGCCGGGCGTGCCGTCGAAGCGGGCTGATTTCGATTCCAGTCCGTTGACGCGGAACGTCATCGTCTTACCGCCTTTCATCGGCCCACCTCCACCACCGCGAGCTTCTTGGCGCGGCGGACGATGTCGCAGACCGTCAGGACCATGACATCGTCTCCGCCAAGGTCGCGCTCGTTGCAGTAGTCGTTCAACCGGAGATACATGCCGCTCCCGGTCACGATGGTGTTCACGTCCTCCTCCAGCCGCTCCCAGCTGTCTGGGCGGGTGTGGGTTAGATTGCGAGTGAGGGTTGTTGCGGTCGCATTGTCGCCATTGCGGTTCTTATAGGTGAGGCAGACAGTCCCATCTAGGACGACGGCAACCTTGTACTCGGTCGGCTTGCCTTTAAACCACACCGTGTCGCCCACCTTGATCTCAACCCCTTCGGCATCCAGCACCTCTGGTTCTGGGAGCTTGACGCGCTCGTCGACGCTCAGGTGAATGCAGCCGGCGGACATGCCATAGAGATCCGTTTCGCGTTCGAATAGGTCGATGTTGTCGATGCCACCGCTCAGGCCGTCCACCTCATCCCCGAACCACACGTACTCGCCGTCCTCGTAGCGCGGCCACATGTCGAGAATCTGGCGCTCGAGCTCGGACAGCTTGCGCCTGCCGTTCTCGCGGTCCATCGCCTCGCACACCCTGCGGCTCTTCTCCGCGTTTCGCTCGTCAAAATCCCTTGTCATATTTCTTCCTCCCATCTCGCGCAGGTGTCCACCTGCATGTCCACGCGGGCGCGGTCGAGGAAGCCGACCAACTCCCGCCACGTCTCGAAGTCAGGCGGGTCCTCGGGGCTCGCCCTCAGCTCGCAGATGCCCATGTCGCAGCACTCCTCGATGCAGTGGCGGCACCACATGCACGTCTTGTCGCGGTCGGGCTCGGCGTGAGCCGCGTCCACCATCTCGCCCGTGCAGTTGTCTGGCAGGTTGAAATCGCCCATCTTCCTCCTCTCGGCTCGGCACCCCGCGCACAGCCGGCTCCACGGCGCGCCGTGGTAGAGCTGCCCGCAGGCCGCGCACCTCCTAGCCCTGTGCGGCATGGCGCTTTTCCTCGTTGATGATTAACGCCGCGTAGTGCTGGCTGATGCCAGTCCGCTCGGCTATCTGCCTGGACGTGAGCGGGTAGGGCTTGCGCGCGAGCTCCTTTGCGCGCTCCACGCACAGACGCTTGTACTCGTCCATCACTCGGCCCCCCGCTTCGACGCGAGCGCCGCGCCCTCGGCGAAGCCCTCCGCGTAGATAGATTCGCGCTCAGGCCGCGACAGCCTGCGTCCGTCCTCCATGCCCTTGGCGTAACCCGCGCGCCTGCCCTGCTCGAAGGCCTTGTGGCGCTCGACCTTGATTTGCTCGCGGAGCTCCAGCGTGCGATCCCGCTCGGCGTCCTCCACCGCCTTGACGGCGCGGTGGCCCTTGTTCAGCGCGTCCATGAGCTCGCCCAGGCTGTCGGCGATTATCTGCGGCGCGTCCATCAGATGCCCCCCAACGCCCGGAGGCAGGCGAGCAGGACGAGCAGCGCCCCGCCTATGAAGATGAGAGCGGTCGTGATTGCCGCGATGGCATAGATGATTCGGTCCTTTAGATTCATGTTGCCGCAAACTCCTTTCTGTCGATTGTTCGGAAATGCCGTTTTAAGCGTCTGAGACGGCGATAGCGGCCTTTTGACCGTCCGACCCTAGCAAGTGCCCAGACGGCGCATTTCAAAGCCGCTACGGCCGTCCTATCCGAGCTTCACTCCCGTCCGCTTGTCCTGCATCGCGACGGTCACCCACACGCCGTCGTGCTTGGCGAGCCCGTAGATGATCCTCCGGAGGTCGAGCATCCGGTCGAGCGCGGCCTCCTCGTCCTGCGTCCGCGCGACCGCGCGGTAGGAGGTGGGGTCCGGGCACCCGCTGGAGTTGCGGTAGCCCGTGTGGTCCTCGTACATGGGGCCTCCTCTTGATTCGGTTTGTTAGGTTTCTGGTTGGTCGGCGCGGCAGCGGTAGCACTTCCTCGCGCGCGCGTTTTCTTTTATCTTTTATCTTCTTTTTTTCCTTTAGAAGTTAAAGATTGGAGACGATTCGAGTGCTACTGCGCTACATGATGGTGTCTAGCAGGTGAAACGACGGTAGCACTTCATGTTTTCGATGCGCTACCGTAGCGTTTCAATCTGCTACTAGACCTCGATTTTCCGCTCGACAACGAAGGTTCTGAGGTTCTTCCCCGCGTGTTTTCGCTGTTTGGTAGCGATGGACACGTCGATTTTGAGAGAAGTGCTACCTTCGGTAGCGTTACAGAGAAGCGATTGAATCTCGCACATTCTGCTCGAAAACGTGCGCAATGAGCAGGGATTTCTTTCTCCAGAGCATTTGCACCAGTCGAAGTAATCGCCAAAGACGGTAGCAGTTGGCCTTCCATCCACATCTGCTACCGATACGCACTCCTCGAACAGCCATCGCGACACGCTGTCGTTGTCCTGCTTGACCTCAGCCACCTCCGCCATCATGTCGGGGATTGGGGTGAGCGACCCGCGCCTTATCAGGTCGCCGAGCGCCATTAGGCCGAGCAGCGCGCCGCGCTCCATGACCTCGGGCTTCGCGAGCTTGGCGGCGATGTTCGGGTCGTAGCCATCGGTTCCGGGGCTGAAGCGCCTGCGGAACGGGATGAAGGCGAGGCGCCTGAACACGCCGTCCGTGGTGTCCTGGAGGCGCGGCACGGCGTTCATCGAGAACACCATGGACGCGCTGGGCCTGAACTCGAAGCCCTCGCCGTTCTTCACGTCGGTGTATATCGCGTCGCCAGTCACCAGCTTTTTGAACATGCTTAGCTCGTCACCGCGCAGGAATCCATCAGGGATGTCATCGCCGAGGTTCGCGAGCTTGCCGACCACTCGCCCCGCCTGGAAGCGCTGGCCCAGCGTCGCGATGTCGAGCGACGAGACGTTCTCGGTCCCGAGAATCGAGCGCAGCCAGTTCAGGAATGTCGACTTGCCGTTGCTCGCCTTTCCGCTCGCGCCGCCCGCCCTGCCTATGAGCATCGGCGATTGGCTGAGCACCCGGCGCGAGCACATGCACGCGCCGATGACCTCCTTCATGGCTTGCATCGTGTCGGGGTCGTTGTCCGCGACCGACTCAAGGAACTCGTCGGCCTCGTTGCGCGGAGCATCCATGTTCAGCTCGACGGGCAGTGTCGCGATTATGAACATGGAGGGGGTCGGATCGACCACCGCGTCGTTGAGCACGTCGTATGTGCAGTTCGAGAATTGGACGTAGTACCCGCCGTCGAACGCCTTGTCGCTGGTCGCGCATGGGGCCTTGTCCATGATGTAGCTCACGACCTCCGCCTTGTCCTGCTTCTTCGCGTCGTCGGCGAGTTCGAGCGTGCATCGGTTGATCGCCCGCGTGCCGAACTCCCAGCGGCTCCCCGTCCACACGGCGGGAGCGCCGTCGATGATCTGAGCCAGGTTGTTCTTGATTACGAGCTTCGCAAGCTCGTTTGTCTTGATGCCCCCCTTCGGTCCGCGCGGCACCATTCCGCCGACGGGCTTGCCGGGCGCGCCGACCTTGCGCCCGTCATCGGGGTCGTTCACCCCGCCGCCGCGCTCGTACTTGCATGCGCTCCGAACGATGCGCTGGATGTCCTTCGAGTCCATCGGCGGCTCGCATCGCTGGAAGTTGACCCCGAGCACGGTAGCCAATATCTCCTCGTCCGAGCGCCCGACGCTTCTGAGGTGGCTCGCGTATCGGAACAGCGTCTTGTCGCGCTCGCCCGACTTGATCTTGTCGGGGAGCCTGAACTTCCCATTCTCCTTGCGCGTTCCGTCCTCGCCGCCGTTGCGCTGCACGTAGTCGAGGAAGTCGAGCACGTTTCCGTCAGCCGTGGCTATCTCGCACTCCCACGGCGAGCACCACCATTCATAGGCGTTGCCGTTGGGATGGATGGAGCCGGGCGCCACGACGAACGACCCGTCGCAGCGCACGTCCACGCCGAGCTCATGGTTCGCGGTCGGCTTGATGTTGTTGCGGTCGGTGCGGAAGAAGTAGTGCTTGCCGCCGCTTCCGGTGATTGCCTCGGCGGTCTCGGGAAGCTCGCCGTGCTCCATCTCCCATTGCTTGAGCGTCTCCAGGCCGTTCTTGGTGTCGCTCACGTCGAAGTCGAGCACCAGCAGCCCGCCGGACGGCGCGCCGCACGTGATGCCGATGTTGTCGCTCGGGTGCGTGGCCCAGTGGTTGATCACGTGCTCGGGATTGTCCGTCCAGTCGTTCAGGCCGTGCGGGGTGTTTGGCACCTTCGAGCGCGGCTTGCAGGGGAACACGGCGAACCCGGCCCGCACGTATGCGAGCGCCGCGCGACCCAGCTCCGACAGCTGTTCCTCCTTGGTCATGTGTAGTCGACTCCTAATAGCTCGCATATCCGGCGCGCCGTGTCCCGCTTGGAGCAGAACTCGAACCGCACGCCGTGGTCTTGTTCCAACTTGCCGATGATGCGTGCCACAGTCGGCCCGTTCATCGGCCTGCATCGGTATCTCCTGCAGCCTCCGTCCTTGAGCGGGTCGCACTTTCGGCAGCGTCTGCAGACGTAGCTTTTCCACCCGTAGAGCTTCGAACGGTCGTTGTACTCCGGATGTTCTTCAACGAGGATGATGAGGCGGTACCCCTCGGCCCTCGCCCTGTCGCACTCGCGCACGAAGCGTTCGTGGTCGCGCCCTATGTTGCCCGCGACCTCCTGCACGTCCTGCTTCGTGTCGATGGATATGTTGGAGCCATACAGCATGTAATCGCCGAATGGCAGCGCGGCTGCGCGCGGAGCGAAATCGACCCCGTGCGCAGCCATCCACTTCTCGATGTTGTTGTGCTTGCTCGCCTGCTGCCTCGTGTCCTCGACGATCATTAGTCGAACGGGATGGCGCCGTTATAGACGTCCGCCGCCACGGGGGCAGAGGTGGAGGTGGCGTGCGTCGAGCCTCCGTTCAGCTTCTTCATCTCGCGAGCCTTGATCTTGCCGTCGCGCACGTCCTGCGCGGGAACGACCTGGCACACGTTCAGGCGGGTCTTCACCTCGCCGTCGTACTCGTACTCCTCCTCCTGCAGGTTGAGTCCGACGAGGCGGTTGGTGAACATGTCGAGGCGGCCTGCGTCCCACGCCGCGAACGGGTCGAAGCCCTGGTTGCTCGCCTGGATGGCCTCAAGACGGCCCTTCAACATGCCGAGCGCCGTGTCCTTGTAGGACATGAAGAAGTGGTGGGCGTAGGGGTGGTTCTTGCCCCAATCGTCGCTGTAGTAGTTCGCGTGCTCGCCCTCGGCGATGTCGAAAATGACCTCGACGTACTCTTTGTCCGCCTTGTCGATCGCATTTACGACCTTGGCGACATACGGGCCTGCCGGCAGGCGGGTGAAGTCTCCGTCGGTGGATGCCTCGACGGTTCCCCAGTTAACGTTTGTGCGCATTTGCGCTCCTTTCCGCTGCATCTCGCAGCTTCGATTCGAACAGTCGGTCGCGCTTGTCGTAGCAATGCGGCACCTCGCCGCACGCCGCGCGCAAGGCGTCGAACGTCCTGTCGGCGGCGACGTCCTCGTCGCAGCCTTGGTTGGTGAGTTGCGTGTATCTGTCCTCGCACATGCGGACCATGGCGCCAAGCGAGGACGGGCTACTCATCGGATCCGATGTACTCATGGAGCTCGTCGTTAACGAGCTTCAGGTCGTTCGGCAGCTTGGCGTCCTCGAAGATTCCGCAGCACTTCGCTGGCGGCTTGCCGTCCACTATGAACACGTGCTCGCCGTCCACGACCTCACAGAGGATGCAAACGTTCACCATGCCCAGCAGGTCTATCTTCTCGTTGACCATCTTGCCGAGCAGCTTGGGGATGATGTTGTTGAACGCGTCGGAATCGGTGTGCATCGTGATGTAGACCACGACGTCCTGCGGCAGTTCGTTGACGAACTCCACAGTGTTGTACACCTCGGCGGCGATGGCCTTGTAGATGGCGTACTGGTCCTTGTCGTTTATGCGGTGGATGAACAGGTCCGTCACGCAGTAGCCGAAGTCGTCCACGACCACGGTCTTGTAGCGCTTCGCGTACTCACCTATGATTCCTCGAAGCTGGTTGAAGTCCTTCGTTCGTGCGAACTTCTTCCCCCCGCGGAACGGGAGCATGGTCTTCTCGCACTCGATTAGCCCGTAGGAATCCTTCGGCAGGTTGCGCAGCGAGTACGTCTTGCCCGAGCCGGACGGCCCGAGGATCAGAACTGGCACGCCCATCACTCCACCTCGCAATCGCATCGCTCGGCTGGCGGTTCGCCGCCTATGGAGTCGAGTCGCACCGGGACCATCCCGCCGAGCTCCTTGATGCTGAGCTTCAGGCGGTTGATGTACTCGCCGTCGCTCTCGCGCTCGTTGCGGGCCTTGTGCTCCAGCAGCTCGCGGTACTCCGCGAGCGTGACCGTGACTGTCAGCTCGTCCTCCCCCTTGTAGTCGTATGGGTCGAGCCACTTGCTCATCGCTCCACCTCCCCGCCGAGCAGCCCCGCGACGGCCGATGGAAGCTCCCCCGCCATCGCGCTCGCCACCTTCATGCCGTCCACCTTGAGCATCGTGCCCTTGTAGTGCTTCGGCTCGTCGACCTCCACCATGGCGCAGCCGTCGGGCAGGAAGCCGTAGTCCATGGCGGCGGTGACGATGGCCTCCTGCAGCTTGATGCCGCAGATGACGGTCATGAGCACGTCGCCGCCCTCGTCGGTCTCGCGGAGCCATCGCACGAGCCGCTTGGTGTCGGTCACGCGCATCTCCACGCCCTGCTTTGGCTTGGTGAACGTCAGCGACAGCGTGCCGACATCCTGCCCGTTGAGATTGAGCTTCACTCGGTCGGCGCCCGTGCTCTCGTACAGGGCGATCATGCTGTCATCGATCTCCGTGCGCAGGTTCGAGCCGCCCTTGGGGCGAGTCGTGACCCGCTCGTTGGCCGCGTCTGCGATGGCCTTCCACAGCGCCAGTTCCTGCATATCCGTGAGTTTCATTTAGCACCACCCCATAATCCACGCGATCTCGCACAGCAGGATGGGGCTCGCCACGATCACCGCGAGCGCCGCCTGCTCCCCGAGCGTCATCGGGTTCCCCGGCGCGACGCCTGCCACGCCCTGAACCCCCTCATCCACGATTCGTCCACCGCGCACCTGCGCAGCTCGCGGAGAATGGATGCCGTGAGCGGAGCCGCGATGAACGCGGCCAGTCTCATGTCGTACAATCAAGACGACCTCCTTTTTCGTTGTTTTGGGTTGGTCACTTGCCCTTGTGCGTGCTGCAACACGCATGAGGGCTTTCTCTTGCCGCCGTTTCGGTTCGGCCGGCGGCCCACCCGCCCCACTCGCCCAATCGAGGATGTCATCGCGCGGAGCGCTCGGTCCTTGCAAGGGGTCGGGGCTATGCGGTTATCAAGGTACGTTGCCCTCGGTGTTAACCTGATAGACGGCGGAGGGCGGCGGGAAGTAGGTGCAGATGAATAAGGACTTCAACGAGTTTCTTGAGCTAATAAATTCCGATGCGTTCAACGAGATGACCACGGAGAACGCCGCCAGCACCGTGGATGGCTACATCTCCGAGCACGGCTCCATGACAGATGCCGCGCAGGCACTCGTCCTCGCTAACCAACGCGCGGTCGACCTCCTCCACTGCTATCACGTTTGGATGAGCGACCAGCGCTAGACAAGACGCGCGAGACGGCTTCATCGCCCAGCCCGCGCGACTTCATGTTCCGCGCGACATCGAAAAGCGCGGCGCTTCTCTTCTCTTCCATGACGGCTCCGATCTGCCGCCCTCTGTCATCTATCAGGTTCTCAAGGTACTTGCGAGCGACCCCGCGCGGGCACGGCTGTTGTTCAACAAGCGAGCCGGACACAGCAGCTATCTTTCCGAGGCTTGCAGCCGTGCCCGCGCGGAGCGCTCCGATGCGCTTTACAGCGCGGTAGAATCGTGGGTGGATGGGAAAGCCTCGACAAGGCGAGGTGCATCTTGCGTTTGGCGAATGACCGTCGACAGGACCCCGAAAAGATGTGAATGCTCTGCGAAGTCAGTCGAACAGGTCCTTGACGCCACAACCGATCACGTCGGCAACGCGGACCAACTGGCGAATCGTCATGGACAGGACCCCGGAGTCCGAGCACCAACGGCAGACGGTCACCTTGTGGACGCCCAGGCGCTCGGCAAGCTCTCGCTGCGTCATCCCCGCTTCTCCCAATCGTTCTTGCACCAATGACCTCATGTTTTCCCACCAATCACAACATCTAGTGTTGCTTTCGAAATTTAATACCAACATGTTGTTAACAGTTGTTGTTAACATATATGTCGAGCGCTCAAATGAACGATTCGGACAGAGGAGAGAAGATGGCTGACAAGCCCCTTTACAAACCCGGCGAAGACAACCACCGGCCAGGCGAGTACATAGAGGTCGGACCGCGCGGAGGCGCGGTTGGCAAACCACGTCAAGTGACCATCACGCCCGGAGACAGGCTCCCGCCGACGAGCGAAAAGGGCCACAAGTGGACGCCGTTGCGCTAGCCGACGTCTAACGGGATTCGCCTGCGCCAGAGGCACCAGCAGCATCCGAGCAAATCGACCTGCACCCAAGCCTCTGCCCAGGCGCGCCCGCCTTCCGTGTACTTCGTCAGGTAGTGCGCGACCCTCATGCGTCTCACCCCCTCCCAAATCGGATGCCGCCTCAGCGGATGGCGGCGACCGTTTTGCCTAGACCCCGAGCTCCGCTCTCATGCGACTGAGCGATTCGTAAAACTCTTGCGAAGCACCGGCGGCGTCGAGAACATCCTCGATTGCGTCGAGCTGGCTCGCGTCACGCTGACGCTTGGTCGGGACGTCGCCGTCGGATGCGAGGAGGTAGTCGAGGTTTGCGTGCGGAAGAAACTTCTGCTGAATTTCTTTCGCCTCCTCAACGGTCATTGGGATTCGCTCATTGATTTTTAGAGACACGTTGTTGGTGCTCATGCCAAGCAGATCGGCCACTTGCGATTGCGTGATGCTGTATCTCTTCATTTCAGCTTTCATATTCTGGTAAGCCATCTTCACCTCCAAATCGTTTCTTACCAAACTTGGTACGATTAAGTATTTAATACCGTGTTTGGTAATCTGTCAATAAGATATTGAAAGTGTTTTCTAATATCGGTAATTTATAGATATGGTGAATTACCAAACATAGGAGTCCCGATGGAAACCCTTGAAGATGCCGTTAGGCGACTTATTAAAGAGAAATACAAGAGCATTCCGAAGTTCGCCGAAGTAATAGACATCGCACCGACAACGATTTACAACGCGCTCGACCGTGGTCTCGCCAACACGAGGACCGAGTTGACCGACAAGATTTACCGAAAGCTGAATATCGACTGGGACACAGCCCGCTTGGATGACGACTTCCGTGAACTCAAATTGAAAAGTCAAACTGCGAGCCAGTTCTACGACTGCAACCTCTATGGCTCCATCGCAGCGGGAACCCCAATCGAGATGATCGACGTGGACGAAACCCATCCGATCCCATCCGAGGTTCACGACAGGTTCCCCAACGCCTTCCTACTGAGGGTAAAGGGCGAATCCATGAACCGCGTCATCCCCAACGGCTGCTACGTGCTCGTCGACCCCTGCGATGTCGTCGATGCCGAGATGCAGCCCTACGCCGTGTGCGTCAACGGTTTCGATGCCACCATCAAGCGCGTGCGCACGCTCTCCAACGGATTCGAGCTCGTGCCCGATTCGACCGACCCCACCTACAAGCCGACCGTATACGACTACGGTGAGCCAGATACGGAGACGGTAACCGTGATAGGCCGCGTCGTTTGGTACACGCTACCGTTTGAGTGGAGGTTCTGATGGACTTCGATAACCTTCCCGATACCAACGACATGATCGGCGCAAGCAAGGCAGCTGCTGCCGTTCTCCCAGTTATCGCGCAGGTCTTCCCCGGCTGGACGATGCAAAGCATTGGGAAAGCCGAATCAAAGAGGACGGATAGGATCATCTCAGACCTAAAGAAAATCGCCGAAAACAAGGACACGCTTGGGCTGGATGATGACAGCATCGGATACCTCATGAGCGATGTCGTGCAAAGACACAACAGATGCAACAACTTCGACCATGTGCTACGACTTGCATCGCCCATGGTTAAAGACGGTTCCGGCGGCTCGAAAGTATCCACGGAATGGGCGGAACACTTCAGGGACCACGCTGAGAAGGCGACGGGCGAGGAGGTGAGGGCAACGTGGGCGAAAATCCTGGCATCCGAAATCAACAAGCCGGGCTCTTTCTCGAAGAGGACATTGACCATACTCTCCGACATGGAGAAGGCCGACGCGGATGCCTTCATGCGACTCTGCGCGATGTGCATCCTCCCGACAAGCGGGACCACGGTCACGCTCAACCCCATCTTATTGCTCGATGAGGACGAATGCGGCACCTCGTTCAACTCCGGCAGGTTCGATTACGGAATGCGTAGCTCCCTCGAATCGCTCGGGCTCATCGATTCGAGCGTAACCAGTCTTCTTGAGCTTGGGCCAGAAGAAAGAGCCGAATACATCACGGGCAAGTCCGTGTATCGAATTGAAAACCCCACGGAAATCAAGGTGACATTGAGCTTCTCGCCCGTACTCACCAAATACGGCAGGGAGCTTTCGACGCTCTTCCTCCCGCAGCACATGGATGACGTCGGCGAAATTCTGCGCCGCAAAGCTGAAATAGCAGGACTGGCATGCGAGCGATATAGAGTCGTTCCGGCGTCCGCATTCTCGTAAAGTATGAAAAGCCCCCACCCCATATGGGGATGGAGGGCGACCCGTCCTATTCCTTCCAGTACCCCGCGAGCACAGGCGAGCCGAGCTCGTCATCGTCGGAGGCGTATGCGGTGAACGCCGATCCGAACGGCAGCAGCCGGACCCTCACGCGCTCGCCGAGGGCTCCGTCCTCGACCTCCACCGACTCGATGCGCAGGCTGTCCCCGCGTTCGAGCGAGTACACCACGTCGCCGACCTCCAACGGCTCTCCGGTCCTCGAATCCATAACGTTCGCTTTCATATGACCGCCAATCGATAAGGAGCGCTTATGAACAGGTTCATTATAGAAGATGCAGCTAAAGACCCCAAGGCGCACCTCGGCGCGTCGATTCTCTGGCTACGCGACCTCGGCGGCGGCACGGTCGCGTCAGACCTCAAGGCGAATCTCATGCGCACGCTCGGAGCATCGACGGATGCCGAGTTCAAGAAGGTCGAGAAAAGGCTCTCGATGATGGGCGTGACGCTCGCATGGCGTCGCGGGGGCCTTCCGCACCACGGGAACGTCGTGGCGGCGTTCACCACGCGCGGCCTCATCGAAGAACTCGACGGGCGCGAGGGAATAGAGAACCTGCTCGTCCTCGGGTGGTCCCCGAACGACTATTCCGCATGGATTGACGAGCACGATCCGACGCGCCTGCAGATTCGCGAATAGAAAAAGCCCCTCCACCCCTACCGAGGTGGAGGGAGCGACTGGAGCTCACGGTGGAGCGCGTCGGTACTGCGGTTTGGTTCCAGCTCAATGAGGAGGTGGAGTGACGACTACATTGATGCCGTTCGGAGGATTCGGATGTAAAGTTTTCTTGACTTGCGCGATAGTGCGCTATAGTTGGCGGTGTGATGAGATGCGGAGCCGGTAAGTCCGTCCGCATTCGGGATTAGCCGCCTACAGGGCGGCTTTTCTCGTTTTTAGGGGTGAAGATGGATAAACCCTTCAAGACCATCGAGCAGCAGATGGCGATTCTGAGATCTCGCAATATGGACGTAGGCTCGTCTGCCAGCGCCGTTCTCAAACGCGAGGGGTACTACTCCGTCGTGAACGGCTACAAGGCACCGTTCCTCGCGATGGCCGGAAACGGCCGCGAGCAGCAGGACACGTACCTCGACGGAACGTCGTTCGAAGACGTGTACCGCCTCTTCAGGTTCGACCGCGACCTCAGGCTGACGATGATGCGCTACTTCGCCGAGGCCGAGGCTGCCCTCAAGACCGTGTGCGCCTATCGGTTCTCAGAGGTGCACCAAGGCGAGAGCGAGCCGTATCTGTCGCCCTCAAACTATCGAGGCGAGCGGGAGTACAAAACAAGGGTGCTCCGCCTCATCGACTCCTTCAAGTCGATTCTTCACAAGCCGCCGCACGAGGAGATAAAGGGCTACAAGCGCGAGTACATTGAGCATTACGCCACAATGCACGACGAGACCCCGCTTTGGGTGCTCACGAACTTCCTCATGCTCGGGCAGACATTCAAGTTCTACGAATATCAGAACGAGTCGATGCGCAACTACATCGCCAAGGGCTTCTCCGAGCTGTACGGCGAGTCGCACGGAGTCGAGAGGAAGATCAGCCAGCGGCGACTGAGACTGGCATACGACCACATCAAGGACTTCCGCAATATATGCGCGCACGACGAACGGCTCTATTGCGCCAGGGTTTCGCCCGGACACGACGTAACGTTCGCCGACATGCTCGCAGATCTGGAGCTCGTGCTGCCGAAAGACGATAACTCCCGCATGCAGGGCGAGGTGATCGGCCTGCTGCACGATATGATGACGGACCTCGGCGGCAGAACAGCAGCGATGGTCCTCAACGAGATGGGCGTCACCGATCTCGGACGCACGTTCTTCACGCTCGTTTAAACGCAAAAAGCCCCTCCACCCTGCCGCCGACCAAGACAAACCAGGGTGGAGGGGCGCAACCACACCTCGAAAGGCGGTGTTCTACATTATGCCATCAGATGCCAGGTATGGATGCCTTCACGTCCTGGAGGAACACCTTGGCCTTGCCCATCATCGAGTTCTCCTGAGCGAACGCGACGCCCTCCATCGTGACGCGGGCGTTGAGCGCGGTGACGGACGCATCGCCGCCGAAGAACCTATGGATGGTCACGCCGTCGATGTAACCGTGGTCCACGAGTTCCTCCACCACGGCAAGCCAGTAGGAGCGTGGGATTCCGAGCGCGTCGCTGGACCACTTCAAATCATCGGGCTCGACGCCCTTCTTCATGCAGTCGTACAGGTACGCGATGATCTTGTACATCACCACGTACATGTCGTTATGCGCCATGCGGCCTCCGTCTCTATGGGGTGATTCCATTATGCCACGCAAACCGAGGAAGCCAGAAGCCCGCAAGGGCGTCATCTACGCCCGATTCAGCTCGCACGCCCAGCGCGAGGAATCCATCATGGACCAGATCCGCGTGTGCTCCGACTACGCCGAGCGCGAGGGAATCGAGATCGCCGCGACGTACGCCGACGAGGCCAGGAGCGGCACGAGCGCGGCGGGCCGCCCCGAGTTCCTGCGCATGGTCGCCGACGCGCAGAAATCCGACTGGGATTGCGTCATCGTGTACAAGTCCGACCGCTTCGCGCGGAACCGCTATGACGCGGCGACGTACAAGGCCAAGCTGCGCAAGGCCGGGGTGGAGCTCGTCAGCGCGACCGAGGGCGTGCCCGACGGCCCCGAGGGCATCATCCTCGAGTCCGTCCTGGAGGGCATGGCGGAGTACTACAGCGCCAACCTCGCGCAGAACGTCATGCGCGGCATGGAGGGCAACGCCCTCAAGTGCCACCACAACGGCGTGCGCGTCTTCGGCTACGACTGCATGCCGGACGGCTCGTACAAGGTCAACGAGCACGAGGCGCAGGGCGTCCGCGCCGTGTTCGGGATGCTCGCCGCGGGCTCCACCAAGACGGCGGCGGCCCGCCACCTCAACAAGGGCGGGTGGAGGACCAAGCGCGGCAAGGAGTTCTCCGTGCAGGCGATCACCCAGATGCTCGACAACGAGCGCTACATAGGCGTCTACGAGTGGGGCGACGTCCGCATCGAGGGCGGCATGCCCGCCATCATCGGGCGCCGGCAGTGGGACGAGACCCGCTCCAAGGTGAAGTCGCGCGGCACGCGCAGGGGCCCGAGGAACGAGGCGTACCTGCTCTCGGGCAAGATGTACGACGCGGACGGCAACCCGTTCGAGTCCAATTGCGGCACGTCGCGCAACGGCACGCGCCACTACTACTACCGCGTGAAGTCGACTGGTGCGTCCATGCGCAAGGAGGACGCCGAGGACCGCGTGCGCCGCGCCGTGGCCCAGGTTCTCTATGAGAATCCAGAACTCGATGAGACGATCGTGGACATCGTGATGCAAGCCCAATCTGAATCCGAATCGGTGGAGCGCGAGGCCGTGGAGGCCATGAAAAAGCGCCTGCCGCAGATCGACCGCGAGATAGACAACCTCATCGACCTCGCCGCCAAGACGGGCGCGGGGAGAACCCTACCTGAAAAACTGAGGGCACTTGAGCGCGAGCGCGAGGTGTTGAGGCTGCAGATCGAGGACATGGAGTCCCGCGTGCCGATCATCGAGCCGGACATGGTGCGCTACCTGCTGTTTCAGCTCCGCCAGTGCAGCGGGCCGGACTCGATCGTGCGCGGATTCGTGGACAGGATCGAGGTCGACGGGAACGGGGGCATGTTGGTCATCTTCAACCTCTGCACCCCCTCTGACCTGCGCAAACAGCAAAATGGCGAACCACATGGAGCATGGTTCGCCAAATTCAAGTTTGGTAGCCCGTACCGGATTCGAACCGGTGATCTCCGCCTTGAGAGGGCGGCGTCCTGAACCGCTAGACGAACGGGCCAAAAGCGAGAAGCAAACAGCGCATATGGCTGGGATGGAGGGAGTCGAACCCCCATTGACGGAACCAGAATCCGCTGTCCTGCCATTAGACGACATCCCAATGTGATGCGCGTCACGCCTCAGCGCGAGGAAATACTATACGGAAATGGTCGAGGTTGCGCAAGGGCAAACCGGGGGGAATCTCACAGTTGTGCTCATCCTGTGGAGTACGCAGGTCAACCGCCTAATAGATCCTCTCCTCAAGACCTCTGCAACGAGGCGAATTCAACAACTCGTGTAGCCACGCGCGCAACGAGCTCCCGGCTATGCGAAACGAACAGCAATCCGAACCCCTCGCGTTCCTGCACCTCGATGAGGCGCCGCCACAACTCGGCCTGTGTGACCAAGTCCAGCATCGCCGTGGACTCATCGCAAAGCAAAACCGCAGGGCGCGTCATAAGCGCGCGCACCATGCAGCAACGCATGAGCTCGCCACCCGAGAGCTCATGGGGAAACCGCGTCAACCATTCATCCCGTACGCCAAAGAGCCCTCGTAGCCACGACGAACGTTCCCCCTCAATCGGCCCCGCCTCGCACAGCGACGCACACAGGCTCAGGCGCGGGTCGAACGCCGTCTCGGGATGCTGCGCGATCAGCTGAACGCGGCGCGGCACTCCGATGTCTCCCCGGGCGCCGGCAGCGAGTCCCCGACGCTTCCCGATACCTCCCCGCGATGCACCCGCGTCACACGAAGCCGAACATACAGCCCTCTGAGACGCCACATTGACCTGTACGGACGTTTGAGCGCACATGACGACTTCTCCCCCATCGAGCGGAAGATAACCCGCCAAAAGGGCGCAAAGCGTCGACTTTCCCACGCCCGACGGCCCCACCAGAGCGACGCGCTCACCCGAGCGCACCTCCAGCGAGACATCGCAGATGGCAGAGCCCGACCCCGGATAGCGATACCGCAGGCCGCGCGCCATCAGGACCACATCGCCAGGACCATCTCCAGTCCGCCCGCTATCGGACGGACGGCGCAACTCATGAAGAGCGCGACAGAGCCCTTGGGAGAACGGATGGCGCAACAGCAAGGGGTCGTCGAAGGCTGCCGCAGCGGTCTCTTCGACGATATGGCCGTCTTTGAACACGGCGATCCTGTCCGCCACGCGGCGCGCAAGGGAAAGATCGTGCGTGATGAGCATCACGCCCGCGCCCGTCTTCGCATACGACCGAAGGTCGTCGACCGCCCGCTCGGCGAGCTTGGGATCGAGACCGGGAGTGGGCTCGTCGGCGATAAGCACCCGGGGCCGCTCCATCAAAGCGCACATGAGCAGCACGCGCCGCGCCATACCTCCAGACAGCTCATGGGGGTACATGCGAGCCACTTCCGAGCCCAATCCGTACTCCTCGAACAGCCCCTGCTGAAGCCTGCGCCGTCGCTCCCTATCCGCTCGCCGTTCCTCGCGTGTTGAGCCCTGCGGCACGCCCCGAACCTGAGCACCCACCCGCATGAGCGGATCGAGATGCACAACCGTCTGGGGGACGAACCCAATGCCCTTCCCGCGTAACGCCCTTAGAGACCGAGCATCGACCTGCTGGCCATCGAACCATATGCTGCCGCGCACGCGCGCGTTGGGCTCATATATGCCGAGCAGGGCATCCGCAAGGACCGTCTTGCCCGAACCGCTTGCCCCCACCACCGCGAGAACCTCGCCCGCGTGGATGGAGAGCGTCAACCCGTGCAGCACCTCACACGACGGCTCACGCACGGGGCCAAGCGCCCCGAGGAAACCGGGGCGCTCCGAGCCAAGTACATCGGAAGAGCAGCTGGAACACGCGCCCTCAAACGACACCGTCAAATCCTCAACGGTGAGCAGATGGTGATTGCCCGCATGACAAGACCCTTCTGCGTGGGAATGGTGATGATGAAACTGCCCGTCCACATGAACCGCGCCATCCGCATGGCGCCCAACGAACCCAGATGTCTCTGTCATAGGCGATTCACCTGCATCCCCCGGCGGGCACGTACATCGGCGCACAGCCTCAAGGCGGAGGCCGCCCAGTCCAGCAGACACACGCACGCGATGAGCGCGGCGCCCGGCAAAACCGCCAGCCACCAGGCGCCTGCAGTCAAATACCCCATCGACTCCGCAAGGATCACGCCGAGGGCGGGCTGTTCGGGCGGCAGACCAAAGCCCAAGAACGTGATCGACGCCTCGTGCAAAATGGCATGCGGAAACGTTAGCAGCGCCCCGACCAGCAGTTGCGGAAGGAGCGCCGGCACGATATGCCGACGGGTCAGCGACTCCCGCGACACGCCGAGCGCCGCGCTGACAGACATATAGGGCTCGCTCATGAGCTGCAAGAGCTCCGCACGAAGCACGCGGGCAAGCTGCGGCCAATGGGTGAGCGAAAGGCCCGCGACAACACCCCAAAAGCCGCGCCCCAAGGCATAGCTCACCAGTATCAGCAAGACGATATGGGGAATGCCCATGACGACGTCGATCAGCCAGAGCACGAACGCGTTGCCAACGCGGCCGCCAAAAACGGACAGGGCAGCCGTGGCAAGCGCCAACAGCGCCGTAGAGCAGGCGGCGATGGCACCAACGCCGAGCGACGTCGAGAGTCCCGCGATCGTCCTAGCGAGCATGTCGCGGCCCATCTGGTCGGTCCCAAAGGGGTGCGCGAATCCCGGGGGAAGCATGGTGGCGGAGAAATCGGTCGCAATCGCCTGCCGGACACACAGCAAGCCTGCAACGACGATCGCGCACAGCGTGCAGCCCACGACGACGGCGACGCGGACCGCATGGGCACGCGTGCACAAGCGCCCCGAGACGGGCTCATGGAACTGCGTGAGCGTCCTATCTTCCACGATGACCCTCCTCCCGCAGGCGCGGATCGACCAGCGCATGCAACACGCCCGCGAGCGCATTGCCCACAAAGACGAAGGCGGCGCTCCCAACGGCTATGCCGACGAGCAGCGGAGCGTCGCCACCCAAGCCCGCCGTCACGGCCGCCTGGCCCAACCCGGGATACGAAAACACCTGTTCGACCAAAACCGAGCCGCCAAAGATCTCGCCGAATGACGCAAGCTGCAGCGTGAGCGCCGGGACGACGAGGTTCCTCAACCCGTGGCGCAACACCACCTGCCGCGGCGACTCGCCGCGAGCCCGGGCAAACCGAACGTACTCGCTCGCCATGACATCCAGGGCCTTCTCGCGCGTATGCAACACAACGCTCGGCATCCCGACGAGGGAAAGCGCCAGGGCGGGCAACACCATATGGCGCAGGCGGTCGAGCACGGTCACATCCTCAGCAAAAACTCCGATGGGCGCCGAGAACCCCGCGGGAAACCAGCCGAGCCACACCGAGAAGACCATGAGGAGCAGCATGCCGACCCAAAACGCTGGGGACGAGGCGAGCGCAATGCTCAACCCGCGAATGACGCGATCGGTCCGACTGCCGCCGCGCGTTCCCGCGATGACGCCCAGCAGCACCCCGAGAACACCTGCGATGACCCACGCCACGGCCATCAATGCGGCCGAGCTCATGAAGCGCTCCCCCACCACCTCGGCAACAGGGGCGTTAAAGCGCAGGCTCGTACCCCAGTCGCCCACGACGACACCGCTCAACCACGCCGCATAGCGATCGAGCAGGGCGGTCCCCGCGCCCCAATGGGCGGCCAGGGCCTCGCGCTTCGCGGCGCTCATCCCAAGCATCGCCTGCTGGCCGACATTGGCCTGCACCGGGTCGATGGGCGACGCCGCGACAAGCGCAAACGTCACGAAGCTCACGGCGAGCATCAACAGGCAGAACCGGACGAATTCCCACGCGACAAAGCGGCAGATGGGGCGCATCGCGCCACGGCGAGGCGACCCCACGCTACACCCAGCGCCACGTATCGACATTGTTGATGAGCGACCAGCCGTGACCATGCGGATGAGGCTTCTGCTGAGCGACGTCCAGCCCTTCGCGCTTGAAATACAGATGGTCGACGTTGGCGATCCAAACCCACGTCGCCGCCCCCTGCGGCGCGACGCCCTCAACGCCATCCCACATGGCCTTGCGCCAGAACTCGTAGGAGGCCTCCATATCGCCCTGTGCCAGGGCTTGGTCGAGGTAGGAATCGGTGACCTCACTCGCGTAACAGCTGTAATTGCCCCATCCGGTGGAGTAGTTGAGCTCGTACACCTCAACGGGGGAATTCGAGCCCCACCCCCACAATATGGGCTGAGAGAACTGATGGGGGTAGATCTCGTCCCAGCTGCCTCCGCGTGGGGCGACCTCGATTCCAAGCTCCGCCATCTGGTTGGCGAACTCGTGCGCAAGCGCCTGGCGAACGGAATCGTCCGAGGAATACCACAGGTCAAACGCGGCGTGCACGTCCTCGCGCGAGCGGGTGCCGTCCTTTCCGGCAATCCAGCCGGCGTCGTCAAGCAGGCGCTTTGCCCTCTCGCGGTCGAAGTCGACCCGCATGTCCGCACTCGACCACGGCATGCCGTCGCCAACGGAATACGCCACAGACCCGTACCCGTTGAACACGTGCTCGATGACCGACGCTCGATCGAGCCCGCAGTTGATGGCCCGACGGAGCCCGACGTCGCAGGTCACATCGTTTCCAACCGGATAGGTCGAACCATCTTCAAACGCCTTGGACCCGCCTGCGGGCAGCACGGGAAGCGAGATGCCGCGAGAATCGACAGTATCGAACGCGGTCAGCTCGTATCCCTCGATAGTCAGATCGGCATGCGTGGCAAACGTGTAGGCGACGTCGACATCACCCTTCTGCGCCGCGGCCAAGGCCGCATCCTCATCCATGAATACGACGACGACCCGCTCCATCTCGGGCGCGTCTCCGTAATACGACGGATTGGCGGCAAAGATCGCCTGCTGTCCCTTGTCCCACTGCTCCAAGATGTAGCGGCCAGACCCAATCGGATGCTCGCCGTACCCCTCGCCGTAGGCGTGCTCGGGAACAATGCCCAGGACGGCAAGCGTGTAGAGCAGCGCGTTGTACGGCTTGGCGAGGCGCACCTCGACGACCGTGTCGCTCGGGGCATATGCCCGCTCGACCATGGACAAGTCGGCCTCGGAAGCGGGGTTATCGATCACCCCGTTGATGGTGAAGGCCACATCGCGGGCCGTAAGGGGCTCTCCGTCGGAAAACACAACATCGTCGCGCAGCTCAAAGGTCCACACCAGGCCATCCACAGAGCAGTAGTACGCCGTGGCGAGATCATGGGCGACGTTGAGGTTCTCGTCGGTCGTGATGAGCGTAGACTGAATGAGCGGCTCATGCACATGCTCGCCGCAGCCCCACGAAAAGAGCGGGTCAAACCCGGCGGCGGGCTCGCAGGTCGAGTTCATGGCGACGACCACAGTGTTGCGGGGCCGCACGGCATCATGCGGGGTCGCAGAACCCGTGGTACCGCGGGAGCCAGAGCACCCCGAAAGAAGAGAGGAGCCGGCCAGGAGACCCAGGCCGGCCACACCGCCCTGCATCGCAGAGCGTCGGGAACAAACAGTATCGAAGGAAGGCATCGGAATCCTTTCCGCAGCAACCACGGGCGTCCACTCAGGCGCCCGCGGTCATGATATCACTATTGACGGTTCGTCAATAAGCCGAACGAGCAACACTGGCACGGAAGGCGGCGGCGCATCATGCAGGGGCGGCGCCATAAGCGATGCGGCGAGCATTCAGGTGACAGCCCGGCAGCCAGACGCCGAGCCGGTGGGAATACAGCCCAACGAGGACGCCGCGGACGCGGCGCCGGGAGGAATGCAGTGCTGGCGCGAATGCCGTAACCCTACAGGCCGAGATACGCTAGAAGCTCGGCCCTCTCGTTGGGCACGGCCCCGACGATAGTGGCCTCGAGCGCGCGCTTGAGAGCCGCCCCAACCGCAGGACCGGGAGCCATACCAGCGGCAATGAGGTCGCCACCTGCGATATCTAACGTCTTGACGCTGTATGCCTCGCGATTTGCCAGCAGCTCGCGGCACAGCTCTCGCATGCGCTCGATTTCTTCCACATAGTAGAAGCACGCCGGCGCCTTGCCGAGCGTGTCCGCACGCTTAAGGTCGAAGAGCTCGCCCATCAGACGGGGAACGTCCACGCCCTGGGCGGCCATGAGCTGCATCATGCGAAGGATGTCGATACGCTCGGGACGCAGGGGCTTATCGTGGTACTTGATGAGCAATGCCACATCGCGCATGAGGTCGTTGCCGCAGGACAGGCGCCTCATGACCGCGCGCGACAGCTCGCGGCCCGCCTCGGGGTGACCGTAGAAATGGCCGCGGCCGGCCTCGTCGACCGTAAAGGTGCTCGGCTTGGCGATATCGTGCAGCAGCGCCGCCCACATAAGCGACGGCGACGGAGGTGCGGTGGGGTCTCCCCCATCGATGCGAAACCGCGACAGCTCGCCCGCGACCGTCAGCACGCGCGCCGTATGATCGTACACGTCGAACGCGTGGTAGGGCGTGCGCTGGTCAAAGCCGCGCATGCAGGCGAGCTCAGGAACGGCGGCGCACATGAGCTCGGGATACCGGAGGAGCGCATCCCCACCGTGCCGAGTGACGAGGATGCCGTTGAGCTCGATTCCCACGCGCTCACGGGCGACTTGATCGAGCAGATGCGCGCACCCGGCGAGGGCCTCCGCCGTATTCGGCTCAATCGTGAAATCGAGCCGGCAGGCAAAGCGAACCGCGCGAAGCATGCGAAGGGCATCCTCCTCAAAGCGGCGACGAGGCTCTCCAACCGCTCGAATCACGCGCTTTCGAAGATCGCCAAGGCCGTCGTAGCAATCGAGAAGCCCGCGCTCGGGGTGCCAGGCCATGGCGTTCACCGTGAAATCGCGACGCGCGAGGTCGTCTTCAACGCAATGGGCGCGCTGCACATCCTGCGGATGCCTGCCGTCCGTGTAGAAGCCATCGAGCCTATAGGCCGTGACCTCGATGCGCTCGCCACCCACCACGGCCGTGATCCCGCCGAACTTGATGCCCGACTCAATGACCGCGATGTCGCGGGCGCGCAGGGCCGCCGCGTTCTCCTCCCACGATCCGCTGCAGCAGATGTCGATGTCGTGGCCGGAGGCGCCCATGAGCGCATCGCGAACCCAACCGCCCACGATCCACGCTTCAAGCCCGGCTCCCTCGAGCGCGGACAAGACGGTCAGGGAAGCGACGCTGGGCTTGGAGCCCATCAGAGTCTCGCCGGCAAAGGCGGTATCGGTCGAATGCTGCATAGTCCTCCTTGTGGTCTTCGCCCCAGTATACCAGCCATTTCCCAACCACCCGCCTCGCGCGCGACCGCGCCTCGCACCAGCGCCTTGGCTCCAACTCCGCCCCACAACCAGCCACAACCCCACGCAACCCCCCGGATCGAGTGAGCGCTTTTCCTACATTTGAGGCCGCTAAACGTAGGAAAAGCGCTCACTCGGCAATCTGAAGCGGCAATCTGAAGCGGCAGCCTGGCAGTTGGCAGTTGTTCCCAATTAAGCAGTCTGGCAGCGGTTTCAGCGCGAAAAAAGCCGCCGGCCCGGATGGGACGGCGGCAATAGCTGCGTTAAACGCGCGGGCTCGACTACTTGCGCTCGAGCTTGCGGACGGTGACGCGCTTGGAGTACTCGTCGACGCGGCCGAAGTCGCCCAGGCCGACGCTCTCGGCGACGTTGGCGCCGGTGGCCATAGCGAGCTTCATGGCCTCCTCGACGTTATCGCGATCCTTGTACCACTTGAGCAGGAAGGCCGCGAGGGTGCAGTCGCCGGCGCAGACAGAGGACACGAGCTTGATGTTGAACTCGCGCTTGGCGTACCAGATGTCCTCGCCGTTGGAGAAGTAGGCATCGCCGCGGCTACCGCGGGTGAGAAGCACGTTCTGGACGCCGGCCTCGTGAGCCATCTTCATGGCAACGCGGACCTCGTCGTCGGTGTTCACCGGAACGCCGAAAATCTCGCGCATCTCATGATGGTTGGGCTTGATGAGCAGGGGCCTCTTGGAGGCAAGCGTCTTGAGCTTGTCGGAGGAGAGGTCGAGGACGACGTCGGCGCCGCGCTCCTGGGCGTGGTCCATGACCTTGTCGAGGAAATCCTTGGAGGCGCGAGGCGGCACGGAGCCGGAGACGATCAGGCAGTCCATACCAGTGCTGGTGTCGAGGATATCGTAGAGCTCCTCCTCGTACTGCGGGGTCAGCGGGGCACCGGGGTTGAGGACGCCGTACTCGTGCTCACCATCGTTGATGTACGCGCAGATGCGGGTGACGCCGTCGATCCAGACCGGGCGGCACAGGCAACCGAGGTTCATGGTCTCCTCAACGATGAACTTACCGGTGAAGCCACCGAAGAAGCCGAGGGCGACGGAATCGACGCCGAACTTCTTGAGGGCGAAGGACACGTCGAGGCCCTTGCCGTTGGCGGTATAGCTGGCGGAGTTGGCGCGGACGTTCTCATCGGGGATGAGGGTGGGGCCGGCAACCGTCATGTCGACAGCGGGGTTGGCAGTAAGGGTATAGAACATAAATGCCTCCTAATCAGACGCACTGACCTATACAGATTATCGCAAAATCAATCTGAAATATCAGGGACATCGATGATAAATCGATTTATCGTCATATACAAAAGTGCCGGGTGCGGTCCGCCTCGCACAAGGCGGACACACAACCGGCATGTGACTCTTAACGAGCGGCTGCCTCGAGCAGCTCCTTGACCTCTGCGGCCGTGGAGCACGCGAGCGCCTTCTCGGCAAGCTCGTCGCACTCGGCCTTGGACCACTGCGAGATGGTCTTGCGAGCGCGGAGGATGGACGGGGCGGACATGGAGAACTCCTCCAGGCCGAAGGAGATCAGCAGCGGCTCAAGCAGCGGATCGGCCGCAGCCTCGCCGCACATGCCAACCATGATGCCGGCCTTCACGCCGCTCTCGATGATGTTCTTGATGGAACGGAGAACGGCCGGGTAGTAGACCTGATACAGGTTGGAGATGTGATCGTTACCGCGGTCGGCGCACATGGTGTAACCGATGAGGTCGTTAGTGCCGATGGAGAAGAAGTCGGCCTCCTCGGCAAGCTTATCGGCGATGAGGGAGGCGGCGGGGGTCTCCATCATGACGCCGACCTCGATGTTCTCGTCGTACTTGAGGCCCTCGCACTCGAGCTCCTTCTTGCACTCCTCGACGAGCGCCTTGACGGCACGAACCTCCTCGACGCAGGTGACGAGCGGGATCATGATCTTAACGTCGCCGAAGGCGCCGGCGCGCAGCAGGGCGCGGAGCTGCACCTTGTACTGATCGACATACTCGAGGCAGTAACGGACAGCGCGGAAGCCCATGAAGGGATTCTCCTCGGGCTCCATGGCGAGGTACGGAATCGCCTTGTCGCCGCCCACGTCGAGCGTGCGGATGATGACCGGGGCGCCCTTCATGGCAGAGGCGACCTTGCGGTATGCCTGGAACTGCTCCTCCTCGGAAGGCAGCTCGGTGGCGTCCATGAACAGGAACTCGGAGCGGAACAGGCCGATGGCCTCAGCGTCGTGCTCAAGAGCGTTGGGGACGTCGTTGGGGCTGCCAATGTTGCAGGCGAGGATCTTCTTAATGCCGTCGGCGGTGAGGGTCTCCTGACCGCGGAAGGCCTCGAGAGCGGCCTTCTCCTCAGCGAATGCGCGAGCCTGAGCCTGATAGTCGGCGAGGACCTCGTCCTCGGGCTCGGCGATGACGATGCCCTTGGAGCCGTCGACGATGGCGGTCATGCCGTTGCGCAGCGCAGAGCAGCTGTTCGCGACGGAGAGGACAGCCGGGATCTCGAGGGCGCGGGCGATGATGGCGGAGTGGGAGGTACGGCCACCGGTCTCGGTGACGATGCCGGCAACGTGCTCCTTGTCGATGGTGGCCGTCATGGACGGAGTCAGGTCATGCACGACCACGACGGTGTTCTCAGGAAGAACGGAGAGGTCGACAACCTCAACGCCCAGAAGCTCGGCGAGGATGCCGGTGCGGATGTCGGCGATGTCGGCGGCGCGCAGGCGGAACATCTCGTCGTCCATGGACAGGAACATGTTCTCGAACATGGTGCTGGCGTCGACAAGGGCCTGCTCGGCGCACGCACCACCGTCGATGGCACCGTTGATGGCGTCGGTCATGCCGGGATCCTGAGCCAGAATGATGTGGCCGGCCATGATCTCGGCCTCGTTCTCGCCCACGGCGACCTTCATGTGGTCGGCCTGAGCCTGGGTCTTCTCGCAGAAGACGGCCAGCGCGGCCTGGTAGCGCTCCTTCTCAGCCGCGGGGTCGGCGACCTCGTGGGGCTCGAAGGTGAGGTCGGGATCGACGGCAACCATAACCTTGCCGATGCCGATGCCCTCAGAAGCGTTAACTCCCTGATACATTACGTTTCCTCTCTCCCGTTTCCCGTCCGTGCATTGCGGGAAACAAAATGCAGGCGCCCACGGGTTCGCGGACGCCTGCACTGTACACCTATGTGATTAGATGCCTGTCATCTAGGACAATGCTCGCGCGCGAACTACTCGCCGAGACCGCTCTTGATGAGCTCGATGGCGGCCGCAAGGGCCTCCTTCTCGTCAGCGCCGTCGCACTTGACCTCGACCTCGGTGCCGCAAGGGATACCAGCGGCCATGAGGGCCATCGGGGACTTGCCGTTGACCTCCTTGTCGGGGGCAACGACGATGACCTCGGAGGCGAACTTGCCCATGGTGGAGGCGAAGAGGCCAGCAGGACGCATGTGGAGACCCTGGGGGTTGACGAGGGTAGCCTTCTCAGAAACCATAACCTGACTCCTTTGAGTGATGCGCGCGCGGCATGACTGCCCACGCGGCACAAAAACACGACTCAGTCATTGTATACCCTTTGCGGATATTTGGGGAGCACGTTTGGAATGAATCGATTTACATGCCCTCCCCCGCACGAATGAGAAAAGGCCCCGCTTCTCTATAGAAGCAGGGCCCGGATTCATACGGGTGCGCCATGGGGGATTCGAACCCTCGACCATCGGATTAGAAGTCCGGTGCTCTATCCAGCTGAGCTAATGGCGCGAAGTTGCGGCGCCGCGCGTGCGGCACGGATGATTATAGACGAAAGGCCTCCCCTTCGCAGGAGAAGCCTTTCGCATTCACATCGGTATGCCCAAGGCAGCCCTACTGACGATACTTCGTCAACGTGGGCGTGCTCATGAAACGAAGTTCCTCGGTGGCGTCGGCGGAAACCGTGACGTCATACGTGCACGTGATGGACTCTCCATCGCGCAGGTCGGGGCGAGAGGCGTGGAACACCTGAAGGCCCTCGTGCTCGGTCTCAACGAACTGCGCGCCGTTGGTTGCGGAGAAGTTGGAAATCGACCCACCCGTGGGGGCGTACACGAAGATCTCGGGATACAGATTGTCGATGTCGAAGCCAGCCAACGCGCCCGTGATGTAGTTGCCTGCAGTCGCAATGACATCGGCGGAGGCGGTGTTGCGATACGTCGTTTTCACGCTATAGGTACGCGTGCCGTCGGCGTTATCCGTAGAACCAGTGATCTCGTTTTCGATGTCGATGTACCAGCCCATCTTCGAGCCGATCCACAGCGAGAAGAACGTGCCCACCGCGGGCTCTGAAGGATCGGTGACAAGCGCGCCGGAGCAGTTGAGCGCGTCGAGCTTGGCCTGCTCGTCGGCGTTGGTAAGCCAAAACATGACGGAACGGTTATCGAAACCCTCCATCATCACCTTCATGAACTGCATGAGCGTCTCGGAGTTGAGACCGGAGAAGAAGTTCTCAAAGGCGAGGTCGGCCGCCTGCGCAAACAGCGCGTCCGCAGCATCATTGCCACCCTCAGCCGAGGGATTCGAGGAGAGGTACTTCCAGTAGAGGTCGTTCTGGAGCACCTTCGTGGCGTTCGAGCCGTCCAACATCAAGCCGTCAGCAAGGGTGATAGGCCCAGAGATGGCCAGCAGGTCCTGCACCACGGCCGGGGTAACCGAGATGACGCCGTCAAGGGCGACGCCCGTCTTCTCGGTGTAGGCGCTCGCCCAAATCTCGGCCACGCGCGTGAAGTCGGGGTCCATGCCCGCATCGCGCGGAACCATCATGAAGCCCTCACCAAACAGGGCCTTCTCCTGGTCGGTCACACCCATAGCGTCGGAGGTGCGGTCGGCCATCACGTCGTACACCGTGGAGAAATCGTCGAGCTCGATCTTGCCGTTGGTGATGCGAAGCGCGCCGATGGAGCCCGGGAAGCCGCCGGAGGCGCGCATCTCGGTGGAGTTCTGCGCAGCGATGAGGTACACGCGGTCGCCCTTGGCACCAAGGATGGACTCGGCGAGCGGTGCGAGGTCAGCGGCCTTTTGCACAAGCCCGTTGACCTTCACGAGCTTCTCCCGCACGGGACCCATCTTCTCCTCGAGCATCGAGATGTGGAACGCGGGGACGTCCTCGATCGTGTCCGTGCATTCCTGCATGGGCTCGGCAGCGCTGGCGAGCGCACCGAAGAGTTGGCTCACCGCCTGGGCGTTGATAGTCTTATCGGATGTGATGAGTTCGGACAGCGGGTTGCTCGCGATGGTATCCATCATGGGCACGAGCACCTGATTCGCCACATCGTTAAGCGAGCCGACCACCGTGCGCGCAGAAGTGATGTCCTGTCCCACCACGGGGACAAAAGAAGCCGCGGTCCACAAAGGAGAAGACAGCTTGTCGGACATGTCACCGGAGAGGTTCGCGATCTGCTGCGCACTCTCGGATGCGGAATTGAAATCCTGCGCCTTCACAGACTCGCTCATGCTGTCGACATACGTGAGCACCTCAGAAGCCTGGGCCTTGAGGTCCTTGGCGGAAAACAGGGCGGCAGCGCCCACTCCGCCCAGCACGCCCAGCAGAACAATGATGATGCCGGCGACGATAAACGGCGTCTTGCTGCGCTTTTTAGGAGCCTTGGGAGCGCCGGCAGCGGACTGCATGTACGGAGACTGCTGAGATTGCGCACCTCGGGGAGCCCCGCCGCCGGACTGAGCCGATCCGTAGGTCGAGGTCCTCGGCTGAGCATACCTCGACTGCCCCTGCATGGAAGGCTGCGAGGGCGCCTGTGCACTTGGGATGCCCCGTCCCGAAGGCTGCTTAAAATGGTGCCCGCGCGGAGCATTGTTCGAATCCGCCATTCATCGTCCTCTCTGTTGGCTATAGCTGTGCTCGTACGTTTGCACTGGCATGGGATGAATTAGGTCATATATGCTCCCATTTTAGCCCAATGGTTCCGAGGGTTTGACAATTCGATTAATGTCCACGAATGGGCTGGACGACCCCGTGAAATGGTGGATATCGAGAAGCTCATAAAACAGGGCTATACTAATTAGACTTATTTGCATACATATTAGCTTTGGAGTATTCGCATGCCCATCGCACGGCCCGACATTTCAATCGTTGTCCCCTGCTTCAACGAACAGGACAGCCTTCCGCTCTTCATTGACGAGCTGTCCCACGTCGCCGAAAGCATGGCCGCCCAAACCCCTCTCTCTTTTGAAGTTGTGCTGGTGGATGACGGCTCAAATGACGAGACCCTCTCGGTAATGAAGGTCCTGGCGGAGCAGGATCGCTCACCCCTATCCATCAAGTGGATCTCTTTCTCACGAAACTTCGGAAAGGAAGCGGCGCTCTATGCGGGCCTTTCGCATGCGACGGGTGCCCTTGTGGCGACAATGGATGCCGACATGCAGGACCCCCCTTCGCTTTTGCCCGAAATGTATCGAATCCTGCAGGAGGAAGACTACGACAATGTCGCGACGCGGAGAACCACCCGCGAGGGAGAGCCGCCCATCCGCTCCTGGTTTGCGCGCATGTTCTACCGCATCATCAATAGAATCTCAAAAGCCGATATCGTAGACGGAGCGCGCGACTTTCGCCTCATGAAGCGCCCCATGGTCGACGCGATTCTGTCCATGAGCGAGTACAACCGCTTTTCCAAAGGCATCTATGGCTGGGTGGGCTTCAAAACCAAATGGCTCCCGTACGTCAACGTCAATCGCGTGGCTGGCGAGACCAAATGGAACTTCTTCTCCCTGCTCCTCTATTCCATCGACGGCATCGTCGCATTCTCGACCGTACCCCTTTCCATCGCCTCGATTATGGGCACGCTCTTTTGCATCGTCGCGTTCCTCGCGCTGTTTTTCATCGTGGTGCGCGCTCTTCTCTTTGGCGACCCCGTGAGCGGCTGGCCCTCTTTGGCATCCATCATCATCTTCATCGGAGGCGTACAGCTGCTGTGCCTCGGCATTATGGGGCAGTACCTTGCCAAAACGTATCTCGAAACCAAGAACAGGCCGCTCTATATCGTGAGGGAGTCCAACCTTGATGAATAGCTCCACCACGGCGTCCTTCCGCGCACCCTCCCGCACCGACGGCGACGAGGGCGCTCGGGTCTCGCGCCAGGATGCCCGCCACACCTCGCCAGGCACCTGCAACCGCGCTTCGGTGCCGACGAACCGCCTTGGATCGTTCATCTTCTGGGTCGCTTGCGCAGCGCTGCCAATCGTCATGCTGTGCGCTATCTCGGCCTGGGGTGGCGTCTACCCCCTCGGCCCCGAATCGTTTCTCACCGAGGACCTCAAGTACCAGTACATCGACTTCTTCACGTGGTTTAGGCGCGTGCTCACAGGCGAGGCGAATATTTTCTATTCGTTCGCCCAGGGTATGGGTTCAAACACCTGGGGGCTGTACAGTTACTACCTCGCGAGCCCATTCAACCTTATCATCCTGTTGTTCGACGAGGCGCATCTCACGCTCGCCATCTACGTGATCGTCGCGCTCAAACTCGCGTGCATGAACACCACAATGGCCTGGTACCTCCGGCGCCGCTTCTCTCTGCAGCGCAGCTGGGCGCTCGCACTCGCGCTGTGTTACACGTGGTCGACCTGGACCGCGACCAACCTTCGCAACCCCCTGTGGCTCGACGCGCTCATATTGTTGCCGCTCATGGCGTGGGCCTGCTACCAGCTGCTTCACAAGGGAACATTCCTGAGCCTGAGCCTTCTGGTTGCAGCCGACGTCATCGTCTGCTGGTACATGGCGTATATCACACTGCTCTTCTGCTGCTTGTTCGTGCTGTTCGAGCTCGCGGCAATGGCGTTTGATGAGGGCAAGAAACCCAGCGGAACGTGGATCGCAGGAAGGGCGGGGAGATTCACCGCTGCGATTCTTTTAGGGCTTGCACTCTCCGCTTGGACGTTTGTCCCCACCATTCTCGCCATGATGGGCGGAGGGGCCACGAAGACCTTCAGGCTCTTCCACACGTATCCCTCTGCGCTGATTCGCGGATTCCTCCCAGGGGCGTGGAACCTCGATCATGTTCCCCAGTTCTACACCGGCCTCATTCCGCTAATCCTCGCACTCGCGATGCTGCTTGAGAAGCGCATCGACAAGAGGCTGCGCGGCCTGACGCTGCTCTTTGCCGGATTCCTCGTAGTGAGCTCCGTACTCGGGGTCCTCATGTTCGTGTGGTGTGGGTTCCGTCAACCCAACGGGTTCTACTGCCGCATAGCGTTCTTGCTGAGCTTCCTGGAAATCTGGGCGGCGGCGTACCTGCTGATGAGACGTGCCGAACTCCGCCCCGTCAACCTAGGCAAGCACTGCGCCCCGTGGCACGAGTCCGACAGGCCTCGCAAACGGCTGAACCCCACACTCCGCAGACTGGCCCCATTCGGCGCTATTGCGTTTGTCGTCATGGACCTTGGCATCAACGCGCGCGTGTGCTGGAACCAGCTCTATATCAACTACCCGCAAGAAACCCACGATGCGTACGTGAGCGCCGTGGATGCGCAAATGCAACAGCTTGAGAAGCTCGACGCGGAGGCCTTCTATCGCGTTGACAAGACGTACAACAGGTCGGGCGCCGCGTTTAACGAGGGAATCGCCCACGGCTTCAATCAACTCTCGACGTACTCCTCGGCGAACAACCCCAAGGCCGTCGCGCTGCTCAACACGCTCGGCTACAGCTCCGAGGGCGAGTTCTCCAGCGTATATACCGCGCCCAACCTTGTCATGGACAGCATCCTGGGCGTCCGCTATATCGGCACGTGGACCGAGCCAGCGGGCACCGCGCCTACAGCCATTTCCAGCTCACCCATCGTCTCACCGTTGTTCTACAACCCCTATGCGTTGTCACTCGGCCTCCCCTGCGATGCCCAGGACATCAGCAGCCAGATGCCCGAAGGCGACAATCCGTTCGAGCGCCAGAACAGCCTGATTGCACAGGTTACCGGGATTGACGATCCGCTCTACACCAAGCTCGAAGGAACCGTTGAAAAGAACGAAGGCCAGCAAATGTCGTGGCGCGTGCAGCTGCCCGCCGATAGCATCGGCTACGCCTATGTTCAGACGGGTGTGGAGTCGGACTGGTCCGAATATGTGAGCATAATCATCGACGACGAGTTCATCCCCATAGAGGGAACGCGCTTCTCCCATAACGTGCGCAGCTTTGGAGGCCCTTCTGCGCAAGGCACCAGCCATACCATCAGCGTCATCCCCGGCGCTGAAATGACGGAACTGCCCAGCAAGACCACATGCGCTATATACGCCTTGAACATGGATGTGTTCGAGCGCGGGATCGAGCATCTGAGGTCTGGGCAGTTTAGCCCCACCATGTTCGAGGACGGTCATGTGGGCGGCACCTACCGTGCGGGCGAGGCCACGGGGCTCCTCCTCTCCATCCCATACGACAAGGGATGGAAGGTCACGGTCGACGGAACGGCAGTCGAGCCCTCCCCCGCCTACGACGGAGGGATGTCTTTGATTGAAGTGCCCGCAGGCGAGCATGAGATTGAGATGACGTACAGGTCGCCGGGACTTGAAGCAGGGGCCATCGTTTCATTGACCGCGGTGCCCGTTATTTGGGCTGCGGAATTGTGGCGAAAAAGAGTCCGAAGCTAGCCGGAGTACCGATTCATCCTTCTCTCCAGTACATACCGGGCAACACCGATGTACTCAAACTTCTCGGGGCCGTTCCCTTCGATTTTGCGCAACAGCTCTTCACAAATCTTAATTTTACGAGAGCGGTTGCCCTCCCCTTTCAATTTTTGAAACCGATTGATGAGCGCCTGATTAATGCCATCCATAACGGTCTTGCGATTTTCACGTAGCGAAGTGCCAGGGGCGTTGAGGTTTAGCGTAACGTCAAGATCGTTGTTCACGCTTTCATTATCAGCATAGATGCGGCCATCACTGCCATACCGAATGCTGGTAAGGGTCTCCGACTTCAAGGGGTTCACCGTCAACGCTCTGTTGCCGCGATGCTTGTCGCATGTCGTCTCAGCACCCCCGGCATGACCATCACAAACAGCGAGCATATTCTGATAGTCAACACTCGAATCAACATTATGAATACCCTGGTCATGCTGAGGAAGAATGTGCTCGATGGTTGCCAACGAACCCTTCTCTTGCTCTTTCGACCGTATACGCCTCATGCAATATGCACACAAGCAACCCTGCTCCGCAACAAGCGCACGAAGAACGGGCTCTCGGGCTTCACGTAATTCGGAATACAGGTCTACAACTCCATCGGTAGCCTTGAGCTCCCTTACGCGAGCGCCAAGCTCAGCGGGAGCAGGTCCCTTCTCAATCGGTATCATCTATAAATCACGCTCAAGAACCAGCGCGGTCCGAGCTGCGACGAGCTCGGTATCACTTGAACCTATTTGACGCTCAATCTCATCGAGAGCAGATTCCGCTCGATCAAACTCCTCCTTATCCAGTAGGACATAAAACTCCCCGAACAGCTCATGAATAGCGGCAGGGCGCTTACTGGACTTCATAACGATGTTCACAATCGCGTTCATATCCCTGCCATACGTCTCCTCACTCGGCGTGCAAGCATGCTCGGAATCCAGCAATCGGATATGCGAACTGCGAACCGATGAAACCACCGCTGGAGCATGGGTGGAGACGATAAACTGAATATTTGGGAACGTAGAACGCAGATCACCGAGGATTCGCGCCTGCCACAGCGGATGCAAATGCAAATCGATCTCATCGATAAGAACGATGCCCGGGGTTTCCAACACGCGATCAAGAAGCATGGGGTTGAGCATCGCCATGCGCCTTGCAATATCTGCAACAAGACTGAGCGTACCGCGATAACCATCGCTCATGGAGTGAAGAGAGTCGCGACGATACGCACCTTGGACATCCATGTATGCAAGCACAAGCTCACGTCGCTCAAGGTCGTAATCAACCGTCGCTTCGACATTCCCGCCGACAAGAGGCAGACAAGATGCAATCGCCCTCTTAACCGCAGCGAGCTCAGGACTTTCTTTACGATTTTGTAATTCCCATAGCGTCACCTTCTCGAACCACGCATACAAACCACGCTCATCAATACCCGCTGATACACACTGCTCATAACCCATAGCTCTCGAAGACCCACGAGCCGGAGTAAGACTCCTAGCGGTGTTTCCGCCACGCAGGCGATTGGCCCCATACAAGGCAATCAAAGGAAGAACCACATCGCTGTCACCTTGGGCAACCCTCCCCTGCATGTTTTCGGAGCGCGCAAGGATAGACTTGGCATCTGCAACGGTCATCCGTGACTGCTTCACCGAGTTTAACGAGCGAGACCAATAGCACTCCTCACCGTCAAAGATCCCTACGGCAGAGACCGTTGCAGGAAAATGAATCTGCTTGTCGAATGATGAGCCTAATGCGACAACACTCTCACGAACATCCGATCCTTTGAGCTGCTTGCTCTTTGCATAGGGAAAGTGCTCGAGAGGCGTGCTGATTGCGCATGCAATTGCGTCAATGAGGGTCGTCTTGCCCGTAGCGTTATCGCCCGTCAGTACTGTCAGATCGGGCTCAAACGTCATAGCGAACCTCTCGAAACACCGCACATTAGCTATCGAGATGCTCTGAAGTGTATAGCTTTCTCGCATTCGATTCAAAAGACACTTCCTCCCCAAACCTAGCGAGCAGCATAACGCCGCCCACACAAACCAAGACAATCAGAATCTGGCCAATAGCCTATAACGAACTCGACTCTCAATCCCCTTAATGCCAAGACACCTCAGATGCATCAATTGCTCTCGCATTGAATACATTAGGGAAGCCAAGGCATGTCCGTCACTATAATTCAACCCCATAACAGAGCAGAAAAATCTCTTGCGCCGGGGATCAATCTTGCAGCTCGACATGACAAGCTCAGGGTCCATCGACGCAAACACCCTCTTGGCTCCATCCTGAACAAGAGGGTTGTCTGCACCGTCATCATGAATCGCGCCCTCGACATACTTAAATCCGCGAATATAATGTGACTCAATCACGCCACGATCTGAAACCCCTATCGAACGCAGCCTTTCCAACATGGCAAGCCATCGTTCAAATGGCATGAGCACTGCAGCTTCAGTGGAATGGTTCCGAGTTGACCCCGGAGGATCAAGCCGATAGCAATAATACGCCTTGTCTAGATACGCTATTGAGCCAGCTTGGCACAATGTATCGATGAGAAACGGGTTATCAGCCCAGCCGGCACCGGGATACTCGATAAAACGAATTGCCTTATCGAGCATGAAAGAGCGACTGTACAGAGCCGACCAGATAGACGGGTGATATTCGATAAGCTCTGGATGGTCGCAAAGTGAAAACGGTCGAGTCGATTGACTCAATCTCAGAGGCAGAGGGCTACCAGTCCGATATTGATCGGCACCGGGACAATCCCAATCATTAATATTCCACCAGGGGGTCTTGACAATATCCACATGAGAATCGAAAGTCCTGGCAAACGAAAGCATGTCGCCATACATCCCGGGCTCAATCCAGTCATCGGGCTCCACGATGGAAACCCACTCTCCCCTGGCTTCAGCCAAGCCGCGATTGCACGCCGAGCCATAGCCCCCGTTCTCTTTATCAACAACTCGAACTCGCGAGTCCTCGGCGGAATGCCTACGCAAAATCTCAGGAGAGCGGTCGGTGCTACCATCGTTGACGCAGATGACCTCAAGATCGCAGCCAGATTGGTTACGTATACTCAACAAACACTGATCAAGAAACCGTTCAGCGTTGTATACTGGGACGATAACCGATACAGACATCTTTACGCCGTGAGTCATATTGTCCCTTCTGTGTTGTAAGAGCAGATTCAACGACGGGAGCGTACAGGGGCCAGGCAAGCAGAAAAGCCTAATTGAACTGCTCTCGATAGGCCCTGCACACCTTGTCGACGGGACCATCCATTCTCAGATCGCCCTTTTCAATCCACACGGCGCGCTGGCAAATGCGCTCAACTTGCTCCATCGAATGAGAAACGAACAGGACCGTAACGTCACCGGATTCAATGAAATGCTGTATCCTGCGTTCGCACTTCTCCTGAAAGAAGACATCGCCAACAGACAGCGTCTCATCTACGATTAGGATGTCGGGCTCGGTGATCGTTGCAATGGCAAAGGCGATGCGAGCCACCATGCCAGAGGAAAAGTTCTTCAACGGCATATCAACAAAGTCGCGTAGCTCGGCGAAATCGATAATATCGTCAAGATTGGCATCGATGAACTCTTTTCTATACCCAAGCAACGCGCCATTGAGGTAGATGTTCTCCCTTGCCGTCAACTCATAGTCAAAGCCAGCGCCAAGCTCAATCAAGGGGGAAATCGAACCATGAGTAGCAACCATGCCCTCAGACGGCTCAAGCACTCCAGCGATGATCTTGAGCATGGTAGATTTCCCGGATCCGTTTGTTCCTACAAGACCGATAACCTCACCGCGATGCACGTTGAAAGATATGTGCTTAAGAGCGCGAAACTCCTCGAAAAACAATTCGTGCCGGGCAAGCTTAATGAAATACTCTTTGAGGTTCGTAAGGGTCTCCGAAGCCATGTTGAAGACCATGGAGACATCATCGACCTCAATGGCCAAAGGCTTTTCGATAACGGTATCCATATGGGCAATCCTTAGATGTAGAGAATGAACTTTTTCTCGGTTTTATGAAAAATGAAGTATCCAATTCCCAAAGACGCAACCGCCCAAAAGACGCAAAGCGCACACGTCTGGAAAGCAGGGGTGGTCTGGAACAAGAAAATATCCCGCATGAACTGGAGATAGTTGTACATAGGATTGACCAGAAGAATCGTCTGCAGCCATTGAGGCATGGCGTAGATATAATCCGAGGTCCAGAAAATCGGAGTAGCGTATGTCCATGCAGTCAGGATGACGCTCCACAGATGCTGGACGTCCCTGAAGAATACGGTCAAAGCCGAGAGCGCCATGCCCAAGCCCATGCAAAACATCATAAGCAGCAACAATGCCACAGGTAAAAGAATCAAATGCCATGTGGGAACAATGCGGAACCAAAGCATGACAAGAGCGACAGCGACAAGAGAGAAGCCGAAGTTGACGAGTGAGAAAAGGATTTTTTGAACGGGAAACACCCAGCGATGAATCTTCACCTTTTTCAAGAGTGAAGAGGCCCACAAGATGGACATGAGAGACTGGGAAGTCGAATCGGACATAACGGCGAACGTCACATTACCAACGATGAGATACAGCGGATACATTTCGGGGGTTACCAGCCCCCCGTTCCGCCCTTGAGCGAAAATGGTTGAAAAGACCACCGCCATGACAACCATCATGAGCAGCGGGTTCAAAACACTCCAAGCGATACCGAGAAAGCTACGACGATATTTGAGCTTGAAATCCTTGGTAACAAGCATTCTGAGAATATAGGCGTCTTTTTCAACCTCGCTTTTTGCATGCGAGTTGACTGCATGAAGTTTGTCGGTCATCTGATTCCTTAAATTGTTTTCCCGTTCTTCCAATTATTATAGAGAATATAGTCACTGCCGTTACAGAGGATGCAATTACACATATCTCCGTCCTCCGATAAGGGCCAATATGGCCGTTCGTATCACAAGGAGTCATCAAATGGACTATTCAAGGGTCGCCGTTCTAGTTCCCTGCTACAACGAAGCACTGACCATAGGTAAAGTCGTTGACGACTATCGTAACGCCTTACCCGGAGCGCGCGTATATGTATATGACAACAACTCCTCAGACGACACCGCAGAAATTGCTCGTCGGCACGGAGCAATCGTCAAGCATGAGCCTCGACAAGGCAAGGGGAATGTCTGCCGCCAGATGTTCCGAGACATCGAAGCCGACTGCTATCTGATGGTAGACGGAGACGATACATATGATGAGACAAAAGCAGTCGAGATGTGTTTGCCAATTCTAAGCGGTGACGCTGATATGACCGTCGGCGATCGATTGTCAAACGGATCCTACGCGGAAGAGAATAAGAGGGCTTTCCACGGCTTTGGCAACGACCTTGTACGCATGATGATCAAGTGGATTTACGGATACACATTCGATGATGTCATGACCGGCTATCGAGCCATGAGCAGAGCCTTTGTTAAAACTTTCCCCGTACTCAGCGAAGGCTTTCAGATTGAGACGGAACTGTCGATCCATGCCGTTGATCGGCGCTGGAGGATACAGACCATCCCAATTGAATACCGGGACCGGCCCGAAGGTTCCGAGTCTAAGCTCAGCACCTTCAGCGACGGGATCAAAGTCATTAAAATGATCGGCATCCTGTTCAAGGATTACAAGCCCCTTAAGCTTTTTACACTTGTGGCCTTTGCGCTCCTTGCAATTGGACTTCTGCTGGGCGTTCCCGTCATAATTGAATTCATGCAGACGGGCTTGGTGGACCGACTGCCCACGGCGATCCTCGCTGTTGCTCTCGTCTTTTTAAGCTCCCTCTCACTCGCGACAGGATTTATTCTTGACTCGATAGCGAAAATCGAACGCAAGGAATGGGAACTCTCTGTCTATTCAGAGGAATAGTGCGGAAATTACGAGCGCTTGCGCGATAAGCGAACCAAAGCCCACAGACCGTCCCAGCACGACAAGGCAATGAAAGGAAGACAGCAGTACAAGGGGAACGCATATCTAACCAGATAGCAAGGGCCAAGAAAGCATGTCAGATAATACAGCACCGGCAACAAAGCGAACAGCACGTTCGTACGATTTCCAAGATACAGTGATAAAGCCACTGAAAAGAGCGCTGCCAGCAGAAGAAGTGCGGGCGATGTCAATCCATACAGAAGCACAGAATTCTGCCAAATTGGGTCATAACACAGCTTTCGTACAATCGGCTCCAATTGTGGGAACAAACTGGCCCTAGGAATAATCGACCAGTTCTCCCCCTCTGAATGTTTATAAACATCATAACCTGCAGGACCCAAGCTTCTTCCGAGTGAAGTGCTATCAAGGTGTTCCCACTGGTCGTATTCTAGATATGGTTTTGTAATGTTTTGTGAAGAATATCGAGACAACGGACTCCAGTAGTTAAGGGTTAGCTTAAGGAAAGAGTCTAGATAGATACCGATGTTATCAATTCCTACCTTTGCCCATGCCCGCAAAAATCCGAGTGGATCGTCTTTTATCTTCTCATCAATCGGATATGTGAACTTAACGGGATCAGAGATATAGGGATTGTAATTTTCCCACGAAGGCAAGTAATCCTCCAGTATCCGACGATCATCGGGAGACAGAATAGCCTCATGATCGTTAAGCACGGCACATGCCTGCTGAATAGGAACTCCGAGAATCTCCGAAGGGCCAGAATTTTTCTGAGCGACAAGCTTGGGCCCAATGGAAGAAACTGCAAAACAGGTAATTCCCAGCACGATAAGCTTCAAAGGAGCAATCGACTTCCGAATCGGTCGGAACAGTACCATGATGAAGCACAATAACAATATGAGATATGAGGCATTGTTCCTAAACAGCGAAACCAACAACGAGACAACAAGAAGCCCCAGATACTGTTTAAACGAGATAGGCTGCGACGAACCGAATCTCTCCGCCCAAACCACACACATAAGTGCAAAGAGCGCAGAAAACATCGAATCCTTTGTAGCACTAACAGCCAATATCGGAAAAACAGGAAACAAGGCGACGACAAGCAGTGACAGCCGAGGGATTTGCGGGGAGTTTGACAGCCTTGCAACAACACGAATGCAGTATCCCAGGGCAACGCTCATGCCAATCATCTGGGTGAGAATATATAAGGCAAAACCAGCTATGTCGGAATTAAACAAATGCGTACCCAGCAAAATGCAAGACGACATCCAATAAGTATGAATTAACGGATGGAACGCACTCACAAGCCCGAGATCAATCGCATCGTGAATCTGAGTCACTGCATCATATACAAATAGCCCTGGAAATGTAATTAAATGATAGGGCATCCAGCAAATCAAAATTACCGACGCCACACGAATGGTACTAGAGAATAATCCAGAAATGAAGGGACATTTGTCGATGCCTGAATGTCGAAGAAGGCAGTTGCCCTCTATCTCAATCATTTTTTTCTTGATATGCCGAGTAGCCAGGATGAACAACATCGACAACACAACACAAAATATCAGCGATGCGACAATCGACGTAAAAGAAAATGAGAAGACCGACCCCCTGTAGAAGATGTTTAAGCCCAGCGTACACGACAGAAAACAAGCGACTAGAAATGCAACTGGGACAAAATTATGCATCATTAAATTTCTGCAAACCATCAGCAAACCAAAATATCAGGGGATTAGGGCTTTGAAACCCGGTATCTTTCTCAAGAGCGTAACAATAGTCCAGCAAGATGTAAACACGATTATCGGGCCAACAGTCTTAAGCCAAAGAGAATTCATAGAGACATGCATGGTGCCGCAAATTAAATTATCGAGCAGCAACTTATGAATCAAATAGATGCCAAAAGAAGCCTGTGAGGCGGAAGCAAGCAAACGGCAACCTCTTCCATCCATTCTTGAAGTAAAAAAAGGCTCTAGTTTTTTAAATGTGAGAAAGATCCATACACTTGGGAAAACCGCAGTGAATGCACCGTAGCTGAACAACAGGCGATTGACCTCCATGGCCTGAGACGAAGTTAGGTACGTATAGGCAAATCTAAACACAAGAGAGAACATGCTAAGCGCAGTTAGTAAAAAGTTGCCACGGCGACTGACTTGTAAATCAGGCTTGCTAATCTCATAACCAATCAAGAGGTACATGATATAAATTGACGAAGATTGAATGCTAAAGTCTGCATTCCAGGGCAATCCGATAAAGCCAAATAGATAAGGCAATACCGAGCTGAATAGGAACGTGCCGAAGATCAAATAGCAAACAGCTGAATGATTGGTAATTATCAAGGAGATAATCGGAATCGAAAGGGTGACACCGGCCATAGCGATAAAAAACCAGTATGTCGGCTCAATCGTATTGTTCATAAAGGCATCAATAAAGCCAGTGATTGAAAGCGCCGAAACCCCATCCCCAATAAAACCAAATCTATATACGTAGAGAAAAACAGACCATGCAAGATATGGAATGAATATCCTCCTACACCGCTTAATCAAGAACTCTTTCGTACTATACCGATTTCTGTACGAAAGCGTCTTTGCACCAGTCAACATAAAGAAGACTGGAACCGCCCAATAGAAAAGCACCTCGATTAAGAGAGAGAGCGCCCAACGAGGACTCGAGGAAAACACATGAACTGACCCATTGCAGTGCAGAACAACAACCGCAAAAGCAGCACACACCGTCAGCACGTCAAAGTACGCGACCCTGCGCTCATGATTCGAAAAACCCACACTCATTTGCAACGCACCCATCATGTGCGATGGGGTTTACCACCCCATCGCATCATCTACCTTGCCGCCAGCTTAAGCTTGACAATGCCCTTATAACTATTTGAACCATACAGGTTAAAGAAGCTCAAAGGATGACTGCTCAACTCCAACTCCGGGTAACCTTTATCGATAAACTTGGCAGCAAGCCTCTTTTTCAGATTTAAATCAGTCAGAGTAAGAAGGTTCCAGATTGTGTAATCAAGGGCCCAGTTCAAGAAGCTGCGCTCAAGAGAAGCGTATAGTCCAATAGACTTAAGGTCTGCTTTAATACGACAGATTGCCTCGTAAAAACACTCAGGATTCTTTTCACGTGAGTTCGAGACGGAGCCCTTCCTCGTCGAACGATGCTTAACCAAAACATCGTCGACAATCGCAAGTACCGACGCCCTATACAGAAGGCCATACACGAAGACAGCGTCCTCGCTATTGGCCATATCGACGGGAAAACCCAGAGCGCTGTTCTTCAAAAAAGAAGTCCTGTAGAGCCTGTCCCAAGGCCACCCCATAAATGCTTGAAAAAGACCGCTCGAAACATCCTGAACACTGAAAGACTCCGACTTGGGAAGCAGCCCAAGTTTAAGTGCCCAAGGCGCCGGAATGGACTCGTAAGTTTCACCATCAAACTCGCAGCTACTGCACACTACGATATCAGCATTAGTAGCTCGAGCCTTTCGGTACAACTTACCAAACATATCCGGGGCAAAAATATCATCAGAGTCGAGAATCAGCGTGTAGGGAGCGTTGGCAAATTCAAGCCCGCGATTCCTAGCCGCAGCAACGCCTTGATTGTCCTGATCGACAACATGGATACGAGAATCCCTAGCCTCATACGTTGTGAGAATCTCTCTCGACGCGTCCGTTGATCCATCATTAACGGCAATGATCTCGAAATCCGTGAAATCCTGGGCAAAGATGGAATCAAGAGTATCAACGAGCACTTCAGCTGTGTTGTATACAGGCAAGACAACAGAAATCTTTGGTTTCACGGGTCCGTCTATGAACTTTGCAGGCTTCCTCGAAGCGAGCTCGTTATCGATGGTGTCTACGAGAACGGAGCGATCACCGTCCTTGGACAGCTTGCTCCAAAGCAGCTCTCTTGCCCGCTTCGGACCATCTTGATTCGCAACTTGGAAAAAGGTCTTGACCTTGCGCGCTATGCGCTTGTAACCATGCAAGTAGTCGATATCCTTGGTGATGAAATCAACGTAGGCCTGAGGGTCAGTAACAGTCATTTCAACAGCGGAAAGCTGGCCGGGGGCAAACAATGACGGATCGACCTCGCCTGCCGCTTTAGCAGCAGCGAACTCCTCGCCATATTGCTTAACAAAGCCAAGGCGATATTCATCGGCAACACGTCCTGCATTCCACGTATACGCGTCGCACATCATCTTGGTTGCGACGGGGGCGAGCGAATCATGAAGGTCAGGTCGGTCCTCTTTGAGCCACCGCCTGATTTCGGCATACTCAAGGCAAATGGTATTAACCTTGCCCGGATTATTGATTGAAGATGCCTCATTGTCTTGACGGTAATGCACGAACGGCTTATGGACGAACATGACACGCCTAGCGCATGCCCAAATCTTAAAGTTGAATGCGGTATCTTGGTATGCCGCACCAGGAGTTTCTAGCAGGCGCAGATTATTATCTCTGATAAAGTCTGTGCGGTAAATCGCCGACCAAAGGGCGGGTTGCGCATAGAAGCAATGCTGGTTTTCGCGCACGCTCGGGTCGATGATGCGATCGCACTCATGATGTCCAAACAATTCAAGAAGATGATCGTTCTTAATTTTCTTTGCCCAATAGAGGTAGAAGTTGGCGCGAACGACCTCAAGATCAAACGCCTCGGCATAATTCACAAGGGTTTCGAGCATATCAAGGTCGGCAAAGTCATCAGACTCGAGAATCGTTACGTACTTACCATGCGCGAGGTCAAGACCGGTATTGATGCCGACTCCGTACCCACCGTTCTCCTTGTCGACAACGATAAGCCTGGAATCACGATCAGAGAAGTTATGGAGGATCTCCGATGAGCGATCAGTAGAGCCATCGTTGATCGCAATGATCTCAATATCGGTAAGAGTCTGAGCCAAAAGGCTGTTTATGCAGGAGACAACGAATACCTCATTGTTGTAGACGGGCACAATCACCGAGACTTTTGGAGTCATAAAATTCCTAACCTAGATTGACGGTGTCACATAATATAACGCAAGGCACTACACATACACCGGAAGCAGGTATGCCTCTCCTAAACCGCTAATTCCATTAAGTTGCATACCAGTTGCCATGGTTATTGCTATGTTGTACGCCCACAAAGGGTCAGTCGCATATTGATGAGAACGTTTGCCCGTCTTTTCCGCATAATCAGGATTCCAACGCATTTCATACAGCGTTTCCTGACCGGCATAGATATAGTTATCTGCAATGAGACGTGCTGCGCCGGAAAGGGACTTCTCGATTGAGTTCCACCCATGGAACCTCGCATAGTCAAAAGCCGACTGCGGGGACGAGTCGAAAGCACCCCATCCAAAGAAGTTGTAGTACGTACCAGCTGGAGCCGTCTTTGTAACATTCCCTATCGTTACCTTGCCCTCGGGGAAATACTTTCCCCGAGCCATCGTAGAGGTTCCCCAGCCAGTCTCAATCATAGAGTGGGCAAACAAGTACATTGGGTTGATCTGCGCACTTTTGGCTGCGGCAACAAAAGCACTACCCTTCCCCACAAACACGCCCTTGCGGCCGAGCGCTGTACTGGAAATTGACTTATCCAACTGCTCGCCCGTCACATTATCGACGCCAGTCCTCAGGTCAAGAAACTGATAGAACGCCTTGTCGCCGAGCTTCCATGTCTTTGGGTCGATAAACTGACGGGCACTGGAAGATATCCCGTTAATAGCAATCATGCGATCGAGGGAAATGGAGTAGCCAACTGCCTTGACGCCATCATCCCTCTTAACAAACGTCCACCTCTGGGCGCCGGTGCCGTTCACGCCGTAAAGCTGCACCCTCGCGCCGTTGGCGGTGGAGCCGCCCTGGACGTCGAGGACGAGGGAGTCGTCGAGGGCGGAGACGAGCCTCACGCCGGAACCGTCCCTCACGGCGACCCACTTCTGGGCCCACGTGCCGTTGCGGTCGTAGATGCCCACCGCCGCGCCCTGAGAGCCGTTGGCGCCGGCCACGTCGAGGGCCTTGCCCGAACCCGCGCCAGTGAGCGTGACGTAGCCCTTCTCGTCGTGGGACACGCGCCAGACCTGCGCCGCCGTGCCGTTGGCGCGGTAGAGCTGGACGGGCGTGGAGTTGGCCTTGCCGCCGTTGCGCACGTCAAGCGAGGCGGAGGATGAGTTGGCGGTGTGCAGGCGGTAGGAGCCGTCGGCGAGGACGCCCCTGTTCTTGGAGGCGAGGTCGTCGAGGCGAGATCGCATAGATTGGACCTTTCGGAACTCCCAACGTTGGGCAGCGCTATCATTAGACTCCCACATCTGGATGGACGCGCCATTAGAACTGTTCGCTCCAGAGACATCTATGACATATCGCGAATCCCAAGCACTAGAAATAGTATATCCACCAGACGCCGACCTCTTGATCATCCATTTTTGACGATTGGTGTTATCCGCACGCTCCTGGCTAAGCAAAATGCGATTCCCGAGTTCCATTAATGAGCTCGACGACAAGTAAAGGCCGGAATTCTCATTTTGCAATGTGTAGTACCCATCTGGGGTCCTGTTGACCCTGAAGTGCTGGGCGCCGGTTCCGTTCGAACTATAGAGTTGGAGGAGCTCCCCAGGTTTCTTGGAGGCGGCGGGGACATCAAGAACCCGCATTCCAGGAAGAGCGGTGACGATTTCATACACACCATTCGCCACCGCGGTCTTTGGGTCGACAATATCAAAGCCAGCTGTAATAGTACCGTTATACTGACCCTTACCACGAACCGTAACTTGCGCCCTGCCGATATTGACGTTGTTCGCATAGGATACGGTGAAATCCCTATCTTGGACGAGGGCATTACCGGCAACAGTCACCGTGACGCGCGGGGAAAGTGGGGATCCGGTGTGCCACATGTCGGACACATGAAGCCTACCAAGCTTTTGAAGGTTGGTCGGAGCGTCGTGAGTAACCGTGACACCCCTCATGCGCCCGTAGACACGTTCGGCGGGCTGTCCATTGACATTCAGGACCGCGCCAACCGGGTCGTAGCCAATGGGGTCGCCCGCATTGAGGGTTATTCCATTGCCGCAATAGATGCCGACATGCGTGATGTAATTCCTGCTTGAACCGTAGGTGTATTTCCAGAAGACAAGGTCACCGGGGCGCGCCTGGTGCTCGCTGATAGGTACGCAATGCCTCGAGTAGATCGCCTCGGCGCTCGTCATATTGGAGTTGATGTTCGTGCCAGCAACGTTATTGAACACCCAATTGACAAATCCAGAGCAATCGAAGCCGCCCTGCGAAGGATGTTTACCGCCCCAAACGTACGGCAACCCAAGATATTGCTCGGCATACACGAGCAACTGGGCAAAAGATACTGTAGACCGCGGCGTGCCGTCCGCTGGGATAATCTGGGCCTCCGCAATCTGCTCGTCGGTAAGAAAATCCTCAACACTGAGATCAAGATGGGTCGAACTATTCGTAGGAGAGACGGGACCATCCGCACCGGGAACCGGCTTGGAGGCATCCTCCTCAGCAGGGTCTTCAGGGACAGACGAATCGATAGCATCTGAGAGAACTGCCTGGTCATCCAAAGAAAGAACTAGATCGTCGGGCTGCAGCTGACCATCCTCCTCGGTAAGTTCAGCCGCAAGTGGCTCCTCGGGATTTTGACCCATGGGGCCCTGCTCAACAGCATAGGAAACGACAGGCATCACCGGCTGCAGCAAAAAGCTCGCACAGAGAACACCAGTGAGGCTTGTTTGAATGAAGCGATTAAAACGCATGTAAATCCTCCGAACAGTCAATAGGAGAATACTATCATCGATTGTTTGCAATCAAAGCTCAAGCCCTGATTGCAAACGGGAACTAGCAACATGAAGGGATCCGATGCAACCCCTTGCCACCCTAAGTCATACACCCTAAGTCATACTCAGAAAAAAGCTCGCCTCGTCACCGCTTGTCTCTAAATTTGTGCAAATTGCTATTGCACAAGCACACATAATATTGGAACGCTAACCATCACAACAAATAACATGGCATCAATGCCAGCTAACAAGCACAAACCCTCTTGTTTTAGTATGCCCTGTTTTCCAATGATGATGGCGACAAACCAAAGTAGCAGTGCTATTGAATTCACAAAGAGAAATCCTAAAAATGCAACGAAAAGAAAACCCAAAGCAAAGTTATCATGTATGGGCACCAATTGAAAAGAATCACTAATTATTCCAATTCCACCCGTGAACACAAAAGCAACGGCGCTGAAAACTCCAAGAACGCTGATGTGATCAATGGCAGCCCTATCTTTCACTGCTTCTAATGAAGCTGTCATATCCTCAAGAACTCGACTTGCATCCACTCTCATCCGCTCTTCTACACCATGGAGGTCCTTTTCTGCTTTCTCAATGACGGACTGAGTCTTCGAATCGGAATCGACCATGACCTGGAAGGGCAAAGCATACGCCGTTATTCTCATTTGAAAGCGCCGAATCACATCAATTGCCGCTCTGATCTCCTCCGACGGATTGGATTCCCCTTGTATATAATCCGTTGACGATAAAGCCAAGCCAATGTTATTTGCCAGTCTAACAAGTCGCTCAACTCTAGCCGCAAGCTGCTCATTAGAAGAGCAGCCGTCAAACATCAGATTATTCAGCAATTGGATGTAGTCCTTCTCAAGCACATCAAGAACGGACGGACAGCAACATTGCTTCAGCATGGTATTTGCCTTCGCACGTTTTTCCGAGTTTGACATCTTTTCATAGCCAAACCTAGCCATATCGCTGAATAGCATGAAAAGGGCTTGATACTCAGGCGTCAACTCGCGTTCGCAGTAAGACAAAACAAATCCCCTCAGAAATCCTATTGAAAATGGCCACCAAATGACGAGAAACCACTCTGCAGTTTAGCCGCAACGATGATTAACTATTTTTGTAGCACTCGAATATCTCGGCATATAATAAAAATAGATTTTAGCCTCAGCGGATTACATCCTCAAAATCATCGCCGGTGTACTGGAGGCCAGCGAGGACGAGCGCATCGTCCGCAGCGACATCGCCCCACTCATCGAGCTCGGCGCGGGCGTGTTGAGTCAATAGCTTATGAGACAGAACGCGATGTTTACCCATTTCGACCCTGCCCTCTCTACAGACGACACGCACTGTCGACCAACAGCCGGATCGAAGGGTGAGCTCGAGGATCAGTGAGATTCTGCGAGGCCATCGAAACATATCGCTTGAACACCGTCTCAAGGCGGCCTTTTGGTGGTGCCACATCACTCTCCCACCCGCTTCCGGCGGCGGAGATTATCCGAGTCTTGCCGACCAACAAAAGCAGGGCTGCGACCTACGAAAGGATGGAGAAACGAAAGAGAGGCGAGGGGACCATCCCGCGATGAAGCGACGCGGTCATATGGTCGGAACTGCGCCATTCGGAGCCGTATCGCATGAGCTGGAACTAGCGTCGTGTCAGTAACACATTTTGCCCTATTTGCCGAAAAGGCTGCCGCAGACCGTAGGCAGCTTTAAGGTCTTCTATGTCTGCCGGAGATTATTGTGGACATCAAGAGATCTAGAGAGAGGCCATTGCATGCGGCCTCGATGTCGTTTCAACCCCCAGAAGCCACAACGCTATCCAATCGGCTATTGGCAAACAGAATTGCTGCGTTGCCCATCAATTGACTCAGCATCTTCATCCCGAAGCTTCTGCATCGAATACTCTCGATGCAGAAGCTTCGGTAGTTTTGGCATAGAATCCAAAGCGTACTCCGAACACAGCCGCTTCCTTTGTCTAGCGCCAACCTCACCTTCAGAAGCTAGCCTCATATTGCTTAATCTTGATAGCTCAGCAAAACCTTTGTCTACAAAAATCGACTCGGGCAGCAGGGGACTGAAATACACTTCTTCTGAATAGCCAACGATCATTTTTAAGACCGCCTGCAACGCATCGCCTTGACATAATGCACGCAAGCGCCTATGAAACTTCGAGTATCGTGCGTAGGAAGCATCCCTGCAAAAGACCAATACCCTAGAACTACATTGAAACGGAAATATGCAGACATACAACGGCTCGATGCGATACTCATCAGAATAGTTTAAGACGTCATTAATTAGATTCCCCTCAAAATCTGCAGCAAGTGTAATCTGCCCCTGAAAAGCAAGGGGAACAGTGTATTGAAGCCCAATATCGAGCAGTACCCTGTACCCATCCCCTTTGTTTTGCGCGCACAGAAGAGAATGCTCCAGCTGCCGAGCAAAATCAACCTGATCTTGAGATCTAACTTCGATTGTATTGCTAGCCTGAATATCCATGCCCAACTCTGCAAAAGCAGTGCTTAAAAAGGCCATCTGCATTCGGGCTTTATATTGTTCCAATAAAAGAACTTTGACAGCAATCTTTCCAAGCAAATCATTTCCCAATGGGGAATGGGCATTGAATCTGTCTGGATTCTCGTAATCAGAGAAAAACTTACTGTCACATTCCCTACAAATCATCCGAAAGGTTCCAGCGCTGTTAATGCCTTCATCTTTTCTCAACAGGTCTATTTCGATAGCCGTGTTAATCGTTCGCAGTTTCCCGTTAACAGCGATCTCTCGCAAACAGAATTGCGGAATGGTATGTGAATTACAAAAACTTGGGTTATCTGCTCCGCACAGAACGCAAGCGCCGGGTTTTGCTTCCTTTTCTCCAATATGACGAAATCTACCTATTGTCTTATTCATTTCGATTCGCAAGTCTTGCGGAAGGGGGAGAGGCGAGAAATCCATTCGAGGAAATCTGTCAAAAATATTAATCATTTATGATACATCCTTAATCCTGGGATTGCGCGACGAGTTGCCGTCTTCGCTCGACGACAAGTTCGACGGAGCCGACGCCCCCCCCCGAACCAACTGCTCCACGTGCGGTGGGATCGCCTCTCAGGTAACAGCCAAAAAAACAAGGACCAGCAACGCCGTCGATCGCCTCAATCGCAAGCCCCGTAAACGCACCCGCGTGGTCGGCGCCTCCCCTGACAGGAGATCACCCCTCATGCTCATCCGCAAGGACCAAGCATGTCGCTGAGAGCGAGCCTAGGTGGAGTACAACAAGATTATGTATAGCCCGCGGCGATGTAGACCGGATTCCCCTCACGGCCCTTCAAACAAGAGCCCAAACAATGTCAACGGAAGTGATATGTCGAAAGACTCGGGAAGTAAACACAGTGAGGTGAAGAGCGGCTTGCCCCGGCGGCCACAAATCGCGCACTCCGAACCGACGGGAAAGCTGTCGATATCGAATGGGCGCGCTTAGCCTTCATCGATCCAATTCTCGCACTGAAGCAAGACCTTCTACCTTTTCCGACGCCTCCTCCCAATTACTAACTTCTAAGCGCAAAAGAAGCGACGTGAGATCATCATAGAAACGCTGCACCTCAGTCCGGGTATATGGGCAACGATCGCGAATCATCTGCAGGAGTAAATCCGGGACATAGATAATCAGGCACATAGAGACACCGAATATCATCATGCATATGATAACCGACCCCAAGTCATCGAGGCTTGCGACCGAATTAACCAGAAAAGAGCCGAGTGGCGAAATGACAGAGGCAATTATCACGGGCAAATAGCGAGTAACCCAGTCCTTTCCCGATGTTCGATTAAGGAGACACAAGGTTTCGGTATGGAGCAACTTAATCACTCGCACGTCACCATAACCGTACCGCCCAAGAAAAGACCTCATGTCATATGCAACTTGATCCCTGCAGAGCATATTATCCGCAGGCAGGGCATCACTGTGCAGATTTACAAAACCAAATCCAACGAGACATACAAACAAAGCGCAGCAAGTAGCTTGTATGACGTGGTGAAAAACAACGCCCTGAGCGTCAACACAGAACGAGAGGAAGACCACGAGTATCCACACGCCGAAGAGGGCAGACGGAATCGGGCTACTCGAAACCGGGAAAAATTCTTTAAATATTTCTGACTTACGCACGGGCGTTTTCCCATGTTTGCTCACCCCCGATTTCCGCTCCCTGTTCCAGAGCCGAGCCAGATCCTTGATTTCCATACATATTCCTTTCTTTCTATAAGGTCACAGGTGGCATCGCCATACAATGCCAGCCGTCCCCATGCAAACTTGTCCTGTGAAATCGACTGTCGCGTCTCTCGGTCAAACGTGTCAAACTAAAACCCCAACTCAGACAACTTCATCACAATCGCACCGGACTAGCGCGGCGGCAGATGCGCTTCGCTCGGCTTCGCTTGGAACATGCGAGATGACTGCCCTTGGGTATTCAGATACATGCACACGCGTAGTGCTCAAACACTCGAATCCCGATGACCTTTCTGCTCAAAAGCTATTGACTAAACACAGCCTGCTGGACTTTCCTCCTATACGGCCAGCGCTCAATGCCAGTCAGTACCTTTCAAGCAACTCATCAGCGTTTTCCAGCACGTACTCCCTCAAGAAAGGAACGGAGAACTCAACATAGCCGCGGACAGGGCTTTGGATCACCTCGCGCTGTATGAGCGAGCGCCGGAATGAGCTCGTGGCCTTCGGCTCCCTTCCCATCCTCTTAGCGACATCGGCGGTCGAGGCGCGCTCGCCCTCTCGGGCCATCGCGACGAGGTACTCCATGGCGCCCTTGGTGACCCTAGAGATCGCAGGCTCGTGCACCACTTCGTGAAACCTCGACATGGCATTCTCTATGCCCAGACTCACGTCCTCATCGGACACCTCCATCGAGCATGTGCGATGCAGGTCCGCGAAGCGCCAGACATAATACCCGATCAGCTGAATCAGGTACGCGTAGCCCGCCGTCGCCTGCGCCATCGTCTCGAGCTGATCGTCCCTGAGAATCAACCCCGAGGCGGCGAAGCCGTCCCTGAACGAAAGCCTCACTTCGATGAGGCTGATGAAATCGAGTTCCTCGCTTTGGGCGCGCCGCAGGAACGTCAGCGCCTTGCCGTTGATCAGATCCATGACTCCCATCGGGAGCCCTGCAAACACCAACGAGATGTTCTCCTTCTCCCTGATGAGGTGTTGCACCGAACCGGCGATAAGCTGCATTGCCTCGAGCGGGGCATCTTGGACCTCGTCGATTGTGATGACCAGCCCCTTGTTCTTGCCGCAGCGGCGCTTCATCAGCGCTCGTAGATTCGGATGCTTGATTTTCATGACCGCTTCTCCGGACGCGATCGCGGCGCTGCCGGCCACGGAGAGCGAGTCGACCGACGAATCGGGGCTCAGTTCGTATATCAGGTCATCCAACATATTGATGCCCGCGGTGATGTTGACCACGCTCCAGCCGATTTCTTGAGCACGTGAGCCCAGATCGGTGAGCAGGACGGTCTTCCCCGATCCTCTCGGCCCCGTCACCCTCATCAGGCGGGCCGGGGCGCCCACGCCGCCTTCGAGCGCCCCGACGAAATCCAGGACGACCTGATCTCGACCGATGATGCGCGGGGGCTCGGCCCCGGCGCTGGGCTTAAACGGATTGAAGTACTTCTTTGAACGTGCCATTAGATATCACCCATCCAGTAATTTTCCTCAAATCGATTATATCGCTCAAATCGACGAAATCGACCGAATCGCTCTAATCGTCAAGAGCCAGATCAAAACCCTACGCCCTGTCGCACACCGTCACGACACGTTTCCCAGAGTATGCGACGCCCCACCGGACACGCGCGCTCACCTGCGCCGGCAGCGAACCCTCGTCGCAGTGACGTTCCTCAATTTGCCTCAAGGCATCTTCGGCCAGGCCCTCCAAGTCGTCCGAACTCGCCCCCTGTGCATATTTGAGGTCGATGATGATCAGGGGGCGTTCGCCACTTGCGAACGACGACTCCACGGGCTCCAAGCGGATATCCGGCCGCCCCAAGCCATACTCACGATTGGATATCGGGTCCGCGTAGCCCCTCATGTTGAACAGCAGGCCCAGCAGCATATGACAACCGTTCTCACTCGTGAGGTCAAACGAGCTTGCCGCGCTCTCGGAGATGCGCAACAACTCCCCCGTCACAACGGAGAAATCGCACTCCACCAGGGCTTCATGTAGACGCATCAAGCGCAAGCGGCCTCCCGCAACATTCAGGAACCGCTCGACGATCTCAACACGATACAGCCTAGCCACCTCAAGATTCGGATGCGAAGAGGGCGCAAAGACAGCGTGCGTTTGGCAGGTCGGTCTCGTCGGTCGTCAGGTAGCCGGAGAGGTAGAGCATGCTCCATACCGCATCGCCTTTGAGCCCCATTTCGGGGAACACGATTCCGAGGTCGAACGGTGCCCACACGACCCCATCCGGTTCAAGGAGCCCGTAGATTTCCTCCGTGGTGGACTCGTTGGCGCTTTTGATTAAATCGCCAACAACGACGTTTCCGGAGGTGTTTCCCCAATACACATCAGCAGCGCAGTTCTGGTCGATAAAGTTCAACATGCTCCAGGGATTGTACACGTCCTCGTTTCCGAACCTGTATCCGTCATACCAACGCTTAGCGGTCTCAATGCTCTGCGAACACCGCATATAGGACAAAAGCGCAACGACCTCTTCCTCGGTGAACCCAGGCCGCTCGTCGGAGATCGTCGTCAGCAGGGTCGAGACCTTCAGGTTATTCAGGTCGAAGAAGATGGACTCCTTGGAGATGCGCCACACGCCCGTGAGGTAGGCGAACGCCAGGACCTCGCCGCCGTCCTTGAGCGGGCCGGTGAGCAGGCGCTTGAGGAAGGTGACGACCTCGCGGTAATAGCCGCCGTCTGGGCGGAGTAGCTGGCCATGACGGAGCGTCGTACTCGTCGACGAACAGGACGACGGGGCGCCCGTGGTGGGCGCGCAGAAGGCGCGCGAGGTGGCTCAGATGGATGACAGGGTACGCGGCGAAGTGCCCCCGGTAGGAGCCGCCGCCCATCTCCCAGACCTTGGTGCCCTCGAACAGCGCGGGGTCGGCCAGCCCGACGGGCGCCGCCTCGAAGAAGGCCTTCATCATGGCTATGCTGAGCGTCTTGCCGAAGCGGCGGGGTGGCAGAACAGGGTCGCGGTGTAGCCGGAGTCCAGGACGTCGGAAATGAGGGCGGCCTTGTCCACCAGGACCGACCCCACCGCGGCGCACCCGAAGCCGTCGTCGCCGACGGGCAGGCGCCTACGGCCCGTGCGGTCGATGATTCACGCTCCGAGCGTCGTCCATATGCCGTTGCCCTGTTCCTGCAGCTAGATAGCCATACCGGCACCGCCCTTCCGTTCCTCACCCCATGGTACCATTCGCCATCGCGAGCTTTGGGAATTTGTGCCATCTGCCAGCGCGCCGTCTGGATCGAAAAGGGCGACCTGCGCATGGATGGCCCCGTAGACGAGGTATGCAAGGCGTACCGCGCTCAGTTTGCTTAGGTCGCACAAACAGGCTCAACCAAGCAATTGTCGGCTACGCCTTTTCTGCAAAACGCGCATATTGGATTGCCCGCTTAAGATCGAGCACCTCGCTCCAAGGAGTCTCCGCCTCAAGGGCATACATCTGCCCATCGGCCGCCAAATACCCCGCAAGGCTCAGGGCAGGGATGTCCCGACTGAGCATATAGTCCGCCTTCTGCCTATCCGTGAGCGGCGCCCCAATCCTGTATAGCACGCTGGCAGCAAGCTGAGACGAACTCGTCGCGCTAGCTTCTTCTGCCGGAAAACCAGCGACCTCGTAATTCGACCAGACCACATACGTCGTCTGGTGCTTCTTCTGCTCAAGAGAGACTGGATCCAAACCCGTCTCAATCGCCCCATACAGAGATTCGTCCATCCCCGGCTGATGGTCTCCGAAAAACACCAAGACAACAGGCCGGTCCAGCGCTTGTAAGCGCTCGATGAAATACGCCAAATCGCTGTCCGAGCGCTCAATACAGGCGAGATACACACCGAGCGACGTTGCCACCTCGGGACTCACGCCCGGAATATCCAACTGGACGACATCCTCCGCCGGAGCGCTGTCCGCATCGTAGCCACCGTGATTTTGCATGGTGACATCGAAGATAAACTGAGGCGCATCGTTCCGTTCGAGGAGCTCGATAATCTTGTCATATGTCGCCGCGTCGGTGACTCCCGCATGGTAAACCGGCGCGCCCTCGAAATCCGATATCGACAAGAACTCGTCGAACCCAAGCTGCTTGTACGCGGTGGACCTCTTCCAGTTCACTGGGTCTTGCGGATGCATAGCTGCGGAAACGTACCCAAGCTCCTCAAACTGCTTAACGAGACTATCCACCTCGCTCAAGTCATACAGCTGATAGGCGTACTTGCCCGTACCCATAAACGCCATCGAATTGCCCGTGAGGAATTCGAACTCACTGTTTGCCGTGCCGCCGCCGCAAACTGAGACCATCAAGGGCCCACGCTGAATAACGCCTGCAAGAGAATTGTATTGACGCGGCCCCTCGTAGCCTGCGTTGCGAATTCCGTCGAACACAGACATATCGGCAAACGTCTCATTCATGATGCCGATCACAGCGGGCTTCAATTCATTGAATTGCTCCTCGGCCGCCTTTCGCTCTGGAGCCACGCCCACCGTCTCATCGAATTCCCGAACTAAGTCCTTGATGAGAGTTTCCGTTTGCCCCCTGTCGTATTCCTCGGGTTCGGGTATTTCGAGGTCTTGGGCAATCTCGATGAAGGTGGGCACGAAGCCCAAGGCCTGGTACGTATTGATGGGCATCCAGCGATCGTACCCGACGCCGATCCTCTCCTCGAGCTTCGCACCGTTGAAGAACGTCGCCAAGCCAGCGACGAGGGCAACACCTACAAAAAGGCTCACAAACGCCAAGCCAACGCGCACCTTGCGGGACTCATGGCGAGCGCCCGGCCGAACGAAGGACAGCGCGCACAGCGATATCGCCGTCGTGCACAGAACCTTAATCATGTTAGACGTCAAGACATAGTCATAGCCCGCCGCGATGGCACCTGCGGTCTTGAGCGAAAGCAAATCCATGGGCATGATGGGCACACCCTTGAACAGGATAACGAAATACTGGGCGATTCCGAATCCCGCGGCGCACGCGGGAACGATGGAGACGAGGCCTCCAGAACGTTGGCCAATAAAGTAGAGGGCAGCACTCAAAGCGAAGAACAAGCTGGCAGTCAATCCGAAATACTGCAGCTGGATGCCACCAATCGACTCCATCCAGGCGTAATCGACCATCCAAGCGCTCGCAATGGAAACAGCGGACAGCGTCGCGAACGCGATAAGGGACCTGATGGCAGTCGACAGCCTACGTGACAGACGAGTCAAACTGGCATTGAAACGCGAGCGGACAAGAACGGATGCGCCGCACAAGAAGAGCACAAGAGAATATGCCCCAATCTCAAACTTGCCGACATCGGCCTCCAATCCGCCGCCCGCCGCGAATGCGGCGACAAGCAAAAGCAAGCCGGCATGGGGAAGCGCCCACATAAGGTCGCCAGTTGATAACCCCCCCCCATTTTCATAACGGGTGATCCACATGCGCCAAACGAGCAGAGCGACAAGGGCCAAAGCAGCAAGAGCGGGCATAAATGCCAGCCAATGAGAAGTTCCAGTCATCGGGCGGATCCATTCGTACTGAATATTGCGCTTAAACTATAGTGCTTTACCCCTGACAAACTTTCAATAATCCAGCTCGCCAAAACTCAAAGTCCCAAACCGGCGGACAAATCCACTCTTGCCCCATCAGTTTTGAAACTGCAAATTTTGGGGGTAGTTTTCGGCCTATTTTCTCTATCGGCGCGAGCACCGCCATAAAAACCGCAGGTCGCACCCGAGTACTATTCGTGGCAACTCATCTCCGGCCTCAAAACCTCCCCCAAAATTTGCACTTTCATTCGTTGAAATCGCAGTGCACAGTGCACTCTGCATTTTTTCCAAACAAATTGGCGGACGCGATGCATACGCGCATTCAGAGAAGCAGGGAACTCAAGGTAAGCGGTAAGACAGAAGTTCAATAGCACGAGATTTCAACATCCCGCCGAGCGCTGCAATCAGCTAAGCAAGCAACTCGCAACGAGCCTCGAGTTCAAACGAAGCACCCCCATCAGATTTACAGCCGGATCTCCGGCACCCGCGCGAGCTCGGCCAGGGCAACGCCATCGACATAGGTGTCAATCGTCTCTTCGAGCCCAGTCCAAAACTTCACGGTGGAGCACAGGTCGCTCCTGCCGCACGTCCCGTCGAGGCCCTCGCACGCCACAGTAGAACGCTCCCCTTCCGCGGCACGCAGGATGTCGCCCGCGCTGATCTCGCGCATGGGCTTGGCAAGCACATACCCGCCGCCCTTGCCACGCACGCTTCGCAGCAAGCCAGCATTCATAAGGGGCCTCACCAGCTGCTCAAGATACTTGAGAGAAATGCCCTCGCACTCCGCGACCTCGCGCAGCGAGACCCTGACGCTCTGGACTCCTCCATCCCCAACAGGATCCCCGCCGATAGCGGCGATGTAAATCATGAGCTTCAGCGCATAGCGCCCCTTGGACGTGATGAGCATGGCACAACCCCCAGCAACTTCATCCGTAGCATTTTGCAAAGCCACGCGAAGCGCAAACACAATCTATTGCAAATCGGCTATTATCGTATCGTTAATCCGAGTGAACTTCTAGAGTTTAACGCGGAACGCCACGACCTACGCGGTAGATGCGCATAGCTCGGCGGCTCTCAAACGGTCCTGCAGCGGCCCGCGGCTCACGCGCCCCACCGCTGCTCAACCGCCCCGCGAGCCGCCACGTCGCCCGCGCCAGTCCACACGCGCCCGCCTCTCGAAAGGATTTGATATGAGCGCAACACCTTTGCTCAACATCGCCGGCCTCACCGCCTCGGTGGACGAAAAGACCATCCTGCACGGCATCGACCTTACCGTCGCCGCCGGCGAGACCCACGTCCTCATGGGCCCCAACGGCGCAGGTAAATCCACCATGGGTCACGTCATCATGGGTGACCCGGTCTACACCGTCAACCAGGGCACCATCACCTTCGACGGCGCCGACATCACCGACCTCTCCCCCGACAAGCGCTCCCGCGCGGGCCTGTTCCTCTCCTTCCAGGCACCCGTCGAGATTCCCGGCATGCCGCTGTCCAGCTTCCTGCGCGCGCAAATCGCCGGCCGCCCCGGCCTGGAGATGAAGGGCAAGGAGTTCCGCCGTCGCGTGAAGGAGCTCGCCGCAGAGCTCAACATGGACACCGCCTATCTCAACCGCGAGCTCGGCGTCGGCTTCTCCGGCGGCGAGAAGAAAAAGGTCGAGATGCTCCAGCTGCTGCTGCTCCAGCCCAAGCTCGCCATCCTCGATGAGACCGACTCCGGCCTCGACGTCGACGCCCTCGGCGTCGTGTCGCGTGGCATGGACGCCTACCGTCGCTCCACCGACGGCTCGCTCGTCATCATCACTCACAACACGCGCATCCTCGAGCACCTCAAGGTCGACCGCGTCCACGTGATGGTCAACGGCCGCATCGTGCGCGAAGACGACGCCTCCCTCATCCCCTGGATCGACGCGAACGGCTTCGACTCCTTCGAGCGCGAGGCCGCCGAGCAGCTCGCCGAGCAGGCTGAGGCTTCCGCAAGCGCCGAGCCCGTCGTCGACCCCGTTCGCGCGGCGGCGGCAAACCTCGGCGCCGGCATGGTGCAGTCCCTGCGCGCCACACTCGACGCGGACGGCCCCACCTGCGGCTCCACGAACGCTCAGTAGGAGGCCCCGCTCATGGCAAAGAACCGCACCGAGGTCGCGGACATCGACCGCAGCCTCTACGACTTCTCATACGGCGAGGAGGGCTTCGAGCGCCTCGATGCCGGCCTCACGCCCGACATCGTGCGTGAGATCTCCGAGCGCAAAGACGAGCCCGCGTGGATGCTCGAGCGTCGCCTCAAGTCCCTCGAGATCTACCACAGCATGCCCAACCCCACCTGGGGTCCGGGCATCGAGGGCCTCGACATGGACCACATCGTCACCTACGTCAAACCCAACACCGACCAAAAGGCCGACTGGGACTCCGTCCCCGACGACATCAAGAACACCTTCGAGCGCCTGGGCATCCCCGAGGCCGAGCGCAGCTATCTCGCCGGCGTGGGCGCGCAGTACGACTCCGAGCTCGTCTACCACAACATGCAAGACACCGCATCCAAGATGGGCATCGTCTACTCCGGCATCGAGGAGGCGCTGCACGAGCCCAAGTGGGAAGCCATCATCCGCGAGAAGTTCATGACGCTCATCCCGCCGACGGACCACAAATTCGCCGCCCTGCACGGCGCCGTGTGGTCGGGAGGCTCATTCGTCTACGTGCCTGCGGGCGTCAAGCTCGACTTCCCGCTGCAGAGCTACTTCCGCCTCAACGCCGCGGGCGCCGGCCAGTTCGAGCACACGCTCATCATCGTGGAGGACGACGCCAACCTGCACTTCATCGAGGGCTGCTCGGCCCCCAAGTACAACGTGGCGAACCTCCACGCGGGCGCCGTCGAGCTCTTTGTGGGCAAGCGCGCCCACCTGCGCTATTCGACCATCGAGAACTGGTCGAAGAACATGTACAACCTCAACACCAAACGCGCGCGCTGCGAGGAGGAGGGCGAGATCGAGTGGATCTCCGGCTCCTTCGGCAGCCACGTGGGCTACCTGTACCCCATGAGCGTGCTCGCCGGCCGCAAGAGCCGCTCGAGCTTCACCGGCATCACCTTCGCGGGCGCAGGGCAAAACCTCGACACCGGCTGCAAGGTCGTGCTCGGCGCGCCCGACACCACCGCGACCGTCGAGACCAAGTCCATCTCCAAGGGCGGCGGCATCTCCACGTTCCGCAGCTCCATTGTGGCCACGCCTGCGGCCGAGGGCTCCGCGGCAAGCGTGTCGTGCCAGTCGCTCATGCTCGACGACATCTCCCGTTCCGATACCATCCCCGCGATGGACATCCGGGCAAAGAACGTCGACATCGGGCACGAGGCCACGATCGGGCGCATCGGCGACGACAAGGTGTTCTACCTCATGAGCCGCGGAATCTCCGAGGAGGAGGCCCGCACCATGATCGTGAACGGCTTCGCCAACCCCGTTTCGAAGGAGCTCCCGCTCGAGTACGCGGTCGAGATGAACAACCTGATCAAGCTCGAGATGGAAGGGGCAATCGGCTAATGAATATGGACGGAATGACCATTCGCCATGCCTCGGCGATGCCGGCGTCCACGTGGAGCTGGCTCAAGATGAACGACACCACCATCAAGATCGCAGACGGTCTTGAGCGCGACTGCCAAGTTGAGATCGATGCGGCAGGGGCGCTGGACAACACCACGAGCTTTGAGGGCTCCCTCGCGCGCCTCCAGGAGCGCCTGGACGCCGCCCGCGTCAAGGCCGAGCCCGATGCGCGCGCCATGTGCACCGCAGCCACGAGTGCCGATCGCGGCGCCGAGGACCTCGACGTGCCGGCGCTCTCCACCTACGAGAAGCGCGCCACGCTTTCCGAGATGGCAGGCGACGTCGCAGCCGACTTCGAGACCGGTGTGGGCATCGACGCCCGCTCCTACCTCAACTTCCTCGCCGGCGGCACCGCGGTGCTTGCCGCCGATGCCGGCGAGACTGAGCATGCCGACATCCGCGTCACGGCGAAGGACGGCACGGCGTCGGGCGCGAGCATCGACATCATCGCGGAGGAGGGCGCCACGTTCACGGCGACCATCTCACTCGACTCCACCGCGACAGGCCCCGCATTCATGGGTTCGACCCTGCGCGTCTTCGCTGCACGCGATGCGCGCGTCGACCTCACGGTCTACGTGACCGCGAGCGACGCCGTGACCCTCGTGGAGGACTCCGGCTTCGTGCTCGACGAGGGCGCCCGCGTGAACGTGCGCCATGTCGTGCTCTCCGGCGGCTTCACGGCAACCGGACTTACCGCCGACCTGCGCGGAGACCGCAGCCGCATCGACGTGGAGACGAGCTATCTCGCCTCCGGTTCCCAACAGCGAGATTTCAACTACGTCATCCGCCACCGCGGCCGCAAGACCATCTCCAACATGGACGCGAACGGCGTGCTGGCGGGCAGCTCCAAAAAATGCCTGCGCGGAACCATCGACCTCATCCACGGCGCCAAGGGGGCGGAGGGCAACGAGCGCGAAACCGTCCTGCTCGCCAACCGCGGCGTGGACAACAAGACCATCCCCACCATCCTGTGCGATGAGGACGACGTCGCCGGCAACCATGGAGCAACCATTGGCCATGTGCGCCCCGAGCAGCTCTTTTATGCAGCCTGCCGCGGCCTCTCGCAAGAGCAGACCGAGGCGCTGTTCCTCTCCGCCAAACTTGAGGATGCCGCGCTCAACGCCCCCAACGAGGACATGCGCTTCAACGTCATCAGGCTGGGAAATGAGATCATCGACAACTTTGAGGAGGAAATCGCGTGATTGACACCGACAACGTCTCCTGCGACACCTGCACCGCCCCGTCCGAGTTCGTCTTCGACGCGTCGGATGAGATGAGCCGCTCCTGGCCGCGCGTGGATATCGAGCTCAACCCGTTCAAGGGGTCGTTTCCCCTGCTCGCCCAGCGCGAGGACATCGCCTTCCTCGACAGTGGCGCCACCGCGCAACGCCCGAGCTGCGTGCTCGATGCGCAAAAGAGCTTCTACGAGACAATGAACGCCAACCCCCTGCGCGGCCTGTATTCGCTCTCTGTCGAGGCCACCGAGGCCATCGCCAAGGTGCGCTCGCAGATCGCCGAGCTTTTGGGTGCCGTCGATGAGCGCGGTCGCGCCCGTGCAAACGAGGTCGTGTTCTGCCGCAACACGAGTGAAGCGCTGAACATTGTCGCCAAGGGCTTCGCCCCACACGTGCTCCAGCCCGGCGACGAGGTCGTGATCTCCATCATGGAGCACCACTCCAACCTCATCCCCTGGCAGCAGGTATGCCGCGCCACCGGCGCGAGCCTCGTCTACCTCTACCCCACCAAGACCGGGCAGATCACCGACGAGGAAATCGCCGCAAAGATCGGCCCCAAGACGAAGATCGTGTCGTGCGGGCACGTGTCAAACGTCCTCGGCGTGGAGAACCCCATCGCCAAGCTGGCGCATGCCGCCCACGCCCACGGCGCGTACATGGTGGTCGACGCCGCCCAATCCGTGCCGCACATGCCCGTGAACGTGCACGAGCTCGGCGCCGATTTCCTCGCCTTCTCCGCCCACAAGGCCTTGGGCCCCATGGGCGTGGGTGTGCTATGGGGTCGCGCCGACCTACTCGATCGCACCGACCCGGTCTACACGGGTGGCGAGATGATCGACTCCGTCACCGAGCAGGGCGCGACCTGGGCCCCCGTTCCCGAGAAGTTCGAGGCCGGCACGCAGGACGCCGCAGGCATTTACGCCACGGGCGTCGCACTCGACTACCTCGTGAACACGGTTGGCTACGACGCGATCGCCGAGCGCGAGCGTGCGCTCGTCCACTACGCCATGAGCCGCATGGTCGAGCTGCCCTATGTGGACATCATCGGTTCGATCTACTGGGACCAGCACCACGGCGCTATCAGCTTCAACATCCGCGGCATCCATCCGCATGACGTCGCGAGCATCATGGACATGGATGGCGTCTGCATCCGCGCGGGGCACCACTGCGCCCAGCCGCTGCTCACCTGGCTTCAGGTCGAGAACCTCGCCTGTTGCCGCGCCAGCATCGCCTTCTACAACGACAAGCACGACATCGACCGCTTCATCGACAGCCTCGCCCACGTTTGGACGACCTTCAACGGGTAGGCTCGTCTATCAGCCCACCTCAGATAGGGGGGGGGTGCAGGCACTCCATTGAGGTGGGCCCGCATGCGCCTTGATTTGGCGTCTGCCCCATTTGAGACCAGATGAACGGAAAGGACCCACATGGGCAACTTGTACAGCTCCGCCTCCTTCATGGAGCACAACACGCATCCCGACTACAAGTACGAGATGGACGCCCCCACCCACACGCACGACGGCATCAACCCCAGCTGCGGCGATGAGCTCACGCTCTCCCTGCGCGTGGAGAACGGCGTCATCGAGGAGGCGGCGTTCACTGGGCACGGCTGCGCCATCTCGCAGGCCTCGGCAGACATCATGGCCGAGCTCATCACCGGCGAGACGGTCGAAGAGGCACGTCGCCTCTCGGGGCTCTTCCTCGCCATGATCCGCGGCGAGGAGCTCTCCGAGGACGACATCGAGGACCTCGACGAAGCCGCCCAGCTCAAAGACATCTCGCACATGCCCGCGCGCGTCAAGTGCGCCGAGCTCGCCTGGCGCACGCTCGACGGCATGCTCGACGCCTAGATGCCCTGAGGCGAGACACGCCATCCCCCCTCTTGAGGTGAACATGCTGCAACAGATCGCGACATATTTTGCCGAGCGTTGGCCCGAATGGCTGACGCTCGTCGTGGAGCACCTGTGGATCAGCGGGCTGGCCATCCTCACCGCGGTTCTCATCGCCGTCCCCCTTGGCATCGCCTGCAGCGGCCGCGCATGGGCGGAGCGCCTGGCCACCGGCGTCACGGGCATCCTTCGCGTCATCCCGAGTCTCGCGGTGCTCATCCTCTGCGTTCCTGTCCTGGGCGTGGGCGATCTCCCCGCCGTGATCGCGCTCACCGTCCTGGCCATCCCGCCCATCCTCATCAACACGGCCGTTGCGTTTCGCTCCGTCCCCGCGCCCATCGTCGAGGCCGCACGTGGCATGGGCATGAACACCGTGCAGCTCTTCTTCTCCATCAAGGCCCCTCTCGCCTTCCCCCTCGCGTTCTCCGGGGTCCGCACGGCCGCAACCGAGGTCATCGCCTCCGCGACGCTCGCGGCCTACATCGGGGCGGGCGGCCTGGGGGTCCTCATCTACACGGGTCTCGGCGCCCTGCGCAACGACTTGCTTTGGATCGGTGGCATCTCCGTCGCCGTCCTATCCCTTGCGACAAATCGCCTTCTCGCCTGGATCGACCGACGCGCGCGCCGCTATGAGCAGGCGCAGGCAACGCGGGCGTAACGCAACCCGAAAGGAATCATCATGCAACCAACAGTTTCCCGTCGCAGCGCCATCACCCTATGTGGCACCGCGGCACTCTCCATTTTAGGCGCGAGCACGCTTGCCGGTTGCTCATCCAACGACGACGGCGCGACCGTGACTGTGGGATCCAAGGCGTTCACCGAGGGCGTCATCCTCTCCGAGCTCTACGCGCTTGCCCTCGAAGACGCCGGCATCAACGTGAAGCGCTCCTTCGAGATCTCCGGCTCCCTCATCCACACCGCGCTCACCGCAGGCGACATCGACCTGTACCCCGAGTACACCGGAACGGGCCTCATCAATGTACTCGGCATGGACCCCATCACCGATCCGCAGGAGGTATACAAGACCGTCAAGGACGCCTACGAGCGCGAATTCAACGTGACCTGGCTCGACCAGTCCCCCGCCGCCGACGGGCAGGGCCTCGTCATCCGCACGGAGGCCGCTAAGACGTACGGCATCTCGACTATCTCCGACCTTCAAGCGCACGCCCACGAGCTGCGTTTCGCGAGCCAAGGGCAGTTCGACGAGCGCCCCGACAGCCTGCCCGCGCTCGAGGCGGTCTACGGCCCGTTCAAATGGAAAGAGCACGCGATCTTTGACGAGGGCCTCAAGTACGAGGTCCTCAAAAACGATGAGATGGACGTCACCCCCGCCTACACCACGGAGGACCAGCTCACCGACCCGGCCTTCACCTTGCTCGAAGACGACAAGCACGTATGGCCTCCCTATAACGTCGCACCCGTCGTCCGCACGGAGGTCCTCGAGGCCAATCCCAGCATCGCCGCGGCACTCAACAAGGTCAGCGCGGCCCTCACCACCGAGGATCTCACGCGCCTCAACGCCCGCGTCGACATCGACAAAGAGGAGTACGAGGACGTCGCGCGAGATTTCTATTCCACCCTGTAGCCCCTTTTCGATTCAAAGGATTCCCCTATGAGCCCCGCAGTCGAATTCATTGACGTCACCAAGCGCTTCCCTGGCATGGGCGAACCCGCCCTCGACCACGTGAGCCTTGCCATCGAGCCCGGTGAGCTCGTCTGCGTACTCGGGACCTCCGGCGGCGGGAAGACGACCTTCATCAAGCTCATCAACCGCCTGCACGACCCCGACGAGGGAACCGTGCTCGTTCACGGGCAGGACATCTCCACGGTGGACCCGGTCGCACTGCGCCGCGGCATCGGGTACGTAATCCAGCAGACCGGCCTGTTTCCCCACATGACCGTCGCCGAGAACATCGGCTGCGTCCCGAAGATCCTCAAGTGGGAGCCCGAGCGCATCAACCGTCGCGTGGACGAGCTGCTCGAGATGGTCCACCTCGCGCCCGCCGAGTTTCGCGATCGCTACCCCGCCCAGCTCTCGGGCGGCCAGCAACAGCGCGTTGGCCTCGTCCGCGCGCTCGCCGCGTCGCCCGACATCATGCTGCTCGATGAGCCCTTTGGAGCCATCGACGCCATCACCAGGGCCACGCTCCAAGACGAGCTCCTGCGCATCCACCGGCATAGCAACAAGACCTTCGTCTTCGTGACACACGACGTCACCGAGGCCCTCAAGCTCGGGACGAAGGTGCTCGTCGTCGACGCTGGCTGCGTCCAGCAATACGCCACGCCCGAAGAGCTCCTCGCCAACCCCGCCACCCCCTTCGTGCGCAAGCTACTCGCGACGCAAGGCTATGTTCAGGGAGGCGAACGCACCCGGTGAACACCTTGACCTACATGACCTCGCATGCAGACCAGCTCATCGAGGCGACTGCCGAGCACTTCACGCTGCTCTCCGTGACCATGGCGATCTCCTGCGTCGTCGCGGCTCTCATCACCCTCGCCTGCCTCAAGCACCGGCGCGTGGGCGACGCCGTGGTCGAGGCGCTCGGAGCCGCCTACGCCATCCCCAGCCTCGCGCTGTTCGCCCTGCTCATCCCCGTGACGGGGCTCGGTTTCACCAGCGCGGTGATCGTCATGGTCGCCTACAACCAATTCATGCTCGTCCGCAACGCCCTTGAGGGCATGCGCGGCGTCGATGCGAGCGTGATCGAGGCGGCGCGCGGCATGGGCTTCTCCAACTCCCAGGTACTTCTCAAAGTCCAGCTGCCTTTGGCGCTGCCGGCCATCATCGCGGGGGTGCGCCTCGCGTGCATCTCAACCACCGGCATCGCCACCATCGCGGCGACCATCAACGCAGGCGGCCTTGGCATGGTGCTTCTCAGCGGCCTTCGATCCATGAACATCGAGAAGATCGTGGCCGGCACCATATGCTGCGCCGCCCTCGCGCTGAGCTTGGACGCCCTGTGCCGCGTGCTCGAGAAGCTCGCGAGCCCTGCACGCTGATCGCCCCACCGCCCCACGCCGAGATGTGAACGGCACGTATCTATCTTGTGCTCGCCACCAATTGTTCCTCATATTGACATGTTCTGGGTACACTGTGGTAACGGGCGCGCGCGTGCACGCCCCGACGATGTTCCCGGAGGCTTGCGCATGACGTCAAACTTCAACAAAGACCCTGAGCGCCGCGATGCGCGTGGGCAGCTTGACGGCTCGAGCCCTGACCGCCCGCGTGACCATCGCGCCCCCAAGATCTCGGTCGGCGACGCCTCCTCCGCCCAGGACCGCAAGGCCGACAGCTCCTCGATGAAGCAAGTCCGCATCACCTTCGTGTTCCTCGGGGTCGTCGCTGCGCTCTACGTCGGCTATCTCATCATCAGCGGGCAGGTCGACGACTTCTTCCGCGCGCTCATCGGCGTCAACCCCACCTGGATCGCCGCCGGCATCGCCTGCTTCCTATGCTATTACGTATTCGGCGTCCTCGCGTATGCCGCCATCGTCGTCGTGGATCACGACTCCCCGGTGGGCTTTCGAGACCTCATGAGCGTCGAGGCGTCCGGCGTCTTCTTCATGCGCCTCACCCCGGGCGGAGCCGGCGTCATCCCCTCTCAGATCTACCGCCTCACGCGCGCCGGCCTCCCCTTGGCCGACGCGTCGGCGCTGCAGTTCGTGCGGTTCACCCTCTATGAGGCGGGCGAGGGCATCTTCGCCGCCATCATGCTGCTGTTGTGCGGCAAGTACTTCCTCACCACCTTCGCCGACGTGAAGATCATCGGGCTCGACATCACGCTCATCGGCATCTTCATGTTCGGATTCAAATTCGTTCAGGTGGGTGGAGTCCTGCTGCTCTGCCTGCTCCCAGGGCCGGTGAAGACGGTCGGCACGCTCGGGCTCAAAGTCGGCCGCGCGCTGCACATCCTCAACCAGGAGAAATTCGACTCCTATCACGAGTTCCTCACCACGCAAGTGACGACGTTCTCGCAGGCGTTTCGCTCGGCGGCGTCCAACTGGCACGTTCTGCCCGTCATGGAGGCCCTCACCCTGCTGCAGCTGGGCTGCATGTACGCCCTTCCCTATTTTGTCCTGCGCGCATTTGGCCTCGAGGCCGACCTGCTCATCTGCATCGCATCCGGATCCATGGTCGAGCTGCTCGTCAATGCCATCCCCCTTCCGGGAGGCGCCGGCGGTGCCGAGGTAGGCTTCACCTATCTGTTCCAGGGCATGTTTGGCTGGCACCTCTCGGCGGGCCTGGTCATCTGGCGCTCCATCGAGTACTTGCTTCCCGTTGTCATCGCCGCCCCGTGCATGGGCATGCGCTCGACCACGGGCGAGAGTATCTACAACCGCTGGACGAGGCGCGCCACCAACGTGCATCGCGTCGCGCGAGGCGACTGGGCGCACATCAAGCGGCCCCAAGGCGTCGCGTTCCAGCCTGAGGCAAAGCGCAAGGACACCAAAACCCGCACGCCCAGCACCCGCACGCAGGATGGCGTGACATTCAAGCTTCCGTCCAAGCGACCCGCGGCCAAATCCACCGATCGCGAGAACGACCGGTCCTAATAGGCCAGCGGCAAAACGATCTCTCAGAGACGGCCATGCCCAGTAGGCAAGCGCCTAAATCCACTTCTCGCGATCACACCACCACCTGGCAACCGGTGTTTTATCGCTTCAAACGCCATGTGCACCGCGCGATTCGCGAGCATTTGTCGCCCATATTTCCATACCGACCCCTCCCTGCCATGCTTCGCTCACATTAAAACGTTTCAATGTACGTTGTCGCACGAAGCGGGTTATAAATCGGGTTAAAATAAATGAGCATGTCAGGTTTGCCTCGTCGCTGCGCCGCAAACGCCGTGACGGGCACCAACTACGAAAGAGAGGAGAGGCATGCAGTACTCACAGGAAGTGGAGAACATGTGCCCCGTCGCCAAGGGTGCATACCACGGTCCCGCGCCCATCCCGGAGGAGGGCAAGTGGGTCCAGGCCAAGGAGGTCAAGGACATCTCCGGCCTCACGCACGGTGTTGGCTGGTGCGCCCCCCAGCAGGGTGCGTGCAAGCTCACGCTTAACGTCAAGGAGGGCATCATCGAGGAGGCCCTCGTCGAGACCATCGGCTGCTCGGGCATGACCCACTCCGCCGCCATGGCTTCCGAGATTCTCCCCGGCAAGACCATCCTCGAGGCCCTCAACACCGACCTCGTCTGCGACGCCATCAACGTCGCCATGCGCGAGATCTTCCTGCAGATCGTGTACGGCCGCAGCCAGACCGCGTTCTCCGAGGGCGGCCTGCCCGTGGGCGCTTCCCTCGACGACCTCGGCAAGGGCCTTCGCTCCCAGGTCGGCACCATGTTCGGCACCAAGGCCAAGGGCGCTCGTTACCTCGAGCTCGCTCAGGGCTACGTGACCCGCATGGCCCTCAACGCCAACAACGAGATCATCGCGTTCGAGTTCATGAACCTCGGCAAGTTCACCGACGCCCTCAAGGCCGGCAAGACCCCCGAGGAGGCCATCGCCGGTGCCATGGGCCACTACGGCCAGTGGGAGAACGCCGCCAAGTACATCGACCCGCGCACCGACGAGGAGACCCACACGGTCGCCAACGTCTTCCCGGTTCACGAGTAGAAAGGGAGGGATAGATAATGGCTGTTACTTTCGAAGGTTACGAGCGCCGCGTTGAGAAGATCAACGCCTGCCTCGCCGAGAACGGCATCGCCTCCCTCGAGGAAGCCGAGCAGATCTGCCTCGACCACGGCGTGAACGCCCGTGAGATCGTGCACGACACCCAGTCCATCGCGTTCCAGAACGCCGAGTGGGCCTACACCCTCGGCTGCGCGCTTGCCATCAAGAAGGGCGCTAAGACCGCTTCTGAGGCTGCCGCCATCATCGGTGAGGGCATCCAGGCCTTCACCGTCCCGGGCTCCGTCGCTGAGGACCGCAAGGTCGGTCTCGGCCACGGCAACCTGGGCGCCATGCTCCTGTCCGACGACACCGAGTGCTTCGCGTTCCTCGCCGGCCACGAGTCCTTCGCCGCTGCTGAGGGCGCCATCAAGCTGGCCCTCAACGCCAACAAGGCCCGCAAGACGCCCCTGCGCGTCATCCTGAACGGCCTCGGCAAGGACGCCGCCCAGATCATCGCCCGCATCAACGGCTTCACCTACGTGAAGACCCAGTTCGACTACTTCACGGGCGAGCTCAAGATCGTCGAGACCATCCCCTACTCCGATGGTCCCCGCGCTGCCGTCAACTGCTACGGCGCCGACGACGTCCGCGAGGGCGTTGCCATCATGTGGCACGAGAACGTGGACATCTCCATCACCGGTAACTCCACCAACCCCACGCGCTTCCAGCACCCCACCGCGGGCACCTACAAGAAGGAGCGCCTCGAGGCCGGCAAGAAGTACTTCTCCGTGGCCTCCGGTGGCGGCACCGGTCGTACCCTGCACCCCGACAACATGGGCGCCGGCCCTGCCTCCTACGGCATGACCGACACCATGGGTCGTATGCACTCCGACGCCCAGTTCGCTGGCTCCTCCTCGGTGCCTGCGCACGTCGACATGATGGGTCTCATCGGCATGGGCAACAACCCCATGGTCGGCGCGACCGTCGCCTGCGCCGTCGCTGTGAACGCTGCCATCAACGAGTAGCATTCGCATCGCGCATGTCGCGCACATAGACTCGGCAAGATAAGAGGCCGTCACCTTCGGGTGGCGGCCTCTTCGCTATCAGGGAGCGGATCTCGTCCAACGCGGGAAATGGACCGTATGCGACAAAGAGCTCTCGTCCAACGCGGGAAATGGACCGTGCGCGGCATAGTCCGCCTCACGAGCGTCATCTTTCCGCCGAAAATCGACGATTTACGACGCTGGTGAGGCGGACTGAGAAGGCTCGGGGACCGACGGCTACAGCTCGGTGGCGCACTCCCCCGCCGCCATCGCAACGACCCCGCGAACTCCCTGCTCGACCATGCTGTCGACATCGATGTCCGTGTAGAAGGCGATGTGCTGGGTGAGAATCACGTTGGGGAACTGGCGCAGGTACGCCATGTTGCGATTGGCGAGGATGTCATGCGTACGGTTGACGTGATAGATGCCATCCTCCTCGGCGAACACATCCATCGCAAGTGCGCCGATCTTCTCAGACTCGATGCCCTGCACCAGCGCTTCGACATCCATGAGCTCACCGCGGCTCACATTAATGAGAACCACGCCGTCGCGCATCTTGGCGATGGCGTCCGAGTCGATGATCCCGCGCGTCGCATCCATCAGCGGAACGTGCACCGTGATGAGGTCGCTTAGCGCGTAGAGCTCGTCGAGGGTCACGTACGTGACGTCACCGCGCTGCGCGAGTTCCTCACTCGGATAGGGGTCATACGCGAGGATCTTGCAGCCAAAGCCACTTAGATAATCGATAACCGCCCGTCCGATACGACCGGTGCCCATCACGCCCACCGTCAAGGTGCGCAACTCGCGACCTTGCAGTCCCGCGAGCGAGTAATCGTTGACCTGCTGGCGCCACATGGCGGGCTTGTACTTACGCAGCGCCATCAGCATGAGCATGACGGCGAACTCTGCCACGCCATACGGAGGGTAGGTCGTGTTGCAGACATGCATTCCCAGGCGCTTGGCGGCGGGAAGGTCAATGTGGTTGAATCCGATGCTGCGTGTGGCGATGTAGCGGACACCGTGGGCGTGAAGCGCCTCGAGCAGGGATTCGTCGAGGATGCTTTTGTTCACGATGACGACGGCATCGGTGTCCGTAAGCCCTTCCACAGTCTCGGCCGTAAGCGTGTCGGCGCACCAACTCACCTGGCAATCCGCGGGCAGCGTGGCGCTGACGCGCTCGAGGGCCGCACGTTCGTCGTCGCGCAGCTCAAAGACCTTGATATTCATGTGTACACTCCTTCGTGTAGCCTATGTATCTGGCAGCACTATACCCAATGTCGCAGCTTTGTCAGGGCCACTCCCCAATTCCTCTTATCCCCGATGGGTCGCGAACGGCCCGACCGCTCGCATGGGCGCACGCGCCGTGCGCCGACCTTCCCCTCACGCTGCCGACAAGACCTCGTACCCTAAAGAGGGAAATCATCATGCATCCGAGCCCACGAAAGGAAGGCACCTGTGAACATCGCATATGACGTGCTCATCGTCGGCGGGGGCATCGCCGGCATCACGGCGGCGATCGAAGCCGCGCGGCACGGAGCGCACACGGCCATCGCATGCCACGGGCCGCTCTTTGGAGGGTCGAGCTTCTACCCCGGCACGTGGGGCCTCGGCCTCATCGGGCCCGAATCGCCCGAAGACGAGGCAGACCTCATAGACACCATTGAGCGCGTGGGCTGCGGCATGGCCGACCACACCCTCGTCGAGACGTTCGTGCGCAATGTGCGGCCGTCCATCTCCTGGCTCGAACACGACCTCGGTGTGACCCTCAAGCGCCCCACAAGCCCCGAAAGCGCGCGCGAGGACACCTTCATCCCCTGCTTCGACCACAAGCATCGCATGTGGCGCGGCATCACGCGCGACGAATTCGAGACAGTCGCCCGCCGTCACATCGAATCGCTGTCCATCGACGTCCTTGAACGCTGCGAACTCATGCAGCTCGTTCGCGACCCCATCGAAGCCGGCCCCACACAAGGGGCGATCCTGTTCAACGCGAAGCGACAGCTTTTGTTCGCGTGCCCGGCGACGGCGGTCGTCCTCGCCACCGGAGGAACGGGAGGGCTCTTTGAGCGAAGCCTGACCTCAAGAGATGTCCTGAGCTCCGCACATGGACTCGCCATGGACGCGGGGTGCTCGCTGGTGAATATCGAGTTCATGCAGATGATGCCCGGTCTTGTCGCCCCAACGCGGGGCATCGTGTTCAACGAGAAGACCTTCCGGTACGCCCTGTTTGAGGACACCCAAGCGATTCTTCCCCAAAACAACTCCGAACTCTCCGAACTCCTCGAGGCACGCTCCGGCCATGGACCGTTTACCTGCCGACTCGGCGATGAACTGGTGGATATGGCCATCGACGCGGCGGGTGAGGAAGGACTGCCTGTGCGATATCAGTTCCCGTCGGAGAACATTCCCGAGTTTGTCCAAACCTTTGCGCAATGGATGCAAGATGAGCTCGGGATTGCACCCTCAAGCGAGATGCGCGTCGCCATGTACGCACACGCCGCCAACGGTGGCATCCGTATCAACAAGCAGGCAAGTACAGGCATTCCGGGCCTCTACGCATGTGGCGAGGTGACGGGCGGTATGCACGGCGCCGACAGGATCGGCGGGCTCTCCAGCGCCAACGGCCTTGTATTTGGCAGGATTGCGGGCATGAACGCAGCGAACGCGGGCAACGCATGTGCAAACCGAGACAAGGCCAACGACGCGCTCGCCTCGGCCCTCGCGACAATACGCATGGCCAGCGTTCCCTTGGACGAGATGGACGCATCTCACATCAATCGGGATATGAGGTACGTCATGACGACGCATGCGATGATTCAACGGACCGAAGACGGGCTGGACGCCGCAATCCAGGCAATCGAAGCTCTACAAAACGAAGCACAGTTCCATGGGTCATGCAGGGGATGCGTGATTCCCACCGACTCCGCCCTCGCACGGGGTATACGCATTTCGTCCCAGCTCAAACTTGCCCACGCGATGATACGCGCCATGCAAAGCCGTCGTGAAAGCCGCGGGTCGCATTATCGAGCCGATTTCCCGCCCCGCTAACTTCAAAGTGCCGCGCATCGCCAACATAGACATGGGTTGTAGACATGGGTTGCTGGCCGTCAACTATGAAAGGGCCAGTGTGACGTCAACAAAATAGTGGGCCGCGCGTCACCAACGATGAGCGAGAATGCATCTCGTCAAAAATCGTTACATGTCGTCACGAGAGAAGAAGTCCAAGATAAGACAATGCGTAATTGAGTTGTATCTGAAAAGGAAATGGTGGGCGGTCAGGGGTTCGAACCCTGGACCTTGGGATTAAGAGTCCCCTGCTCTGCCAGCTGAGCTAACCGCCCGGACAAGTGATGCAATGTGGTGGACCGTCAGGGATTCGAACCCTGGACCTTGGGATTAAGAGTCCCCTGCTCTAGCCAGCTGAGCTAACGGTCCATTTGCATCGGTGTACAAGAGAGGGAATGGGGTGGGTAAAGGGACTCGAACCCTCGACCTACGGGACCACAACCCGTCGCTCTAGCCAACTGAGCTACACCCACCATGTATCTCTTGCACAGCGAAAAGTATTATGCACGGATACTTCGGACTTTGCAAGAGAGATTTTAGAAAAAGTTTTGCAATCTTGGGCGATCTCTCTCGACCCGGGCGTTACCTGGCGCGAATACGCAACGCTGCCTGCGATCGGGCCACAATACCCGTAAGCGCGCCGCAGCAATCGAGCAGTACGTCGGCAACCTGACCGGATCGCTCGGCCACAAACAGTTGGATGGTCTCATCGATGGTGGGAACCGTTGCACACAAGAGCGCGGTCGCAAATATGGTCTGGCGAGAGACCAGGTGCTTGGGGTCAAACGCCTGCGAAGCAACGACCCCCAGCAGCAGGTATTCGGTAAAGTGCGCGGTCTTTCTCACAATGAAATTCGTCAGCCACTCAAAGGGCAGCCCCACCGAAGCGAGACAGCCCTGAACCCACTGCGTCACCGCAAGGCTAAACGAGCCGCTCCCCTCACCGGGAACCAGCGAATTGCCCCAAATGCACACGATGCACACGAGCATGAGGACAAACCACGGCATGCTCACGCGCTGCCGCAATGCATGGTATGCGTCTGAGATACGCACTGCGCTACGCCTCGGCCGTCTGCAAGGCGGGCATCGCCGCCGTGCCGCCCTCGATGACCTTGAGGTACTCATGTGCGGTGCTGTGGACGCTCTTAGAGGAGACCTTGTCGAATTCCTCCTCGATCAAAGCGTTCACATGGCTGTGGACGCGCGTGGCGTTGCCGCCCTCCGCGACCGCCGCCATGCGGCGTGCGTCCATCTCGCCCGTTGAGACAGCGCGCTCCTGGGAAACGCAGGCGGCGCGTTGGGGCTGAGAGGCGACGTCGTTTTCAAGAATGGCGAGAGCCGCGCGCCACATATCCTCGTGGCCCGAGTAGTCGGCCATGGGGACGAAGCCATCCGAGTCGGAAGCAGCTCCAGAGGCAGCAGGTGCCGTCGCAACGGCCTGGGATGCTGCCGTGCCGGCTCCAACCGGCTGAGAGGCGGCAGAAGCGGTCATGGTCGGCATCTGCGGCACATACGACCGAGAGGCGGCCGCGCGGCCGTACAGGGACGCCAGAGCGTCGCTGCGGTCGGCCTCGGCCTGGCGCTCATCTGCGGTGGGAGCCACGACCTGCGTCATGGGGCGCGAGGCGGCAGGTGCGCTCGCAGCGACGGCAGCGCTCGCTCCAGCGAACGCCGTGCTTGCGGCGCGGGCGCTCTCTCCTCGGCGCAGCTCCTCGAGCGCGATCTGATACATGTCCTTTGACCGGGCAGGGTCACAGCTAAACGGCGAGTCGTCGCTGAACATCGTGTCGATCTCGGCCCATGCCTCCATCTCGTCGAGGGCATCGACCGCACGCGAGATGACCGGAACGCCGTCCGGCTGGCCTTGACGGGCAAACCGCTTGCCGATGAACGTCTGCGCCGGGCTCTGCTTTTCGGCCGGCCGTGCGACCTGCGCCGCACGCTCGGCCGCGCTTCCCGTAGACGCATACAGGGACGCATAGCGCTCGGCCTCGGCACGCTCGGCCTCCACGCGCTCCGCATGGACATCGAGCATGTGGCCCGTGAGGGCGAGCATGCCCACACCGGCCAGCGCGCCCGCCGCAAACGGCATGGCGTCCATCCGCACGATGTCGTTGACGCCATCGAAAGATATGGTCGCGGCGTATGCCGCAAGCGGCAGAGCCACACCGAGCCCTGCGGAGATGCCTATTGCATTCCCGCGGTAACCAATCTTTGCAGCAGCCATGACGCGCTCCCTCAATCAATGCCTACAACGACCCCGCGCGCCGCGCCCGCAGGCACGCCGTGAAGGGATGCTCGGATGGAAAAGATGAAGTGATGTGCTTAGGGCAATCTGACCCAAGCAACGGATAAGTGGTACGTTTCATCTGCATGTTCCGTCGCGATACCTGTTGATTATGAGAGATGTGCAGCGCGTTTTCAAGCGTCGAAGCCGCTACAATTACACAGTTTTCGGTAAGCGTGCACATAATGTGCCCCGCTTGGATAAGGCGACATTGGGGAACAAGATGAGCAATGCCATCAACACCGTACGCAACGGATCGTATGTTAGGAGCATCATGAGTCGCATCGCCATCGTGACGGGAGCAAGTTCTGGCCTCGGACGTGAATTCGTCAAGCGCATCGACGCGGGCGAAGCGGGGCACCTGGACGAGATTTGGATCGTCGCCCGCCGTCAAGAGCGCCTTGAGGCGCTTCGCCGCACCTGCACCACGCCGGTGAGGCCGTTCTGCCTCGACCTGACCGACCCGTCTTCGTTCGAGGTCATCGAGGGCGCGCTTCGAGAGACCCCGGCCGCCGAGGTCGCGCTGCTCATCAACAACGCCGGCTATGGCGTGTTCGGCCCTGTCGCGGCACACGAGCGCGAGGCCGGCGGCGACATGGCGCGCCTGCTCATGGTGGCCCCCATCGAGCTCATCTACCTCACGCTCCCCTACCTGCGCCGCGGTTCGCGCATCATCAACGTCTCCAGCGTCGCCGCGTTCCTCCCCCAGCCCAACCTTGCGGTCTATGCGGCGGCAAAGCGCTTCATCCTCGACGTGTCCCGATCGCTTAACGCGGAGCTCGGTGGCGCCGATATTCACGTCATGGCGCTGTGCCCCAAATTCATGCAGACCGAGTTTCTCGATAATCCCGGCGACGAGCGCGCCGCCAAGGCGATGTGCGCGATCGGCTTCGAGCATGCCGACCGCGTCGCCCGCATCGCGCTGCGCGACTCCCGCCGCGGCAAGGACCTGTGCATCCCGTCCATCGACATGAAGGCGTATTACGCGGCCTCCCGCGTGCTTCCCTACAAGGTCGCGCTGGCCGCAGAGCGCGCTCTCGGCATCGTATAGGGCCCAAAGACAAGCTGTAGCGGCCCGCAACGTACAACAAGGGGCGCCGGATGCACGTGGCATCCGGCGCCCCCATTGCATTCGTTAGGTGGCCTTTTCGCGCGGGCAGCCCCTACAGGGCGTCGGGGTGATCCGCCGCCTTCTTGGCCGTGCGAATGAGGAAGTCCTGGTTGGAATTCGTGCCCTTGAGCCCCTTGATAAAGGATGCAGCGGCGCGCTCGGTGTTGTTCATGCCGGCGAGAATGCGGCGAATGCCCCAGACGAAGGGACGCATCTGCTCATCGACGAGCAGGTCCTCGTTGCGCGTACCCGACGCGATGGGGTCGATGGCCGGGAAGATGCGGCGATCGGCGAGGTCGCGGTCGAGCTTGAGCTCCATGTTGCCCGTGCCCTTGAACTCCTCAAAGATCACCTCGTCCATCTTGGAACCCGTGTCGACGAGCGCCGACGCGAGGATGGTGAGCGAGCCGCCGTTTTCGATGTTGCGGGCGGCTCCGAGGAAACGCTTGGGAGGGTACAGCGCAGCCGAGTCCACGCCGCCGGACAGGATGCGGCCCGAAGCGGGGGCGGCGAGGTTGTAAGCGCGCGCGAGACGCGTGATGGAGTCAAGCACGACCACCACGTCGCCGCCGAGCTCGACGATGCGCTTGGCGCGCTCGATGACCAGCTCCGACACGCGGGTGTGGTTGTCGGCGGGCATATCAAAGGTGGACGCCACCACATCGCCCTTGATGGAGCGCTGCATATCGGTGACCTCCTCGGGGCGCTCGTCCACCAGCAGGCAGATGAGGTGCACCTCGGGGTTGTTGATGGCGATGGACTGGCAGATCTTCTTCAAGATCGTGGTCTTGCCGGCCTTTGGCGGCGACACGATCAGTCCGCGCTGGCCCTTGCCGATGGGGCTCACGATGTCGATGGCGCGACCGGTGATGGAATCACGGCCATGCTCCATCTTGAGGGGCTCGTTGGGGTAGATCGGAGTGAGGTCGGCGAATTTCGGGCGGCCCTTGATCTTGTCGGGCTCGACGCCGTTGACCGAGTACAGCTTGGCGAGGCCGGGCAGCTTGTCGTTGGCGCGCATCGGACGCAGGGAGCCGGAGATATAGTCGCCCGGGCGCAGGCCGGCCGCGCGAATCATCTGCGCCGGCACGAACGCGTCGTCGCGGCTGGGCATGTACCCATGCGCTCGGATGTAGCCAAACCCCTGGTTGTCCATGTCGAGGATGCCCTCGATGTCGCGGAACCCCTCCGCGCGGGCAGCGGCGGCGTACACCGCCTCGATGAGCTCGGGCTTCTTGATGCCCGTAGGATCCAGCCCGAGCTCGCGGGCCTTCTCGCGCAGCTCGGCCACCTTCATGGCGGAAAGCTCCTCGCGCGTCAGCGTCGGCTCGGTCGGAACGTATCGATTGTTGCGCTGCTTGCGGTTCTCCTTCTGACGCTCGCGGCGCTCGCGGCGCTCGGCGGCGCGGTCGCGATCAGCCGCGGGCCTATCGGACTTGTCACCCTTAGACGGGCGCTCGGCGTCGCTGCGGTCCTTGTGACTGCGGCGCGGTGGCTTGGCGTCCGAGCGGGCGGCATCGCCTGCAGGGGCAGGGGCCTCAGCGGAGGATTCGGCCTGAGGGGCGGCATCGGTTGCGCCCTCGGAGTCCTTCGCGCGGGAATCGCGCTTTTTGCCGCGGTTGGAACGTCCCGGACGAACGTCCTTCTTCGCGTCCTGATCTGAAGGGCCTTCCACATCGGAAGCCTGCTTCACAAGCTCCTCGGAAGGGCTCACGGACCCATCGGGGTTCGAGGCGGCGCGGGCGGACTCGGCCAGAGCCTGGTCGCGCGCCTCCATCAACGCCGCCTGCTGAGCGGCAAGCGCGGCTGCGGCGGCCTTCTCGGCCTCCACATACGCTTTGGGCTTACGCCCCCTGCGGTTGGGGCGAAGCGCGGGATCAACCAGAGGCTTGACCGCATCGGCCAAAGAGGGGTCGACGGCCGGGAGGTTGTCGGCCGAGGGAACCGGGGTATCGATGTCGGCCGTCAGCATCTCGGCGGCACGCTCGGCCGCACGGCGCTGACGACGGACGACGGAGGCCTGGCTGATCTGGGCCAGGGCGCGGGCCTGCATGATCTCGGGAGATTCCTCGCCCGTCACCGAAGCCGCGGGAGCATCGGTTGTCACCTTGCGAGGGCGGCCCCTGCGCTTGGCCGGCTTTTCGGCTGCGGGGGCATCCCCGGAGGAAGCGGTGGCGGCGGCTTCATCCTGCGTCTGAGCTTGAGATGCCGTCGTTTTACGAGGACGGCCCACGCGGCGCTTGGGGGCCGGCTTTTCTGCAGCCGTTGCAACGGGGACTTCCTCCGCCCCGGCATCGGCCTTTGCAGGTGCAACCTCAACAGGAGCGGCCTTGGCAGGAGCGTCGACCGCGTCGGCAGAGGAGACCTGCTTCGCGGTGACCTTTTTCCTCGTCGCGCGCTTAGCCGGAGCCTTTTGGGAAACACCATCTGTATCAGCGGCGGGCACGTTCTCGTTATTCATTTCTTCAGACACGCGGTTCTACTTTCTTCTCGCGTTGTGGATGCGAGCGCATGGCCCAAGCGAAGAACGGCGGAAAGCAGTTCAATGAGTTGTCGTGGATATTGGGCAGCGCAGGTCGCGTTGATGAAAAATATACCACATCCTGCGTAAACGGCAACGTTACATCCTGCGCAAACGCCAACGTTGTCCGCCACGCCCTCCCATCACGGCGAACGTGCGGCGCTCGAGCGGCCATGCCCGCCGCGGCAGGCTGGCCAAAAACAAAAACACCGCCCACGCAAACGAGCGCGGGCGGTGCGAGATCAGGCGATATCGAACGCGCGGACCACCATTACATCTTGGTGGGCGCGGAGACGCCGATGAGGCTCAGAACCAGGTCGAGGACGGAGCGAACGGCGTCGCAGGCGGCCAGGCGGGCACGCGTGACCTCGGGCTCGACCGGACGGCCCTCGCTCGGGAGCACCTGGCATGCCTGGTAGAAGCTGTGGAAGCCGGCGGCGAGCTCCTCGGCGTAGTGGGTCAGGCGGAACGGCGCGCGATCGCGGGCGCAGCCAGCGATGAGGTCCTCGAGCTCGGAGATCTTGCGAGCGAGCGCGAGCTCGGTCGGATCGGTGAGCAGGGAGTAATCGACATCCGAGCCGATGGCCTTCACGGCGACGTTCTCCATGCCCATGAGCTCGGCCTGCTCGAAGGTGACACCGGCGGCCTTGCGCAGGATGGAGCAGATGCGGGCGTGAGCGTACTGGACGTAGTACACCGGGTTGGACTGGCTCTTCTCCTTGACGGCATCGATGTCGAAGTCGATGGTCTGGTTGGAGGAGCGGCTCACCAGGGTGTAGCGGGCGGCGTCGGCGCCGACCTCGTCGATGAGCTCACGGAAGGTGATCATCGTGCCCTTGCGCTTGGACATGCGGACCGGCTTGCCGGAGCGGAGCAGGTTGACGAACTGGCCCAGCGGCACCTCGAACTGCCCGGGGTAGCCCAGAGCGTCGCAGACGGCCTTGACGCGGGGGATGTAGCCGTGGTGGTCGGCGCCCCAGATGTCGAGGACGAGGTCGACGCGCTGGAACTTGTTCCAGTGGTAGGCGATGTCGGAGGAGAAATAGGTATAGTCGCCGTTGGACTTCTTGATGACACGGTCCTTGTCGTCGCCGAACTCGGTCGACTTGAACCACAGGGCGCCGTCATCGGTGGTGTAGAGATAACCCATCTTGTCGAGCTTGTCGTAGGCGCGCTCGACCGGAGAGGTGCCGGTCCAGTCCTTCTGGTACATGGTACGCTCGGACATCCACACGTCGAAGTCGCAGCGGACGTCGTGGCAGGTGTCCTTCATGTCCTTGAGCATCTTCTGGTAGCCGCGCTCACGGAAGGAGAGCATGCGCTCGGTCGGGTCGGCGTCGACCCACTTGTCGCCGTCGGACTTCCAGAAGGCAGCGGCCTCATCGATGATGTAGGTGCCACCGTAGGAATCGGCACCGAGGTCGGCGGTGAACTCGTCCATGTAGGGATGAGAGTCGAGGTGCTCATCTGCCTCGTCCTGGACGTAGTTGTCGCGGTCCTGGGCGAGGAAGTCGCGCGCGGCGTCGATGTCGCAGCCCTGCTTGGCCATGATGTCGGCAAGCTGCATGTAGCGCTTGGAGATGGAGTTGCCAAACGTGTTCATCTGGTTGCCGTAGTCGTTGATCCAGAACTCGCGCTCGATCTCGTAGCCGGCGTGCTGCATGACGTTGCACATGGAGTCGCCGAGCGCAGCCCAGCGGCCGTGGCCGACGTGCATCGGGCCGACGGGGTTGGCGGAAACGAACTCGATCTGAGTCTTGACGCCGCCGCCCACGTTGGACTTGGCGAAATCGCGACCCTGCTCACGGGCGACGCCGAAGATAGCGTTGTTGGCGGCCGCGTTGAGGTAGAAGTTGATGAAGCCGGGGCCTGCAACCTCGACCTTCTCGACCTCGGCGCTCTCGGGCATGTGGGCCACGACGGCGTCTGCGATCTTTTTAGGGGCGCAGTGAGCGAGCTTGGCCGACTTCATGGCCATAGTGGAAGTCCACTCGCCATGAGAAGTGTCAGCCGGTCGCTCCATGCCACAATCCTCGAGCTCGAATGCGGGCAGATCGCCAGCCTCCTGAGCAGCAGCAAGGGCAGCGCGCACCAACTCTTCAATCTTCTCCGGCATAGAGGTCCTCCTCATCCTATGGCCCTGAAATGTCCTTCTCGCAGGGCTCACGTACAGACGCACTGTACTCTAGCACAGTGAAGCGAAAAGAGGTCTCAAAACGCATGAATTTGCATAGCGTTGCCGAGTTTTCTTCCTCTTTTTCACATTATCGCGCATAATTTTTGCCAGAAATATTAGTGAGCGTTTCGGTGTACTGGCATTTTTCCACTTCTCTATTCATGGTATTTCGCGACCACAATGGTCGGATTTTCACATTTCCGCACGTATATGTGGTATACTTAATACCATTGAGCGTTTAGAGTATGCATTTTGGAGGAAGCATGTTTCACATCGGCCAGCACATTATCCATCCCGGGCAGGGTGTCTGCACCGTCATGGGGTTCACCGACGACCCCGCCCACCCCATGATCTTGCTCAGCGCGCACTCCGGCCACGCCGAAACGCACCTCATGTATCCTCTCGCCCAACAAGATCGGCTACATGCCATCATCTCGCCTCAAGATGCCGAGCACGTGCTTTCCCATTACGAAGAGGTCGCCATCGACCCGTTTACCGATCGCAACAGCTCGCTTGAGGAGACCCACTTCAAGCAGCAGCTCAAACTCGGCGCGCCCGAGACGGTTCGCGTCGCCAAGACCATGGCGCACCGCATCGCCGACGCCAAGGCTCGCGGCAAAAAGCCCAGCAGCTACTATTCACGTGTCCTGAAGGAAGCGCGCAAGCGCAGCATCGAGGAGTTCGCCATCGCGCTCGAGGTCGACGAGGCCATCGTGGAGCAGCGCTTTATCGCCGCGGCGCACGCACACGACGAATGATCAATTTGGGGACGGGTGCAAGATTACACATGGCACATGTTGCTCCTCCCCGCGTTTACTCAACGTTAACCACCCTCATGCTATAGTGTGGTGCAGTAAGCCTCCCCCTTCACCGGATGGGGGATCCAAGGCGTCCGATCCCCGACCGTAGGTACGGCGCGCTCGCAGCGCTATAAGGCAGGGGTCTCGGGCGCCTTTTTGTCTATCGGCGCCATCATTTGGAGGAACCATGGCCCAGCTCAACGCCGAAATCACCCGCGAGGCGGCATTCGACCTGCTCAGCGAGCACAACAAAGATCCGTTCCACATCGAGCACGCCGAGACGGTCGAGCAGACCATGCGCTATTTCGCGCGCGAGTACGACCCCGAGAACGAGGAATTCTGGGGCATCGTCGGCCTGCTGCACGACCTCGACTGGGAAGAGCATGACGACGACCCGATGAACCACACCATCTACGCCGCGAAGGACATCGAGGCGGCAGGCGGCAGCGCCGATCTCATTCGCGCCATCCAGACGCACACGAGCGACTACAACACGAGCTTGCCCAAGCCCGAGCTCCAGATGGAAAAGATTCTGTTCGCCACCGAGGAGCTCACTGGCCTCATCGGCGCCGCCGTTGTCATGCGCCCCTCCAAGAGCGTGATGGACTTCAACATTAAATCGCTCAAGAAGAAGTTCAAGGACAAGCGCTTCGCCGCAGGCGTGAGCCGCGACGTGATCCGCTCCGGTGCCGAGATGCTCGGCTGGGAACTCGACGAGCTGTTCGCTCGCACCATCGAGGCCATGCAGAGCTTCGCCCCCGATCGTGACACGTTCGGCCAGGAGTAAGCGCCGTGCATTGCAGAATTGATTATTCGAGGGTAGCCGCGCCACTGTCCAACCCATCGAACTGACTGAGGGGTGCCTGCTTGGCGGGCGCCCCTCAATTTGCTATGGATGACACGAACGTGCAGTGGCGCTCGCTCAGGTTCAAAATACCAAATAATCCTAATTTGTAACCGAGGGACCGGTGGGTTCGGCCACCTTACGCCGAGTTGCCCGGCAATAGGCGACATATCAACTGCTTTTGTTGCATATTTCAAGCTTCCATGACGCAATCAATGAGATTTCACCCGCATCAAATCGCAAAGCCAACGATTGGGAGAACCCATCGGTTACAAATTAGGAGAATTTGGTATCCAGCTCCTCAGATCGCCATCGCTCGACGGCGGCAGACGCCAACCTGCCGCATGATTCGCACGGCTCGCTAACGAAAACAACGGCATATTCAACGAGGCTGGAACGCTGGGTCGGCGAGGGCGCGGCTACGGACGCACCTGGCCGCTGCCGCGAAGCTCATACTTGTAGGTGGTGAGCGCCTCGGCGGCGAAGGGCCCACGGGCATGCAGCTTCTGCGTGGAAATGCCAATCTCGGCGCCCAGGCCAAACTCTCCGCCGTCGGTGAAACGCGTGCTCGCGTTGGCGTAGACCGCCGCCGCATCGATCTCGCGCAGGAAGCGGTCGCACACCGCCTCGTCCTCGGCCACGATGCACTCGGAGTGACCCGTGCCATAACGGTTGATATGTGCAATGGCCTCGTCCACACCGCTCACGGCCTTCACGCTGATATCGAGCGACAGATACTCGCGGCTCCAGTCCTCCTCCGTCGCGTCCACGAAGGAGTCGAGCACGCCGGCATTCTGCGCCGCCATGCGCGCCGCGGCGTCGCCGTGAACAGTCACGCCGGCGGCAGCAAGCTCGGCAAGCATGCCGGGCAAAAACGCAGCGGCAACCGACTCATCCACCAACAGCGACTCGCAAGCGTTGCACACGCCCACGCGCTGGGTCTTGGCGTTCATGATGATCGCACGAGCTCGGTCGAAGTCGGCGCTCGCATGGACATAGGTGTGGCAATTCCCCGTGCCTGTCTCGATGACCGGCACCAGGCTCTCGCGTACGCAGCGCTGGATGAGTCCCGCCCCTCCGCGCGGAATGAGCACGTCCACCACGCCGCGCAGGGCCATGAGCGCGCCGGTTGCCGCGCGGTCGGTCGTCTCGACGATGGAGACGCACGCGCGGTCGAACCCGCTGGCCTCCACGGCATCGGCGAGGACGTGCGCAATGGCCACGCAGCTGCCCTGGGCGAGCGAGCCGCCGCGCAGGATGCAGGCGTTGCCCGTGCGGATGCAGATGCCGGCGGCGTCGGCGGTCACGTTGGGGCGCGCCTCGTACACCATGGCGACCAGCCCCAGCGGCACGCTCATGCGGCGCAGATGCACGCCCTCGCTGATATCGTGCTCGTCGAGTACACGGCCCACCGGGTCGGGCAGCTCGGCGAGCTTCTCGAGGCCGGCGGCCATGCCCTCGATGCGCCCAGGCGTGAGCAGCAGGCGATCGAGCAGCCCCTCGGACGTGCCCGCGACTCGCGCCGCTTCCATGTCGGCGGTGTTCGCCTCAAGTACCTCGTCGGCGCGCTCGCGCAGCGCACTCGCCATGGCGCGTACCGCCGCACATCGCACCTCATCGGAAGCAAACCCCAAGGCCCGCGAGGCCTCCTTGGCCCCCCGCGCCAGATCTTCAACATATGCAGAGATATCGCTCATGGTGACTCCTCAAATGTGTAATTCTGCACCCGTCCCCTAATTGCACATCGCTTACGCGAAAACGATGAGGTTGTCGCGGTGGATGGCGGGCTTGTTGGCGAGGGCGGCGAGCAGATGGTTGCCCGCGATGTCCTCTTGGCGGCGGCCGCACGCAAGCTCAAGCTCGTCTCGACCCGCCTCGGCGATGCCGCGGGCCACGACAAAACCATTCGCGTCCCGCACATCCAGCACGTCGCCGGCGGCAAACACACCCTCGACATGCGTGATACCCACCGGCAGCAGCGAGCTGCCGCAGTCGACCAGCGCAGCTGCGGCACCGCCGTCCACTGTCACGGAGCCATGGGCGCTGTCCCCCAGCGCGATCCACAACTTGCGCGGCGCAATCTCAAGGCGCCCCGCAGGCGGCACAAACCTCGTGCCCACCTGCTCGCCTGCGGCCAAGCGCACCAGCGGGCGCTCCTCAGCACCCGAGCAGATCACGCTATCGATGCCCGCCGTCATGAGGATGCGGCTGGCCCTGATCTTCGTGATCATGCCGCCTGTCCCCACCGAAGTGGTGGAATCACCCGCGGAACCGATGATCGTCGCGTCGATCTTGTCCACGCGCGGGATAAACTCGGCACTGGGGTCGAGCGATGGGTTGGCGGTGTAGAGGCCGTCGATGTCGGAGAGCGTGACGCAGAGGTCGGCGGAGACCAGACAGCTCACGAGCGCGGCGAGCGTATCGTTGTCGCCGAACTTGATCTCGTCGACGGCGGTGGTGTCGTTCTCGTTCACGACGGGCACCACGCCCAGCTCGACCAAGCGCATGAGCGCGTCACGAGCGTGCAAATACGAGGTGCGACGGGCGGTATCGCTACGGGTGAGCAGCACGAGCGACGTGAGAAGCCCAGCGGAGCGGAACTCCTCGTCGTAGACGGCGGACAGCACGCACTGGCCCACCGAGGCGCAGGCCTGCAGGCTCGGCATGTCGGTGGGGCGCGAAGAGAAGCCCAGCAGCGGGGCGCCGCACGCGATGGCACCCGAGCTCACCACCACGAGGCTCCAGCCGGCCTCCCGCAAGTCGCGAGCCTGCGCCGCCAAGGCGGCGATGAAATCGCGTCGCAGCTCGCCCTGCTCGACCAGCGTGGACGAACCGATTTTGACTACCATGATCTTGCGCTCTGCCATTACCTTGCCTTCCACGGGAGAACGGACGACGTGGCGGCCATGCGCTCGCGCACGAGCTCGTCGCGCGCGGCGGCCAAGCCCGCCTCCATGCCCACCACATACGATTGCGGATACATAAAGCGCTTGTAGGCGCCGTCGAGCGAAGCGAGGGCGCACGAGCACCGGGCGCGGGCGAGTTCGATGTCCTCGCGCGGTGCCACGGCGGCGCCCGCACGGACCTGAGGCTCGAGCAGCTCTCGATAGGAGAACTCCGAAACGTCCGTCACGAGCGCAGCGTCGTTCACCGCGACCAGCGTGTGTCCGCGGCCCGAGCCCTCGCCAAGCATATGGTCGGGGTCGTATATCATGTCGCACACCGGGGCGCCCGCCGCGTCCATGTAGCGACGCACCTGCTGCACGCCGGGAATGGTGCGCTTGAACGGCTGCTCGGAGAACTTCATCACGGGCGTCCAGGGAGCGTCCGCGCAATCGCGGCGAGCCGACAGCTTATACACACACCCCAGCGCGGGCTGGTCGTAGCAGGTGGCGAGCTTAGTGCCCACGCCGAAGGCGTCCACGGGCGCGCCCTGATTGAACAGCGACGTGATGGTGTGCTCGTCGAGGTCGTTGGAGACCACGATCTTGACGTAATCCAGACCCGCCTCATCAAAACGCCTGCGCGCGTACGCCGACAGCTTGGCCAAGTCGCCGGAATCGATGCGAATGCCCGAGAGACGCTCGCCGGCGGCCTCCATCTCCCGGGCGACGGTGATGGCGTTCTCCACGCCCTCGCGCACGTCGTAGGTGTCAACCAGCAGCGTGCAGTTTTTAGGCGAGCTCTTGGCGAACGCACGGAACGCCTCGAGTTCGGTGGGAAAACTCAGCACCCAGCTATGCGCATGCGTGCCCGAGACGGGAATGCCATATCGACGCCCGGCAAGGATGTTCGACGTCGAGGAGCACCCGGCAACGTAGCTCGCGCGCGCCACGGCAACGCCGCCGTCGGGGCCCTGGGCACGACGGAGCCCGAATTCGGCGACTGGGCGGCCCTGGGCGGCCTGGACCACGCGGGCGGTCTTGGTCGCCACGAGCGTCTGGAAGCCGATGATGTTGAGCAAGGCGGTCTCGAGCAGCTGGCAGTCGAGCATGGGGCCGCTCACGCGGACCATCGGCTCGCGCGCGAACACGAGTTCGCCCTCGGGGATGGCGTCGATGTCCACACGCGGGCGGAAATCGGCCAGGAACTTCAGGAACGAGGGGCTAAACAAGCGGCCACCGCCCGGCGCTTCGAGCTCGGCGAGATAGGCGATGTCCTCGTCGGTGTACGCGAAATGTTCGACGAACTCACCGAGCTCGGCGGTGCCGCACATGACGGCAAACGAGCTTCCAAACGGGGCCTCGCGGAAAAACGCCGTGAAGCACCCCTGTTCCTCGAGCTTGCCGTGCTCCATAAGCCCTTGGGCCATCGTGAGCTCGTACAGATCGGTGTTCATGGACACGTCGGTTGGACGCGTGATATCGGTCAGCGCCATGCGAAGACTCCTTCCCTACGCCTTGGCTGGGCATGCACCGTGGTAACGCGTGCGCTTAGCGCGTGCGGCAAGTCGAGACGGATGCGCCGATGTGCAATTTTGCACCCGTCCCCACATTGCACACGAGGGTTAGCGGGTGGCGGTGTAGATGGCAAACGCCACGACGGCGATGAGGGCGATTGCGATGATAATCTTCTGCGCGGCGGGCATGGTGGGGATGCCGTCGTCGTCAATGGCGCTGGAGGTCACCATGCGCTCGCCGAAGGTCTTTTCCCGAGACGCCGCGGCGGCAACGGGGGCAGGCTCGGGTGCGGCGGCAGCGGCGTGCCCCGAGCTGCTAGCCTGCCTCTGCTGAGCAGCGCGCTCGGCCAAGATCTCGGCGTCGACCTGCGCCTGCTCGGCGCGCAGGGCCTCGAGCTCCTCGCGCTCGATGCGGGCACGCTCCTCCTCGGCTCGGCGAGCCTTCTCGGCGCGTAGGGCCTCGAGCTCCTCGCGCTCGTCATCGGTCAGCGGGGTTGCGTGTGAATCACCCATGACGAAACCCTTCTCATACGTGCAAGGCGGCAGACGCTGCAGCCGCCCATATATACATACAGATGGAATGGAGTATACCCGTTCCCAACGCCCCATCTCACGGCGTTCACCGAGGGCGACCGCACGCCTCGATGCGCATGCCCCGCGCACGGCACACCATGACGCCGCGAGGTATTACCGCATCTCGAGGCCCGTGTGGTCAAAAGACGCCGACCGCACAACACCCGTGGTGTCGAACGCGGGGGTGAAGCTCTCGTCCACCGCACCGCCTTCCTGCCAAAACATCGTGGTAAAGCCGAGGTCGTCGGCATGGTCGAGCACGCGCTCGTACTCGTCGTCGGTCACCGCGCGAGCGAGCTCGCCGCCCGCCGCCCGCATGCGCTCGTTGGGCGTGTATTGGTTCATGACCGAGATGGGTACGTCTCCGGCGATATCCCAGATGGCGTCGAGGACGTCGCACGAATCGTCCGTGTGCCCGGGAAGCACCAGGTGGCGCACGATCACGCCGCGCTTCATCAGGCCGTCGTCCGCAAGCAGTTCGCCGCCGTGCCGCTCGACCTCCCGGCACATCTGAGCGAGCGCGCGGGCGGCCACAGCCGGGTAGTCGGCAACATGGGACAGCGAGCGGGCGAGAGAGGCGTCGGCGTACTTGTAGTCTACGAGCCAGACGTCCACGAGGTCCCCGAGCTCGGCCACGGCGCGCTCGCGCTCGTACCCGCTCGTGTTGTAGACGATGGGGATCGACAGCCCGCGCTCCCGGGCGGCGCGAATCGCCTCCGGCAAAAGGTGCGCATAGTGCGTCGCGGTCACCAGGTTGATGTTGTGGGCTCCCTGCGCCTGCAGCTCGAGCATGATCTCCACCAGGCGCGCAGGTTCGATCTCGACGCCGAACCCTCCCGTCGAGATCTCATGGTTTTGGCAATATACGCACTTGAGCGGGCATGCCGAGAAAAAGATCGTGCCCGACCCGGCCTCGCCCGAGATGGGCGGCTCCTCCCAAAAATGCAACGCGGCGCGGGCAACCTTAAGCGAGCCGGCAGCCCCGCACACGCCGCGCGCGCCCGAGGCGCGATTCGCACCGCACCGGCGCGGGCACAGCTCGCAATGGTCGAGCGAAGCGGGTTCAAGCAGTTTTGCCATAGCAGGCGCCCCTCCAATGTGCAATTTGGGGACGGGTGCAAAATTGCACATCGTGCCCAAGCACGGCAGACGGCAGAGTCGAGCGATATGAAAAAAGCGAACACCTTCGCGATGTAAGGTGTTCGCCTAGTTATCCTGTGGTGGAGACGAAGGGGATCGAACCCTCGACCTCCTCGATGCGACCGAGGCGCTCTCCCAGCTGAGCTACGTCCCCAGGACAAGTGAACATTTTAGCAACCGTGCGCGCAATGTCAACGTCAAAGTTGGCAAGTTTTTGCACGGCCAACATCGGTCAGGAAACCGCCCGCCCACAAGGCCGCGCGCCCACGCACCACACGCACGCCCCGCATGAGGCGGCGCGCCGTCACGGGACAGCCCGCGAAATCGCGGCATGAAAAACCGCCCCCCACTTCACGAAAATGAACCCACCTCTGCAAGGTGGGTGCCCTCATCGCGCGGTTCCAGCTTCCTTAACAACGAAGGATTCCTGTACTTTGCTCGACTTCTCGGGCTCCCTAAATAAACGCGACGGTTCACCCAGTTGCTCCGCGGGGGGCGGAACACCTCCATCTTACGGCACTCGAATTCCGATACCAGTCTTGACTTAGAAAAGATGTTGTCGGACGATTGTGTGCAGGCCGCGCATCTGCGGCTTTCTTTGTTTTGATTGAAGGCAGAGGCCTCGCCTACTGCGATACTTAAGCAATCGACCAGATCATATTCACCGGGAGGCGCCACATGAGGCTCACCATCGAAACCATGACCTATGGACCCGACGGCCTCGCCCGCACCGACGAAGGCAAGGCGGTCTTCGTCTCCGGCGGGCTTGTCGGCGACACGGTGGAGGCCCGCATCACCGAGGACGGCTCGTCCTTCTCGCGCGCCATGGTGGAGGAGGTCGTGGAGCCCTCTCCGCATCGCGTGCAGGCGCCCTGCCCATTCATCAGCATCTGCGGAGGCTGCCCCTGGGGCGGGCTCTCATATGACGCTCAGCTCGCCGCCAAGGAGGAGAACCTCCGCTCGTCTCTCATCCGCATCGGCAAGTTCAGCGCCGAGGAGACCTCCGAGCTCATGCGGCCCATCCGCCACGCAAAGGACGCCTGGGGCTACCGCAACAAGATCGAGCTCGCCCCGGTGCGCGACGGCGGCAAATTCCGCCTCGGCATGCACGGGCGCGACGCCAGCCAGGTCATCAAGGTCGATTCCTGCCCCCTCTTCGAGAAGAAGCACGCCAAGGCCGTGAAGGCCGTCGCCGGAGCGCTCGGCTTCCTCGGAAACTCGCGCGACCTCGAGCTCGAGCGCGTCGGCATTCGCTCGAGCCGCCACACCGGCGCCCTGGAAGTCGCCCTCTGGACGCCGACGGGCGCCTTCCCGCGCGTGCAGGTCTCCCGCGTTCTCGGCGATGCGGTCCGCGCGACGAGCGTCGTTCGCGTGATGTCCAAGGGAGAAAAACGCGCCCGCAAGGTCGCGGGGGTGGAGGCCCTCTCCGGTGAGGGCTCGTGGACCGAGAAAATCGGAGACGAGACCATGCGACTGTCCGCGCCGTCCTTCTTCCAGGTGAACACCCGTGCCGCGGAGATTCTCATCGACCTCGTGATGGAGGCGCTCGACCCCCAGCCCGATGAGTTCGGCATCGACCTGTACTGCGGCGCCGGCACGTTCACCCTGCCGCTCGCGCGCCGGTGTGACTTCGTCTCCGCCGTCGAGTCGTACGGACCGGCCGTGCGCGACCTTCGACGCAACCTCGACATCGCCAACCTCACCAACGTCGACGTCATCGGCGGAGACGCCGTGCGCGAATTCCCCGATGAGGACGCCGACGTGCTCGTGGTGGACCCGCCGCGCGCCGGCCTCGCCCCCGAGGCGATCGAGCTCATCGCAAGCACCAGCGCCCGCGACGTCGCCTACGTCTCCTGCGATCCCGCCACGCTCGCCCGCGACCTGCGCCGCTTTGTGGAGGAGGGCACGTTCAAGCCCGTCTGGCTCACCCCCGTCGACCTGTTCCCCCAGACATTCCACTGCGAGACGGTGTGCCGCCTGACCCGAGTTCGGGACTAACCGACGCGGCATCCGCCCCATTCGCCCCCGCGCCATCCAGGACAAACGGCGCGGGGGCGCTCGGCCAAAGGCAGTCGACACCGGGCAATTCGAACCTATCCCCAATTGCTCGATACGCACGGACGAGAATCGGGTATAACCTCGGCATCGCTGCATCCAACTGAGAGGAACCGCCATGCCAGGAGTTGCCGTACTCGCCGCAGATGGTTTTGAGACCATCGAATGCCTGACCGTCGTCGATGTGCTCAGAAGAGGCGGCGTCCACGCGGCACTCGTCTCGACCATGGACACGCGCGACGTCGTGACCTCCCAGCAAATCCCCGTGACCTGCGACGTCACGCTCGACGAGGTCGACTTCTCTGAATATGACTACATCGTGCTCCCCGGCGGCCTGCCGGGGGCAACCAACCTGCGTGCCGACGAACGCGTCTGCGAGCTCGTGCGCGAGTTCGCCGCGACCAAGCACGTCGCCGCCATCTGCGCCGCCCCGTTCATCCTGGCCGAGCTCGGCGTGCTCGAGGGCCACACCGCGACGTGCTTCCCCGGGTTCGATGAGTGCTTCCCCGAAGGCTGCCATGCCGGCGAGCGCACCGTGGTGGTGAGCGGCAACATCATCACCGCCTCGGGCATGGGGCAGGCCCTTCCCTTCGCCCTGGCCATCCTGAATGACATCGCCGGCGAGGTCGCCGTCGAGAAAGTGAAGGACGGCATCCAGCTGTGATTCTCGCATCCCAATCACCCCGACGCATCGAGCTCATACGCGACGCCGGCTTTGACGTGCGCGTGATCCCCGCGGACATCGATGAGACCGCCCTCCCCGACGAAGGCCCCTTCGAGCTCGTCGAGCGCCTCGCCCGCGCAAAGGCCCTAGCCGTGGCGCGCGAGCATGCATCGGGCGACGAACCCGTCCTCGCCGCCGACACCATCGTGGCGCTTGACGGCGAGCTGCTCGGCAAGCCGACAAACGAGCTCGATGCCAAACGGATGCTGCGAGCCCTGTCGGGCGCGACGCACCAGGTCGCCACCGGCGTCTGCATCGTGCGGGGCGCGTCCGCCCACTCGTTCGTCGACATCTCCGACGTCACGTTTTACGAGCTCACAGACGAGGAAATCGACGCGTACGTCGCTTCGGGAGAGCCCATGGACAAAGCGGGGGCCTATGGAATCCAAGGACGCCATGGCCGCATGCTCGTCAAAAAGATCGACGGCGATTTCTACAACGTCATGGGCCTGCCGATAGCCAAGGTCACGAGGGCCCTCGCAGGTCGTTAAAAGCGACGCGCGCGCCCAGGCGCACTCGAAAGGAACTGCCATGTCCCACCTGACACCCATCCCCATCACGGAGGTATCCGGGTTCAAGTTCGGCCACTACACCGATCGCGCCGGGGGCACCGGCTGCACGGTCATCGTCGCGCCGGGCGGTGCCGTGGGCGGCGTCGACGTGCGCGGCGCGGCGCCCGCATCCCGCGAGACGGACCTCCTCAAACCGGAAAACACCGTGGATGCCGTCCACGCCGTCGTGCTGAGCGGCGGGTCGGCGTTTGGCCTCGAGGCGGCATCGGGCGCGGCGACGGAGCTCGAAAAGCATGGCATCGGCCTCGATGTGGGTGTGGGCCGCGTCCCCATCGTCTGCTCCAGCTGCCTGTTCGACCTCGCTTTTGGGCGCTCCGATGCGCGGCCCACGAGCTTTGACGGGGCCATGGCCGTCCGCGAGGCGCTCATCACGCCATCGTCCCTGCCCCTTGCCGAGGGTTGCGTCGGGGCTGGAACGGGGGCGACCGTGGGCAAGCTCGCGGGACCCGCTCAATCCATGAAATCGGGGCTTGGGGCACGCGCGTTTCAGCTGGGGCCCCTGCAGATGGGCGCCGTCGCCGCCGTCAACGCCGTGGGCAACGTCATGGACCCGGCAACGCATCTCCCGCTTGCAGGCATGCGCGCCAGCTCGGAGGGCATGGAGATCCTCGACATGGAGGAGGCTATGCTCGAGATGGCGAGCAACCTGACCATGCCCCTCGACCGAACCAACACCACGATTTCCTGCATCGTCACGAACGCCCGCCTCACCAAGGCTCAGGCGACCAAGATCGCCCAGATGGCGGCCGACGCCTACGCCCACACGATTCGTCCCACGCACACCAGCAACGACGGCGACACCATCTACGTCCTCGCCAGCGGCGAGCTGCCGCAAGAGGCAAGCGACACGCTGCCCATCGACCTGCTGGGGCTGGTGGCCACCCGCGCCCTGGAATCCGCGATCGTCGCCGGCTGCACACAGGCCGAATCGCTGCACGGGCTGCCCGCCCATCGCGACCTTCCGCCTCGCTAAGCAACCACCCAGCGCATCACGCCCAAAAGAACCGGCGTGTCCATTGCCGTGCGGTGGGCGCGCCGGTTCCGCTATCCTTGTATACGTTATAGCAACCCCCTCACGCACAAGAGGCGAACCATGTCCGATTGCACACCCTGCCCCTCCAGCGAACCCCCGCATACCAAGCGAGGCATCAACCTGCTCGGCCTCATCGCGCTCGTCATCAGCTCCTCCATCGGCTCCGGCGTGTTCGCGCTTTCCACCGACATCTCCGCCGCTGCCGCCCCCGGGCCCGCGCTCATAGCTTGGCTCATCACCGGCATCGGCTTCATGGGGCTCGCCACGACCTTCGGGCGTCTCTCGATTGTCCAGCCCGAGCTCGACGGCATCGTCGCCTATGCGCGCGCGGGCTTCGGGCCGTTCGTTGGCTTCGTATCGGGCTGGGGGTACTGGCTGTCGATCTGGATCGGCAATGTCGCCTTCGGCGTCATGCTCGTGACCGCCATCGGCTATTTCTACCCGCCGTTCGCCGGCGAGCTCACCGTTCCCGGCGTGGTGTTCATCTCCCTGCTCAACTGGCTCATCGTCGCCCTCGTCAACCGCGGCGTGGAGGAGGCCAGCGCGCTCAACGCCATCGTCATGATGTGCAAGCTCGTTCCCATCTTCGCCTTCATCCTCGCCATGCTGTTCGTGTTCAGCTTCGACGTGTTCTCGGCGGATTTTTGGGGCACGCTCGCCAACAACCTGTACGGCGCCTCATTTAAGAACGTCAACGGGACCGTCATCGGTGCGCCCGGATTCATCCCCACGCAAATCATCAATTGCTTCATGGTCATGATGTGGGTCTTCGTGGGCATGGAGGGCGCGAGCGTGCTGGGCCACCGCGCCGAGCGCAAGTCCGACGTGAGCCGTGCGACCATCCTCGGCTGCACGGCCCTGCTCATCATCTATGTCGCAGCCTCGATCCTCCCCTATGGTTTCCTCACGCGCGAGGAGCTCATGACGCTCGGGTCGCCGTCGATGCCCTACATCTTCGAGAAGGTCGTTGGCCCTTGGGGCGGAGCCTTCATCTCGGGAGGGCTCATCATCTCCATCTTCGGGGCCTGGCTCTCCTACACCATCCTCGCCTCCGAGGCCATGTGCGGCATGGCGCAGATGAAGCTGCTGCCGAGCATGTTCTCCCATCTCAACACCTACAGCGCCCCCACCGCGTGCCTCATCACCACGGGAGCGATGATCCAAATCCTGTCGATCGTGATGCTGTTCTCGGAGAAGGCCTACCAGTTCGCCTATTCGCTATGCACGGCATCGATTGTCGTCAGCTGGACGCTTGCCGCCGCCTACATGCTCAAGCTCGGGATCGAGCAGCGTCGCGGGCGTACCGCCGGCACGCGCGAGGTACGTCCGGACACCGATGACCACGCAGGTGGCTGCGTCCGTGGCACCGACATCGCCCTGTCAGCGTTCACCGTCGTGTTCCTCGTGGTCGCGGTCGTCCTCTCCGGCATCGAGCAGCTCATGCTCTGCTGCATCGCCTATGTGCCGGGCATCGTGTTCTACCTCATGGCCCGACGCGAACAGGGTGAGCGCGGGCTTTCCCGTGGGGAGAAGGTCCTCGCAATCGCGATCGTCGCCGTCGCGGCGTTCATGCTCGCAAACATCGTCGCGGACCTGATTCTTGTAATTTAAGCCCAAGAGGGCCCTCGAGCTATTCCCCTCGACACACTCCCCCTTGAAATCGGCTAGGATTAACATGTCTTTAGCGCCGATACACAAGGCGCACATCGCTCACCATGGGAGGCAACCAATGAGCATTCTTTCCAAGATCACCAGCGTGTTCCACAGCACTGAGAACACCGAGGCCCCCGCGCCCGCAATCTTCGCCACGCGCGGCGACACCGTATACGCCCCCATCTCCGGCATGCTCGTAAGCCAGAAGGAGATCAACGATGAGGTCATCGCCGAGGGCCTGCTCGGCCAGGGCTACGGCATCTTACCCGTGGGCAACGTCGTGTATGCGCCCGCCAACGGCCGTATCGACGCCGTCACCGTGACCAACCACGCCATCGGCCTGCTTTCCGACGGCGGGGCGAAGATCATCGTTCACATCGGACTGGAAACCGTCAACATGGACGGCAAGGGCTTCACGCGTTACGTGGAGGCGGGCGACATCGTGGTCGCCGGCCAGCCCATCCTGTCCTTCGACGACGAGACGATCAAGGCGGCCGGGTGCGACGACATCGTCACGTGCGTCGTAAGCAACTCCGCCGAGCTCGAGTCCGTCGACATGGTGGGGTCCTCCAACACGCTGCTTGGCGGCCGCCCCCTCGTGAAGGTCGGCGACGCCCTCATGGTCGTGAAGTAGCGCGGCTGGCTCAACTCATCGCGTCCGCTCCAACTCGCAAACAGCCCGGAAGGCCAGAAGGTCCTCCGGGCTGTTTTCATGTGCAGCGATGCGGTGGAAGGCCAGCAGGTACGGACTGAAGAGCCGAAGGGAGAGGAAGAGATCATAAGAATGGGGCCTCACTCGGAGGCCCCATCGTGTTTAGGAGTAGAAGTCCCTTTGCACATCCATAGCGCAATCAAGGCAGAGACGCTTATGTGCGGTTGACCATGTGTCTAGGTAATCTGATCCAGAATCACCAGTCTGAAATATAAACTCACCCATATCAATGAAGGGGTCGAAGGCCTTTCCGCACTCCTCGCAATCAAGCTCGATGACCCCATCTTCCTCTGACTCTATGACGTCTTTAGCACAGTCAAAGCACAGCTTTTCTTTGAAGCCATCGTAGTCGAAGCTCGGATACTCGCTGTTGAACTCCTCTCGGACTGCCGAGGGAGAAAACGCCGTGTCGCATCTATAGCACCTTGCCATTTCGAACTCCTATCGTTTGACGGCAGGACACTCTCCATTATTCCCAGAACTCTCTCTCAGACAATGCGATGAACACCCCTATCGGCGGGCGGCGGGCAACGCAGATTCCTTTCTTGTGACCTCCCCCGACAATGCGGTGAAAAACGGCATTTCACGGGAGGTGACGCGCATGGAACGACCAAAGCTGACGCAGGAGCTCGTGGACCAGGCGATCGCACTGAAGGCGGACGGCCTGTCCAACGGCGACATCATCTGCGCGCTGGGCATCCACGAATCAACGTTCTACCACTGGATCGGCGACCCCAAGAACAGGCTACAGCGCGAGTTAAGCGAGGGACTAAAAAAGGAGGAGGCTGCGTTCAAGCAGACGCTGCTCACCACGATCCGCGCCGCCGCGCTGGCGCGCAACCAGTACTGGACCGCAGCGGCGTGGCTTCTGGAGCGCAAGTACCCCGACGAGTACGGCAAGGCCGAGCGCCGGCGCGACGAGAGGCTCGTTCGTATCGCTCGCCATCGTGCTCGTGATGCTCGCCAACCCGGGCGCGAACGCCGTGGTGGTGCGCCGGTTCTCCAACGCGCTGCGCGACTCGGTCTTCCAGCAGATGACGTGGGCGATCGCGGCGCTGGGGCTGGAGAGGTGGTTCCGCGCGCGCATCTCCCCCATGGAGCTCACCTACGTGCCAACGGGGCTGCGCATCGTGTTCCGCGGCGCGGCTGGCCGTGCGAGATGGGGCTAGAAAGGTCGACCCCACCTGGAGGACGGGGTCGAGGTGCGGCGAATGACGCGAAGTTGGGTGGTGTTGAGTGCTCTGGAGACTGAAGGTTCTCGGCAGCCGTCGCCTACGCAGCGCTATCGAGGATCTCGCGCTGGGTGGCGAGGCAATCCCGAAGAGCGTTGAGATCCTGCGGCTTCCTCTCGAACAGCTGGAGTATGGGGCTGGCGGTCTTCATGCCGTTGGCCCTGGCCAGGCGCGTGGTATAGTCGCTCACCGATTTGACGAGCGACTTGAACTGGTCGCCCTCGACCTCGACCGTGAAGCCCCGTTCAGAGTCCGCGAGCGCGTCGATAGCGACCTCAAGCGCGTCGATCTTTTCAACGGACAGGCTCTCGTCGCCGAGACACGCGAGGTACTCGCCAAACGCATCGTTGAACGCCGCCATCCGCGCCTCGTACTCCTCGCGCTCCCGCTTGCCCCTGATGTGCTTGATCACTCCGTAGGCGGCACCGCCCACGACGGCTACACCCGCCGCCGCTGCAACCCCAATCGCTGCCCTGGGATTCTCCTTGACGAGCCCGATCGCCTGCCGTACGAGCTGCTTTGCCTGGCTGGCGTCATTCTGGACGTCAGCAACCTTAAGGTGCTTGACGATATGACCTGCCCCGTCTCGGATGACTCCTCCGAACTGCCGGTACTCACCCCGAGCTATACCCGCCTCGATAGCGGGCGGGATCTCGAACGCGACCTGTTGAATCATTGCCATCACCCTTTCTATGCGCAAGCATGTTCATGATAACCCCCTCTCTACCTATACTGGGGCCAGGACGAGATAGGAGATGTCATGGACAATGTCAGAGGCGCGCGCGAGATGCTGCACGAGTTCGCGATGAAATGGATCCCACGGTTTGAGGACTGGAGATACAACCAGCTGTTCGAGACGATGGAGTTTTCGGACAACTGCCGGGCGCTGGGTTTCGAGATGGACGGCGGTCAGGCGTTCACCGATGCGTTCCCAGGCTGCTTCCGGGACCCCGTCGCCACCGAGGCGGCCATCGCGTGCTGCGAAGACGCAGGGCTGCTCGGGTCGGGGCTGTTCTCGGGGTGGCGCTACTACAACCACTGGAACGCCTTCAGGGGCTTCGAGCCGGAGGAGCGAGCCTGGTTCGGGGTGGTCCTGCGCCGACTCGCAGAGCTCTCGGCATAAGACGCCGCACGGTAGCCGCGAGCTCCATCGCCCCCGCGCGCACGGACAGACGCAGACGACGCGGGCGATCCCGATGGCTTCGCCCGCCCC
>UQHS01000004.1 GCA_900540845.1 uncultured Collinsella sp.
CACGATAGAGCTACAAGGGGAGGGGCTCCCAATGTTCAACTCATATCGTCTGTTGCCGCATCTGCCCGGAGTCATCAGGTTCGAGTTCGGGCTGTTTTGAGTTGGGCGACCGACAGGGAAGGAGAGGGGGTGTCTGCATGATTGAAGTGAATAACGCGTCCGTCGCCTATGATGGGGTGACGGTGTTGCGTGGGTGCTCGATCGCGGTGTCTCAGGGTGAGCTCGTGGCGCTTGTGGGCGACAACGGTTGCGGCAAGTCCACGCTTGGCCGCGTGATGTGCGCTTCTCAGCTGGTTGACGAAGGGGGCGTGATCGTTGATGGCCACGATCCTTCCGTCAGCGAACTGGAGCGCTTGCGCGTGCGCTCGCTCGTGGGTCGGGTGTCCCAAGACCCTGCGGATCAGATTGTGTCGTCGGTGGTGTACGACGAGGTGGCGTTCGGTCCTCGCAATCTGGGGCTTTCCGAAGATGAGGTGGATGTTCGCGTCGCATATGCGCTCGAGGCCGTAGGGATGCCGGGCATGAGGGATGCCCTGTGCGCTGAATGCTCCGGCGGTGAGCTGCAGCGCATCGTGTTTGCGGGGATTCTCGCCATGCGTCCTCGGTATATGGTCCTCGATGAGGTCACGGCGCAGCTCGATCCGGCGGCGCGCGCCTCGATGCGCGCGCTTATGCGCGATCTTGTCGATGAGCACCGCATCGGCATCGTCCTCATTACGCACGACCCGTTAGAAGTCGACCTGGCAGATCGCATCGTCACGCTCGACGGCGTCGCTGGCGCGGACGTCGCTCGCAGCTCCGGTGGCCCAGATGGCGCCTGTCGGGTTGACGTGTACTCCGGGGCGGACGTTGACGTTCTCGACGCGCCTGCCGTGGGCGGGCCGAAGCAGGGCACGTGCGTCCTTGAGCTTGCAGACGTCTCGATTGTCCGTGGCGACCGCGCAGTGCTCTTTGGTGTCTCTCTGCGGCTTTTTGCCGGTGACGCCGTGCTGCTCACGGGGCCGTCGGGTGCGGGCAAGTCCACCTGCGCGGCCATCGCCGCGGGGTTGCTCGAGCCCGATGGGGGCACGGTCTCGTGGTGCGACACGCCTGGTATGCGCCCGGTCGGTTTCGCGTTGCAGCAGCCCGAGTCGCAGTTCTTCCTCGACACCGTGTTTGACGAGATCGCGTATGCCCCTCGTAACAGCGGACTCGATGAACAGGAGGTCGCCGAGGCCGTGCGGTGGGCATCCTCGGTGGTGGGGCTCAGCCCGGAGCTCTTCGAGCGGTCGCCCTTCGAACTCTCGGGCGGGCAGGCCCGCCGCGTCGCCCTCGCATCCATCGTGTCCATGCGCGCCGCGGCATACGTCTTCGATGAGCCTACGGCGGCCCTCGACGCACGCGGCAGGAGCGATGTCCATGCGCTGGTGCGCCGGCTCGCCGCGTGCGGCTGTGCCGTGCTGGTCATCAGCCATGATGTCGATGAGTGGCGCGCCGTCGTGTCGCGCGAGGTGACGCTGCACGACGGTACACTGGTCGAGGTCGGGCAGCGAGCGAGCGCCGCGCCGGTCGCCGCCGACGGCCCCGCTCGAGAGCTGAGGCCCCATAAGGCCGGTGACGGGCTTGACGCCGCTCGCCCCGACCATGCTCCCAACCATGAGCCCCAAGCGCCCAGAACGGCCTCTGGAGGCCCCCTGCGCTATATCCCCGCAACGCCGCTTGCACGCATCGATGCGCGCGTGAAGATTGTCACGCTCATGGTCGCAACCATCGGCGTGCTCTCCGCGTCGTCGGCACCCGTGCTCGGCTGTTGGTTTGCGGTGTTGGGCGCGTGCTTCATGGGTTCGGGCATGCGTGCCGGGACCGTCGCCAGCGGGCTGCGACCCGTGGCGGTAATCTTGGCGTTCACGCTCGTCGCTAACGCCGTGTCCTGCACGGGCCCCGCCGGTGGCGGTGTCGCCGCGCCGTCGTTTGACGCCGCGGGCGCCTTGAGGGGGCTTGTCGCCGTCGCCCGTATCGTGGTGTTGGTGGGCCTGTCGATTTCGGTTGCCGTCTCCACCACATCGACCGAGGTGAGCGACGCGTGCGTTCGCCTCTTGCGGCCCCTTGGCCGCTTTGGCGTCCCCGTTGGCGCCTTGGGCACGGTGCTGGCCGTGGCGCTCAGGTTCATCCCCCTCGTGACGGATGAGCTGTATCGCATCCGCCTGGCCCAGCGCGCCCGCGGGGCGACCTTCGATGAAGGGTCGCTCTTCGAGCGAATCGGGGTGTGGGCGTCCGTGCTCACGCCGCTGATGATCGGGCTGTTCCGCCGTGCCGACCGGCTGGCCGAGGCAATGTCCGGCCGATGCTACGACGCGGCCTCGGCGGGTCGACCGCCGGCGCCCCGGACGCTGCGCGTGCGGGACTGGGTCGCCCTCGTCGGCTCCTTCGCCGTCATGACGGCGATCTGCGTCCTGGGCATCCTGTAGGGCGCCTCGCCGTGTGGGCGGGCGCGTCCGCGCGTCTTTGATAGCATGGACACCGTTGGCGAGGTATCGAGAAGAAAGGCTCATGTCGTGAGTCCCACCAGCAGCAACCAAGGGATCGATCAAGGCGACGTCCTCGACGGGACGCTTGTATTTCGATTGGGGTATGACGGAGCCGCGTTTTCGGGTTTCGCGGAGCAGCCGGGCCTGCGTACGGTGGCGGGGGAGGTTCGGTGTGCGCTCGAGACGTTCCTGCGCCGCCCTGTCGACCTGACGTGCGCCGGGCGTACCGATGCGGGCGTCCACGCGATCTCGCAGTACGTGAGCATCCCTGCGCACCAGGAGGAGCTCGGAATCGAGCGACGCCGCTGGATGCGCGCGATGGTCGCGCTGCTGCCCGAGGACATCAACCTGGTCGAGGTGTATCACGCCGCCCCGGGCTTCTCCGCTCGGTTCGACGCCCATGCGCGCACGTACACGTACCGCATCGCCACGGGCGACGCGCCGCCGCTTCTCACGCGCGGTGTGACCTGGTGGCATCGGTTCCCGCTGGACGTCGACGCCATGGACCGCGCCGCTCAGCTGCTCGTGGGCGAGCACGACTTCAAGAGCTTCTGCAAGATGGCTTCCGCCGTGGGCAAGCCAACCTGCCGCAACGTGATTACTGTGTCGTTTGCCGCGGGCAGCGCGTTGGGGGAGGAGCACATCGCCTTCACCATCAAGGGCAACGCGTTTTTGCATTCCATGGTCCGTACGATCGTGGGGACGCTGGTGGAGGTCGGAGCGGGGAGGCGCAGCCCGGAATGGGTGGCGGAGGTGCTCGAGGCCTGCGATCGCCGTGCCGCCGGGCCGACCGCGCCGGCGCGCGGATTGTGCTTCATGGATGTCGACTACGACGAAGGCGTGCTCAACGTTTGCCCGTAGTCGGCTGCTATGCATCGAATGGGTAATTATTGCTCATTCTATGCAATAATGTTTCAATTGAATGGCATTCGGAAAGCCCGCCTGCGCATGTATCCGCAGGCGGTATGCTTCATGCGGACACATCAGAAGAGGGGCGGTGGAGGTCATGGCGAAAAAACGCAACGGACGCCAAGATGCCATACGGGATATCGTGCGGACCGAGGACGTGCGCACGCAGCGCATCCTCGTCGATGAGCTCAAGGCCCGCGGGTTTGACTGCACGCAGGCGACGGTCTCGCGCGATATCGCCGACATGGGTCTGCGCAAGCTCCCCGAGGGCATGTACGTGCTCGCCGAGGATCTGCACCTGCAGCGCATGGTGTCGGAGCTCGTCATCGGCGTCCAGCGCACGGAGAACCTCGTGATCGTGAAGGCGCAGCCCGGTACCGCCCTGGGCATCGCCGCGGCCATCGACGCCGCCGAGCTCCCCGACGTCTTGGGTTCCCTCGCCGGTAACGACACCATCCTCGTCATCACGCAGACGCCCGACGACGGTGAGCGTTTCGAGGCGATGATTCTCAAGTTGAGGAGCGTGCGCAAGTGAGCCCGATGATCGTGCACGGCATCCTGTTCTCCCTGTTGGTGTTGCTGCCGTGTGTGCTCGTCGCCCTGCTGGTCGCTTACTGGCGGCGGCTCCATCGATAGGGTTGCGATTGAGATCTGGCCCGCGCGTCCGTAGTGGATGCGCGGGCCATATGCGTTTCGGGGCCACGGAGCTGGGCGAGACATGCGGGCGGCGGAGACGTTGGACGAATTGCAAGCTGTGCAAGTTGTGGATGAAATGCAGGCTGTGCAAACGTTGGACGAAATGTAGGCTGTGCAAACGGAATCCTTCGGAGTCGACGCCCTAAACTGTAAACTTGCAGGTAGATATAGGTGGACGAAATGCAGGCTGTGCGAGTTTGCATGCACAGCCTGCATTTCGTCCATCAAAATCGGAGCCTTGCACAGCCTGAATTTCGTCCATCTATAACGGAGCGCACCCCCGCCCGGGAAGTTCGGAGCGGGGGTGCGCTGTCGGGGTGCCGTTGCAGCCGCGTTGCTTTGGAGCGGGAGGCGGACGGCGCAGTCGCTATGAAGGGCTAAGCTGCCAACCCGGCGGAGGTCAACCCGGTGGAGGCTAGGGCTACTGTCCCGGCGTGGTGGGCGTGGTGGGAGGCGTGGTGCCGCCTTCCGTATCACCGTCGGTTCCACCCTCACCCGAGCCGTCGCCGCCTTCGGGCGTCGTGGGCGTGGTGGGCTGCTGGTTCTCCTCTTCCTCCTTGCGCTTGGCCTCTTCCTCCTCGGCCTTCTTCTTCTCTTCCTCTTCCTTGCGCTTTGCCTCCTCCTCGGCTGCGCGCTCCTCGGCGGACTTCGTCTTGGAGAACTTCCACTCGGAGTCCTTCTTGTAGGTGGGAGCATCGCCCTCGGGGAACTCCTCGCGCGGCAGGCCCTGGAGGACGGTCTGCATGAAGGTCTTGAAGACAGGCAGGGTCATATGGCTGCCCATGAGGTAACCCAGATCGACGGAGCCGTTGTAGCCGCCCACCCAGATGGCGGTGGCGTACTGCGGGGTGAATCCGCACCACCACAGGTCGGTCGCGGAGTCCGCGGTGCCGGCGGTACCCGTCTTGCCCGCGACGGGCTGGTTCATGTAGGGGTTGCCGGGTGCGCCCAGACCGTTGGTCACGACGCCCTCGAGCACCTTCGTGACGGCGCGGGCCTCGCCGACGGTCATGACGCGGGTGTCCTTGACCTCGTGCTTGTAGACCGACTTGCCGTCGCGGGAGAGGATCTCGGAGATCGCGACGGGCTCGTGATAGACGCCGCCGTTGGCGAACACGGCGTATGCGGAGGCCATCTCCACGGTGGAGAAGCTGCCGGTGCCGAGCGTCATGGCGAGGACGTCTTGCATCCCGGAGGTGTCAAGGCCGAGCTTCTTGCACATGGCGATGATGTTCTGGTTACCGATGGCCTCGGCGACCTGCAGGTAGCCCGTGTTAGACGACAGTTCGGTGGCGCGGGCCAGCGAGATGTAGCCCATGCTCTGGTTGCCGTGGTTTTGGGCCTTGTAATCGGGCTGGCCCGCGATCTTCCAGGTGAGGGGCGAGCCGCAGTTGAGGATGACGTTGGGGTTCATCCCCATGGTGATCGCAGTGGCCAGCGTGAACGTCTTGAACGACGAGCCGGGCTGGTTGCGCGAGGTCGCATGGTTGATGTGGTAGACGCTGCCGTCGTCCTCGACGCGGTTGTAGTCGCGACCGCCCACCATGGCCTTGATGTAGCCGGTCTTGGGGTCGACGACGGTCATGCCGATGTCGAGGTCCTTGGCGTCACGTGCCGCCTGCGGGTACTTGTTGATGTTGTCGACTGCCGCCGACTCGGCCGCCTGCTGGACTGCGGGGTCGAGCGTGGTCTTGACGGTGAGGCCGCCTTTGAACAGGACGTCGGTTGAGAGCTCCTCCTGCAGGAGCGCCTTGACGTAGTCCACGAAGTAGGGCTGGGAGTACACGGTGATGCCGGAGTCGGAGGTCTCGGTGACGTTGAGGGCGAGCGGCTCGGCGAGCGCGGCGTCGTGCTCTTCCTGCGTGATGGTGCCCAGGCGCAGCATGTTGCCGAGGACCTTGTTGCGGCGCTCGAGGGCCACGTCGGGGTTGACGGTGGGGTCGTAGTAGGACGGCGAGTTGGGCAGGCCGATGAGCAGGGCCGCCTCGGCGAGCGTGAGCTCGTTGGCGTTTTTCGAGAGGTAGGTCTTGGAGGCGGCCTGGATGCCGTAGGCGCCGTGGCCGTAGTAGATGCAGTTGAGGTACATCATCAAGATCTCGTCCTTGGAGTAGATCTTCTCCATCTCCATGGCGATGAAGGCCTCGCGGACCTTGCGCTCGATGGTCTGGTCGAACTGCTCCTCGGACAGGATGGTGTTGCGCACGAGCTGCTGGGTGATGGTGGATGCGCCCTCGGAGCGGCCTGAGAGCTGGGCGAACACCGCGCGGCCGATGCCGATGATGTCGACGCCGTTGTGCGAATAGAAGCGCTCGTCCTCGACGTCGACCGTGCCCTTGAGGACCCACGGGGAGACCTGGTCGGCGGTGACGCTTTGGCGGTTCTGCACGAAGAACGTGGCGATCTCGTTGCCGGCGGCATCGAGGATGTGCGTCGGCTCGCTCACGAGATATTCATCAGCGTTCGTGTAGTCGGGCAGATCGGACAGCCAACGGTTGACGTTGCCGAGCATGCCGATGCCAAAAGCGATGCCCGTCACCAGGAAAAACCCCAGAACGGACAGCAGGACGACGGGTACTGCATGCGTTTTTGCGCGGTTGCGCGTGCGGCGTTGGCGAGGGTCCATGGATGACCTCCTGTGATTTGAATGGGGACTCCCCAGTCACGTACACATAGATGGTTGATACGATACCGCAATGTGAGGATGCCGCCTGTCGGGTATCCTTTCCTTAAGTGAAATTACATGCAGGAGAGGGCGAATATGGTCGAGCTGTTGGCCCCGGCGGGCACGCCGGATGCGCTGCGCGCCGCCGTGGCGGCGGGCGCCGATGCGGTGTACGTGGGGTTGGGATCGCTCAACGCCCGCGCCGCCAATGCGGGGTTCTCGATTGGCGAACTGACGCGGGCATGCGCGCTTGCCCATGCGCATGGTGCCCGTGTCTATGTGACGCTCAACGTGTGCCTTCACGACGCGGAGCTTGACGAGGCGGTCGCGCTCGCCTCGAGCGCGATCGGTGCGGGCGTCGACGCCCTCATCGTCGCCGACCTGGGGCTTGTCACCCGCCTGCGCGCGACGCTTCCCTCCTGCGAGATCCACCTGTCGACGCAGTCGGGCGTCCAGGCGGCCTCCGGTGTGACCCTGGCCTCCCGCGAGCTCGGTGTGGCGCGAGTCACGTGCGCCCGGGAGCTTTCGGTGGGCGAACTTGCCGTGCTCGCCGCCACGGGCGTTCCCATTGAGGCGTTTTGCCACGGGGCGATCTGCATCTGCTATTCCGGGGCATGCGCGTACTCGGCGTTGATGCGCGGCCGCTCCGCGAATCGCGGCGACTGCACCCAGCCGTGCCGACTCGCCTATGAGCTGCAGGATGGCGAGGGCAGGGTACTCGCGGGCGGCACGTGGGATCGCGAGCGCGCCCGCGGCGCCGCGCCCGAGGGCGACCGCCTGCTGTGCCCTCGCGACTATCTGGGAATTCGTCATGTGGACGAGCTTGTTCGCGCGGGCGTCGCATCGCTGAAGATCGAGGGGCGCATGAAGGCCCCCGACTATGTGTTCAACGTCGTGCGGTGCTATCGCCGCGCGCTCGACGCGTCGCTTGTGGGCAGCCCGCTCGGCCCCGAAGAGCTTGACGAGCTCGAGGCGCAGCTGGCGCGTTCGTTCAATCGCGGGTTTACCGATGGCTATCTGTGCGGGGGATCGAAGCACACGGGCGCCGAGCTCATGAGCGTCGAGCGCGCCATCAACCAGGGGGTCGAGGTCGGACGTGTCGTCGAGCCGCGTTTCGAGGGCGCCCTCATCGCGTTTTGCCGCGATGTCGCCCGGGGCGACACCATCGAGATCCGCTCCACGCCGGGGGAGGACGCCCCCGCTGACGTGCCCAAGCGCTGGCCGATGCTCGTCTGCCCACGCGATGTCCGTGCGGGGGAGAGTGTCGTCATCGGGTGCAAGCGCAAGGTGGAGGCGAGCAGCGCCGTGCACGTCGTGCGCTCGGCGGGCGCCCATACCGAGGCCGCCCGTGCCGTGGAGGAGATGCGCGCCGAGGAGGCGGGCCTCGCCGCCGAGCTCGGTCTCGATGCGGGCGCGGCCGTCGATGCCGCCCCGCGTCCCGCTCATGCGCGCCGCAAGTCGCCGCATGTGTCCCCGTCGGAGCGTCAATCCGGCCGCGAGAGTAAACTCTCGCGGCCGTGTAGCGAGCAAATGGACGATTTTGGTCCGCGGGAGTTGACTCTCGGAGCCGCGCGCGAAGCGGGTGCCGTCAACGGCGTCGTCGATTTGGGAGAGGTTTGTCGGGCGGGGGACATGCCGTTCGTGGCCGAGGCGTGCTCGGCGGTGGCGCGCGGGGATGCGGATGCCCTGCTCTGCCGTAACATCGGCCAGATCGACGCCGCACGTGAGGCGGCGGTTGCGTGGGAGGCCTCTCCGCCGCTCAACGTGTGGAACGCGCAGACGGCGCGCGTCTTGCAGGATTTGGGCGCGCGACGCATATGGCTGCCCGAGGAGCTCTCCGACGAGGACGTTGCCAATGTGCTCGATGCCGCCCGCCTTGCGGGCGTGACGGTCCCAATTGCCCGGGTCGGGAAGGGCTCGACGCCCCTCATGGTGTTGGAGCATTGCCTGCTCACCGCGGAGGGGCCGTGCAGCCATGCATGCGCGACGTGCCCGCGGCGCCTGGCGAGTCAGCGCGACGAGCGCTTTCTTGTGGAGCTCGACCGCAATGCGTGCGGGGCGCGTCTTGCCGTGCGCGTGGATGAGCGCGGACGCACGCGCATTTTGCGCTAAACTAATGGCCATATGTCGTTCCCCAGCACCGCCCGTCCGCGCGAATCCGCGCGAGTACGCGGCGAGGGTGCTATGACCTTGTAGAAAGGTGCACCTATGTTGCCCGTAGACGAGCAGATGCGCATCATCACCTCCGGCGCCGCCAAGATCGTGCCCGAGGCCGACCTTAAGAAGAAGCTCGAGCGCGGCGTCCCGCTCAACATCAAGTTGGGTGTGGACCCCACCAGCCCCGACCTGCATCTGGGCCACGCCGTTCCGCTGCGCAAGATGCGTCAGTTCCAGGACCTCGGCCACCGCGTGACCCTCATCATCGGCAACGGCACCGCCACCATCGGCGACCCGTCCGGCAAGAACTCCACGCGCCCGCAGCTCACCCAGGAGGAGGTCGAGGCCAACGCCGCGACCTACGTCTCCCAGGCCATGAAGATCCTCGATCCCGAGAAGACCACCATCGTCCACAACGGCGACTGGATGTTCCCCATGGGCTTGAAGGAGCTGCTCTCGATCGCCTCCAAGTTCACCGTCGCCCGCATCCTCGAGCGCGACGACTTCACCAAGCGCTACCAGTCCCAGACGCCCATCGCCCTACACGAGTTCCTGTACCCCATCATGCAGGCGTACGACTCGGTCAAGATCGAGGCCGACGTCGAGATGGGCGGCAACGACCAGCTCTTCAACCTGCTCGCCGGCCGTGAACTCATGGAGAAGATGGGCATGGAGCCGCAGATCGCGCTCACCATGCCGCTGCTCGAGGGTACCGACGGTACCCGCAAGATGTCCAAGTCCTACGGCAATTACATCGGCCTCACCGACGCGCCCGCCGATATGTTCGGCAAGACCATGTCCATTCCCGACGCGATGATCGGCAAGTACTACCGCCTGGCGAGCTCGCTCGCTCCGTCCGAGGTCGACGCGATCGACGCCGCGCTTGCCGACGGCACCGCCGATCCTTACGAGCTCAAGCGCGCCCTCGGCCGCGACCTGGTGACCACGTATCACAGCGCCGAGGCGGCTGTTGAGGCCGAGGCCGAGTTCGACCGCGTGCACAAGAACCGCGACCTGCCCACCGATATCGCCGAGGTGTCCGTGGAGATCGTCGTCAACGACGAGGGTCTCGTGTATCTGCCCGCCGTGCTTCAGGCTGCCGGTTTGGTGCCGAGCGCGGGCCAGGCTCGCCGTGACATCGACGGCGGCGGCGTGAAGCTCGACGGCGAGACCACCGCGCCCAAGACCTACAACGTGGACCCGGCCGCGCTCAAGCCCGGCACGGTCCTGCAGGTAGGCAAGCGCAAGTTCGCGCGCCTGGCGTAAGTATCTGATCGCGTCGACGCCGCGGGCTTGCCGCCCGCGGCGTCCGCATCGCGGCGTGCATCAGCGCGCCTGTAATCGGGGCGATTCTTTCATTGGCGAGAGAGGGCCGGCTGACGTCGAGTCAGCCGGCCCTCTCTGTTGTCGTCTGCGATGCTGCCTCTTCCCGGTTTTGGCGCTTCTGAGCCATCGCTTCGATCGATATTTGCTTCAAAACAGGTGGGGAGATAAAGATGTGTGGGGTTTATCCCAAAACCTCGAGTAGACCCCGCTGTTCCATGGTTGCATCCTGCGGTTTTGTTTGCTTGATGCTACGTGCTACTTGAGGGGTCCAAAATAAACCCCACACATCTTCCCGACACGCCCGCACCGCGACCAGTTTTGCATGCAAAAAGCGGGTCCGACCGGCGTTTGCGCCGATCGGACCCGCTCGATGGCAACCCACATCGGGGTGCGCCGTCCAGATCGCTACGCGCTGGGCATCAGCTCCACCGCGATCGTCTCGGCCTGACTGCTGACCGTGTCGCCGCGGCGTCCAACGAGGGATATGCTCTCCACTTCGCTCGTCTCCACAAAGACGGTGAACAGGCTCACGATCGTTGCGTCATCGGGGAAGCCGGCATTGAAGTAGGTGTTGATGACCTGGGTCTCCTCCGTTTCGCTCTTGTTCAGGACGACCGTTTTGCTCGTCCCGTCTGCGAGATGCAGGACGAGGCTCTCGGTCACAATCTCCGAGTCGTTCGCCTCATCCATGTTGTAGCGGATACCGAATGGGCTCAGGCTGGCGGAGGCGCTCGCCTCATCGGAGAACGCGCGCGTGCCGATGACGCGCTCCGGCGCGAACATGGCGGTGAACGCCTCGGTCTCACGGGAGCTCCGGTGGTCCTTGCCGTCATCCCAAGAGAGGCTGAGGCACACGCCATCCAGCAGGTCCTGGGCTTCCTGCTCAAACGAGTCGCCGATGGGCGAGAAGTACATGACGCCGTCGAGGTGCGTCTCGGTGAGGGTCGCGCTGTCGTAGAAACTGCGGTAGTCCGGCGAGCTGCCGTGCGCGTTCTGCATGCCGATCATGCGCAGCGCCGAGGGGTCCTCATAATCGAACACGATCTGGTTGGGCGTGCCGAGCCTGGTGTCGAGCCCGAGGCCGTCCGGGTTGTCCAGCGAGAAGCGGACGACTCCGCATCCGTTCTCGTCCATGACCATGTCTTTCACAAAGAGGGTGTACCCCCAGGCCTCAATCGCCTGCTCCACGGGGGTGACGGCGCCGGAGAGCTCTTCGGTAACCTCGTCGGGGCTCACGGTCGAGTATTCGCGCACGTAGCTGATTCCGGACTGCGGGTCGGTCCACGTGCTCGGCCCGCCCATACCGTGATCGCCCATGACATGCTGGAAAAAGTCGCTGTTCACCACGGCGTAGGCCGTTCCGCCGATTCCCACCGTGGCGATGAGTGCGGCGCCGCACACGACGGCGAGGGGCCGCGCGGTGCCCCTGCGCTTGCATGTGGCGCCCCGCGCCTGCCGCAGCGCGCGGTCGTACACATCGTTAGAGGCGTGCAGCTGATTCATGGCCTCGCTGAACAAACGGTGCTGGGACATGGTCTTCCTCCTCGATCAGGGATTTGAGTTTGGCGCGTCCGCGCGCGAGTCGCGTGCGCACGGTTGCGGCGGGTAGTTTGAGCAGTTGGGCGACCTCATCGGTGGAATAGTCCAGGTAGTAGAAGAGCGCCAAGGGGACGCGGTACCGTTCGGGCAGCTTCATGACGGCGACGAACAGGTCGGTGTGCTCCTGCGTGGGCATGGCGAGCGTTGCGGCGTAATCCTCGATGTCCTCGACGCGTCGCCAGGGCTTGCGGAAGAGCGATTTGCACTCGTTGACCGTAACGCGGATGAGCCACCGCCTGAGGTGATCCTCGCCATCGAAGCTGCCGGTGAAGCGCAGGAGCTTGACAAAGACGTCTTGCGTGACGTCGTCGGCGTCTGCTGGGTTTCGCAAGTATGCGAACGCGACGCGAAACACCGTGTCGCGATATCGCTCTACCGCGAGCTTCATGTCTGGCTGGAATTCCATGCGTGCCTCCTTTCAATGGGATGGTATGCGATGTGGGCCCTCATCTATGGAACGTTTGGGGGCCGCGAATTGTTTCAACGGATGTTCTCGGGGTTCGCGGTCGGGAGTGTCGGGGTGCTAGGACGGGAGACTCGGGGCTCTCGCTCACTTCGCCCGGGGTGCTCGGCGAGGAGTTTCGAGGTCCGGGTCAGATCGTACATCGCGGGTGTTCGCCGCCGTGCGCCTTTGGGTACCATGACTGCATCTGAATGCTCATGCGGAAGGGCGGGTGCCAAAGATATGGACATCGATGTAGTCAAACTGATGCAAGCTCTAATCGACACGGCGGAGGGGCGCGTCCCGGCGGACCTCGTTCTGACGAACGCGCAGATTGTGGACGTGTATCGCCTGCGCGTGGCACGCGGCCAGGTCGCAGTCAAGTGTGGCTGCATCGCGGGCGTGCTGTTCGAGGGGCGCGACTGTGAAGACGCCTCAAGCCCCGCATGGGAGGCTGAACGCGTCGTTGACTGCGAGAACCGCTACCTTACCCCCGGATTCATCGATGGCCATCTCCACATCGAGAGCTCCAACATCCGCCCGTCCGAGTACGCCCGCATGGCGCTCACCCGCGGCACCACCACTGCCATCGCCGACAGCCATGAGATTGCCAACGTGTGCGGCCTCGACGGCCTCGCCTTCATGATCGAGGACGCCTCGCGCGCACCGCTCGACATCAAGTTCATGATGCCCTCCTGCGTCCCCGCCCTTCCCGACGAGCAGGCCGGCGCGGTGATTACCGCCGCCGACATGGAGGCATTCATGGCCGAGCATCGGGGATCCATCTTCGGCCTGGGCGAGATGATGAACCTTCCCGGCGTCTATGGCGCCGACGAGGAGACCTGCCGCCGCATCGCAGTCGCCTCTGCCACCGTCTCCGGGCAGGTGGACGGCCATGCCCCCATGACGGCGGGCAACGACCTCAACGCCTATGTTGCGGCGGGCATCATCGCCGACCACGAGAACACGGGTGTGGATGAGGCCCTCGACGAGCTTTCCCGCGGCATGTACGTGATGCTGCGCGAAGGCACCTGTAGCCATGACCTGGCGAATCTCGCGCCGATCATCCGCGAGAACCCGGCTCTCGCGCGTCGCTGCTGCTTTGCCACGGACGACCGCGCCCCGTCGGACGCCCTCAACATCGGCATGATCGACAACGCCTGCCGCGTCGCCGTCGAGGCAGGCATCGACCCGGTGACCGCCATCTCCATGGCCACGCTGTCCACCGCGGACGTCTTCGGCCTCGAGCACGGTACGCTGTGCGCCCTGTATCGCCGCGGGGCCATCGCGCCGGGCAAACGAGCCGATATTCTCGTGCTCGACGATCTTACGTTCATGGCGCCGCCGCACCGTGTTTACAGCGCCGGCGCATTGGTTGCCGAGGATGGCGCGTTTGTGGGTGCCGTCGAGCCGGCATCATCGCGCCCGCGCCTGCTCGGGCTTGAGGAGCGCCTGCGCGGTTCCGTCCAGCTGCCCGACCTTTCGCTCGACGTGTTTTCCTATGAGTTCCGCCCGGGCGAGGCCGTCATCGACGTGATTCCCGGCAACGCCGTCACGGGCATCGCGCGCCCCGAAACCGACGAGGGCTTGCGGCGCATCATGCTCATCGAGCGCCATGGCCGCGGTGTGTCCGCCCAGCGCTCCGGCGCCGACGGCGACGGGCCGGCGGGTGCGGGACTGGTGGGCTCGCATGTCGGCCGCGGTTGGGTACGCGGCTTCACCATCTCGGGCGGGGCCATCGCGAGTACCATCGGGCACGATTCGCACAACGTGTGCGTGGTGGGCGATAACCCCGCCGACATGCTCGCCGCCGTGCGGGCGGCAAGCCAGGGCGGCTTCGTCCTCGTGCGCGACGGCGAGGTCGCGGCAAAGATCGACCTGCCGCTCGGCGGCCTCATGAGCGACAAGACGGCCGAGGAGGTCGCGCGCGAGCACGATGCCTTCATGGAGGCGGGTCGCGCGATGGGCATTGAGCCCCCGCTTGACCCCATCATGGGCATGATCTTCCTGCCGCTGCCGGTTATCCCGACCCTGCGCATCCGCCCCGAGGGCATGTTCGACGTCACCACGTTTTCGTATGCCGAGTAGCCGCGGGCGCCGGCGGCGTTCCCGTGTCGTCGCGCGCTCTTCCCGTGCCTTCCCGCGACGAGTCCGTGGATTGTACGTGCGCGTGCGAAAAATCGGATAGACTTAGAAACACTGCATCGTAATGGAGTGCCGCACGCTCGTCCTACGGGGACCGCGCGGCTTCTCGAAAGGAACCTTCATGGCAGAGACCTCTTCCAACCGCGTTGTCATCACCGTTCTCGGCAAGAACCGCCCCGGCATCGTCGCGGGCGTGACGCGCGTGCTCTCCGACGCGAACGTCGACATCCGCGACATCACGCAGAGCATCATCGAGGACATCTTCACGATGACCCTGCTCGCCGACACCGCCGTTTCGACGCTCGATTTCATGCAGCTGCAGGAGGCCCTCGTTGCCACCGGCAAGGAGCTGGGCGTCACGGTCGAGATGCAGCGCGAGGACGTCTTCGAGTTCATGTATCGCCTGTAGGGCTCCGAAGCCCACGCGGCTTGCGCCCTGCAAGCCCCGGCGCCCAAACACCTCAAGCCTCATCCGCCCCGGCGACCCGCCGGGGCGGATGCCACATAAGGAGCCCATTATGTCTTACGATGCGCACAACATCTACTACCGCTTCGACGACCACCTGAGCCGCCTGGTGCTCGACTACGAGGCGAGCCGCCGGGTCGACCAGACCTCCGAGCGCCTGTATCACGACATCCCCTCCGAGGAGTATTCCGAGGACCTGTTCCGCACCTACGACGTCAAGCGCGGCCTACGCAACGCGGACGGGTCGGGCGTCGTCGCCGGCCTCACGCGCATTTCTGACGTGCATGGATACAACGTGGTCGACGGCAAGGTCGTCCCCGACGAGGGTCGCCTCATCCTGCGCGGCTACGACATCGAGGACCTCATCACGAATGCCCAAAATGAGGACCGTTTCGGATACGAGGAGATCGCCTACCTGCTCATCACGGGTGAGCTGCCCACGTCCGAGGAGCTCGACGACTTCAACGGCCGCCTGGGTGCGTTCCGCCACCTGTCGAGCGAGTTCGTGCGCCAGTTCCCCATCACCACCGTGAGCCCCTCCATCATGAACGCCCTGCAGCGCGCCGTGCTGCTGCTGTACGCATTCGACTCCGACCCCGATGCCATCACGCCCGAGCACGAGGTCGACGTCGCCATCTCGCTTCTCTCGCGTCTGCCCCGCCTGGCCGCGTTCGCCCAGACATTCCGCAGCGCCCAGGTGAGCGGCAAGCGCGCCCCGGTCCCAGTTCCCGAGCCGGGCTTCTCCACCGCCGAGGCGATTCTGCAGATCCTGCGCGGGGAGGAGGGCTATACGCACGAGGAGGCCATGCTGCTCGACGTCATGCTGATGCTCCATGCCGAGCACGGCGGCGGTAACAACTCGACCTTCACCTGCCGCGTGCTCTCGAGTTCGGCGACGGACGCCTACTCGGCATATGCCGCAGCCATCGGTTCGCTCAAGGGGCCGCGCCACGGCGGGGCGAACACCAAGGTCGTGGCCATGCACGAGGACGTCCGGGCGCACGTGAAGGATTGGGAGAACGAGGATGAGCTCGCCTCGTATCTCGAGAAGATCCTGCGTCGTCAGGCGTTCGACGGCAGCGGCCTCATCTACGGCATGGGGCACGCGGTCTACACCCTGTCCGATCCGCGCGCTGTGCTGTGCAAGCGCTATGCGCGCGGCCTTGCCCATGCGAAGGGCATGGGCGCGGAGTTCGATCTCATCGAGCGCATCGAGAAGCTCGCCCCGCAGGTCATGATCGACGTGCGCGGGACCACGAAGCCCATCTGCGCGAACATCGACCTGTATACGGGCTTCATCTACAGGATGCTCGGCATTCCCGACACCATGTTCACCCCTCTGTTCGCCGTCGCCCGCACCGCTGGCTGGGCGGCGCACCGCATGGAGGAGCTCATCTGCGCGCACCGCATCATCCGCCCCGCATACCGCTCGGTGCTCGAATCGGGCGACTACGTGCCGCTGGCCGAGCGCACGCATCGTCGCGAGTGTATCGCGGGGTAGGGGAGCGCTGCAACGGCTCTTGCGCGACATGCCGGCGAGGCTTCGCACACGTGGCGCTTCATCAGGTGGAGCGCGTGGTGCTTTTATGTGCGCATGCGCCCCGACCGAGCCTGTGCTAACATTGACAAGCTATTTTGACTTGGTCGGAAACCAAGTCACCCCTTTGTCCTGGTCGGTAACCAGGACGCGACCAGAAGAGGAGCCCTGCCATGAAGTCTGGCATCCATCCCGAGTACGTGGAGTGCACGGTGCGCTGCAGCTGCGGCAACACCTTCAAGACCCATTCCACCAAGTCCGAGATCCAGGTCGAGCTCTGCAACGAGTGCCACCCGTTCTACACCGGCCAGCAGAAGTTCGTCGACACCGGTGGACGCGTCCAGCGCTTCGCCGACAAGTTCGGTGGCGCCGCCCAGGCCGCCCTCGAGCGCGAGGCCGCCAAGAAGGCCGCCAAGCAGGCTGCTGCCGAGGAGGCCGCTGCCAAGAAGGCCGCCGAGCGCGAGGCCAAGGCCGCCGAGAAGGCCAAGCGTGCCGCTGAGTACGAGAAGAAGGCCGCTGCCGAGGCTGCCAAGAAAGCCGCCGAGGCCCCCGCTGAGGAGCCCGTCGCCGAGGCTGCCGAGGAGACCGTCGAGGTCGCCGAGTAGCTTTCGTCTATAGACGACGCGTGAAACCCCGTGCCCATTTGGGTGCGGGGTTTTTCTGTTTTGCAGCGATTTCCTTTCTCGGTTTCGATACCCGCACCGTTTCCCGGCGCCCCCGTCGCTTCCGATACCCGCACCGTTTCCCGGCGCCCCCGTCGCTTCCGATACCTGCTTCGTTTCCCGGCACCCCTCCCATCGAGTGAGCGCAAAACCTACGTTTGACTTGGTTTAAACGTAGGTTTTGCGCTCACTCGGCGAAGATCCAGCCCGGGTTCGCCCGGGTGCCGGGGCGCATCCAGCCCGGGTGCGCTCGGGGCAGCGCGCCTGGGTGACGGAAGCGGGGCTGGGACGTAGTTTCCCTGTGAGTACACACATCCTGCGCATAGCGCATGTCTCGTTTGGCTAAAGTTTCCTTAATTGTGTCTGCGCGCTGCCGCATGCGAATCGCGCCCATCCGGGGCGATCTCGCCTAGACAGGCGCATCGTGAAGAGGAAACCACATGGGATTCGTTTCTAAGCTGCTCTCCTTCGGTGCCGATAAGGACCTCAAGCGCTATTGGAAGACCGTCGAAGTCATCAATGGTCTCGAGCCCACTTTTGAGGCGATGAACTCCGAGGAGCTGCACGGCCAAACCGCCACATTCCGCGCGCGGCTGGCCGCCGGTGAGACGCTCGATGACATTTTGCCCGAGGCCTTCGCCACGGTCCGCGAGGCCTCCCGTCGCACGCTTGGCCTGCGCCATTTCGACGTGCAGCTCATCGGCGGCATGGCCCTGCACGAGGGACATATCGCCGAGATGAAGACGGGCGAGGGCAAGACGCTCGTTTCCACGCTCGCCGGCTACCTGAACGCCATCCCCGGCACGGGCGTCCACATCGTCACGGTCAACGACTACCTCGCCAAACGCGACCAGGAGTGGATGGGTCCGGTCTACGCGTTCCTCGGCATGAGCGTCGGCGTGGTGCAAAACGGCGTGAGCCTCGAGTCGAAGCGCGAGGCCTACCAGTGCGACATCACCTACGGAACCAACTCTGAGTTCGGCTTCGACTATCTGCGCGATAACATGGTTCTACGTGCTCGTCAGCGCGTGCAGCGCGGACACGCCTTCGCCATCGTCGACGAGGTTGACTCCATCCTCATCGACGAGGCCCGTACGCCGCTCATCATCTCGGGCGCGGGCACCAAGAGCGCCAGCACCTACAAGGACTTCGCGCGCGCGGTGCGCGGCCTGACGCGCGGCGAGGAGGCCCAGTTCGACATGCTCTCCGCCGAGGGCCCCGTCGAGGCCACGGGCGACTTCGTCATGGACGAGGCCAAGCACACCATCGCGGCGACCGAGCAGGGCCTGAAGAAGATCGAGAAGCGCCTGGGTGTCGACGACATCTATGCCGACCTGTCCGGCCAGCTCGTCAACCACTTGCAGCAGGCGCTCAAGGCGCAGTACATGTTCCATCGCGACAAGCAATACGTGGTCACCAACGGCGAAGTCAAGATCGTCGATGAGTTCACGGGCCGCATCATGGAAGGTCGCCGTTACTCCGAGGGCCTGCATCAGGCCATCGAGGCCAAAGAGGGCGTGCTCGTGCGCGAGGAGAACCAGACGCTCGCCACCATCACGCTGCAGAACTACTTCCGCCTGTACGATAAGCTTTCGGGCATGACGGGTACCGCTATCACCGAGGATGCGGAGTTCCGTGAGATCTACAAGCTTCCCGTCCAGGTCATCCCGTCCAACAAGCCCGTCCAACGCGTCGACCATGAGGACCTGGTGTACCGCACCATCGACGCCAAGTTCAACGCCGTCGCCGATGAGATCGAGCGCCGCCATTCGCAGGGTCAACCCATCCTGGTGGGCACCGTGTCCATTGAGAGCTCCGAGCGCCTGAGTCGCCTGCTCAACAAGCGCGGCATCAGGCACGAGATCCTCAATGCTAAATTCCATGAGCGCGAAGCCCAGATCATCGCGCAGGCCGGTCGCAAGAGCGCCGTCACCATCGCCACCAACATGGCGGGTCGTGGTACGGACATCCTGCTGGGCGGCAACCCCGAGCAGCTTGCGCTCGACAGCACACTCGCCCATGACTTCGAGGTCGACCAGGACTGCGTCAACCTGCTCATCAGGGGCGCCTCCTTCATCCACACGGAGGGCGAAAAGGAGCTCTCGCAGAGTGAGATCATCCGGTCGGGTGCCGAGAACCTCGCAGAGACGCAGGGCGTCTCCGTCGAGGCGGTCATGGACGTCTACCGCACGTACGAGCGCGAACTCGCGCGTTTCAGGGAGATTTGCGCGCAGGAGCGCGCCGAGGTTATCGCCGCCGGCGGCCTTACCGTCATCGGCACCGAGCGCCACGAGTCCCGTCGTATCGACAACCAGCTCCGCGGCCGCTCCGGCCGTCAGGGCGACCCGGGCGAGACGCAGTTCTACCTCTCGCTCGAGGACGACCTCATGCGAATGTTCGGCGGCGAGCGCATGGACAAGATCTCCAGCCTCATGGTCGCGTCGGAGATGGGCGACGACCAGCCCATCCAGCACAAGATGATCTCCAAGGCCGTCGAGGGGGCCCAGCGCAAGGTCGAGAACATCAACTTCTCGATGCGCAAGAACGTGCTCGAGTACGACGACGTCATGAACAAGCAGCGCCAGGTCATTTACGCCGAACGCAACAAGATCCTCGACGGAAAGGACCTCGCCTCCCACATCGACGACGTCATCGACGAGCAAGTCAAGCGCTGCGTGACCGAGTTCTGCCCCGTCGACGCCCATGAGGGCGAGCGCGACCTGGACGGCCTTCACAAGTGGGTCGTCGAGCTCTCCGGTCGCCCGGACGCGCCGACGTTTGCCGACGCGCCGTACGCCGAGCTTTGCGAGCAGGTGCTCGCCTTCGTGCGCGCCACCTACGACGCCAAGGCCGAGCGCCTGGGCGACAGCCTCATGCAGGAGCTCAACTGCCAGGTCATGCTCCGCGTCATCGACACGCGCTGGATGAGCTACCTGCAGGAGATGGATTACCTCAAGCAGGGCATCGGCCTGCGCGGTTTCGGCCAGCGCGACCCGCTCGTCGAGTACAAAACCGAGGCGTTCCGCGCGTTCCACACGCTGGTCGACACCATGTACGAGGATTACCTGCGCACCGTGCTGCACGCCGAGTTCAGGAACCCCGAGGCCGCCCGCGCCCGCATCGAGGGTGAGCGCAACCCGGTTCTGGCGGGCGCCCGCATGAGCGGCCCGGCCGAGGTTGACGGTGACACCGGCTCGTCCACCCTGCAGCGTCAGGCCGCCGAGCACGCCGCCGCCCACGGCGCCGGCCGAGCTTCGCAGGGCGCCGGTGCGGGCTCGACTGTCCGCACGTACCGCAAGGACGAGAACGGCGACCCGTATGCCAACGTGGGTCGCAACGACCCGTGCCCCTGCGGCAGCGGCAAGAAGTTCAAGAACTGCCACGGCAGGAACCGCTAATGGCAGACGACGCACGCATTGAGGTCACGCCCGCCGACCTGGACGCGCTCAAGGCGCGCCTGGTCGAGGTCGAGGCGTACCTGCACATCGATGAGGCCCGTGGTCGCGTGGGCGAGCTCGAAGCCGCCAGCGCCGCCCCCGGGTTTTGGGACGACGCCGATGCGGCCCGTGCACACATGGCCGAACTCGCCCAGGTCAAGGGCGATGTCGCCGCAGTCGACGCAGCCCATGGGCGCCTGTCCGACGCCCGCGCCGCCCTCGAGCTCGCCGCCGAGATGGGCGAGGACGGTTCCGAGTTCGTCGCCGAGGCTGCGCATGCGGTGGCCGACCTCACCCGCTCCATCGACGAGATGGAGCTTTCCAGCTGGTTCACGGGCGAGTTCGACCACGGCAGCGCCATCCTCTCCATCAAGCCCGGCCAGGGCGGCCTGGAGGCCCAAGACTGGACCTTCATGCTGTTCAAGATGTATATGAAGTACTGCGCCCGCCGCGGGTGGAAGGTCACCGTCAACGATTGCCCGGCCGCCGAGGTCATCGGCATCGACCGGGCCACCATCACGGTCGAGGGCAAGGACGCCTTCGGCATGCTTCGCGCGGAGGCCGGCGTCCACCGCCTGGTGCGCATTTCCCCCACAGACGCCAAGAAGCGTCGTCAGACCACCTTCGCCGGCGTCGAGGTCATCCCCGTGCTGCCCGACGACATCGAGATCGAGGTCGCGCCCGACGACATCCGCGTGGACGTCTACCATGCGAGCGGCCCCGGCGGCCAGGGCGTCAACACCACCGACTCTGCGGTGCGCGTGACACACATCCCTACGGGCATCGTGGTCACGTGCCAAAACGAGCGCAGTCAGATTCAGAACAAGGCCGCGTGCATGCAGATCTTGAAGGCGCGCCTCTATGAGCTCGAGCTCGAGCGCCGCGGCGAGATGCTCGACGAGATCCGCGGCCCCAAGACCGACATCGGCTTCGGCAACCAGATTCGCAGCTACGTGCTGTACCCCTACCAGATGGTCAAGGACCTGCGCTGCGGCGTGGAGACGAGCAACGTCGACGGCGTCCTCGAGGACGGCGATCTCGACCCGTTTATCATCGGGTATCACCGCTGGGCCACCGAGCAGGCGGAGTAGGGTGCAGCTTCCCCACAAGGGCTCATCAACACAGGCGGTAGGGTCCGTGCGGGCCCTGCCGCTTTGCTTTGACGTAGTGTCAGGCGGCCTGTAGAATAATTTCTGCTGTGTCTGTGGGGAATAGAGTAGTGGAGTCATATGGCAAGGCGCATCGATATCAACCGCATCATCCAATCGCAGTTCATGAACGACCTGCCGCTTATCATCATTGGATGTGCGATCGCTGCGCTCGCCACAGATGTGTTCATGATTCCCAACGGCCTCGCCGCGGGCGGCTTGACGGGTCTCGCCACGATCATCGCGGAGCTCGGTCGCCGTGCGGGTGTCAATCTCCCCGTCGGTTTGCAGACCATCGTCATGAACGCGCTGCTGCTGCTCGTGGTGGTGCGCTCGGGCGGGCTCAAGTACGTGGTCCAAACGGTCACGGGCTTCGTGCTCTTCGGCTTCTTCACCGACCTGTTCGCCCCGTTCGTGCTGCATCTGGGGCATGACGACATCATGCTGTCTGCCCTATGGGGCGGCATCATCTCCGGCGTCGGGTACGGCCTGGTGTTTCGCTGCGGTGCGAACACCGGCGGCTCCGACACCATCGGTCAGATCATCGCGCGCAAAAGCTCGCTGCCCGTGGGTGCCACGGTCATGGCCATCGATGTCGCCGTCTGCGCCGCCTCCGCCCCCGTCTTCTCCGTCACCAACGCACTGTACGCCGCGCTGTCCATGGTGCTCATGGGCTACGTGGTCGACATGGTGGTCGACGGCGGCAACAGCCAGCGCGCCGCGTTCATCATCTCCGACGCCTACGAGGAGATCGAGCGCGACATCCTGCACGCGATGGACCGCGGCTGCACGCGTCTCATGGCTCAGGGGTCCTGGACGAAGAAGGACCGTCCGGTGCTGTTCTTCGTCATGAGCCGCCGTGAGATCTCGATCATCAAGACGGTCGTGTACGAGCACGACGAGAACGCGATGCTCATCATCACCGACGTCAACGAGGCCATCGGCTACGGCTTCAAGTCCGTCGGCTAATGTGCAATTTGGGGACGGGTGCACTATTTGTCATCCTCAAATTGAGGTGTTGCTTTCATGGTAGAAGCCGCATCTTGCTAAAATAGGTAAGTCTGTAGTTCAAACGCACGACCGAAAAGGAGCTCTAGTGGGTAACCACTTCCGTACTCCCGGAGACGAGCAGGCCATGCCTCAGGTGCCGCAGGTCGATCCTGTGGTGCCCGTGCCGCCCGCGCCGTCTGCGGATGTGCAGGACAGGCTGTTTGAGCAGCCCGTCGTGCAGGGAAACCCCCAAACCATGTTCGATGCGCCCGTCGTGGGCGCCCCGCAGCCCGCTGCCGTGCCCGCAGTTGAGGCTCAGCCGGTCGATGCACCCGCGCCGCAGGCGGCCAACCCGCTGTTCAACGTGCCCTCGCCCGACATGCCGGCAGCACCCATGAACATTCCGTCCCCCATGGACGCCCCCGCGCCCGCGATCACCCCCGACCAGGCGGCCGAGGTCGCGTCGCTGGATGCCGCGCTCGCCAACAACCTGGATTTCACCACGGTGTTCGCCCCGGTTGACGATTCCCGCGCCCGCCAGGCGCGCGAGGCCGGTGTCGAGCCCGTCATCCTCATGGAGCACGTTACCAAGATCTACCCGGCGCAGCCCAACAAGCCCGCCCTGGACGACGTGAATATCGAGATTTACCCGGGCGAGTTCGTCTTCCTCGTCGGCCATTCGGGCTCCGGCAAGACCACGCTGCTCAACACGATGTTGCGCAACGTCAAGCCCACGAGCGGCCGCATCATGGTCGCGGGTCAAGACCTCATGAAGATCAAGAACCGAAAGATCCCGTTTCTACGCCGCCAGATCGGTGCTGTGTTCCAGGACTACAAACTCCTGCCCAACCGCACTGCGTACGAGAACGTTGCCTTTGCCCTGCAGTGCATCGGCAAGCCCAAGGCCGTCATCAAGGCCCAGGTGCCCGAGGTCCTGCGTCTGGTCGGCCTCGCCGAGCAGATGGACTCCATGCCCGACCAGCTCTCCGGTGGCGAGCAGCAGCGCGTCTCCGTCGCCCGCGCGATGGTCAACCGCCCACCGCTGCTCATCTGCGACGAGCCCACGGGCAACCTCGACCCGGCGATCTCGCTGGGCATCATGAAACTCCTCGAGCGCATCAACCGTACCGGCACGACCGTGATCGTGGCCACGCATGACCGCGAGATGGTCGACTCCATGCACCGTCGCGTTATCGCCCTCGAGGGCGGCCGTGTGGTCCGCGACCAGGAGAGGGGAGGCTACGGCAACTATGGCGCCTTCTAATCTCGGATATTCCATCAAAGAGGCTTTCCGCCACTTTTTCCGCAACTGGACGACGTCCTTCGGCGCCGTCATCACCATCTTCCTGTCCCTGTTCATCATCGGCCTGTTCATCATTGGCTCGGTGCTCGTCAACTCCGCCATCGGCAACGTCGAGGACCAGGTCACCATCCAGACTTACATCTCCGACGAGGCCTCCGATGACGATGTCGAGAACTACCAGGACAAGCTCGAGCGCATGGACAACGTCAAGAACGTCGAGTTCGTGAGCAAGGACGACGCCCTCAAGGAGTACAGCTCCTCGATCTCGAGCAACGCCGACGCCACCCTGTCCGCCCTCGACGGCCAGAATCCGCTGCCGCGCTCGTTCCGCATCGAGACGGAAGATCCCTCCCAGGTCGAGTCTATGGCCGAGGAGATCAAGTCCGACTCCGATTTCCGCAAGATCGTGGACGACGCCAACCCCGAGGTTGACGACAAGGATGCCGACGTCGCTGAGAACGTGCGATACGGCCAGGAAGAAGTCGCCCGCCTCTTCCAGCTCAACAGCTACATCCGCATCGCCGCTGTCGTGCTGGTCGCCCTGTTGACGTTCGTCGCGTTCATCTTCATCAACAACACCATTCGTCTGTCCATCACCGCCCGTCGCCGTGAGATTTCGATCATGCGTCTGGTGGGTGCCTCGAACGGCTTCATCCGCGGGCCGTTCATCACCGAGGGCGTGCTGCAGGCGCTGCTGGGCGCCCTGCTCTCGATCGGCGTCCTCGAGCTCTTCCGCAACCTCGTGATTCCCAAGGTTTCTGCGGGCATCAGCTGGATGAGCTTCGATGTGCCTATGGAGATTTACTTCGCCACGTATGGCGCGCTCGTGCTCCTCGGTGCGATCATCGGCCTGTTTGGCTCCGCGATCGCGATGAGGCGCTACCTCAAGGTGTAGCGCTCGAACATCGTTCGATCCCTTCGGAGGCCCCCGGGTGTTCCCGCGCAAACGTCCTTGCTGCTGAGCTTTGCTCGACGGCTGAGGATTGTTTGCTTAGGGAACGCCCGGGGGTTTCCTGCTCTCGTGGCACTGCGCGCGTGTTGGGGCGTGATCGTGGGGCTGACGTTGGCCCCGGTGATGGCTTGGCTGCTGCGGCTTGGCTTTTGGTGTGGACCGGGCAGGGGCTTGTTGGTTTGGGTACAAGGGTCGGTAGCTTAGATTTCACCCTTTGATTGAAAGGAATGCATGGGTAGAGGTAGACATTCGAAGAGCGGACGGCGCGGTCCGGCACGGTCGCGGCGCTTGCCCGGGCTCACGGGGACGGTGCACGTGTACGATGCGCGCGCCGAGGTCGAGACCGCGGAGGGCACATTTCGCCTGGGTTCGCGCTCGCTGCGTGAGGCCATGCCGGGGGACCGCGTGTACGTGAGCCTGCATCGCGGGCACGGCGGCGCACGTCGTGCCGTGGTGGAGCACGTGATCGAGCGCGCCGTCACGGCGATTGTGGGCGCCTTTGAGCCGGCGGGGCCGTTGGGTGCCGTCCGGCCCCTCGACTCGCGCATCAAACAGGATTTCTTCATCCTGCCCTCCGATGACTCCCCGCAACGGCTCTCAGTCGCTCCCGGCGACATTGTGTCCGCTCGGATTGTCGAATACCCGTCGCGCACCGAGTCCGGTGTGGTCACGCTCGAGCGCCGCATCGGCGACGCCAACGAGCCGGGCCTGGGCATCGAGTGCATCATGGCCCGGTATGGCCTTGCGTGCGGCTATCCGCAGGCTGCGGTCGAGGAGGCCGAGTCGCTCACGGTCGACGTCGACGATGCCCTGGCCGATCCGCTCCGTCGCGACATCCGCGATCGATTCGCCGTCACGATCGACCCGGTGGATGCGCGTGATTTCGATGACGCCATCTCCGTTGCGCGCACCGTGCGCGGCGGGTGGATGCTCGGCGTGCATATCGCCGACGTCTCGCACTACGTTGCGTGGGATAGCGCCATCGACCTCGAGGCGCGCCGCCGTTCGACCTCGGTGTACCTCGCCGATCGCGTGCTGCCCATGCTTCCCGAGCGTCTGTGCAACGACCTGTGCTCGCTGCGCCCCAACGAGGACCGCCTCGCCTTCACCGTCGATATCGAGCTCGATGCGCAGGGCCGCGTGCGCTCCTACGAGGCGTATCCGAGCGTGATCCGCTCGCGCGTGCGCATGGATTACGGAGCGGCGGACGCCTTGCTTATCGAGGATTCGCCTGTTGTGGCAGGCCTTGACGCCGCCGTGCTCGAGCGCGCCGAGGCCGCTGTGGGGGAGGCACACGCCAGCGGGGTGGATCTGCGCTCGTTTTTGCGCAATGCCGACGCGCTCGCCCGCGCGCGCCGCGAGGTTCGTCGCAAGCGCGGCTCCATCGACTTTGACACCCGCGAGGTCCACGTGCTCCTGGACGAAGCCGGCGTGCCCGTCGACATCGTCACGCGTGAGCGCACGGCTGCGACGAGCCTGGTCGAGGAGGCGATGCTGCTCGCCAACGAATGCGTTGCCGAATTCCTCGCCGACCGTGACCTCGTCTCCGCCTATCGCGTGCATGAGGACCCGTCGCCCGACAGCTTGGCTTCGACGGCCAAGACCCTCGCCGAGCTCGGTGCGGTTGAGGGAGGGCTCGCGGCGGGCATCATGCTCGGCGATCCCCGCGCCATCAACGCGGCGGTGGAGGACGCCTCGGGCACGGCGTTTGCGCCCTATGTGAACGCTTTGCTGCTGAGGGCTCAACAGCGCGCAATCTACAAGCCCCACAACGAGGGCCACTATGCACTCGGTGCCCGGGCGTACTGCCATTTCACCAGTCCCATCAGGCGGTACCCCGACCTCATCGCGCACCGTGTGCTCAAGATCGCCCTCGCTAAACGTGAGCTTGGCAAGAAGGAGGCGGCCGCCCGCGCACCGCGGTTCACGGGCGTGGGCTCCCACTCGCTGGTGAACATATGCCCGCAGCTCTGCCGTCAGGCGAGCGACAACGAGCGCGCCGCCGATGCGGCCGCCTCGGCTTCGCAGAAGGTCAAGGTCGCGCAGATGTACGCGGCTCGCATCGGCGAGCGCGATACGGGTACCGTCTCGTGGATTTCCGACATGGGCGCGTTCGTTCGCCTGGACGCCACGGGCGCCGAGGGCTTGGTGCGCATGGGCGACCTTGGAGGCGAATGGTGGGATCTCGACGACGTGCGCCTCACGCTCACGGGCGAATCCACGGGGACGAGGATTGAGCTCGGCTGCCAGGTGGTGGTGGAGGTCGCGAGCGTGAACGTGCTGCGCGGCCACCTCGACCTCAAACTTGTCCACGTGAGCGGCGGATGCGGTGTAGGCCTGGCCAGCGCGAGGCGGGCGCACGAGTAAAGCTGCACCCGTCCCCGTGGTTGCAGCGGGCGCATGTGCAATTCTGCACCCGTCCCCAAATTGCACATCCCCAAATTGCACATCGGCGCCGTGCGCTACACTTGGGTTTCGACTCTGTTTTAGGAGGACACATATGGACATGCCCATTGCGGCCCATGACATCGACTATGCCGAGAACCTGCTTGCCGCCGGTGAGCTTGAGACGGCCCGCGTGCTGTTGGAGGAGCTTGCCGCTGAGGCGGGGGAGTACGCCGATACCGCCTGCATCGCCACGGATGCGCGCCAGTGGTTCAGCTTCGCCACGCCCTTCGAGCGCCTCGCGTATCGTCGGGTGGAGCGCGACCCGCGCGAGCTCACGCAGCTCGATGCCCCCCTCGACCGCCTGTATGCCGCGCTTGCGTACGTGTACGTGCAAAAGGGCGAGTACGAGTCCGCCTGTGACGCGCTCAAGCAGGCGGTTCGATGGAACCCCATGAACTGCGCCCATCGTCTCAACCTCGCCGAGGTGTTTCGCGCGCTGGGCAATACGCAGGAGTGGGCGGCCCTGTCGGCTTCGGTGCTCGAGCGCGCGACCACGCCCCAGGCCCTTGCGCGCGCGTTTGCAAATCTCGGCCAGTTCTTCTTGGCGACCGATAACGTAAGCGCCGCCGAGGGTTGCCGCCGCGCGGCCCTGCGCGCGTGCGAGGACGACTCGGTCGCCACGGCGCTCGCCGCACGGCTGGACGAGGAGCAGCCCGAGGCTCAGGGGATCTCGGACGTCGAGGTGAACGCCGCGCTCGACGAGCTCGGCATCATGACGGGCGCCAATGCGGAGATCGCCGTGTGCCTGTTGATGTGCGCGACCGACGCTGCGGCGCAAGGCGACCGCGGCGAGGCGACGCGCTACACGCTGCTCGCGCGCGACCTGGTTGGCGCGCCCGCGTGCGAGGCGCTCATCCGTCTCATCCATGAGTCCGATGCCGAGTTGGCCCAGACCGCTTCTGAGTCCCGCGCTGCCGCTAGGGGGGAGGCTCCTGCCTCCGACACCGCCTCGCCAAACGTGAGCGAACAGGAGGGAGAGTAGCCATGGCCGATGGATTTGCCCGCAGACCCCGCCGCGAAAAGAAGCTCATCGCCAAAAACCGCTCGGCTCATCATGAGTATTTCATCGATGAGACCATCGAATGCGGCATCGAGCTCGCAGGCACCGAGGTTCGCAGCCTGCGCGAACGGGCCTGCCAGATCACCGATTCGTTCGCGCTCATCCGCAACGGCGAGTGCTGGCTGCACAACGTCCATATCCACCCGTATTCCAACGGCTCGATCTTCAACCGTGACCCCGATCGTCGTCGCAGGTTGCTGCTGCACCGCAAGGAGATCGACTACCTTGATGGCAAGCTGCGCACGCGCGGCGTGGCACTCGTCCCGCTTGAGCTGTATTTCAACGAGGACGGTCGCGTGAAGCTGCTGCTCGGGCTTGGCCGCGGCAAGAAGCTGTACGACAAGCGCGAGGACATGGCGAAGCGCGACATACAGCGCGAGATCGACCGCGCGCTCAAGCAGCGCAGCCGCTAGGGGCGCCCTTCCACCTACCGGCCAGCGCTCGTCGGCCGTGCCCTCTCGCCAGCAGCGCCAGCCCCGCGACTTCGAACTGCCGCCCGTGGCCGTCTACGGCATCTTTTTCCCGCCGACCCGAGTCGGTCCCTCTCGTGGGCCGGCGCGGGTTTTATACTGAAGGCGTGGTCTTGAGAAAGGGGATCGTCATGGCAATCGATTCAACGGCGATGTTCGCGATGAGCTACGGGCTGTATGTCGTTTCGGCTGAGGCGGACGGGTTGCAGGCGGGTTGCGTGGTCAACACGGCCGTGCAGGTGACCGCCAACCCCATACGCATGAGCGTCGCGGTGCACAAAGACAACGTGACCGCTGGGGTCATCCGTGCGGCGGGCGCATTTGCGGTGACGGCCATCGACCAAACCGCTGACATGCCCTTCATTGGCAACTTCGGCTTCCGCACGAGCGACACGTTCGACAAGTTCGCGAAGTACGGCAAGGTGGTGTCGGAGGTCGGCTGCCCATACTGCCCCGCGCATGCCTGCGCTGTGTACGGCTGCAAGCTCATCGACACCATCGACGTGGGAACGCACTACCTGTTCATCGGAGAGGCGGTGCAGGCCGAGCGCCTGTCCGACGAGCCGCCGCTCACGTATGCGTATTATCACAGCACCTTGAAGGGGAAGACGCCTCCTAAGGCCAGCTCGTATCAAGCTGGCTAGCGGATGCAGCGGACGTTTTGGTTGTGGCCCGGCAGGTCCGCTGCCAGGCCGCCCTCGGGGTGCCGCATCGCATTGCGCGAGATGCGAGATCGAGAAAGATTTCTTCTTGCTAATAAGACTGTATTCTAGTAGCATATAGGCAACGCAAAAGAGCAGACCCGCCTGCGTGGATTGATAGCAAACGGGTATACTCTGCTTACGTTCAATCGCCTGTGAAAGGAGCCATCATGGCTGAGAAGACCTACAAGTTCGTTTGTGTCGTGTGCGGTTTCGAGGTCGAGGTCGACACCCCCGAGCTGCCCGAGGACTACATCTGCCCCGTGTGCGGCGTTGGCCCGGATCAGTTCGAGGCCGTCGAGGAGTAACTCGGCCCCATCTAACAAGCACCTGCATCGCTTGAAAGGACGCTTCTTCGGAGGCGTCCATTTTTTGTGCCGTGCGAGTGAGCGGAGGATTTTTCGCCCTGTTATTGCGGGCGCATCAAGCCGAGAGGGGGTTTTGTTTGAGTTGCTGCGCGAGGCGGCGGTTGTCGGGGCAAAACTCATCGAGCAGGGCGTGGAAGCGCGCGTTGTGGCTGGGCTCCAACAGGTGGATCATCTCGTGCGCGACCACGAACTCAAGACATTCGATTGGATAGGCGGCGAGCCTCGCGTTGATGCGGATCGCGCCCGTTCGCGGGGTGCACGAACCCCAACGCGTCTTCATCACGCGCACGCTCCACCTCGTCGCGTGAACGCCGATGCGCCGCTCCACGCTTTCAGCGACGCCGGGTAGCACGCGGCGCACCTCGTCTCGGTACAGCTCGTCAATGGCGCTTTGGCTGGACAGCGCGGGGTCGCGGGGCGTGAGTTCGCCCCAGAGCGGCAGGAGGTCGGGGAGGCTCGGCGCGAGGTCGCGGTGGGCGTTGCGGGCGTGCGCATTCGCCACGCGTTGGGCGATCCATGGCGTCTTGCGATCCAAGAACTCCTGGGCCCGGGCAAGGGGAGTCCAGGTTGGGATGCTGAGCGATACCGAGCCGTCTGCCCGTACGCGCAGGTTGAGGTTCTTCACGCGCTTGCGCGTCACCTCAACGGGAATCTCGAGGCCGTCGTGGCGCACGATGAGGATGTGCTTGGTGTGCGCCATGGGCGTCGGGCCTCCTTTTTCGCGTCTCGCGCCGTCGCGGGCGCATGCAAACCTTTGTAGCATACCGTTGTTTCCGCGCTGATGCGTGCTTGCTCACGGTACTATGGAACGAATTGTCTCCAACAGAAAGGACGGCCTATGAGCCACCGCGAACGCGAGGTCATCGGCGTCGACGACCGGGTTTCGCCCGCTCGCGCCATTCCGCTGGGAATCCAGCACATGATGAGCATGTTTGGCTCCACGGTGCTCGTGCCCGTTTTGACCGGTCTCGACCCCAACGTCGCCATCATGTGCTCGGGTATCGGCACCATCTGCTATCTGCTCGTCACCGGCAACAAGATTCCCAGCTACCTGGGCAGCTCGTTTGCCTTCATCAGCCCCATCCTCGCCGTGGGGGCCACGCGCGGCCTCGACGCCGCCATGTCCGGCGTGATCGTCGCCGGCGCGGTGTTCCTCGCGGTCGCGGGCATCATCAAGCTCGTCGGCACGGGCTGGCTCGACCGCCTGCTGCCTCCCGTGCTCGTGGCCTCGGTCATGGTGGTCATCGGCGTGGGCCTTTCCGCCACCGCCGCGAACATGGCCTTCATGGCCTCGGATGCGTCAGGGGCTTCCGTGTTCAATCCGCAGGGCGCGTTGGTTGCGGCCGTCACGCTCTTCGCCGCCGTTGTCTTCTCCGGCCGCGGCGGCATCATCGGCACGGTGCCGGTGCTGCTCGCCATCGTCGTGGGCTACGCGGTCGCCGTGGCGTTTGGCATGGTCGACTTCGCTCCCATCGCCCAGGCCGCCTGGATCGGCCTGCCTCACGTGAGCTTCCCGAAGTTCGACATGGGTGCCATCGCGCTCATCGCGCCGGTCGCCGTGGTGACGGTCATCGAGCACATCGGCCACCTGCTCGCGGTGGGCGAGATCGTCGAGCGCGACTACCGACCGCTGCTGCCGCGTTCGCTTGCCGGCGACGGCTTGTCCACCATGATCTCCGGCTTTCTCGGCGGTCCTCCCACCACCACGTACGCCGAAAACATCGGCGTCATGAGCGTCACGCGCGTGTACTCGACCCAGATCTTCTGGTACGCCGGCGGCTTTGCACTCATCGTCGGCGGCCTGTGCCCCAAGCTCGCTGCGCTCATCAACTCCATCCCGAGCCCGGTCATGGGTGGAGTGTGCCTGCTGCTGTTCGGCCTTATCGCCTCAAACGGCCTGCGCATGCTCGTGTCCAACGGCGTCGACTTTGACGTCAACCGCAACCTCATGATCGCGTCGGTCGTCATCATTCTGGGCGTGGGTATGGAGACCTCCGGCATCGCCATCCCGCTGGGCGACTACACCCTGCCCGGCATGGCAACCTCCACGCTCGTGGGCATCATCCTGAACCTGGTGCTGCCGCAGGAGAAGAAGGCCGAGGACAAGTCCGCGGCATAAGCGGTCCCGCGCTCGGGTATAGTGGTTCCACGTGCCGGCGGGCAGAATTGCGCTCGACACGGCAATCTCAGAAGCTTTCCGCCTCCATACAGGCGGGTGTCATTACGATAGAAAGAGGATACACATGTCCAACAAGGGTAAGACGGTCCGCGCCCACTACCGCGGCACGCTCGATGACGGCACTCAGTTCGATTCCAGCTACGATCGCGGCGAGCCCATCGAGTTCGTTGCCGGCGCCGGCCAGATGATCAAGGGCTTCGACGCCGCCGTGCTCGACATGGAGGTGGGCGAGAAGAAGACCGTCCACATCCCGGCTGCCGAGGCTTACGGTGAGCGCTCCGAGGACATGATCTTGTTTTTCCCCGCGGCCGAGGTTCCTGATTTCGAGAAGATTGAGGTCGGCATGAAGCTCTTCCTGCAGGGTCCCGGCGGCATGCCCGTGCCCGTGACGGTTGTCGAGGTTTCGCCCGAGGGCGTCAAGCTCGACGCCAACCACGAGCTCGCTGGCTGCGACCTCAACTTCGACATCGAGCTCGTCGAGGTTGTCGAGTAGCGCTGGCATCCCGTGGACCTGTGAGTTGCAACGGGGCAATAGGACAAAGCGTGTCTAAGTTAGGACCGTCTACCCAGGTAGACGGTCCTTTCTCTATCACGCCGTGCCTTCGGGCGTGTTGCGTGCGTTTGCGCAGGCAGCCCGCCTTCGTGCAAAAAGCGCATCTCCGAGGGGAATGTATCCGCAGGTAGATGCGCTCTTCCGACATCAGGCGAGCTGGTCACGGCTGCTTGCCTGCGAAGTCCTTGAAACCGTTGCGTTGCGGGGCAAAAGGCGAGAGGCCGGAAGGCGTCGACGGGCAGATGCCGTCGTTTCGTGCCATAGGGTCAGCTGTGCTCCAAAAAGGAGGGTTCTCAGTGCGGGAAGGGACGTATTTCGTAGTAAGAGGGTGCCAATAATTAATATGTGTGGGGTTTATTCGAGACGGCCGAGTAGAGCCAGTATTTTTCGGGAAAAACCAGCCCGTAAAGCTTGAAATATCGGGGTGATATCCGCACGCCCAAAATAAACCCTGCACATCTTAAAAATAGACCCCCCAGAACGTACTTTTGAGGCACGGCGTAAGCCCTAGGCTACTGTTTGATTTCGATTCGTCGCACCGTTTACCGTGCCGATGCGCCGTGTTGATCGGCCGAAACGCCTCCATGCTGGCCCATCACGCCGATGTGCCATGTCAATCAAGGGACAGTCATCGCATCTTCGTTGTACTGGCTCGCGGGGAGGGGGCTCCTCAAACGCGCGAACAACTGTGTCTTTGCAAAAAAACGCCCCCATTTTTCAGCTCTGATAAATGGGGGCGGTTCGATTTTGGCGATTGGGGAGGCCGTCTACTTCGCGAAGAATGTCCAGATAAGCATCAGCACGATGACGAGCACGATGCCACCGATGGCGAGCGTGAGCCGCACGCGCGCACCGCGTGTGCGTTCCCGGACGCCTTTTTCGACAGCGGCGAGCTGCTCGACCTCGACAATTCGCTCCTCGCGCTCGGCGCGGTCCGCCTCAAGTGCGTGGGCGAGCGCATCGGTTATCTCGGGATGGGCATGGATGTCGTTCGCCTCGTCGATGTCCGCCTGCGCGGCATCTGCCTCGCGCTGTGCCTCTTCGGCAGCTCGCTGTTGGGCTTTTGCGGCCTTCTCCCCATCGGATATCGTGGAGCGCAGCTCTTTCTGGCGCTTTTCGGCACCGTCTTTTGCGTCTCCGTATGCATCACGTGCGCGGTCGGCTGCAGCGGCGACCGCATCAAACGCTTCTCGTGCCGAGGCGATGGGGCGCTCTGCCTCCGAGACGGCCGCATGAGCATTGGCGATGGCCGCTTGGGTTTCATCCTCAACGCGCGGAACGTCGTTCTTCGCGTTGCGCAGGGCCTCAGTCGCATCGGAGATCTCGTCTTCGAGCTCTCGTTTGCGCACCGAGTACCCGGCGGAATTCGCAGAGGGGTTGCGCTGAATTTCGATGTACTCCGCATTGAGGGTGGCAAGATGGGACTCGGCGCTCTTCACGGCCCGCTGCGCCGCGGCGATGCCATCGTCGCGCTCCTTGACGGCTCGATCGAGGTTGGTCTGTGCGTCGTCCAGGCGGCGCTGCAAACGCTTGCCGGACTCCCTCGCGGAGCGCTCCTTGTCCTCGGCCGCGTCGAGCGCGGACTTGAGGCGCCGCTCGATGACGGTGTCCTCTTCGCGCATCTTCTCGAGCTTTGCCTTGAGCTCGGCAATTTTGGCGGCGATCTCCGCCTGACGAGCCTCAGCGGCGGCTTTCTTCTGGTCTGCGTCGTCTTTGCGCTGCGACGCCTGCGTGACGATCTCGGCGTAGCGCGATGTGATGTCGAGGCGATGCTCGAGCTCCTGCTTGCGCGCCTCGATGGTGTTGTCCAGGCGTTCGAGTTCATCGCGCGCCTCGCTGTGAGCTCGGTGTGCGGCGTTCATCTCCTTCATGCTCGCCACGCCCTCGGCAAACAGGGCGCTTACCGTTCGGGCTGCATTGTTTTCGGGCTGACGCTCGGACGCTTCCGCCGTGTCGATATCCGATGCGGCGGACGCTTCGATCGCCTCGGGTACCTCTTCCGCGCGATCGGAGACGGACGGCGAGGCGTCGCTGTCGGTGGTTTCCTCGAGACGGTCGGCGAGGTCCTCCGCGGCATCGATGCTCATCGGTTCATGTTGCGTGTTGTCAAGCTCGCTCATGGCGCTCCCTCCGCACGCGGGCGTAGTCTGTTATGCATATGTACCCATCATACGGCTCGGCGCGGACGTGATGGGCGGCTCATTGGGGTTCCAATTTGTTTTCGCATCCGCTTGGGGGAGGGCCGAGGCAGCCGACGACAGGCCGGGACGCATCCGCTGGGGCCAGCGCGAACGGGTGGGCGGGGCGTCCGTTTGGGAGCGCTCTTGTGCCGTTGGGCGAACAGAGGCGAAACTTCGCGTTGCGGCTAGCCCGCAAGGGGTATGGGTATTCAGACGCCATGTCCAAAAGGTTGTGCATGGCGCTTATTTGAGAGGAGAGTAATATGGGTCTTTTTACTGGTAAAACGGTGATCGTCACCGGTGGCGGTAAGGCAACTCTTCAGGACGGTTCCGCCGGCTCCATCGGCTACGGCATCGACATCGCATTTGCCAAGGAGGGCGCGAACCTCGTCATCACCGGTCGCAACGTGGCCAAGCTCGAGGCCGCGAAGGAGTCGCTCGAGGCCGAGTACGGCATCGAGGTCCTGCCCGTCGCCGCCGACGTCTCCGCCGGCCAGGACAACGAGGCCGTTGTCCAGCATGTCGTTGACGAGGCGATCGCCAAGTTCGGTCGCATCGACGCGCTTGTGAACAACGCTCAGGCGTCCGCCTCCGGCGTGACCATCGTCGACCACACCATGGATCAGTTCAACCTGGCGCTGTATTCTGGCCTGTACGCCACGTTCCTGTATATGCAGAAGTGCTACCCGCACCTCAAGGAGACCCGTGGCTCCGTCGTCAACTTCGCTTCCGGCGCCGGCCTGTTTGGCAACTACGGCCAGTGCTCCTACGCGGCCGCCAAGGAGGGTATCCGCGGCCTGACGCGCGTCGCCGCCAACGAGTGGGGCCCCGACGGCATCAACGTCAACATCGTGTGCCCGCTTGCCTGGACGGCTCAGCTCGAGAACTTCCAGAATGCGTACCCCGAGGCATTTGAGGCCAACGTTCATATGCCACCGGCTGGTCACTACGGCGATGTCGAGACCGAGATCGGTCGCGTGGTCGTGCAGCTGTGCGGTCCCGACTTCAAGTACATGAACGGCGAGACCGTCACGCTCGAGGGCGGCATGGGCCAGCGTCCGTAGGACCTGCAGCTCAGTAGTCGACATTGCCCGCTCGGCATTCCGCCGGGCGGGCATTTTGCTGCCACAGCAGCGGGCTGCCTGGCGTGCCTGCGCGGGGGCGACGGCGGGGTCGTCTGGGCACGCTCACACCAGGGACAACGACGCCGCTTGAATGCGGCCGTCTCGGGGCCGTTCGCGCCCATCGCGCATTCGTGCATCTTCGGAAAAGATGTCAAAACCGCTAGAATTGTCCGTTACAAAAATACGACGATAGGGGAGGAAGCCATGGCTCGCCAGGACATAGAAATCGACGAGGCGCTCGGCGCGGTCGAGGACGCGTTGGAATGTCTCGACGCGGCCGCTCGCGACCTGAAGAGCGCTGGCAACTGGGGCTGGTTCGATATCTTCGGCGGCGGCTTTTTCACCTCGCTGATCAAGCACGACAAGATGCAGACCGCCCAGCGCCATCTATCCTCCGCGCAGGCGGCCCTGGCGCGTTTGGCCGACGAGCTCAACGACGTTCAGGGATTTGCCGGCCTCGGCCCCGATGTGGGCGATTTCCTGCTCGCTGCCGACTGGCTGTTCGACAACGCCTTCATGGACGCCATGGTTCAGCAGCGCATCATCGAGTCCCAGGATCGCGTGGCGAAGGCAATCGCCCAGTGCGAGCAGGTGCGCGACCAGCTTCTCGCCCTCAAGCGCCCCAACCGCTCCTCCGGCAACGGATTGCCGAGCGCGGAGTAGAAACGCCCCAGATGTAAAAGATTTGGACAGACAAATGAGCCTCGGGCCGCTAGAGTGAGGACGACGAACACCACTCGGCTGGAGGAGGGGCGATGGCCAACTGTAGGGGAGCATCGGGAGACGGCGTCTTGGGTTCTGCTCGCCGTCTCCGCTGTGCTCCAAGTGGGATTCCAGCTCATTTCTCGCTGAATGTCGTGGGGCACGGCGTGCGATAGTACAATAGGCGGCTGATAGCACGCGGCGCCGTCAGCGAGCGGACGCAAGCCTTCACGCGGAGGAGCCTCGCGCGCGGGCGGTTGCTTCCTTGTCTGCGCGGCGCCGGATAGCCGAGGAGCCGAATATGGATCAGTCCCTGTTCAAATACGAAATTGTCGCCGAGGATCCCAAAACGCATGCGCGTGCGGGCATCTTGCACACGCCGCACGGCGACATCGAGACCCCCATCTTCATGCCGGTCGGCACGAAGGCCAACGTGAAGGGCATCCCCACCGAGACGGTCAAGGGCCTTGGCGCCCAGATCGTGCTCGCCAACACCTATCACCTCGCCATGCGTCCCGGCGCGGACACCATCGCCGAGCTCGGCGGCCTGCACGATTTCATGAACTGGCACGGCCCTATCCTCACCGACTCCGGTGGATTCCAGGTGTTCTCCCACGGCGACGCCGTCAAGCTCACCGACGACGGCGTGCGCTTCATCGCCACCGATTACGATGGCTCCCACGTGTTTTGGACGCCCGAGGACAACATGGACATTGCCATGAAACTCGGCAGCGACATCTGCATGCAGCTCGACCAGTGCCCGGGGTACCCCGCCACGCGCAAGTTCGTGGAGCGCGCCGTCGAGCTTTCCAGCATGTGGGCCGAGCGCTGCTACCGCGCCCATACGCGTGACGACCAGGCGCTGTTCGGCATCGTTCAGGGCGGCATGCACCTCGACCTGCGCCTGCGCTCGCTCAAGCACCTTGAGGAGGTCGGCGACTTCCCTGGCTACGGCATCGGCGGTTACTCGGTGGGCGAGCCCCACGAGGTCATGTTCGAGACGCTCGAGCCGCTCGTGTCTGAGCACATGCCAAAGCGCAAGCCCCGTTACCTCATGGGTGTGGGCAACCCCACCACGCTGGTGCGCGGCGTGGGCTGCGGCATCGACATGTTCGACTGCGTGCTTCCCACCCGAACCGGCCGCATGGGCACCGCGTTTTCGAGCACGGGTCGCATGAACCTCAAGAACGCCAAGTTCGCGAAAGACCCTCGTCCCATCGATGAGAAGTGCACGTGCCCTGTGTGCACGGGCGGCTACTCCCGCGCGCTCATCCGCCATATGGTCACGCAGAAGGAGATGCTCGGCGGCATACTGTTGTCCCAGCACAACATCTACTTCCTGCTCGACCTCATGCGCCGTGCCCGTCAGGCGATTATCGACGGTCGCTACGCCGAGTTCCAGGCGGAGTGGATGGCGAGCGAGGGCGCTGCCGATTTCTAACGCCATCAGCCGGGCGCGCGGCGGCGACTCGGAGCTGCAGGGTGCTCGGGGCCGCAGCGCGACCGGCCACCCCTGGCGAGCGGTGCCAGCCCGGCCATCTCCAGCACCCGGGGCTGCAGCGCACACCGCTTCTCGCGTATTTCGAGGGTAGGATTGTCGAAAATTGACCGCCGCAAGGCCTCGTTTTTCGACGATCCTACCCTTGTTGCAATTCTTTTCGGCATGCGACGGCGATGTCCATGATCCGGAGTGCGATTTTGGGTAGAAGAAGTCTCATATGCTGGCAAACGTGTGCTTGAAAGGAATCGCGCATGCCTTATTACGGCTACTACGGATATGGCTACGACCCGCTCTACCTCATCATCGTGCTCGTCACGACGGTGATTGGCCTCATGGCGCAAAACTATGTCAACTCGACGTATCGCCGCTGGTCAAAGGTCGCCTCGGACGGTGAAACGGGCTCTGAGGTCGCGCGCCGCATGCTGGACGACCTGGGCTGTGGCCGCGTGGGCATCCGAAGCACCCCCGGCCACCTGTCCGACCATTACGATCCGCGCGACAACAACCTCTACCTTTCGCGTGAAAACCTGTCCGGCGGTTCGGTGGCGAGCGTCGCCGTGGCCTGCCACGAGGCGGGGCACGCCGCCCAGCGCGAGAGCGGTTACTTCATGATGAAGGTGCGTCACGCCCTCGTTCCCGTGGTGAACTTCACGCAAAACATCTGGACCCTCGTGTTTTTGTTCGGCATCGTGATGAACATGGCGGGCTTGACGACGCTGGCCATCGGCCTGTTCGCCTTCTCGGTGATCTTCCAGTTGGTAACACTTCCCGTCGAGTTCGATGCAAGCCGCCGTGCCGTGGCGTACATCGAGCGTTCGGGCATGAGCGAGGTCAACGTCCGCGGCGCGCGCAAGGTGCTCACCGCGGCTGCCCTCACCTATGTCACCGCCGCCTTATCCAGCGTGCTGCAGCTGGTCTACCTGCTGGCGCGCACCAATCGGAATAACGAGGAGTAGCAAGGCGCGCAAGGTGTGTCCGTGTGGCTTGCTACACTGACGACAGTCACATACAAGAGTGAGAGGAGGGCACATGAACGTGTGGGATTTGGCGGGCTCCCCGGGCGCTTCGGCATCGGCTGCGCCGCAGGAGGACGCCCTGTCCGTTTCGCAGGCCGCCGAGCTTGCGGCCGACGCGCTGCATGGTGTTCCCAAGATCACGGTGCTCGGCGAGGTCACGGGGTTTAGAGGCCCCAACGCCCGAAGCGGCCACTGCTATTTCCAGATAAAAGATGAGTCCGCCGCGCTCGAGTGCATCGTGTGGAAGGGCACTTACGACAAGCGCACCTTCGATTTGCGCGACGGCTTGCAGGTGCTGTTCACCGGCACGTTCGACGTGTATAAGCCCACGGGCAAGATGAGCTTCAAGGCGAGTTCGTTTGCCTTGGCGGGAGAGGGACTTCTCCGCCAGCAGGTCGCGCAGCTGGCGGAGAAGCTGCGTCGCGAGGGCCTGATGGAGCCCGAGCGCAAGCGGCGCATCCCTGTGTTCTGCACGCGCGTCGCCGTGGTGACGTCGCTTTCGGGCGCGGTGATCAACGACGTCAAGCGCACGCTTCGCCGCCGCAACCCCATGGTCGAGATCATCTGCGTAGGGGCTAAGGTGCAAGGCGAGGGCGCCCCGGAGGAGCTTATCGATGGCCTGCGCCGCGCCGCCGCGCTCATGCCCGACTGCATCCTGCTTGTTCGCGGCGGAGGTTCGTTCGAGGACCTCATGACGTTTAACGACGAGCAGCTCGCCCGCGCCGTCGCGGCCTGTCCCGTGCCCGTCGTCACGGGCATCGGTCATGAGCCCGACACCTCGATTTGCGACATGGTGTCCGACCGCCGTTGCTCGACGCCGACGGCAGCGGCCGAGTCCGTTGCACCCGAGTTCTCCGAGCTCGTCCAAGTGCTGGATGCGCGTGAGCAGCGACTGGTCCGCTCGGTCTCGGCCCGCATCGCCAGCGCGAAGATCGAGTCCGAGGGGATGGACGGCAGGGCGCATCGCGCCATGCGGACGCGCTTGGACAAAGAGCTCATGGGGGTCGAGGCGCTTGCTGCCCGGCCATGCCTGGTCGACCCCGGCAACATCGTGGAGCGACGCCGGTTCGAGCTCGATCAAACGGCCGACCGCCTGGTTGCGGCATGCGATCGCTCGCAGGAGCGTTTCGCCCGCGGGCTTGAGCGGTTGGCGCCGCGCCTTTCGGCCGGGCCGGAAGTGCTCACACGCACGGGGCACGAACTTAAGCTCGTCGAGTCGCGCCTCCGTGCGCAGGCGGGCGTCCTGTTGGGCGTCCCCACCTCGGACCTGGGGAAATACGCGGCCGCGCTCGATGCGCTGTCGCCTCTCAAGGTGCTTGGCCGCGGATACGCCATCGCCTACACGGGCGCCGGCCGCGTCGCCGCGCACGCTTCGGCGTTCTCGCCCGGGGACGACGTGCGCGTCCGTTTGGCCGACGGCACGGTTGATGCTACGGTGCGCTCCGTGGAGACGCTGGGCGACTAAATTGGTATGACAGGCCGCGCGTCGCGAACGGCGCGCGGAGCGATTTTGAAGGAGAACGTCATGGCAGAGTACAAGAACGTCGAGGAGCTGACGTACAAGGAGGCCTCCACCGAGCTCGAGTTGATCATTCGCAGCCTCGAGTCGGGCGATATGGAGCTTGAGGAGTCGCTCGAGAGCTACACCCGTGGCGTCGAGCTGCTCAAGAGCCTCCGTGGTCGCCTGGCAGCCGCGGAGCAGAAGGTCTCCATCCTCATGCAGGACGTCAACGGCACCGACACGCTCGTGCCCGGCGAGGCCGCAACCGATACCGACGCCCTCAACCTGTAGAACATTCGGGGCGATGCGCAAAAGGGGGACGGGTGCGTTGTTACACATTCGAGGCACCGGCCCTCCTGTTGTGGGAAGATGTGTAACAACGCACCCGTCCTCCTTTTGCGCCCTGAAGATTGGAGCCATCATGTCCGATTGCATCTTCTGCAAGATCGCCACTCACGAGATTCCCTCTACCGTGGTTTACGAGGACGATCTCGTCATCGCCTTCGACGACCTCAACCCGCAGGCGCCCGTCCATACGCTCGTGATCCCCAAGGTGCACCACGAGAACATCATCGACGGCGTGCCGGCCGAAACGCTCGCCGCCATGATGCACGCCGTGGCCGAGGTCGCCCGCATCAAGGGCCTCGATGAGGGCTTCCGCGTCATCTCCAACAAGGGTGAGGCCGCGGGCCAGACGGTCATGCATTTCCATATGCACGTGCTGGGCGGCAAGCCGCTCGGCGAGGGTCTGGTGTAGCCGTCCGCCGCTTGCCATCGGTTTCGAACCGCGCACGTACCGTTGTGCGCGCCGATGCACTTTCGGGTTATGATGAATAGCAAGTACCGTTCCGCGCGGCGCCCTGCACGCCGCGCGTCTACATGTAGGGAGTGTCATGAACGTCCTCGTTCTCAACGCCGGTAGCTCGAGCCTCAAGTTCCAACTTATGAACACGAAGACCCGCGAGGTCTTTACGAAGGGCAACTGCGAGCGCATCGGCCTTTCCGATGGCATTTTCGGCCATGCCGAGGGCGACGGCGACAAGGTCAAGGAGACCGTCGATTTCCCCGATCACGGCGCTGCCATTCGCAAGGTCATGGACCTCATCCATGCATGTGGCTTCACGATGGAGGCCTTCGGTCACCGTATCGTTCAGGGCGGTTGGCACTTCAAGGACTCCGCGCTCGTCGACGACGAGGTCCTCGCTAAGATCTATGAGGTCGCCCCGCTCGCCCCGCTGCACAACTATGCCGAGGCCGGCGTCATCGAGTACTGCCGCGAAACCTACCCCGAGCTGCCGAACGTCGCCGTGTTCGACACCTCCTTCCACATGGGCATGCCCCCTGCGGCGTACATGTACGCTCTGCCGACCGACGTCCGTGAGAAGCTGCACATTCGCAAGTACGGCGCCCACGGTACGAGCCACCGCTACGAGTGGCAGACCGCCAAGGAGCTTCTCGGCGATACGTGCCATCGCGTGCTCTCCTGCCACCTGGGCAACGGTTCGTCCCTGTGCGCCATCGAAGACGGCGTGGTGCGCGACACCACCATGGGCCTGACGCCGCTCGACGGCCTCATGATGGGCACCCGCTGCGGCTCCATCGACCCCGCAACCGTGTGCTACCTGCAGCGTGAGGGCGGCTACACGTGCGACGAGGTCGACACCATGATGAACAAGCAGTCTGGCTTCCTCGCCATTTCCGAGAACACGAGCGACGTGCGCGACATCCGCAACGGCGCCGCGGCGGGCGACGAGAGGTGCCTGCTCGCGCTCGATATGTTCATCTACAAGGTCGTTGCCCAGGGCGCGTCCATGATCGCGAGTATGTCCGGCGTCGACACCATCACCTTCACGGGCGGCATCGGCGAGAACGACTGGGCCACGCGCCAGGCTATCTGCGAGTGCTTCGAGTGGATGGGCGTCCGCGTGGACCGCGAGAAGAACAAGAGCCTGTGCTTCGGTAAGACCGGTGTGTTCTCCACCGCCGGCTCCTCCGTCACCGTCATGGTGCTCCCCACCGATGAGGAGTACATGATCGCCTGCGACGTCGAGCGTCTCGCCAAGTAGGTATCGCCTCTCACAGAACCAAACGCGAAGCGGCCCCTCGTTTGAGGGGCCGCTCTTTCATGGCGCGCTTTTTGCCGTGGCGCGCTTTTTGCCGTTGAGCGCCTTTTGCCCGGGAGTGCCTTTGGGCGTGCCCGGGCACCTCCTGTGCGCGTGCGCTATTTGACGGTGAGCACGGGGATGTCGGAGGAGCGAAGCACGCTGTAGCTCACACTGCCGAGCATGCCGCGCAGGGCGCCCAGGCCGCGGCGACCCATGATGATGAGGTCGCAGCGGTGATCGGCGGCGTAACTGGTGATCCCGTCGACGGGGGAGGGGGCGAGGCGCGTCTCGATGACGACCTTGGCCTTGATGCCGTCCATGTCCTTACCCAGGAGCGCCGCAACGCCGTCGTGCAGCTCGCGGTTGGAGCGCTCGGCGATCGAGGATAGAAGCGTTTCGTAGCTCGCGTAGTCGATGGGCGCCTCCCCGAACGCACCGGCGGCGGAAAGCATGGACGGCGGCATGATGTCGTTGGATGCGACCGTGATGATGTGAATGGTGGCGCCCTCGTCACTCCCTACGAGGTCGACGGCCAAGTGGAGCGCGGCATGCGCGTGCTCGGAATCGTCGAAGGGAACCAAAACGTTGTTGAATACCATGGGTGCCCCTTTCACTCGTCGTGCATCCGTTATTGACTCTGTACCCTTTAGCGTGGCGAAGTAGTCGCGAGAGGTTACTCGGCCATCTGAGCCTGAACGGCCGTGATGGCCACGACGCCCACGATGTCATCGGCGGAGCAGCCGCGAGACAGGTCGTTCACCGGCTTGGCGATGCCCTGCAGGATGGGGCCGTAGGCCTCGGCGCCGCCGAAGCGCTGCACCAGTTTGTAGCCGATGTTGCCGGTCTCGAGGTTGGGGAAGACGAGCACGTTGGCGTGGCCGGCGACTGCGGACTCGGGTGCCTTGAGCTCGGCGACGGACGGCACGATCGCGGCGTCGAGCTGCAGGTCGCCGTCGATGGCGAGCTCGGGTGCCTTCTCCTTGGCAAACGCGGTGGCCTCCTGGACCTTCTTGGCGACTTCGCCGCCGGCAGAGCCCATGGTGGAGTAGGAGAGCATGGCGACCTTGGGCTCGACATCGCCCATGAAGGTCTTGAAGGAGTTGGCCGAGGCGATGGCGATCTCGGAGAGCTCGTCGGAGGTCGGGGCGATGTTCAGGCCGCAGTCGGCGAACACGAGGGTGCCGTCGACGCCAAACTGCTCGGTTTTGGTGCACATGATCATGAACGCCGAGACGAGCTTGGTGCCCGGGGCAGTCTTCAGGATCTGCAGGGCGGGACGCAGGGTGTCGGCGGTGGAGTGGCAGGCGCCGGAGACAAGGCCGTCCGCGTCGCCCATCTTGACCATCATCGTGCCGAAGTAGGTGGCGTCCATCACCTGGGCGCGGGCCTGCTCGATGGTCACGCCCTTCTTGGCGCGCAGTTCGGCGAACTTCTGCGCGTACTCCTCATGCTTCTCGGCATTGCGCGGGTCGATGACGGTGGCGCCGGGGATGTCGATCTCGTCGGGGTTGCCCAGGATGACAAGGTTGGCGAGATCCTCCTCGACGATCTTCTTGGCCGCTTCGATGGTGCGCGGATCTTCGCCCTCGGGCAGGACGATGGTCTTCTTGTTCGCCTTGGCGGTGGCCTTCATGCGGCTCAGGAAATCGCTCATACATGCTCCTCGTTTGTCCATGGCCCATCGCCGACATTCCGCGCGCGATGAGCTTTATTGGTGATACAAAGCTCATTATAGGACTCGACCGCTATAATCATTTGGATAAAACGCGTTGCGCGGGTCATGACGGCCCCGCCCATCGCCCGAGAAGAGCAACACGCCGTCATTACCTGCAAGGAGCTGTCATGCAGATCAACTCAGGTCTCCCGGGGGACTTCAACCCAAGTGCCTACGACATGATCGTCGTCGGTGCGGGCTACGCGGGCGCGGTGTGCGCGCGTCGCCTCGCAGAGACCGTCGGCTTCCGCGTTGCCGTGCTGGAGCGCCGCGAGCACATCGCGGGTAACGCCTACGATTACTACGACGAGGCCGGCATCCTCGTCCATCAGTACGGCCCGCACATCTACCACACGTTCAGCGAGCGCGTGCACACGTTCCTGTCGCGCTTCACCGAGTGGACCGACTACCAGCACAAGGTGCTCGCCAACGTCCACGGCACGCTTATGCCCGTGCCTTTCAACCACCAGAGCCTCCTGCTCGCCTTTGGCGACGAGCGTGGCGAGGAACTCTACGGCAAGCTCGTGGAGACCTTTGGCAAGGATGTGAAGGTGCCGATCCTGCAGCTTCGCGAGAAGAACGATCCCGATCTCGCCGAGGTTGCCGACTACGTCTACGAGAACGTCTTTTTGCACTACACGATGAAGCAGTGGGGCCAGACACCCGACGAGATCGATCCGTCGGTCACCGCCCGCGTGCCCATCTTCGTCGGCGACGACGACCGCTACTTCCCCCAGGCCCCCTACCAGGGTATGCCCGCGGCAGGGTACACGGAGCTGTTCGCGAACATGCTCGATCACGACTGCATCGACGTCTTCTGCGATGTCGACGCCCGTGACATCTTTGAGCTCGACGACACCACGGTGAAGGTATGCGGCAAGGTGTACGGCGGCGAGGTCGTCTACACCGGCCCGCTCGACGAGCTGTTCGGTTTGGACCTCGGCTCCCTGCCGTACCGCACACTCGACATGCAGTTCGAGACGCTCGACGTCGACCAGTTCCAGCCGGTCGGCACCGTGAACTACACGGTCTCCGAGGACTACACGCGCATCACCGAGTTCAAGAACATGACGGGCCAGAAGGTCGACGGCAAGACGACCATCATGAAGGAGTTCAGCCACGCCTACGAGCCCGGCAGCGGCCAGACCCCGTACTACGCGATCCTCGACCCCGATAACCGCAAGCTCTACGAGCGCTATCTCGAGCGCGTCGCCCACATCACGAACTTCCACCCGGTGGGCCGCCTCGCCGAGTATCGGTATTACGACATGGACGCGGTGACCGCCTCCGCGCTCAACCTTTCCGATGAGATTATTTCCTGCCATGCCTAATTGCGAACAGACAAACGCCGGGGCCGCCTACGACATTGAGGCGGCCCGCGCCGCATTTCCCATCAAGACGATCTCGGTGACCCCTGCGGGCGAGGGCCATAAGGTGCTTTCCTTTGGCATCCCGAGCTACAACGCCGCCAAGGATATAGACCACTGCATCTCCTCGATCCTCGAGGGGTCCAAGTGCGCATCCGATATCGAAATCATCATCGTCGACGACGGCTCCCAGGACGAGACGGGGCAAAAGGCCGACGAATGGGAGGCCCGTTATCCGGGCATCGTCCGCGTGGTACATCAGGAAAACGGCGGCCACGGCATGGCCGTACGCGCGGGCCTGCGCGAGGCGCGCGGCACGTACTACAAGGTCGTGGACTCCGACGACTGGCTCGACGCCTCGGCGCTCGCCACTATGCTCACGATCTTGCGCGGGTTCGAGGAGCGCGATATCCGCGTGGACCTCTTCATTTCGAACTACGTGTACGAGAAGGTTTACGAGGGCACGCACACAACGATCAGCTATCGCATGGCGCTGCCGCGGAAAAAGGTCTTTACCTGGGATGATATCCGCCGGTTCCGCCCCGACCAGAACCTGCTCATGCACTCGCTGTGCTACCGCACCGACGTCCTGCGCGCCCACGATCTGCCCATGCCGCCGCACACGTTCTATGTGGACAACATCTACGCCTACGTGCCGCTGCCTAACTGCAAGACACTGTACTACGCCGATATCGACCTGTACCGGTACTTCATCGGGCGCGAGGGCCAAAGTGTCAACGAGTCCACCATGGTCAAGCGCCTCGACCAGCAGTTCCGCATCACGCGCATCATGATGCAGGCCTATCACCTGTACGAGGACGTGCCTCAGGAGAAACTGCGTGCGTACATGATGGGCTACTTCACCATGATGATGGCGATCTGCTCGGTGTTCACCAAGCTGTCCGACAAGCCGGGCATCGAGGACGAGCTCAAGGCGCTGTGGACGGAGCTCAAGGAGTATGACGAGACGATGTACCGTCACGCCCGCCACGGCCTGATCGGCACGGGCACCAACCTCCCCGGCAAGCTGGGCGCAAGGACCACCATCGGCATGTATCACCTTGCGAGCCGCATCTTCAAATTCAACTAACGTGTAATTTGGGGACGGGTGCAGTTTTATACATGTCCCAGGGGCGGGTGCGGCGACAATGCTGCGCCCGTCCCCTTTTTTGCCATACTGCGCCCATCTGCTTTTGTGCCCGCTCGGTGGGGTAGACTGAATCCGTAAAACGACGAAATGAGGTTCTCCCCATGACCGATACCGCCCCTGCCGCCCGCGAACGCCGCGTCATCGCCGTGATCGACGGCAACTCCCTCATGCATCGCGCGTTCCATGCGGTGCCGCCCACCATGAACGCGCCGGACGGCCGCCCCACCAACGCCGTGTTCGGCTTCCTCAATATGTTCCTCAAGATGGCCGATGAATTTGCGCCCGATGGCGTGGTGTGCGCCTTCGACAAGGGCCGCCCAAAAGTCCGCATGGAGATGCTGCCGCAATACAAGGCGCAACGTCCGCCCATGGACCCCAATCTGCGAGCTCAGTTCCCCATGATCAAAGAGCTCCTGCAGGCCCTGTCCATCCCCGTGGTCGAGCTCGAGGGCTGGGAGGGCGATGACATCCTCGGCACGCTCGCCCGCCGCGGCGAGCGCCAAGGCTGCGACATGTATCTCGTCACGGGCGACCGCGACATGTACCAGCTCGTTACCGACCATGTGCACGTGGTGTCGACCCGCAAGGGGCTCTCCGACATCGCCATCATGACGCCCGAGAGCGTGGACGACCTGTACCACGGCATCACGCCCGACCTCGTTCCCGATTTTTACGGTCTCAAGGGCGATAGCTCCGACAACATCCCCGGCGTTCCCGGTATCGGTCCCAAAAAGGCGAGCGCGCTGATTGTGCAGTACGGCAACCTCGACGAGGTCATTGCGCATGCCGACGAGGTGAAGGGCAAGATGGGCGAGAACCTGCGCGCTCACATCGACGATGCGCTCATCTCGCGCAAGATCGCCACCATCATGACGGACGCTCCCATCGAGTGCGATCTGGACGAGGTCTCGTTCCCCGCGTTCGACGCGCTGTCGGTGTTCGCCGCCCTGGGCGAGCTCGGCATCATGGCCATGCAGAACCGGTTCCTCGCGCTTTTGGGCGACGGCGCCGCTGCCGAGATGCCCGCGACGAGTCTGGAGATGCCGCGCGTGATGTCCGCGCGTGTGGCCGACGGCGCGGGTGTGGACGAGGCTTTGGCGGAGATCTCCCGCGCACTTGAGGCGGGGGAGTGGCTCGGCGTCGCCCTGGAGGATGACAAGGAGTCCGGCGCCCTCTTTGGGCTTACGCGCACCCTGTGGGTCGCCACTGACGACGCCCTGGTTGCCATCGAGGAGCCTGAGGGCATGGGCGGCCAGGGCGAAGGTCTCATCGCGAGCACGCTGAAACGCATGTGCTCTGAGGGCAGCATCGCCTCCTGCGACGTCAAGGCTCTGCTGCACGTGCTCTCGCCCATCGACTCGAGCGAGCGCGAGGTGCTCGACCCGCTCGACATCGATGCCGGGCGGCTGTTTGACGTTGTCGTCGCGGCGTATCTGCTTGATTCCGTCCGGTCGGATTTCGCCGATTCGTACCTCGCCGAGACCTACTTGCGCGCGGCGCTGCCGTTTGCCGCCGGGGAGGACGGTGCCCCTGCGGATGCCCCGTCTGCCGTCGCGCGGGGCGCCTGGCTTGCCCGTTTCGTGCGCGAGCCCTTGGCGGCCGCCCTTGCGGCTCAGGGCGCCGAGGACATCTTCGCCAAGATCGAGATGCCGCTGGTGCGCGTGCTCGCCTCCATGGAGCGCGCGGGTATGTATGTCGACCCCGAGCGTCTTGCCGCTCAGTCCGAGGAGTTGGTCGGCCAAATTGGCGATCTGGAGCATCGCATCCGTGAGCTCGCGGGCGACGAGACCTTCAACCTTTCGAGCCCCATGCAGCTCTCGCGCATCCTGTTCGACAAGCTCGGCCTGCCCACGGCCGGCCTCAAGAAGACGCAGCGCGGGTATTACTCGACAAACGCTAAGGTGCTCGAGGAGCTCGCCAAGGACCACGAGATCGTCCGTCTCATCCTCGAATATCGCGAGAAGACCAAGATCAAGTCCACCTATCTCGACACGCTGGGCGGCCAGCGTCGTAGCGACGGGCGCGTGCACACCACGTACAACCAGACCATCACCGCCACGGGGCGCCTGTCGAGCTCCAACCCCAACCTGCAGAACATCCCCACCCGCTCCGAGCTGGGCCACGCCGTCAAGAAGGCGTTCTCCGTGGAGGAGGGCTCTGTCTTCGTGGCGATCGACTACTCGCAGATCGAGCTCAGGCTGCTTGCGCACCTCTCCGGCGACGAGCACCTGGTGAGCGCCTTCAACGAGGGCGAGGACTTCCACGCCGAGACCGCCGCGCGCGTGTTTGGCGTCGCCCTGGATGAAGTCACGCCGCAGTTGCGCAGTCGTGCCAAGGCGGTGAACTTCGGTATCGTGTATGGACAGCAGGCATACGGCTTGTCGCAGACGCTCGACATCCCCATGGCGGAGGCGCGTGGGATGATCGACGCCTATTTCCGCGCGTATCCCGGCGTGCGCACGTACTTGGACGAGACCGTTGCCTTTGCCAAGCAGACGGGGTATGCCGAGACCATGTATGGCCGCCGCCGCCCCATCCCCGAGCTGCGCGTGCCGGCGCAGCGCATGTTTGGCGAGCGCACGGCGATGAACCATCCCATGCAGGGGTCGGCGGCCGACATCATCAAGATCGCGATGGTGCGCGTGGCCGAGCGCCTGCGCGCCGAGGGCTTTGCCGCCAAGATGATCTTGCAGGTGCACGACGAGTTGGATTTCGAGTGCCCCGTGGGTGAGGTCGACGCGCTCGTGGCGATGGTGCGCGAGGAGATGGAGGGCGTGGCCGAGCTACGCGTTCCCCTCATCGCGGACGCGAGTGTAGGCGAGACCTGGGCCGAGGCGAAGTAATTTTTATGGTCGGGGCGCTCACGTTGTGGATACGTGAGTGTCCCGATTGCTGACGTTGAGGGGAAACAAGGCCCCATGGGTGCCATCCTCCCGGCGCCGATGGCGCTCGAACGCGTCTTGGGTGCCGGGAGCGAATGAGTTGGACCCGGGCGTCGGTCTGCCTTGTGAACGCTGGGGGACGAACGCTGTGGGCGGTGTCGTTGCCGCTACTTTGTGGTGCGCACCGCGTCGACGATGCGGTCGATGACGGTGAGGACGCCCGCCTCGTTGTTGGTGGGCGCGAGGAACTTGCCATGCTCGTGCATGTGCTCGGCGGCGTTGCCCATCACATAGCTGTGGCCGACGGTCTCGAGCATGGGGATATCGTTGTACGTATCGCCAAATGCGGCGATATCGGCGACATCGATGTCGAGCGCCTCTGCCAGGTGCCGGATGCCGGAGCCCTTGTTGATCCCAAGGTTCATGAAGTCGATCCACTCGTTGCCCGCGCACGTCACGTACAGGCGCGACCCGAATTCCGGGTTGTAGAGCTCCTCGAAGTTGCGCATGCTATCCCAGCCGGGGAAGTACATCGAGACTTTGTTGGAATCCACATCGACGCTGTCAAACGAGTCGACGTACGTGATCGAGTGGTAGTAGATGCTCACCATGTCGTGATGCTCACGGTCGCGCTCGAGCATATACGCCTCGTCGAAGGAGCACAGCACGGGGGCGCCGTGCCCGGAGGAAACGCAGCGATCGAGCACCTCGTGATAGAGCCCCTTGTCGAGAAGATCGCGGTAGACCGCCTCTCCGCGCAGGTAGACGGCGGCGCCGTTGTCTGCGACAAACGCCATGTCCTGATGGTGGAGGGGGAATGCGGAGCGGAGAGTGGGCTCGGGCCTGCCGCTCGCTGCGCAAAACACAACACCGTGCCGCGTGAGGGCGTCGATGCGCTCGTCGATCCCCTCGGGCATGGATTTATCGTCGGCGAGCAACGTGAGGTCCATGTCCGTCGCGATGAGCTTGATCGAGGATAGGTTCGTGTCGGTGAGATACGAGGGAAGCATGCAGTTCTCTCCAATCCATAGTGCGCGCGGCTTCTGACTGCCGCGATAGTCTTTTCCTTGACGTATTGTACGGCCTTTTGCCGGCATGCCTGAGGCATTCGCATAGTTATCATTCGTTTTACGCGCCCCCTGGGGATTGCGACGGGCCGCGGTGCTCCAGGGTGCCGATACGAGCACGAGAGCAGCGTCTCGGGCACCGCCGCGCGTCGCACGTATCCCGGCGTGCGCACAGTCAGTATGCATAAAGATGAATAAGAAATGTAACCAATCTATTTCTTGGTATACACCATGGACGCACTCCGCCAAGACGGAGTATCCTACCCTGCAGCACGCGGAACTTTCACGCATTAAGTTGCAAGGGAGAGGGGGATGGGCCCCCTCTGGTTGCGTCGTGCGGAAGGGGTCTCAGACAAAAACCGGAGGTATCATCATGACTCACGAGACTGTCTCTGTATCTGTACAACCCGTCATGCGTTCGCGCAGGGAGCTCATCAAGCTCTCGGGCATGACGGCATTGAGCGTGGGAGGCATGATGTTCCTCGCGGGCTGCGGCCCTGCTCCCCAAGACGCAGGTGAGGATTCCAGCGCCTCTACGGACGCCTCAGGTGTCCAGCTGGGCGACGGCCGCACGCTGCGCGTCGGCATGGAGGCCGCATACGCCCCGTACAACTGGCAGGTCTCTGAGGAGTCCGAGTTCACCATCCCCATCGAGAACGTCTCCGGCGCCTACGCCGACGGCTATGACGTCCAGGTTGCGAAGATCATCGCCGCCGGCCTCGACATGGAGCCCGTCGCGGTCAAGCTCGAGTTTGGTTCCCTCATCGACGCGCTCAACAACGGCCAGATCGACATCGTGTGTGCGGGCATGTCCGTCACTCCCGAGCGCGAGGCCGCGGCGGCGTTCTCCGATTCGTATGTCGACGACGACATCGTCATGATTTGCAAGAACGATTCCGCCTACGCCGGCGCCACGACCTTTGCCGACCTCGCCGACGCATCCATCCTGGGTCAGGCCGCGACCATGTACGACGACGTCATCGCGCAGGTCGAGGCCGCCAACCACATGACACCCGCCGAGACCGTGCCCATGGTTGTCGAGAACCTGCGCAACGGCACCTGCGACATCATCACGTACTCCATGCTTTCCGCGCCCAAGCTGCTCGAGGTCTACCCCGACCTCGTCGTCCTCGACATGGAAGAGGCCTTCACGGGTTCGGTCATGCCCGACAACGCCGCGGTCTCCAAGGACAACGCCGCCGCGCTCGACAAGATCAACGAGATCATTGCCGGCATCGACGACGAGGAGCGCCAGGACATGTGGTCCGCCTGCATGGATCGCCAGCCCGCATAGCGTGCATCGACACAACTCTCATCAATTGCTGTACCTCGAGGCGCGTGACGGGCGAGTGGGCCCGCGCGCGTCTTGGGGTGTATGAATTATCCAAGGGAGAGAGCATGACCTCCAACGTATCCGGCGCGGACGGCACTCGTCGCGCCCGTCTTGTTTCATTTGTTCGCGCCGACCATCGCTACGTGCTGTTGGGCACGAGCGTGATCGCCGCGGCGGGAATGGCCCTGTCGAGCAGCCCGCGTTCCGCCATGAGTTTTCTTGCCGGCGCGTATGCGCTCGAAGTCGCGATGTATTACCTGCTTGCCGCGTGGCTCGTAGTCTCAGGCGTTGCACTTGCGATCAAGCTCGTACGGTGGAAGGAGTACGCGGCCGTCTCGCCCTTCATGCGCCCCGGTGTGACGCGCCTGCTGAGGTATGGCTCGTATGCGGTGACGGCGATGACCTCGACGCTCGCCGCCGATCGCCTTGGCTGCGGCCTCGTGTCGGCATGGCAGGCGGCCACCACGGCCACGACGCGCCCCGCCTCTACGCTCGAGAGTATGCTCTACATGCTCTACAACAGCCGCGCGATTTTCTTCTCGGGCTTCAAGACCACGGTTGCCCTCGCGGTGCTCGGCACCGTGATCGCGTTTTTCTTCGCGTTGCTCCTGGTGTTTTTGCGCATCCAGGTCATCGACCGCTCGGACAACGACTTCGTGCGCTTCTGGAAAGTCGTGGGCAGCGGCTTCGCCCGCGTCTACAGCACCGTGGTTCGCGGTACACCCATGATGGTCCAAGCGATGATCATCTTCTTCGGCGTGTTCTCGCTCTTTAGGATGACCGACCTCACCACCACGCAGATCAACGCGATCTGGAGCACGTTCACCGCCGGCCTGGTCACCGTCGTGCTCAACTCCACCGCCTACATGATGGAGGTCTTGCGCGGCGGCATCGAGTCGGTCGACGCTGGGCAGATGGAGGCGGCACGCTCGCTCGGCCTCTCGCAGTGGGAGGCCATGCGCAAGGTCGTATTTCCGCAGGGCATCAAGTTCGCTATCCCCGGCCTCTCCAACGAGCTCGTCATCAACATCAAGGACTCGTCGGTACTTTCCGTCATCGGCACGTTTGACCTCATGTTCGCCACCACCACGGTGGGCGGCATCTACTACGCCAAGTTCGAGGCGGCGCTCGTCACGAGCGTGATCTACCTGTGCCTCACCATGTTCGCCTCGTGGCTGCTGGGGCGTCTTGCGACGCGGCTCAACGTCAAGTCGGTCAAGCTTGGCAGCACGTCCGATCAACCCGTCAACGTCGAGGAGCGCTAGATCATGGCTATGGATAACACCTCAAACCCTGTGGCACCTGCAGGCGATTACATGGTGCGCATCGAGGGCCTGCGCAAGTCCTTTGGCGAGCTGGAGGTCCTGTGCGACATCAACCTCGACATCTCGCCCGGCGAGGTCGTGACGATCATCGGCGCCTCGGGTTCCGGCAAGTCGACCCTGTTGCGCTGCATCAACCTGCTCGAGACCCCCGACGCCGGGCATGTGTGGTTCCAGGGCAGCGACCTCACGGCCGACCACGTGGACGTCAACGGGCTGCGCGAGGACATCGGCATGGTGTTCCAGGGGTTCAACCTGTTCAACAATATGGACGTGCTCGCCAACTGCACGCTGGCCCCCGTGACGCGCAAGAAGATGTCGAAGGCCGAGGCGGAAGAGGTTGCCCTCGCTCACCTGCGCTCGGTGGGGCTGGAGAAGTTTGCGCACGCGGCGCCCTCGACGCTGTCGGGCGGCCAGAAACAGCGCGTGGCCATCGCCCGGGCGCTGTGCATGCGCCCCAAGATCATGCTGTTCGACGAGCCCACCAGTGCGCTCGACCCCCAGATCGTCGGCGAGGTCCTCGAGGTCATGCGCGGTCTTGCGCATGAGGGCATGACGATGGTGGTGGTGACGCACGAGATGGAGTTCGCCCGCACCGTGTCCGACCGCGTCGTCTTTATGGACCGCGGCGTGATTGCCGAGCAGGGCGCGCCCCAGCAGATGTTTACGGCGCCACAGCACCCGCGCACGCGCGAATTCCTATCCAGGTATCTCAAGGATTAGTCCTGATGTATGCACTCAGCCCTGTTTCTTATACATATGAGAAACAGGGCTGAAATATTCCAGATTGTGGAAATCGATTCAATTCGCTTTAGGCTACTATAGCAAACCAATGATTGACACCGCTGCTACGCGAAGGGATGAGTAACCGTGGCACAGCTTCTGGCTACATATGAGGGCATGGCGACCGTCGCCATCATGCCTTGCCAGAACGCCGCCGATGCGGCCGCCCGACGCCAGCGTGCAATCTCCCGACGACGATAACTCGTTGTCTCTGTACGCATGAAGGTCGAGGCCTTCAGCAGAGCCCAACTGATATCGTCGAGGGAATGTCCGCCGAAAGGCGGCTTTTCTTTATGCATGCGATGCACGCGACTCGCTCGCATGCCGGGAGATTCATATTATGACACCCCACTGCATCAGTTGGGCTCGACCCGTTTTTTGTCATACGACATCATGAAAGGACGAACCCATGAGCGCATCTGCATCCAAGGAAAAAGTCGTACTTGCCTATTCCGGCGGCCTTGACACCTCCGTGTGCATCAAGTGGCTGCAAAACGAGATGAATCTCGACGTCATCGCCATGCTCGGCAACGTGGGCCAGGAGCACGACGGTCTCGAGAAGGTCGCCGAGAAGGCGAAGATGCTCGGTTGCATCGCCGTCGAGGTCATCGACATGACCGAGGAGTTCGCCTCCGAGTACCTTACGTGCGCCATCGCCGCCAACGCCATGTACGAGAACAAGTACCCGCTGCTCTCCGCCCTGTCCCGCCCGCTGATCTCCAAGCACCTCGTCGAGGTCGCCCACAAGCACAACGCCACGTGCGTTGCGCACGGCTGCACGGGCAAGGGCAACGACCAGGTGCGTTTCGAGACCTCCATCATCGCGCTCGACCCGTCCCTCAAGGTCATCGCGCCTGTTCGCGAGTGGGACCTCGGCATGCGCCCCGACGAGATCGCCTATGCGAAGGAGCACGGCGTGCCGGTTGCCCAGAGCATCGAGAAGCCCTATTCCATCGACGACAACCTGTGGGGCCGCGCCATCGAGGCGGGCGTCCTCGAGGACCCCTGGGCCGAGCCGCCGGTGGACATCTGGACGATGACGGTCGACCCCGTCGCCGCGCCCGATGCGCCCACCTACGTCGAGGTCGGCTTCACCGACGGCGTGCCCTCGAGCCTGGACGGCAAGGAGATGCCGCTCGTCGAGCTCGTGGCCAAGCTCAACGTGATCGCCGGCTCCTGCGGCTTCGGCCGCATCGACATGATCGAGAACCGCTACGTGGGCCTGAAATCGCGCGAGTGCTATGAGGTCCCCGCTGGCCTGGCGCTCATCCAGGCACACAAGGCCCTTGAGGACCTGTGTCTTGAGCGCGACGTGCTCCACCACAAGCTCGCCCTCGAGCAGCTCTGGGCCGACCAGGTCTACAACGGCCGCTGGTTCAGCCCGTTCAAGCAGGCCATCGACGCCTTCATGGACGCCACGCAGCAGGGGCTGACGGGCGCGGTGAAGCTCAAGCTCTACAAGGGCAGCTGCGTGGTCGTGGGTCGCAAGAGCGCCGCGGCGCTGTACGATCCGGCGCTCGCCACCTACGACAACGACGACGCGTTCGACCAGAAGGCGGCCAAGGGCTTCATCGACATCCAGGGCCTGTCCATCAAGACCTGGGCGACCAAGCAGGCGCAGCTCGCGGGTGCGGCGGCCCATACGGCCGAGTTTGGCGTGGTGAGCGGGGGCGCGCCCGTGCCCGCCATGGGTCAAGCGGTGAACTACTAGCGAATGGTCTCAGCAGGAAAGGAGAGGCACCCAATGGCACTTTGGGGTGGACGGTTTGAGGGCGGCGTGGAGGCCGCGACCCAGATGTTCGGTGCGTCGCTGCCGGTCGACAGGCACCTCTACAAGCAGGACATCGCGGGATCGAGGGCGCATGCGGCGATGCTCGCCAAGCAGGGGATCATCAGCTTCGCCGACTTCACGGCCATAGATGAGGGGCTGGTCGCAATCGATGCGGAAATCGATGCGGGTGCCTTCTCGTTCAATATCGAGGACGAGGACATCCATATGGCAATCGAGAGCGAGCTGACACGCCGCATCGGGGAGGCCGGCAAGCGCCTGCACACGGGCCGCTCGCGCAACGATCAGGTCGCGACCGACACCCGCCTGGCCGTCAAGGCGCTGGCCAAGCAGCTCATGGAGGCCAATATCGCCCTTCGACAGGCGCTGGTCGACGTGGCGGGCAAGCACTCCGGCGTGGTGCTGCCCGGCATGACGCACCTGCAGCACGCCCAGCCGGTGCTGTTCTCCCACCATCTGCTCGCGTACTACTGGATGTTCACGCGGGATTTCAAGCGCATCGACGCCGCGTTCGACGCCGCCGACGCCTCTCCGCTTGGCGCCGCCGCCCTCGCGGGAACGACCTATCCGCTCGACCGGGTGTCGTGCGCGTATGCCATGGGCTTCACGCATGTCGTCCACAACTCGCTCGATGCGGTTTCCGACCGTGATTTCCTCATCGACCTGCACGTCGCGTGCTCGACCATGGCCATGCACCTGTCGCGCCTCGCGGAGGAGATCGTGCTGTGGAGCAGCTCCGAGTTCGGCTACATCACACTGTCGGACGCCTACTCGACGGGTTCCTCGATCATGCCTCAGAAGAAAAACCCCGATTTCGCCGAGCTTATCCGCGGTAAGACGGGTCGTGTGTACGGCAACCTCATGCAGCTGCTTGTGACCTGCAAGGGCTTGCCGCTCGCCTATAACAAGGACCTGCAGGAGGACAAGGCCGGCGCGCTCGATTCCGTCAAGACCCTGCTGCAGAGCCTTGAGGTCATGGCGGGCATGATCTCCACCATGGAGGTCCATGCCGACCGCATGCGCGCCGCGTGCAATACGGGTCATCTCGCGGCCACGGACGTCGCCGATTACCTGGTCAAGAAGGGCATGGCGTTTCGCGAGGCCCACGCTGTCGTGGGTCATCTGGTGCTCGAGTGCGACAAGCGCTCCTGCCAGCTTTCCGACCTCCCCGCCGAGGTGTTTGCGCAGGCGAGTCCGTTGTTCGGCCCCGATATCGCCAGCGCGCTCGACATCGATTCCATCGTCGCCGCGCGTGTCACGGAAGGCGGCACCGCGCCGTCGGCCGTGGACGAGCAGATGAAGTTCGTGCGCACCTCGCTCGTGGGCGACGAGGCGCGGCTTGCGGGGCTGTCCTACGTCATCGAGATGGGAGAGCCGTGTAGCGCGTGGTAGGGCCTCCGCTCGCGTGGGACCATGCGTTCGCGTGGTCCCGCATCGCGCGCCCTCGTGAACGGCCATTTACGCGCCGCGAGAGGTAACTTTCGGTGCCGATTTCTCGCACAAACGGGAATCGAAGCGCTCCAAAGTTATCTTTGGGCGAGGGGGCGATTGCCAAAGAAGGGCATAGGGTAAGATAGGCTCAGTGCGCCGAGGTCGCGGTTGTTCTTCGCGACCACATCTTCCGGGCGCTTCAGCCGATTCCTGTTGAAAGGGGATGTCCATGCCCGCCATTGAGCAGACCTTCGTCATGATCAAGCCCGACGCCGTGCGCGACCGCAAAAGCGGTCTCATCATCGACCGCATCGAGCGTTGCGGCCTCACCATCGACAAGATGGAGAAGTGCACGCTCGACGAGGATACCGTGAAGGCCCACTACGCCCACCTCGCCGACAAGCCGTTCTTTGGCGACCTGGTCGAGTTCATGACGAGCGGTCCCGTGGTCAAGATGGTCGTTTCCGGCCTCTCCGCCGTCTCCAAGATGCGCACCCTCATGGGCGTCACCAACCCGCTCGACGCCGCCCCCGGCACCATTCGCGGCGATTTCGCCGTCGACGTGAATGCGAACATCATTCACGGCTCGGACTCCGTCGAGAACGCCGCGATCGAGATCGAGCGCTTTTTCGGCTAACGCACGTCGCCCGCACTGGCGGGCGCCTGCGCCCCGGCGGCGCTGACGGTACCACCCGCGCCTCGCCTGTTCGCACGGCGCCTCCGGTGCCTCTCTGTAATCCCGGTTTTTCAGCGGTGCTCCTCGCGCCTGGCCGCTGCCTTCTCGCCCCGCCCACTCGGACGGGGCGTTTTTAGATTGCGCGCGGCTTGGGGCGGGCTGTTACACTACAAGGTGCAACGGAATTCGAAAGGGGCGTGACGTGGACGGTAAGAACGTGGCGGAAATGACGGTTGAGGAGCGCGACGGGGCTCTGTGCGAGCTTTTGAACTCCGAGTTGATTTGCGCGCTCGGCTGCACCGAGCCCATCGCGGTGGCATATGCGGCCGCGCTCGCCCGGCTCGTGTTGGGCTGCGAGCCCGATTCGCTGAAAGTCGGCTGCTCGGGCAACATCATCAAGAACGTCAAGAGCGTGACCGTGCCCAACTCCGGCGGCATGCGCGGTGTCGAGGCCGCTGCGGTGCTGGGCGCCGTGGGCGGCGACGCGTCCGCTGCGCTCGAGACCCTCGAGGCCGTGGGGGAGGCGGACATCGCCCGCACCCGCGAGCTGCTTTCCCAGGAGGGCTACTGCGAGGTCAGTCTGGTCGAGGGCGTTCCCAATTTGTATATCGAGGTGCGCGCCGAAGCCATCGGCCATGTCGCCGAGGTGGCCATTTCCGAGCACCACACCAACGTCGTCCGCTGCGCGCGCGACGGCGTGCCCGCAAATCAGCTGTGCCCCGCGGCGCGCGGCGGTGACGTCGAGGATTCCTGCTCCGGCACGTGCGCGCTGATGAGCGCCATTCAGCCCGCGGCGGATGCCGACGCCCCGGCGGCTAAGTCCCTTGAGGGCCTGACGCTCGACACCATCATCGACTTTGTCGAATCGGGCGACATCGAGCTCGCCCGCGCATCGCTCGAGCGCCAGCTGACGCTCAACACCGCGATTTCCGACGAGGGCCTCACATCCGCGTGGGGTGCCGAGGTGGGGCGCACGCTGCTGGCGACGCGCGGGGAAGACCTCGCCTGCCGCGCCCGCGCCCGCGCCGCTGCTGGTTCCGATGCGCGCATGAGCGGGTGCGCCCTGCCCGTCGCCATCGTGTGCGGGTCGGGCAACCAGGGCATCACGTGCGCCATGCCGGTGGCGACCTATGCCGAGGAGCTCGGCGTGACGGGCGATCGTCTGCTGCGCGCACTTGCCTTGTCGGACCTCGTCGCCATCCATGTGAAGAGCTACATCGGCGCGCTGTCCGCCTTCTGCGGCGTGGTGTGCGCAGGCTGCGGAGCCGGCGCCGCCATCGAGTGGATGCGCGGCGGCTCGCGCGAGCAGATCGGTGGGACCATCGTCAACACCCTTGGCAACGTTGGCGGCATCGTGTGCGATGGCGCCAAGGCGAGTTGCGCGGCGAAGATCTCGGCCGCGGTGGACGCGGCGATCCTGGGCGCCGACATGGCGCGTGCTGGCCGTGGGTTCCGCGCGGGCGAGGGCATCGTCATGGATACCGTTGAGGAGACCATCGCGAGCATGGGCTATGTCGGGCGCGTCGGCATGAAAGACACCGACGTTGAGATTTTGAAAATCATGACGGGCGAGACGAGGCTGTAGCGGGTTTTCGCGGTTGTCGTGCAAGTCGGCGAGCGGGGCGCGCGTTGCCCTCGCTCGCCGTTTTGCTGTTCGTCAAATTACGAGGGCGGTTTCCCGTCCCGCTGCCGGCCAAAATTAACGAGGGTAATGATGTCGAAAATCGGCTACACTCCGGCCGAATTTTCGACATTTTTACCCTCATACGGCTAGTCGATGCCCAATATTCAAATGTTGCATGCGCCCGTACATTACGCGCTGGTGCAGAAGCGTTCCTCGATTTCGTCAAAGCTGCGGGCGAAATCGGCCATGCTGCCGTTCCAGAGGGCCTGCTGCTGCACGCCGTTGCCCACGTAGGCGGTTTTGAGGCCGATATCGGGGGAGGGGAAGTCGCGTTTGGGGTCGTTGCCGACCATGAGGGTTTCTTCGGGGGAGAGCCCGAGTTTGCCGAGTGCTTCTTGGTAGTAGCCGGCGCACGGCTTGCAGCGCGTCGAGCCTTCCCAGGTGGTGACGAGCTCAAACGGCATGTCGAGCATGTCGCCCCATCCCATGCGGCACTCGATGCAGGTGCGTGAGAAGCTCGGGTTGGTGAGGAGCGCGATGCGCATGCCGTGGTCGAGAACGGTCTCGATCGCCTCGTGTGCCCCCTCGCGCGGGCGCGCGGAGATCAGGCGGTCGTTCTTCTTGGGGAGAATATCGCGCTCGTAGCACTCGATCATGTCGAGCACCGCGGGCTCAAGGAGCGGAATGCCGCAACGTCGCTGCAGTTCGTCGGCGAAGAATTGTTGATTGCTGCGATGGTCTCCCTCTGCGCGCTCCCCGTTGTTGAGCTCCAGCATCGCGCTGCCCAGCGACGTGAAGAGCGAAACGGTGCTCTTGCGTGCCGCTTGGGCGAGTAGGTTCGCCTCGTCGAGCGCGAACATGCCGATAAAGGCGTTGAGGTTGATGCTGAGCAGCGTGTCGTCCATATCGAAGACGACAGCTTTAAGGGCCGCCATGAGCGCGTCCTTTCAGTATGGGGAGAGACATTTTTTTGATTATGCCCAAAAGTCGCGCATCCATCCGCGCGAACGCAAGAATGAGTCGCGTTGGTTTCGCCGCCCAACCCCTGTCGTCATGTTGGTCGCCGGTTCACGGCCTCGCGCTTCGCCCCGCATCGCTTGCCTCGGGCATCAGCGGCACGCCGAGGTTTCTCGGTGCCGCTCGGAGCGGGTGATGCAGGGCGGGGACGAGCGATGCGGGTTCCGAGCGCCGGAGACGCCGGGACGAGGCAATGCCCCGGGCGCTAGGGCAAGGGGCGCGCCCTGGGCGCGCCAGGGCTTCGGGCAATTGGCATCCGTTTACCGACAAAACTCTACCGCTCGCGGTTTCATGCGGTTGCGGACAGAATAATTAAATCGATACAAATAGCTGCAACAACCTTATGAAATACCGTTTTACCACGTGAACAGCTATGAGAAACATCAAGCACAAACAATAATTGAATCGATATAATTCCAACCATCAGATGTACACATACCCCGTGTGCGTCGATTAAGTCCACGTGAGGAAGGACGTCCGCAAATGAAGTGGGGCATCTCCCTGTACCCCGAGCACTCGACGGTCGAGCAGGATTGCGCATACATCGAGCGCGCCGCAGCCCATGGGTTCAGCCGCATCTTCTCGTGCCTGCTTTCCGTTGAGGGGAGTGTCGAGCAGGTCAAGCGCGAGTCCCTGCAGCTCACCTCCTGCGCGCACGACAACGGCATGCAGGTCATCTTCGACGTCGCCCCCAACGTCTTCTCCAAGCTCGGCATCTCTTACGACGACCTCTCGTTCTTCTCCGAGATCGGCGCCGACGGCATCCGCCTCGACGAGCCGTTCCAGCCCAGTCAGGTTGCCGAGATGACCCGCAATCCCTACGGCCTCATCATCGAGCTCAACGCCAGCTGCGCCGATGGCATCCTGCCGGCGACGCTTGTGCACGACCCCGATCGCGCGCGCCTCATCTCCTGCCACAACTTCTATCCCCAGCGCTTCAGCGGCCTGGGTACCGCGTTCTTCGAGCGCGAGAGCAAGGCCGTGCGCGACTTGGGCGTGAATCTCGCCGCATTCATCGGCATCCCCCGCAACGATGCGTTCGGCCCCTGGCCGCTCAAGGAAGGCCTCGTCACCCTCGAGTGCCATCGCGACCTGCCCTTGGATTTCCAGGCGCGTCACCTCAGCGCGATGGGCCTGATCGACGACATTATCATCTCGAACTGCTTCGCCACTGAAGACGAGCTCGCCGCCATCGAGCGCCTCGACCGCTCCCGCGTGCAGCTGCGTCCCGTCGCCGATGCCGGCATCACCGACAACGAGCTCGCGGTCGTTCGCTACGCGCAGCACAAGGTCCGCGGCGACCTGAGCCCGTACCTGCTGCGCAGCACCTGGTCGCGCGTCGAGTTCGCAGATCTCGACATCCCGGTGCGCCCGGTTGGGCGCGACCTTATGCGCGGCGACGTGGTCGTGGTGAACAACGCGAGCGCGCGCTACAAAGGCGAGCTCCAGCTGGTGCTCCAGCCGATGCCCGACGACGGTACGCGCAATCTCGTCGGCACGCTGCCTGCCCACGAGCAGATGCTGCTCGACTACCTGGACTCCTGGTCGAAGTTCGGCATTTTGCTCTAGGCCCGTCGTCTGTCTCGCTCGACCCCGGCGCCGGTGGTGCGGGAGGGGAGAGCGACGCGGACATGTTGAAGAAGAGGAGAGGATCACATGGCAAACGGCATCAAGATCGCAACTATCGGCGGCGGCTCGAGCTACACGCCCGAGCTCGTCGAGGGCTTCATCAAGCGGTACGAGAATCTTCCCGTCGATGAGCTGTGGCTTGTCGACATCCCCGAGGGCCAGGATAAGCTCGACACCGTAGGTGCCCTCGCGCAGCGCATGGTCAAGCGCGCCGGCCTTCCCACCAAGGTCGTCCTCACGACCGACCGCCGCGCCGCACTCGACGGCGCCGACTTCGTGACCTCCCAGGTCCGCATCGGCCGTCTTCCCGCCCGCGTGCTCGACGAGCGCATCCCGCTTTCCCACGGCATGCTCGGCCAGGAGACCAACGGCGCAGGCGGCATGTTCAAGGCCTTCCGCACCATCCCCGTCATCCTCGACTTCGTCCGCGAGGTCCAGGAGCTTTGTCCTGAGGCTTGGATGATCAACTTCTCCAACCCCTCCGGCATGATCGAGGAGGCCATCCTCAACTACACCGACTTCGACCGCGCCATCGGCCTGTGCAACGTGCCCATCAACATGCACGCCGGCATCGCCCGCGTGCTCGATGTCGATGAGAGCCGCTTGGAGCTCCAGCTCCAGGGTGTGAACCACTTTGTGTTCGCCACCGACGTGTTCGTGGACGGCGCTTCCGTCATCGACGAGGCGGTCGAGAAGTACGCGCACGTCTCCGAGGACGAGGCGCTCTCCATGAAGAATTTCATGTCGATCCCGTTCTCGCCGGCGTTCATCCGCGGCATCCACGCCATCCCGTGCCCGTATCACAACTATTATTTCCACACCGATGAGATGCTCGCCGAGGAGCTCAAGGAGTTCGAGGAGGGCAACGTGCGCGGCGAGGTCGTCTCGCGCCTCGAGGACGAGCTCTTCGAGATTTATCGCGACGAGAGCCTCGACATCAAGCCCAAGCAGCTCGAGCAGCGCGGCGGCGCGCGTTACAGCGACGCGGCGTGCAACCTCATCGAGTCCATTCACACCAACCGCGGCGACATCCAGTATGTGGACGTCCGCAACGACGGCTGCATCGAGGGCCTGCCCTCGTCGAGTGCCGTCGAGGTCGCGTGCCGCATCACCGCCGACGGCCCCAAGCCGCTCGCGACCGGTGAGCTCAAGCCGCGCATCTCCGGCTATGTGCAGATGATGAAGGGCTTCGAGCGCATGGTGGTCGAGGCCGCCATCACCGGCGACCGCGACCTGGCCGTCGCCGCACTCGAGATGAACCCGCTGTGCCCGTCCGACAAGCTTGCCAACATCGTGGTTGATGAGCTCATCGAGGCGCACAAGCAGTACCTGCCCCAGTTTGCGTAGGCGTGACGAGTAGACACTTACGCAACACGTGTCAGGTTGTACTTGGGTATTCCTCACCCACAGCGTATTATCGCAGTAGGGGTGATGTGAATATTGCGGCCGCCTCCCCGGTGGTCGCGCAGTGTCGTTCCCGCATGACGCGGGGAAAGGAAAGGAGGAGAGCTCATGGTCAACATTCTGCTTTGCTGCTCCGCAGGAATGTCCACGAGCCTGATGGTCTCCAAGATGCAGGCGAGCGCGGCTGAGCGCGGCATCGAGGCAACCATTTGGGCCGTGCCCGAGGCCGAGGCTCAGGCGAACGCCGAGAAGGCGGACGTCATCCTGCTCGGTCCGCAGGTTCGTTTCCTGCTGGATAAGATCAAGTCCGTGGCCGGCGATACGCCGGTCGAGGTCATCGACATGATGGCCTACGGCATGATGGACGGTGCGAAGGTCCTCGATCAGGGCCTCAAGCTCATCGGCCACGAGTAAACGGGCGCGCCCAGCGCGCTCAACCCCGCGGGATCTCCCGCAGACGCATCTATTCACCATCACCCCGTTTTTTCTAAGGAGAGATGACATGGCATCACCCATGGACGGCTTCATGCATTGGATGGAGACCAAGTTCATGCCGGTCGCGCAGAAGATCGGTAATCAGCGTCACCTCGTCGCGATTCGTGACGGCTTTATCTCCATCATGCCGGTTACGATGGCCGGCTCCATCGCAGTTCTTCTGAACGTGTTCTTCCGCGATCTTCCCAACACCTGGTGGGGCGCGGGCAATGCCTTCACTGAGGCCTGCACCCAGCTCATCAACGTCAACGTGAACGTCTACAACGGCTCCATCTCCATCCTGGCGCTCTGCTTCGCGTTCGCCCTCGGCTATCACCTGTGCAAGGCCTACGACGTGTCGCCCATCTCCGGCGCCGCCGTTTCCCTGGCCTCCGTCGTGGCCACGATGAACTTCGCTCCTGAGTTCGCCTACACCCTGGCCGACGTCACCCCCGACGCCGTCAAGGCGCTCGAGGCCGCGGGCCTGACCGGCCTGGCCGTCACCGACGCCGGTGCGGTCACGATGAGCGTCACGGCACCGAGCATGATCTCCACTGCGCTCACCAGCGCCACCGGCCTGTTCACCGCGCTGATCTTCGGCCTCGCCTGCACGATGATCTACATCAAGCTCATTCAGGCCAAGCTCACCATCAAGCTGCCCGATTCCGTGCCGCCTGCGGTCAACAACGCCTTCGTCGCCATGATCCCCGGTGTCGCCGCCATCTTCTTCGCCGGCATCGTCACCCAGATCTGCGTCGTCGTCTCCGGTTCGTACCCCAACGACCTCATCTCCGAGTTCATCCAGCGCCCGCTGCTCGGCATGTCCTCCGGCTTCTTCACGGTCCTGCTCGTTGAGTTCCTGGCCCAGCTCTTCTGGTTCTTCGGCATCCACGGCATGAACGTCCTCGCCCCCATCACCGAGGGCATCTACACCCCGGCTCTGCTCGAGAACCTCTCCGTGTGGAACGCCACCGGCGACATCTCCCAGCTGCCCTACATGTGGACCCGCGGCTCCTTCGACGCCTACACCATGATGGGCGGCTCCGGCCTCACCCTCGGCCTGATCATCGCCATCCTCTTCTTCTCCAAGCGTGAGGATTCCAAGACCATCGCCAAGCTGGCCGCTCCCATGGGCGTGTTCAACATCAACGAGCCCATCATCTTCGGTATGCCCATCGTGCTCAACCCGCTGTACTTCTTCCCCTGGCTGCTCGTCCCGGTGATCACCGCCGCCATCGCGCTCGGCTTCACCTACGCCGGCATCATCCCGCCCGTCTACATCCAGGTGCCGTGGATCATGCCCGTCGGCCTGTACGCGTTCTTCGCCACCGGCGGCAACATCATGGCCGCGCTCGTCGCGCTGCTCAACCTCGTTGTCTCCTTCATCATCTGGCTCCCGTTTGTCATCCTGGCGAACAAGGAGCAGGGGAAGGCCGACGCCGCTGCCGCTCAGGCGTAGTGCTACACTGCATCGCGCTTGACTGACCTGCGCGGTCCTTAGACGCACATGCGTTTCATGTGGGCCGCGCTCACCGGCCGCCGGTAGTCTGCGGACTTGCCGGCGGCCCTTTTACTAAGAAAGGTATGCCACTCATGGGATTTCGATCGCCTTGGGCCGTTTTTGTCATGGGCCTCGGTTTCTTCTTCATCGTGATGTCGAATTTCGGCGCCGCAGAGGGATCTCCGAAAAGCATCGGGCTGCTCGTGGGCGGTCTGGTGATCGTCGTGGTGAGCGGCATTTACCTGTTCGTGAAAAGAAAGAGGTAAGACGATGGACGTCAAGTTCCCGGAAGGGTTCTACTTCGGCAGCGCCACGAGCGCGCCGCAGTCCGAGGGCGCCCACGACGCCGAGCACAAGGCCCAGGATATCTGGGATCTGTGGTACGGCCTCGAGCCCTACAAGTTCCACGGCGGCGTTGGCCCTGCCGACACGTCGACGTTTATCGAGCACTGGCGTGAGGATATCGCGCTGCTGCACGAGACGGGCCAAAACTCCTTCCGCACCTCGATCAGCTGGTCGCGCCTGCTGCCCGATCCGGAGGGCGACCCCAACCCTGAGGCCGTGGAGTTCTACCGCAACGTGTTCTCCACGCTTCGCGCCGAGGGCATCGAGCCGTTCGTGAACCTGTTCCACTTCGACATGCCCGTCGCCCTCCAGGAGCGCGGCGGCTGGGAGAGCCGCGAGGTCGTGGACCTCTACGCGCGCTACGCCCGCTGCGCGTTCGAGCTGTTTGGCGACGTGGTGAAGCGCTGGTACACGTTCAATGAGCCCATCGTGCATGTTGAGTGCGGCTACCTGCAGCAGTACCACTACCCGTGCAAGGTCGACCCCAAGGCGGCCGTCCAGGTTGCCTATCACACTGCGCTGGCGAGCGCGCTGGCGGTCCGCGCCTGCCACGAGGTCATCCCCGACGCCAAGATCGGCATCGTGCTCAACCTCACCCCGGCGTACCCACGCTCGGACAATCCCGCCGACGTCCGCGCCGCGCACATCGCCGAGCTCTTCGCCAACAAGAGCTTCCTCGACCCGAGCGTGAAGGGCGTATACGACCCCGAGCTCGTCGAGCTCATCAAGAAGCACGACCTCATGCCCGCCGTCGATGAGGACGACCTCGCCATCATCCGCGACAACACGGTCGATTACCTGGGCGTGAACTTCTACCAGCCGCTGCGCGTGTGCGCCCGCGCCAGCCTTCCCAACCCCGAGGCGCCGTTCATGCCGTCGTACTACTACGACGTGTACGCCATGCCGGGCCGCCGCATGAATCCGCACCGCGGGTGGGAGATCTACCCTGAGGCCCTGTACGACATCGCCTGCAACATCCGCGACAACTACGGCAACATCGAGTGGATCGTCTCTGAGAACGGCATGGGCGTCGAGGGCGAGGAGGCATTCCGCGGGCCGGACGGCACCATCCAGGATGACTACCGCATCGACTTCATCAAGGAGCACCTGACGCAGCTCGCCCGCGGCATCGACGAGGGCTCCAACTGCATCGGGTATCATCTGTGGACGTTCATCGATTGCTGGAGCTGGCTCAACGCCTACAAGAACCGCTATGGCCTGGTCGAGCTTGACCTCGAGACGCAAGAGCGTCGCGTCAAGAAGAGCGGCCGTTGGTACAAGCAGCTCGCCGAGGCGCGTGGCTTCTAAACGCCTGGGGCGCCCTTTGTCGCACAACGTGCGGCACCGGGGCGCCCCTCATGAGGAGGGGCAATGAAAGTACAGGTCAAGATGGGTGTCCGAGCTGAGGAGCTCTTCGAGAGCATCACCACGTCGGTGCTCTACGACGCCGAGTAGGCGCGCGGCAAGAAGGTGCCCGCCAAGAAGCTCAAGGCGGGTTTCAGCTATCAGAAGACGCTCAACGCCAAGCTCGGCGGCGCCCAGCACGTGACCACCAAGATCACCGAGTTCGAGCCGCCGTATCGCTATGCGGCCTCGATCACCTCGTCGCGCGGCGTCAACACCGTGCGCTACGAGATCGAGCCCATCGCCGGGCAGGATGCGATCACGGTTGTCTACGAGGAGGGCTACGAGGGCGACAAGGCCCTGAACGACCTCAACGGCAAGCTCATGGGAACCCTGTACAGCCCCTTCGCCAAGCGCAAGATCAAGAGCCGTCTGCACGACATGGAGCTGTACATCATTAAGGAGAGGGCTTCTTCTCAGGAGGGCGACGCCTGCCAGGCGCTGCCCGAGGAGCCCGCGCATGCGGCAGCGGATGCCGCGGAGAGCGAGGAATAACATGGACGAGATGAACAAGATCGAGATGGCCTGCTTCGAGATCATCGCCAACGTGGGCTCTGCCCGCAGCTGCTTCATCGAGGCTATCGACCTGGCGGGCGCCGGCAAGATCGAGGAGGCCGAGGCCCGTGTCGCCGAGGGCGAGCAGTTCTTCTTGGTGGGTCACGCCAAGCACGGCGAGATGATCGCCCAGGAGGCTGGCGGCGATCACATCGATCCGAGCATTATCCTCATCCACGCCGAGGACCAGCTCATGAGCGCCGAGACCTTCAAGATCCTTGCCGGCAAGTTCATCGATCTTGCCAAGAAAAACGCCTAATCGCACTGCGCGTCGAAGTGTGGAAGGGCCCCGTAGCCGTGAGTAAGCGGCTGCGGGGCCCTTTGCTGTTCTCAGCTCTCGCTCAGCCCGATGATGGAGGGCAGCCAGGCGATGTCTTCGTTCACGTACGTGGTGTTGCCGCCGCCGAGCCGGTCCTCCTCGATCATCGCGAGGATCTCGGTCGCCGCCATCGAGCCGATCTCGATGGAGGGCGGGCACACCGTGGTGATGCTCGGGTGGAAATACGTCTTCGTGTCGAGGTAGTCGTAACAGGCAAACGAGATATCCTCGCCAATGCGAAGGTCGAGCTCGTTGAGCGCCTGCTGTGCACCCTGGCTGCGCCCGTAGTTGAGGGCGAAGACGCAGTCGACGCGCTCCTCGTTGACCAGGTGCATCATGTCGCGGTAGCCGCATTCGCGCGGATACCCGCCGATGCGGACGACGGCGTTTTTGCGCGGGAGTCCCGCCTCGTCGAACGCCTCGAGCACGCCGGCGAGGCGCTCGCGCGACACGTACTCCTCCTGGGAGGCGGCGAGCACGCCGATGCGCTCGTGGCCGGCCTCGATCATGCCGCGCGTCACCTCCCGGCAGCTCTTGCGGCTGGAGGCGAGGATGTTGTCGACGCAGGAGTAGGGGAGGGGGTTGGAAATGGAAAGGGTGGGCACGCCGCTTTGCTCGATGATCTTGCGGGCGCGCTCGTCCTCGATGGGCTCGCACAGGATGAGGCCGTCCACGCAGCGGTCGATGAGGTTCTCCAGCTTGCGCACGAACACGTCGCGGTCCTCGCGGAAACCGCTGAGGATGATGTTGTAGTCGTTGAGCTCCATCTTGCGTTCCACCTGCGCGACGACGCTCACGGCGAAGTGGTTGAGCATGTTGTTGATGAGCAGGCCGATGGACATGCTGCGGTTTGACCGCAGACTGCGCGCGAGGTAGTTGCTTCGGTAGCCGAGTTCTTCGATGGCGGCCTCAACGCGGTTTTGGTTTGCCGCCTTGAGCTGGTAGCCATTGAGATACCGCGAGACCGTACCCGCGGAAACGCCGGCCCGCTTGGCAACTTCTTGAATGGTGGACACGAGGGCTCCTGTATTTGAATCGCTCTTTCACATATATTCTACGTGAGGGTCTTTGACCCAGGGGCGCCATTCGCGAAAGGTTTGTAGCCATAGACGAAAAATTCGTACTTCACGCTTGAAAACGAGCAGGATTCCACGTAACCTACTGTTTCGTGAATGCATATGCTTCACGATAGTATCTGTCGGCCCCCGAGATTGTTCCAAACGGTGCGCGCGCGCTGGCGGCGATATCGCCCTCAAAGCACGCAACCATCTGCAGGTCAGGTAATCGGGGCCCCGTAGTTCGAAAGGGGTCCACCTTTGAGTGAGATTCAGAACTCGTCCATCTTCTCCCTCGACGACGTCGATACCGAGGAGATGAACAACCTCATCGACAACTCCATCACCGATTTCGATGAGGGCGACCTGGTCAACGGCACCGTTGTGAAGATCGAGCGCGACGAGGTCCTCGTCGACATCGGCTTCAAGTCCGAGGGCGTCATTCCCGTCCGCGAGCTTTCCATCCGCAAGGATGCCAACCCCGCCGACCTCGTGGCGCTGGGCGACTCCATCGAGGCGCTCGTGCTCCAGAAGGAGGACAAGGACGGTCGTCTGGTTCTCTCCAAGAAGCGCGCCGAGTACGAGCGTGCCTGGAACCGCATCGAGGAGAAGTTCAACGCCGGCGAGAACGTCGAGGGCGAGGTTATCGAGGTCGTCAAGGGCGGTCTTATCCTCGACATCGGCCTCCGTGGCTTCCTGCCTGCTTCCCTCGTTGACCTTCGCCGCGTGAAGGATCTCACCTCCTATCTCGGCACCTCCATCGAGGCCCGCGTCATCGAGATGGATCGCAACCGCAACAACGTCGTGCTCTCCCGCCGCGTTGTCCTCGAGGAGTCCCGCAAGGCCGAGCGCTCCGAGATTCTCTCCAAGCTCAAGAGCGGCATGCGCCTCAAGGGCACCGTTTCCTCCATCGTGGACTTCGGCGCCTTCGTGGATCTGGGCGGCATCGACGGCCTCATCCATATCTCCGAGCTCTCTTGGAACCACGTCAACCACCCCTCCGAGGTCGTCAAGGTCGGCCAGGAGGTCGAGGTCGAGGTTCTCGACGTCGACCTGAACCGCGAGCGCATCTCCCTCGGTCTCAAGCAGACCACCGAGGATCCGTGGCGCGCTCTCGTCAAGAAGTACCCCGTGGGCGCTATCGTCGAGGGTACCGTCACCAAGCTCGTGCCCTTCGGCGCGTTCGTTGACCTCGGTGACGGCATCGAGGGCCTGGTCCACATCTCCGAGATGGCCAACAAGCACGTCGACCAGCCTGCTCAGGTCACCGCTGTGGGTGCCAAGGTCCAGGTCAAGGTCATGGAGATCGACCTCGACCGTCGTCGTATCTCCCTCTCCATGAAGTCCGCTGCCGAGACCCTCGGCATCGAGATCGAGGTTACCCCGCTCGAGGGTGAGGAGAAGGCCGAGGACGCCGAGTAGCACTTCGGCTATCGCCTTTGAACCATAGGTTCGCTGCAGACCCCGACGGGCATCCGCTCGCCGGGGTCTTTCTCATGAAGCGATAGCCGGCATGCCGTTTATCGGGTTGGCGCCTCGCCGCTCGTCCGCACCGCCGGCAGTCGTTTGTTGTATTGGGGCATAATAGTGCCTTGTTGATGTAACTGAGAGGGAAGGGGGCGCCCATGCGCGCTGATGTGATGGAGGACGTCGAGAACTACGTCGACGAGGTGTGGGAGGACGTCGTCGCAGATATCGCCTCCCTCGTGGCGCATCCCTCGGTTGCCGATTCGTCGGTGGGCGAGGCAGGTTCCCCCTTTGGCGCGCCCGTTCGCGGGGCGCTGGATTCCGCCCTCGCCATTGCAGAGCGCCTGGGCTATCAGGTGGGAGATGACGAGGGTTATGTCGGTTTTGCCGATATCGCTGGCGAGCGCTCCGGGCATATCGCCACCATCGCGCATGTCGACGTGGTCCCCGCAGGCCCCGGTTGGGCGACCGACCCCTTCACCATGGAGCGGCGCGAAGGATGGCTGCTCGGCCGCGGTGTGATCGACGACAAGGGGCCGGCCGTGCTCTCGTTGTATGCGGGCGCCTACCTGCTGCGCGCCGGCATCACGCCGCGCTACACCTTCCGTGCGCTCATCGGCTGCGATGAAGAGGTGGGCATGACGGACGTACATCATTATCTGGCCACGCACGAGCAACCTCTGTTCCTGTTCACCCCCGATGCCGAGTTCCCGGTGTGCAACGCCGAGAAGGGCTGCTTCGGCGGTACGTTCGTGAGCGCCCCGATCGAGGGTGGCGTGATTGAGTCGTGGAGCGGTGCCGAGGCCACAAACGCCATTCCGAGCGAGTCGGTGTGCGTGCTCGCCGTGCCCGCTTCCGAGCTTCCCGCCCCGCGCGCCCATGCTGACCGCCTTGTTGTCGAGGTGCTGGATGGCACCCGCACGCGCATCTTTGCGCAGGGCATCGGCGGTCACGCCTCTCTGCCCGAGGGCACTATCAACGCGATCGCGCTGGTGGTCGAGTATCTCCAGGAGGTCGCGTCTGCGCGCCCCGATCTTTTTGCGGAGTCCGAGCTCGCCTATCTCAACCTGCTCTCCATCGTGCACGAGGGCACGGCGGGCGAGGGCTTGGGCATCGAGGCGGAAAGCGACGCGTTTGGTTCGCTCACGTGCAACGCCGGCACCATCGACGTATGTGATGGCCGTATTTCGCAGACCATCGACGTCCGTTACCCCGATTCGATTACCTGCGATGAGATGGCGATGATCTGCCGCGCCCATGCAGCCCGCTATGGGGCCGAGTTCCAGAGAGGCCGTTCGAAAGAGCCGTTTTCCGTCTCGGCCGACAGCCCGGCGGTGCAGGCGCTGCTCAATGTGTATCGTGAAGTGACGGGCAAGCCCGCTGCGCCGTTTTCCATGGGCGGCGGCACGTACGCCCGCAATTTCGCATGCGCCGTCTCGTTTGGCCCCGAGGACAACAGTCTCGAGCTTCCCGAGTGGGCCGGCAGTATGCACGGCCCCAACGAGGCGGCGTGCGAGGCCTTGCTGCGCGATGCGCTCAAGATGTATATCCTTGCCATTTTGCGCCTGAATGAGCTTGATCTGTAGGTATCTGCACGAAGGGACGAGTCCATGCCAAATCTTTGGGAGCAGTTGTTCTATATCGCAATCATCGCGCTGGCCATGGTGTTTGGCGGTCACCTGTATCGCAAACGCCACGATAGCCCGGATGATGGGAAGATAGGCCAGCCCTCCAAGAAGAAGCGTCCGAAAAAGAGGCATTAGCTGAGTCGGCTGATTCGCGGTTGCTCGGCTGGCTCCTGCATAAGAGGGTGTAAGCATCCTCGTACGGATGCGCACCCTACAACTCCATGAATTATGCCCCGTCTCCACTTGAGAGGCGGGGTTTTGCATGTGTTTGCCGTGTCCAACTAATGCGTAACCGCGCGGGCGTGAAAGCAGCGGAACGCATGCTGCGCAACGATTGTGTATTGCTCAATGCGTGTGGTAGGGGGTTACAAAATAAGATGTGAGGGCTTTGTTTAAAACGGACTTGTATACCAGCTTTGCGGGATGGAAAAATCGAGGTTTCAGGGCACACGGATGCTGTCCTATTCCGGAACCTGCTGAATAACCCCGCACATCTTAAAATCAAACCCCCCCATACAGTGTAAATCGCGCGTCTTAGTGCCCCCATCGATCGTGGAAATGGGTGCAACGGCTCGGACTCCTGCAAAGAATTCGTTCCAGGCGTCATCCGACTGCGGTCTCGGTGACTTTGTAAGCTGCCCGTAAGCGGTGGCGTAATGCTTCGTAATGGTTGGTCAGAGTGCGGTAAGAGACGGCGAACGTGGGGAAATGGCCGGTGAGTGCACGGTATTGTGCTGTGTCGAAAGACGGATGGGGCCACAGGGTTGCGCCCCATGGGGCCTCAAGCGCTCCGATCCGTCGCGCGCACCGTGCGCGCTGTACACTCTCGAAGGGAGAACCATGTTCGATTATTCCTGCTCTCGCCGCTCGTTTATCGGTCTTGCCGGCGGTCTCGCCGCGGCTGCCGGGCTGGGTCTCGTCGGCTGCGGTGGCACTGAGGCCCCTGCCGCCGGTTCCGCCGACGCCGCCGCAGGCGTTGTGGGCGAGGTCACCTACGACGGCGCCTCGTCCTTCGCCGCCCTGGTGGAGGCCGCGGCCGAGCAGTTCATGAACGAGAACCCCGACTGCGTCATCTCCGGTTCCGGCAACGGGTCCGGCGCCGGTCTGACCGCTGTGTCCTCGGGTACCGTCACCATCGGCAACTCGGACGTTTTCGCCGAGACCAAGCTCGATGCCGACGCCGCCGCCAACCTCGTGGACCACGAGGTTGCGGTCGTGGGCATGGGCCCGATTGTGTCCAAGAACGTCACGGTGGACGACCTGACGCTCGACCAGCTCAAGGGCATCTTCAGCGGTGCCATCACCAACTGGAGCGAGGTTGGTGGCGAGGACGCCGAGATTGTGGTCGTCAACCGCAAGGAGGGCTCCGGCACCCGCGCCACGTTCGAGGCCGCTGTGTTCGGCGACGAGAAGAACACCTATAAGCCCGCGCAGCCCGAGCAGGATAAATCCGGCGACGTCCAGACCCTGATGGGCTCTACCGACAACGCCATCTCCTACATCGACTTCTCCCACTTCGACGACGCGAAGTTCACCGCCATCAAGGTCGGCGCCGTCGAGCCCGTGAGCGACAACGTCCTCGACAACAGCTTCCCCATCTGGGCGACCGAGCACATGTATTGCGCCAAGGACGCCGACGACGCCACGAAGGCGTTCCTCGAGTACATGCTCTCCGATGACGTTCAGGGCTCCCTCGTTGAGGAGCAGGGCTTCATTCCGGTCGCCGAGATGAAGGTCGTCAAGGACGCCGAGGGCGTCGTCTCGAAGAAATAACGGTAGTCCGAGTACATCTTGAAAGGTGCGTCATGGCAAAGCTCATGCCTAAGCGCAGTCTTGAGAGGGTCGGCCAGGGCGTCACGGGCGCGTGCGTAGCGCTCGTGACGCTTCTTGTGGTAGCGCTGATCGTCATGGTGGCGCTCAAGGGCCTGTCGACCTTTTTCAAGGACGGCGTCGACGTAATCGGGTTCTTCACGGGGACCAACTGGAGCCTCGCGCACGTGGACGAGGCGACCGGCTTGCCGCAGACCGGGGCGCTGCCGCTCATCGTCACGTCGTTTGCGGTCACGTTGCTGTCGACCGCGATCGCGCTGCCCATCGCCGTGGGTTCGGCCATCTTTGCCGTCGAGATTGCGCCCTCGTTTGGCCGGCGCATCTTCCAGCCGCTCGTCGAGCTGCTCGTGGGCATTCCGTCGGTGGTGTTCGGCCTCATCGGCTTTCACGTGGTGGTCACCGCGTGCAAGGCGGTGTTTGGCACGCAGACGGGCATGGGCATCCTGCCCGGCGCCATCGTGCTGGCGGTGATGATCTTGCCCACGGTGACGACCCTGTCCATGGACGCCCTTCGCGCGGTGCCCGACGGATACCGTCAGGGCTCTCTGGCGCTGGGGTATACCCGTTGGCAGACGATTCTCCACGTGGTGCTCACGAGCGCCATGCCGTCGCTCATGACCGCGGTGGTTCTCGGCATGACCCGTGCGTTTGGCGAGACGCTCGCTGTGCGCATGGTCATCGGAGGCGCCGAGGTCATGCCCCTGTCTCTGCTGTCGCCCGCGTCCACCATCACGACGACGCTTACCACGAGCATGGCGATCTATGCCGACGGGTCGGTGCAAAAGGACGTGCTGTGGTCGCTCGCCCTGCTGTTGATGGGCATGTCGCTCGTCTTTATCCTCATCATCCATCTGATCGGCAAGAAGGGGGCGAAGTCTCATGGCTAGCGCCCATTATGCGAGTGTCAAGCAGGCCGCGGAGGCGACGTGCGGCGGCGCGGATGCGTTGCGCGACGCCGGCCCCGCACCGTGCGGTGACGCGGTCGCCCGCGGTGACGCGGCGGAGACGCACGCGCATATTCGACGCGCCCAAAGGGGTGACAAGGTCGCCACGATCGTGCTCGCCTGCATCGCGGGCCTGGTGATGCTCATCGTCGTCGCCATGGTCGGCTTCATCCTCTTCGAAGGGGTCTCCACGCTGTTCACGCCCGGCTTCCTCACGCAGCCCAGCCGCTCCGGAGGCGTCGCCGGTGGTGTCGCCTACCAGCTGTTCGATTCGTTATATCTGCTCGTGCTCACGCTGATCATCTCGGTGCCGGTGAGCCTGGGCGCCGCGGTGTTCCTTACCGAGTACGCGCCCTCAGGCCCCGTGACAAGCGTCGCCAGCACCGCCATCGAGGTGCTCTCCTCGCTGCCCTCGATCGTGGTGGGCATGTTCGGCTTCCTCGTGTTCTCGGTGAACTTCGGCTGGAAGTACTCGATCATCTCCGGCGCCGTCGCCCTGACCATGTTCAACATCCCAATTTTGGTCCGTGTGATCCAGCAGGCCCTCGAAGACGTGCCGCGGCATCAGCGCGATGCGTGCCTCGCGATGGGGCTCACGCGATGGGAGGCGACGATTCACGTGCTCATCCCCGCGGCCATGCCCGCGATCGTGACGGGCGTCGTGCTGTCGGCGGGACGCGTGTTTGGCGAGGCCGCCGCGCTGCTGTTCACGTCGGGCATGTCGAGCCCCGTGCGCCTCAACTTCCTCTCGCTGAATTTCGCGAGCCCCACGTGCGCGTGGAACATCTTCCGACCGGGCGAATCGCTCGCCGTGCACATCTACAAGATTTACGGCGAGGGTAGCGCCTCGGCGCAGCACATCGTGTGGGGCACCGCCGCATTGCTGATGATATGCGTGCTGATGTTCAACGTGGTGTCCCGTGTGGCCGGCAAGGCCCTGGCGAAAAGGATGACGGCCGAATGATTGAATTTGCTGCGTGGAAGTCGGGCGTCGAGCCCGGCGAGATCGTCCTCGAGACGCGCGATGTCCATGTGTATTACGGTGAAAACCATGCGCTGCATGGCACGTCGCTCGCGTTTCGCACGGGTGAGATCACTGCGTTGATCGGGCCGTCCGGCTGCGGGAAGTCGACGTTTCTCCGCTCGCTCAACCTCATGAACCGCGAGATCCGCGGATGTCGCGTCGAGGGCGAGATACGCTACGGCGGGCGCAACGTCAACACGCGCGATGAGGACCTCTACGAGTTGCGGCGCTCGATTGGCATGGTGTTTCAGCAACCCAACCCGTTTCGCAAGTCGATTTACGAGAACATCGTGTTCGCGCCGTGGCGGCATGGTTTGAGGGGCAAGGACAACCTCGATTCCCTGGTGGAGGAGAGCCTGCGCGCCGCCGCGCTGTGGGACGAGGTCAAAGACAAGCTGCACAAAAGCGCCTACTCGCTGTCTGGCGGACAGCAGCAGCGCCTTTGCATCGCGCGCACCCTCGCCATGCATCCCGACGTGATCTTGTTTGACGAGCCCTGCTCGGCGCTCGACCCCATCTCGACGCTCGCCATCGAGGAGCTCATGCAAAGCATCGTGCGCGATCGCGCGATAGTGATCGTGACGCACAACATGGAGCAGGCGAGCCGCGTGAGCAATCGCACCGCCTTCTTCTACATGGGGGACATGGTCGAATGCGGGCAGACCGATCAGATCTTCCAGCGCCCCCGCGACAAGCGCCTGAACGACTACCTTACTGGCATGTTCTCCTAGCTGCGACTGCACGCGGCTGTGTGCTGTCGCGCTCGGATGCCGACTGCCCGATGCTGCATCGAGGGCGAGATGCCGTGAAACGCGAACGCGCCCGCCGCTTCATGTCGAGCGGCGGGCGCGTGCGTGTGGTCGTAAGTGCGTTACGGTGGGGCTCCGTTATGCTTCGTCGCCGTAGATGTAGACGGTGAAGCCATCGCCGGTGTCTTGGCTGTGGTCCTCGGCGATGCGCGTCATGCCGATGTGGTCGTAGAATTCATAGTCCGATTGATTGTCGCTCATGAGGAAGAACTTTGAGCAACCGGCGGCCTTGAGTTCGGCACGTGCTCGGCTGATGAGCTCGCGGCCCAGGCCCTTGCCCTGCCATTCGGGGCGGATGATGATGAGGTTGATCTGCCCCTGGGCGTACTCGTTGCCCGTTGCGGCAAAGCGGTCTGCCGTGGCCTTCTCGCGCGTGTCGCCAAACAGGCAGCCCTCGAGGCGCTCGTCGGCGCCCGCCTCGACGCGCTCGCGCGCCTGGGCAAGAAGCTCCTCGTAGCGAGCCTGCCACGAAGGGTTGTCCCGCGGTACCCCCTCGTCAAAAATACCAACGCAACAAGCGGCGATAGGCGTGCCGTCGGCTTCGGCAACAAGCGCGATGGGGGAGCGCTGGAACTGCATGGCGATGTTGTAGCGCCCGGCAAGCATGGCGTCTTCGAAGTCGCCTCGGTTGCGTAGGCTGTTGGTCCAGAGCGTGCAGTACAGGTCGGCGAGTTCGTCGAGGTCCTCAAGACGGGCCTCTCGAATTTGGACGTTGCTGGCACTGATGGGCATGGTTCCTCCAATCGATGACAACGAGATATGTTCTACCCATATGCGCGACGTGGTAGTACGGCCGCCCTGCTAAGATGGGGGACTGGAGAATATGACTGCGAGGAGCGATTCGACATGGCAATTCTGCTCGGCTGCGATAGCGTGCATCTTGAGTTTCCCACCAAACTGATTGCCCAGGACGTGACGCTGGGCGTCAACGAGGGCGACCGCATCGGCATCGTGGGTAAAAACGGAGACGGAAAGTCGAGCTTGCTGGGGATCTTGTCCGGGGGGATCGAGCCCGACGCTGGCCGCGTGACGCGCCGCCGCGACGTGACGGTTGGCGTGCTCGGCCAGCGCGACTCGCTCGACAGCGCCTCGACGGTGCATCGCGCTGTGGTAGGCGATGCACCCGAGTATGAGTGGGCCGCGAGCCCGCGCGTGCGCCAGATCCTGGACGGCCTCATCGCCGACGTGCCGTGGGAGGGCCTGGTTGGCGAGCTTTCCGGTGGGCAGCGCCGCCGCGTGGACTTGGCGCGTCTGCTTATCGGCGACTACGACGTCCTCATGCTCGACGAGCCCACAAACCACCTGGATATGCGTACCATCAACTGGTTGGCGGAGCATCTCAAGGCGCGTTGGCAAAAGGCGAGCGGCGCCATGCTCGTGGTCACGCACGACCGTTGGTTTCTCGACGAGGTCTGCACGTCCATGTGGGAGGTGCACGACGGGTGCGTCGATCCGTTCGAGGGCGGGTACTCCGCCTATATCCTGCAGCGCGTCGAGCGCGACCGCATGGCGCAGGTGACCGAGGAGCGTCGCCGCAACATGGCGCGCAAGGAGCTCGCGTGGCTCTCGCGCGGGGCCCAGGCGCGCAGCACCAAGCCGAAGTTCCGCGTCGAGGCGGCGCGCGAACTCATCGCCGACGTTCCGCCGGTGCGCAACGAGCTCGAGCTCAAGCGTCTCGCCGTGAGCCGCTTGGGCAAGCAGGTCATCGACGTGATCGATGTGGACGCGGGGTATGCGACCGCATCCGCTGCGGGGCAGACGACGCGCCCCGTGCTCACGGATGTCACGTGGCTCATCGGCGCGGGCGACCGCTACGGCCTGCTTGGCGAGAACGGCGCCGGCAAGACCACGCTGCTCAACGTCATCCAGGGCAAGCTCAGCCCTCGCCGCGGTCGCGTGAAGATCGGGTCCACGGTGCGCTTCGGCGTCCTCTCCCAGCAGCTCGATGAACTGAAGCCCGTTGAGGACGATACGATTCGAGAGGTGCTCGCCCGTGGCAAGCGTTATGTGATGGTGGAGGGCAAGGAAACGAGCCCCGAGAAGCTCCTTGAGCGCCTCGGCTTCACGCAGCAGCAGATGTGGAGCCGCATCAAGGATCTTTCCGGTGGTCAGAAGCGTCGCCTGTCGCTGCTGCTCACCATCCTGGAGGAGCCCAACGTGCTCATCCTGGACGAGCCCGGCAACGACTTGGATACGGATATGCTCGCACTCGTGGAGGACCTGCTGGACAGTTGGCCCGGCACGCTCATCCTGGTCACGCACGACCGCTTCCTCATGGAGCGCGTGACCGACCAGCAGTGGGCGCTCATCGACGGCACCCTGCGACACGTGCCGGGTGGCGTGGATGAGTATCTCCGGTTGACGGAGGGCTTGGGTGCGGGCGGCTCCGCGCGTCCTCAGGCCCCCGGATCCAACGGCGGTCAGGGGTGTGACCCCAATCCTTCGAACGCCCCGCAGACGGGCGCTCAGGGTCCTCGGAACGGGCTCTCGAATGCGGAGCGTCAGCGCCTCAAAAAGGAGGTCGCCTCCCTCGAGCGCAAGATGGAGACGCGTCGCGCCAAGGTCGAGGAGCTGGAGCGGGGGATGTTCGACATCGATCCCACCGACTTTGCCGCACTCACCGCCCAGCAGGATGCCTTCGCCGCCGCTCGCGACGAGCTCGACGAGCTCGAGATGGCATGGCTCGAGACGAGCGAGCAGTTGGAAGGCTGCTAGGAGAGCATCTCCTTGAAGCCGCTCACAATCATGCGCCAGCCGCGTTTGAAGCGGCCCTCGGCGGGCTGGGGTGCCGGCACGATGACGGTCGCCTCGGCCTGGACGATCTTTCCCTTGGCGGGGGAGGTTCCGCATGCGCGTGTGCTAGGCAGGGGCTGGGCGGACTCCAAAAGCTCGGCGCGTGCACGGAGCTCCCTCCCGGCCGCAGTCTGGGCGCGTTTCTCCTCGGCGGCTCTGGCGCGCTCGATGGCCTGCGCCATGAGGTGCTCCTGCGCGTTGAAGGGTGCCTCGCCCTCCGCGCGGGCAACGGGGACCCAGCGTCCGCGTGCGTCGAGCTCGCGGGCCTTCACGTTGTCGCGCAGCTGGTCGGCCATGTAGTCACGCACCATGGCGCGGCAGGCGGGGTCGATGACGGGATAGGCGATCTCGACACGGTGCTCGGTGTTGCGCGTCATCATGTCGGCGCTGGACAGGTACACCGTATCGGCCTCCTCGCCGAACGAGTAGACGCGCGCCCTCGACTGCCTGTTCATGCTGGGCGGCAACGGCTCCACCAAGACTGCCAACCGCTTGGCGCAGGAGGGCCTGAACGTGATCGCGCTGCCCAAGACCATCGACAATGACACATGGGGGACCGACATCACCTTCGGCTTCACGAGTGCGGTCGAGATCGCGACCAAGTGCATCGACGACATCCACACCACCGCGAGCAGCCACGGCCGCGTCTTTGTGATCGAGATCATGGGGCACAAGGTCGGTTGGATTCCCCTGTATTCCGCCGTCGCCGGTGGCGCGGATGTGTGCCTGATCCCCGAGATCCCCTACGAGATGGATAACGTGATCGCCGCGATCGACCGCCGTATGCAGTCGGGTGCGCGCTTCACCGTCATCGTGGTCGCGGAAGGCGCCATCTCCCGTGAGGAGGCGGCGCTGCCCAAGAAGGAGTACAAGAAGCTCGTGGCGGCGCGCACGTCGCCGTCGATCGCCTACGACATCGCCCGCGAGATCGAGGCGCGCTGAGGGCGCGAGACCCGCGTGGCGGTGCCCGGGCACACCCAGCGCGGCGGTCAACCCGATGCGCAGGACCGCGTATTCGCCACGCAGTGCGGCGTCGAGGCGGCGTTGGGCTGCTTGGAGGGGGAGTACGGCTTTATGGTGGCCCAGCGCGACGGCGAGATGCGCCGCGTGCCGCTGGCGGAGGTCGCCGGCAAGCTCAAGCATGTCGACCCCGCCAGCGACCTGGTGCGTGAGGCCCGCGCCCTGGGTATCTCCTTCGGCGACGAGGCTTAGCGGGGCTCGAGGCGCTGCATGCGGTAGCCCACCCCGACGTGCGTCTGGATCATCGTGGGATGTGATGGGTCGGCTTCGATCTTCTTGCGCAGGGTTCGCATGAACACGCGCAGGCTCGCGATGTCGCTGTCCCAGCTCGTCCCCCAGATCTCGTGCGTGATGAAGGTGTGCGTGAGCACCTTGTCGACGTTTTTCGCCAATAGCACGAGGAGCTTGTACTCGGTGGGTGTGAGCGAGAGACGCTCGCCGTCGAGCTCGGCATATCCCGCGGCGTAATCGATGTGCAGGCTTCCGTTGTCGAAGGTGCTCGCCTCGATGGATTCGGCGGTGATCATGGTCGAGCGCCGCAGGTTGGCGCGGACGCGGGCGAGCATCTCCTCAACCGAGAACGGCTTCGTCAGGTAGTCGTCGGCGCCGGCGTCGAGCGCGCCGATTTTATCCGAGTCCTCGACGCGCGCTGAGATGACGATGATGGGGACGGCCGACCAGCTGCGGATCTTGGTGATGACTTCGACGCCATCGATGTCCGGCAGGCCGAGGTCGAGCATGATGAGGTCGGGGTTGCGCGATGCCGCGTCCATGATGGCGGTCTCGCCGTTCGTCGCCTTCTCGACGCTGTAGCCGTGCAGGTCGAGAGCGGTCGTCACGAGGTTGCGGACCGCCGGGTCGTCTTCGACCACAAGGATGCTTGAGCGCGCGGCGTCATTCATGTATCTCGATCTCCTCGGCGGGAAGGGTGAAGCGGAAGACCGCTCCATGGGGCTTGTTGTCGGCGACTTCGATGATACCCCCGTGCGCCTCGATGATGGAGCGGCACAACGATAGACCGAGGCCGAAGCTTCGATGGGAGTCGACGGGGCGAGGGCCCTCGGCGATGAAGAAACGGTCGAAGACGCGGGGCTTGTCGCGATCGGAGACGCCCGGGCCGTCATCGGCGACCTCTACGACGACGGATGAACCCTCCCGTCGCGCGACGATCGTCACGGTCGAGCCCTTCGGCGTGTATTTGAACGCGTTCGTGATGAGGTTCGTGAGCACCTGCATGATGAGATGGACATCGATTTTCACCAAAAGGATCTCGTCCGTGTGTGCGATGGTCACGTGGTGCCCGTGCGATTCGCGAGCGACATGACTGAGCGCGGCGGCGATGACCTCGTCCATGAGCTCCGACGTGAGGTTGAGTTGCATGTCGCCATCTTCGATGCGGGTGATGGCGAGGAGGTTCTCGACGGTGTCGATCAGCCAGAGCGAGTCGTTGTAAATGGCGTCCGCGAGCTCGAGCCGTTTCGCGTCCTCGAGCTTCTCCCCACCATCGCGCAGCACCGCGGCCGACCCCGAGATCGCGGTGAGGGGCGTCCTCAGGTCATGGCCGATGGATCTAAGCAGGTTGGCGCGCAGTTGCTCGTTTTTGGCGAGTACGGCGGCCTCCTCCCGCTCCCGCGCCGCCTTGTCGCTCTCGAGGGCGAGTGCGCACTCGCCGACGATCGACAAGACGATGGAGTGCTCGAACGCCTCGAGCTCGCGCCCCTTCAGATCGATGCCCACGACGCCGAATACCTCGTTGCCCGCACGTACCGCAAGGTAGAGGCACTGCGCCTCTGGCAGGGTGTGAGTGCTCGCCCCGGCGTGCTTGTTGTTGTTGAAAGACCACGTCGCCACGGCACGCTCGTATTCGGTGAGCAGGGACGTGCGGTGGTCCTCCGTTCCGGCGCTCTCATACAGCGGCTCTCCGAGCAGGTCGCCGTCTGCGGGGTAGAAGACGACGTCGAGTCTGAGGAGCTTCACGAGCTGGCTCATGGCGACGCGCGCTCGTTCCCGGGGCCCTTGCGCCCGCTGCAGGAGTTGGTTGGTTTCGAGGAGCACGCGGGTCCTGAAGGCGTTTTTCGCCGAGGCACGCGCGTTGTCGGTGAGGCGCGCAGTGAGTTCGGCGGCCACCATCGCGGTCGCGAACATGATGGCGAAGGTCACGAGGTAGCTTCGGTCGTAGCTGTCGAATGAGAACAGCGGCGTCACGAAGCAGAAGTTGTAGAGCACCACCGAAAGGATGCTTGACACGATGGTGCAGACGCGCCCCGTGGTCGTGACGGCTGTGAGCAGGGCCGTGAGGATGTAGAGGGAGATGATGCTCGAGTCGGCGAATCCGAGTCCGCGGAATGCGGTGCCAACTGCCGTGGCGATGGCAGATAGGCCCAGCGTGAGCAGCATGTCCCGCCTGCTCGGCAGGCGGGGCCCCGAGGCCGCTCGCCGGTCGTGGCCCCGCCTGGCGGGCGCTGGCTGATCGGGGATGATGTAGATGTCGAGGTTCGGCGCGATGGCGATCAGCCTCTCCACGAGCGACTTGCGCCCGAAGAGCGCGTGATGCAGGCCGCGCGTCTCGCCGGTGCGCCCCATGACGATCTTCGAGATGCCGGATAGTCGCGCGAATTCGGCGATCTGAAAGGCGAGGTCGTCCCCATACACCGTTTCCACCTGCGCGCCGAGCTGTTCGGCGAGAGCGCTGTTCGAGGAGAGGCGCGCACGTTCGTCCTCGTCCATGGTCTGGGTTCGCGGACTCTCGACGAACAGAGCGACGAGTTCGCCGTGGAAGGCCTTCGACAGCCGCGCGGCCGCCCGCACGATGCGCGGGTTCGTGGGGGCGGGGGAGAGGCAGACCAGGATGCGCTCGCTGGTGTAGTAGTCGCGGTTGCCGAGCACGCGCGCGGCGTCGGCGAGGCGTCCCGTGCGGTCGGCGCAGCGGCGCAGTGCGATCTCGCGCAATGCCGTGAGGTTCTCGATGCTGAAGAAGTTGCGCTGCGCGCGGTCGGCCTGCGCCGCGCGGTACACGAGTCCGGCCTTGAGGCGCTCGAGCAGGTCCTCGGGCTCGATATCCACGAGCTCGACCTGGTCGGCGTCATCGAAGACGCGGTCGGGGATGCGCTCACGCACGACGACGCCCGTGATGGAGGCCACCATGTCGTTCAGGCTCTCGATGTGCTGGACGTTGACCGTGGTGTAGACGTCTATGCCGGCGCGCAGAAGCTCTTCGACATCTTGATAGCGCTTTTCATGGCGGCACCCCGGCGCATTGGTGTGCGCGAGTTCGTCGACGAGGATCAGCCGCGGTGCCCGGGCCAGGGCGGCGTCGAGGTCGAATTCCGCGAGTTCGATGCCGCTGTGCTCGATGGGCATATGCGGGATGCACTCGATGCCCCGCGACAGGCGCGCCGTCTCGGGGCGCTCATGAGGTTCGATGTGGCCGGCGACGACGTTCACGCCGCGCCTCTTGGCGGCGTGCGCGGCCTGGAGCATGGCGTAGGTCTTGCCCACGCCCGCGGCGTACCCGAAGAAGATCTTGAGGTGCCCTCGGCGTCCGCGGCGCTCCTGTGTGTGGACGTCCTGTTCGAGCGCTCTGAGCAGGAGGTCGGGGTTCGCCCGTGCATCGGATGCAGCGCGTGACATTGCGAGGCCTTTCTCGCCGGTGTGGATTGATTGCGGCGGCGGGATGGACCGCCTCGAGCATGCGATGAGTATAGGGCTCCGTTCGGGGCGCCGCATCCTCCCAGCTGCATCTTTACGGCATCTTAAGGCCGGGGGGCATCACCCTAACACCGTTTTAATCCGCTTCGCCGTTTACTGTTCTCAGGCACTCGGGGAAGGGTGCCACCCGTGATTCTCGGAAGGAGCAGTTACATGAACGTCCTGATCCCGATCATAGGCATCACGTGCATCGGCCTGTTGATCTACTACATCTATATTTTGATGAGGAGCGATTCGTAACTTATGAGCGCTGCAATTCAGTACATCCTGTACTTCGCCGTGCTCGTCGTTTTGGCCATCCCGCTCGGTCGGTTCATGGCCCGTGTCATGGACGGCGAGCATACCTTTTTGTCACCCGTGCTCGTACCCGTCGAGCGGGGCGTCTATCGCCTGCTCCGCATTGACTCGCATGAGCAGATGGGCTGGAAGCGCTACCTGGTGAGCGTCCTTGTCTTCTCGGGTATCGGGCTCGTGGTGCTCGTCGCGCTCCCGATGCTCCAGGCCTTCTTGCCGGGTAACCCGCAGCACCTGCCGGGCGTGCCTTGGGACCTGTCGTTCAACACGGCGGCCTCCTTCATCACCAATACCAACTGGCAGTCCTATTCCGGCGAGATCACCCTGTCCTACCTTGTGCAGTTCATGGGCCTCACCGTGCAGAACTTCGTTTCCGCCGGCACCGGTATCGCGGTCATGTTCGCACTGATCCGCGGCTTCCGTCAGGTCAAGGAGCAGGGTCTGGGTTCCTTCTGGGTCGACCTCACCCGCACCGTCCTGTATGTGCTCATCCCGCTGAACCTCGTGTTGGGTGTCTGCCTGGCTGCCGGTGGCGTCATCTCCAACTTCCAGCCGGCTCAGAAGGCTGAGCTCGTAGAGCCCGTCGCGGTCGAGCCCAATGCGGATGGCGGTTGGGGTGTGATCGAGGGTGCCCAAATCGACGGCGACATCGTCAGGGCTGACGGCCGAGTCGTCGAGGATGCGCGCGTGGTTACCGAGCAGTTCCTGCCGCAGGGCCCCGCGGCTAGCCAGATTGCCATCAAGCAGTCCGGCACCAACGGCGGCGGCTTCTTCGGCGTGAACTCCGCCCATCCGTACGAAAATCCCAGCGCGTTCACCAACATCATCGAGATGACCAGCCTGCTGCTGATCCCGGCCGCCTGCTGCTTCACCTTCGGTATCGGCGTCAAGAACACCAAGCAAGGCAAGGCCATCTTTGCCGCCATGTTCATCCTGCTGGTGATCTTCACCGGCGTCATAGCCGTCAACGAGCATGCGGGCACCCCGCAGCTGGCCGATGGCGGAGCGGTCAATATCGAGATGACCGACGGCCAGGCCGGCGGCAACATGGAGGGCAAGGAGAGCCGCTTCGGTATCGCCGCTTCCTCCACGTGGTCGGCATACACCACCGCTGCTTCCAACGGCTCGGTTAACTCCATGCACGACTCCTACACCCCGCTGGGCGGTTTTGTCCAGATGCTCCAGATGGCTCTGGGCGAGGTCGTCTTCGGCGGCGTGGGCTGCGGTCTGTACGGCATGATCGGCTTCGCCATCCTCACGGTGTTCATCGCCGGTCTCATGGTCGGACGCACGCCTGAGTTCCTGGGCAAGAAGATCGAGCCGGGTGAGATGCGCTGGGCGGTTGTCCTGTGCCTGGCAACTCCGTTTGCCATTCTGGTGTGCTCGGCCATCGCCTGCATGGTGCCCGGTCTTGCCGATCAGCTCAACAATGGCGGCGCGCACGGCTTCTCCGAGGTGCTGTATGCCTTCACCTCATGTGGCGGCAACAACGGCTCGGCGTTTGCGGGCATGAACTGCAACATTCCCTGGATCAACGTCATGCTCGGCCTCGAGATGCTGTTCGCCCGCTTCATGCCCATCATCGGCACGCTGGCTATCGCCGGCTCGCTGGCCAAGAAGGGTAAGGTCGCCGAGAGCGCCGGCACCCTGTCTACCACCAACGGCATGTTCGTATTCCTGCTCGTGTTCATCGTTCTGCTGATCGGTGCCCTGAGCTTCTTCCCGGCCCTGGCGCTTGGCCCCGTTGCCGAGTTCTTCCAGATGATTGCGTAAAGGAGGGCGCAGATTTATGGCTATGCAAAAAGACATGATGGGCCGCGCGGTACGCGATTCGTTTGCCAAGCTGGATCCTCGCGTCCAGATTCAAAACCCGGTCATGTTCCTGGTGTGGCTTTCCGCCGTCATGACCTCCGTCCTGGCCGTCGCTTCCGTCTTCGGTGTGCAGGACGCGGGTGTGCCCACCTACTATGTGGTCGCCATCGCGGTCATCCTGTGGCTCACCGACCTGTTCTCGAACTTCGCCGAGGCGCTTGCCGAGGGCCGCGGTAAGGCTCAGGCCGATTCCCTGCGTGCGGCCAAAAAGGATGTTGAGGCCCATCGCATCGAGTCCGTTGAGGACAAGGAGCACTTCACCGTCGTTCCCGGCACCGAGCTCACGCGCGGCGACCTGGTGATCGTGCGCGCCGGCGAACAGATTCCCGGCGACGGCGACGTCATCGAGGGCGCTGCCTCCGTTGACGAGTCCGCCATCACCGGCGAGTCCGCCCCCGTGGTCCGCGAGGCAGGCGGCGATCGCTCTGCCGTTACCGGCGGTACCACGGTGCTCTCCGACTGGATCATCGTCAAGATCTCCAGCGAGCCCGGCCAGAGCTTCCTGGACAAGATGATCGCGATGGTTGAGGGCGCCGCGCGCAAGAAGACCCCTAACGAGATCGCTCTGGAGATTTTCCTGGTGGCCCTCTCCATCGTCTTTATCCTGGTCACGCTGGCCTTGTATTGTTACTCCTGCTTCTCGGTCGGTCTCAACGGCATGGTCAACCCCACGGCCGTGACCACGCTCGTGGCGCTGCTCGTGTGTCTGGCTCCCACTACCATCGGCGCGTTGCTGTCCGCCATCGGCATCGCCGGCATGAGCCGTCTGAACGAGGCCAACGTGCTGGCCATGTCCGGCCGCGCCATCGAGGCCGCCGGCGACGTTGACATCCTCATGCTCGACAAGACCGGCACCATCACCCTGGGTAACCGCCAAGCCGCCGAGTTCATCCCGGTCGACGGCGTCGATCCCGCGGAGTTGGCCGATGCCGCCCAGCTTTCCTCGCTGGCCGACGAGACCCCCGAGGGCCGTTCCATCGTCGTGCTCGCCAAGGAGCAGTTCGGTCTGCGCGGCCGCACGCTCGAGGATAAGGGCATGGAGTTCATCCCGTTCACCGCGGCAACGCGTATGTCCGGCGTGAACTATGAGGGCAATGAGATCCGCAAAGGCGCTGCCGATTCCGTGCGCACTTATGTGGAGGCAGCCGGCGGAGTGTTCTCCCAGGAGTGCGACGAGGTCGTCGAGCGCATCGCCAAGGCCGGCGGCACCCCGCTGGTTGTGACCAAGAACTGCCGTGTGCTGGGCGTTGTGTACCTCAAGGACATCATCAAGTCCGGCGTTAAGGAGAAGTTCGCCGACCTGCGCCGCATGGGCATCAAGACCATCATGGTGACGGGCGACAACCCGCTCACCGCCGCGGCAATCGCCGCCGAGGCCGGCGTTGACGACTTCCTGGCCGAGGCCACCCCTGAGGGCAAGCTCGAGAAGATCCGCGAGTTCCAGCGCGAGGGGCATCTCGTGGCCATGACCGGTGACGGCACCAACGATGCGCCCGCTCTGGCCCAGGCCGACGTCGCCGTGGCCATGAACACGGGCACCCAGGCTGCCAAGGAGGCCGGCAACATGGTCGACCTCGACTCCAGCCCCACCAAGCTCATCGAGGTCGTGCGTATTGGCAAGCAGCTGCTCATGACCCGCGGTTCGCTCACGACCTTCTCGGTGGCCAACGACGTGGCGAAGTACTTCGCTATCATTCCGGCCCTGTTCTCGCCGATCTACCCGGGCCTTGGCGCGCTCAACATCCTCGGTCTGGCAAGCCCGCTGTCCGCGGTTCTTTCGGCCATCATCTATAACGCGCTCGTTATCGTCGCGCTGATCCCGGCCGCGTTGAAGGGCGTTAAGTACCGCGAGGTCCCGTCCGGACAGCTGCTGACCCACAACCTGCTCGTGTGGGGTCTGGGCGGCATCGTTGCCCCGTTCGTATTCATCAAGCTCATCGACATGCTGCTCGCGTTCTGCGGCATTATGTAAGTGGAGGTTTGTATGTTCAAAGGTGTTGCATCGCGTGCACTGGGCGTGTTCGCGCTGTTTACCGTTGTCTGCGGCCTGGGCTATACGCTCGTCGTGACCGGCATCGCCCAGGTTGCGTTCCCGTATCAGGCGAACGGTTCGCTCATCAAGGTCGACGACAAGATCGTGGGCTCCGAGCTGATCGGTCAGAACTTCGAGGATGAGGACCACATGTGGGGCCGCATCCACAACGTGACTATCGTCGAGGGGGAGGACGGCGGGCTCATGGCCTACGGCGCCCCGTCCAATTTGTCCCCGGCGAGTGAGAAGTACCGGCAGCTCGTGGACGAGCGCGTGGGGAAGATCCGTGCCGCGAACCCCGACGCCGATATGGACGCGGTTCCGGTTGACCTGGTGACGTGTTCCGGCTCCGGCCTCGATCCCGAAATCTCCCCGGATGCGGCAGAGTACCAGGTGCCGCGCCTGGCAAAGGCCACGGGCAAGAGCGAGGACGAGGTGCGCGACATCATCGCCCAGTGCTCCAAGGGCCGTTTCTTGGGAGTCTTCGGCGAGCCCACGGTCAACGTGCTCAAGGTGAACCTCATGCTGGATGGCGTGCTGTAGACGTCGTTTCCGACTAGAGATGCTTGCATGCCCCGGTGCGGCCGCGCCGGGGCATGATTGTTTTAACCAGCGGTTAGATTTCCTGCCGAAAACATGAGGGCGCGTCAATTGTACTGGCGGTCGCCAGCTGATGAAATAGATGCTAAGCAGCTGCGGTATATCGTCCTTAGGTGAAAGGAAAGACATGCACATCTCAGAGATAATTCGCTCTCGCCGCCGCGAGCTCGGTATGACTCAGGAGCAAGTGGCACAGCGTCTTGGTGTTTCGGCTCCGGCGGTCAACAAATGGGAGCGCGGGATATGCTATCCGGATATCACGCTCATCCCTTCGCTCGCTCGCCTGTTCGAAACGGATGCAAATACGCTGCTGTCGTTCGAGCCGGAGTTGAGAGAGGAGGAGAGTTTGGCAATACAGCGCGAGGTCGATCGACTGGTGCGTGAAGAGGGATACGAGGCGGGCTTCGATTACGCGCAGGAGAAGATGCGCCTATATCCGACGAGCGATGAGCTGGCCATCGTTCTTACGCAGTATCTCGACGGCTCGCTCGTGCTTCGGCAAATACCGGATGCCGAGGGGTATCGGCCAGTGCTTGACGATGCGTATGCGCGTTTGGCGAAGAGCGTTGTTCCGGCGGTAAGGAATCAGGCGTCCGCAATGCTCATTGCGAAAGCCATGCAGGAAGAACGGTATGAGGATGCCCAGCGTATCCTGGACGACATCCCCGACCGCACGGTGGATAAGGAGGAGCGCCAGGCGATCTTGTATGCGCGCGAAGGAAAGGACGAGGACGCCGCACGCACTTGGGAGGCCCGCGTGATTCGGATTGCCGCCGATTTGATGGGAACGATTGTCGGGTTGATCGAAATCGCCTTGAGGGATGGCCGCAAAGATGATGCGCTCGAGTGCGCGCACCGCGCTCAACTGGCATTCGAGGCGCTTGGTCAGCCTGCATGGATGAGTCTGATGCCGCGGCTGGCGGCCGTGACGGCATCGGGCGATTCTGGTGAGGCGATTGAGCTTCTTGACGCCGTCATGGCCTCACTGCATGGGGGCGACTCCGCGGCACTCCAGGGTCCGCTTTACCGCCATTCGAACCTGAATGACTTGACCGACTTGACGTCCAGGATGGGTGCGCTGCTGCTTTCGGAAGTCGAGAATGAAGACGAGTATGCGTTTGTGCGCACAGTCCCTGCCTACTGTTCGTTCGCGGAGAAATGGAAGGCTGTGGGTTCGGTGTAGGGAGCGGGGCTCCGTCGTCCAAAAGGTTCGGGCAGCCCGCAGGGGCCCAGGCGGCGACCATTTCTTTTGGCGTATGCGCTCATGACCGCCCGCGCCGTCGAGCGGGTGGTGCTGCCGAGGGTATGATTGTCGGACTATGTCACTCCGCGTGACGGGAGGTCCGTCTCATGATCTGGTTCACATCGGATACGCACTTCGGCCATGCCAACGTGCTGCATTTCACCGATCGCCCGTTTGGCGACATCGCGCATATGAATCGCGCGCTCATCAACGCGATCAACGAGCGCGTGGCGCCCGCTGACGACCTGTACATCCTCGGTGATTTCTCGTATCAGATGACCGCGGTCGAGGCGGAGGCGTCGCGGCGTTGCGCCGCGGCGCTGCGGGAGCTCGGCCTCGGACGCTAGCGCCACGCGGAGCATCGGCCTTTACCGCGGCCTTCGCTTCGAATACATGGGAATTCAACCTCAAATTAGGGACAGTCCCTCATTTGAGGTTGAGAGGGGCAATCGTTTCCAGTGCGTGAATTCGCCATGCTTCTCATCGTCATGGTAGGCGGGTAGTACACTGAAATCCCGTGGAAGCGCCGGACTCCGGTGCAGATTTCGACGGGAAGTGCAGGTAAACACCATGACAAAGCATATATTCGTGACCGGTGGCGTGGTCAGCTCGCTGGGCAAGGGCATCACCGCGGCATCGCTGGGGCGTCTGCTCAAGTCGCGCGGCTACCGGGTGACCATGCAGAAGGCCGATCCGTATCTTAACGTGGACCCGGGTACCATGAGCCCGTTCCAGCACGGCGAGGTGTTCGTCACCGAGGACGGCTATGAAAGCGATCTCGACCTCGGCCATTACGAGCGCTTCATCGACGAGAACCTCACGCGCGACTCCAACTTCACCACGGGCGCCATCTACCAGGACCTCATCGCGCGCGAGCGCCGTGGCGACTTCCTCGGCGGCACGGTGCAGGTCATCCCGCACGTGACGAACGCCATCAAGGCCAAGTTCCGCGGCGTCGAGGAGCAGACGGACGCCGACGTGGTCATTACCGAGCTCGGCGGCACGATCGGCGACATCGAGGGCCAACCGTTCGTCGAGGCCATCCGTCAGTACAAGAAGGATGCCGGAGCCGAGAACGTCTGCTACATCCACGTCTCGCTCGTGCCCTATATCGCGGCGGCCCACGAGGTGAAGACCAAGCCGACGCAGCACTCCGTCAAGGAGCTGCGGAGCTTTGGCATCCAGCCCGATATCATCGTGCTGCGCAGCGACCATCATATTGAGGACGACGTGCGCGCCAAGATCGCCTCGTTCACCGACGTGGACGTGGATTGCGTGTTCACCTGCGAGGACGCCCCGTCCATCTACGATGTGCCGCGCATGATGGCTGAGCAGGATTTCGACCTGCGCGTCTGCGAGCGCCTGGGGCTTGATCCGCACGAGCGCGACATGGCGGATTGGGAGGGGTTCCTCATCTCGAAGGACCATGCGGAAAACGAGGGCGACCCCGTGAAGATCGCGCTCGTCGGCAAGTACACCCAGCTGCCCGACGCGTACCTCTCCGTCATCGAGGCGCTGCACCACGCGGGCACGCACCTGGGCAAGCACGTTGAGGTCGAGCTCGTCGACGGCGAGGCGCTCTCCGATGAAAACGTCGAGCAGGTGCTGGGCGACGCGTCGGGCATCCTCGTGCCGGGCGGCTTCGGCAAGCGCGCCTTCGACGGCAAGATCACCGCTGCCCGCTACGCGCGCGATCACCAGGTGCCGTATCTGGGCATCTGCCTGGGGATGCAGGTCGCCGTGTGCGAGTTCGCGCGCGACGTGCTGGGCTATGCGGACGCGAGCTCGTCCGAGTTCGACCCGCAGTGCGCGCACGCCGTGATCGACTTGCTCGACGAGCAGGAGGGTGTGACCGAGAAGGGCGGCACCATGCGCCTTGGCGCGTATCCGTGCGCGCTCGTCGCAGGCACGCTCGCTGCGGAGGCATACGGCGAGGCGCTGGTGCAGGAGCGCCATCGCCATCGTTACGAGTTCAACAACGCGTATCGGGAGGAGTTGGAGGCGGCCGGCTTGGTCGTGTCCGGCACGAGCCCGGATGGCGAGCTGGTCGAGATGGTCGAGCTGCGCCGCGACCTGCACCCGTGGTTCGTCGCCACGCAGGCGCACCCCGAGTTCAAGAGCCGCCCCACGCGTCCGCACCCGCTGTTCCGGGAGTTCGTCCGCGCTGCTGCGGTCACCTCGATGTAGGGACAGTCCCTGCATCGAGGTGCGTTAGACCTCGCACGCGCGCAGACGGGCGGCCACAAGGCCCGCGGATACGATCGCGACAGCGAAAAGCGCGATGATACCCAAGTCGATACCGACGGTGGCCAGAACGCGCTCATTCACCTCTTGGGCGCCGAGCGCGCAGGTCACGGCATCGTACATCCAGAAGGTGGGCGTGAAGCGCGCGACGGCTTGCACGCCCGCTCCCAAAAGCGACAGCGGAACCCACGCCCCGCCCAAAAACGACATGACCATGCCGCCCAGGTTGGCGATCGCGTTGAGGGCTTCTTCGCCAAAGCCGCATTGCGCGAGCGTGTAGGCAAGGGCGAGTGGAACGAGCGAGAACACGAGGAAAGAGACGAGGGCGAGAGTCACCTGCGGCGCGGCGTTTGGCAGGAGTGCATCGGCGCCCGAGTTCGCCATGCCCACGGCGATGACCCAGGCGACGACTCCGAGCGTGAGCACGCCGCAGCCCGCGATGCTACCGAGGCCCATGCGCCAGCTGCTCACGGGAGAGGCGAGCTGACGGCGGCGCACGTCGGCCTCGCCCAGTGCGGCGAGTACCACACCGGCGACCACGATTACCGACGACGTGAGGGTATACGAGCTGAATGTGAGGTAGAACGCCAGACGAGAAGCCGCGCTGCTCTCCTTGTTGGACTCCAAGACCTCAACCGTGGGCTCGAGGTTCGTCGTTGTCAGGGCGGCGTTGACGGCGGCCGCTCCGTCCGCGCCCGATTCGAGCGCTGCGTGCGCGGCGACAAGCGACGTCCAGCGGCTTGCGCGCTGCCCGGCGAGCGCTGCGGCCTGGGCGTCGCTGCCCGTCGCGATTTCGAGCTCGGGAAGATCGCGCGCCTCGCGGGCGGCAGCCATGAGCTCGTCGCCAAATCCCGCGGGCACGATGAGCACAGCGTCCACGCGCCCGCACGCCAGCGCGTCTTGTAGCTCAAGCGGCTCGTCCTCGACGCTCACGAGCTCGTCTGTCTTCGCGAGTGCCTCCGCGAGTCCGGCAGACACGTCGGAGCTGTCGCGGTCGACAAGTGCGATGCGCGTACGTGCGGGCTCCAGGGCGAGCGTTTGGTCCTCGCTGACCTCACCCATGAGCAGCACACCCATCGTTGAGAGGAAACCGATGTAAATGACAAGATAGAGCGGGTGGCGCAGCGCGATGAGAAGTGCGCGTTTACAGATGTTCATGCGAAAGCCTCCTCATGAAAGCCGTCGAGATGCCGAGAAACGCGACGGACAGACCGCCGCACGCCGTGATGCGCAGCAGGAAGGGGCCGAGCGCATCGTAGTAGTACACGCTGTAGAACACGTCGCGGATCAAGCAGACAGGGTTAAGCCACGTGGTGACGGGGACGGCTTGGGCGAGTGTGTCGGCAAACTCCATGCTTGGCTGGCCATACAGCCCCGCGAAGAACGAGAGCAGGCAGGTTGCGGCGGTGAGGAGCCCCGTGCGGGCATCCAGGCCCATGCGCCCGGGCAGCGCGCCCATCACGGCGCCGAGGCTGCACGAGAATAGGCTCGCCATGCTGATCCCAACCAGGCAGAGCGCCTCGCGCCCCGCGAAGTCGATGCCTGCGGTGAGGCAGATGTAGCCTAAGGCGATTGCGAGGAACGCCGCGGACACGGTCCAGCATGCGGCGATGGTGGGCACAAGCAAGCGCATGCGGCCCGTGCCCGAGACGGCTCGACGTGCTCCTGCAGCGGAGGATGCGGGCTGCAGGTCCCACACGCTGCCTACTGCCAGTTGAGCGGAGAAGATGGACGCCATGGCGAGCAAGGCGTAGTAGAAGCGCACGAACAGGTCGGGCCTGGCGTGCGTGAGCGAGATCTCTCGCACGGGGGTGCTGAGCCCCAAGGCGCGTTCGACGGCGGAGGGGTTCGCGAGCGCAGCCGGGTCTTCGGACGCGATGCGCTCAATGAGGGCCTGGTTTTGCAGATAACTTGTGGCAACGGCTTCGACAATGGAACGGTTGACGTCGGACGCGGCATCGCTGTTCGAGTTTTGCGCTGCGAGGATGACGCGCGGCTGCGTTGTGGAGCTGGTGCCTTCGTCGGCTGCAGGAGCGGGCTCGACCAGATATGCCCCGGTGGCCGCCCCGTTGACGAGCAGCTCGCGCGCCTCGTCCGCGCTGTCGACGGAATGGACGGCGAGCAGGGGCTCGTCTGCGTTCGCGAGGGCTGTAACCACGTCAGCGAAGGGCGATTCGCGCCATGCCTCGTCATCCACCACGGCGACGTCGACCGCCTCGACGGTCGCGCCCGAGCGCAGTGGTTCGAACATGAAATTGAAGACCGTGGCGAGCACGATGGGGAATATGAGCGTCCAGACGATGGCGCTCGGCGTGTGCAGCAGGGTGCGCACCGTCGTTTTGAAGGTCATCCACATGGCGGCCTCCTAATCGCGCAGTTCGCGGCCGGTGATTTCGAGAAACACGTCGTTGAGGGTAGGCGGCGCGCAGGTGATGCGTCCCAGACGGGCGCCGCCAGCGCGCAGGGCGGCCAGCACGTCGGTGAGGTTGTGCTCGCTGGCTTCGCAGGTCACGGTGAGCAGGTTTCCGTCGAGGGCGACGTCGAGCACGTGGGGGAGCGCACGCAGGCGGTCGAGCTCGCGCGCTGGCAGGGCGCTTCCGGGGCTCGCGGGTTCGCTGCCCAGCCCTTGTCCAAGCCCGTGGCCCCGCGATGCGCCCTCGACCTCGACCACGATGCGTTCGCCCGTGCGAATCGAGCGCTTGAGCTCGTCGGGCGTGCCCTGTGCGAGCGCCCGGCCATGGTCCATGATCATCACGCGGTCGCAGATCTGCTCGACCTCCTCCATGTAATGGCTCGTGTACACCACGGTCGCGCCCTCGGCGCGCAGGCGCTGGATGCCGGTGAGGATGGCGTTGCGGCTCTGCGGGTCAACGGCCACCGTGGGCTCGTCGAAGAAGATGAGCTCGGGCTTGTGCGCGATGCCGCATGCGATGTTGAGCCGGCGTAGCAGGCCGCCCGAAAGCTTGCTGGGGCGAAAGCGGCAGAACTCCTCCAGACCCACGAATTCGATCGCCTCGTCCACGAGCGCGCGGCGGCGGGTGCGGTCATCCACGTAGAGCGAGCAGAAGTAGTCGATGTTCTCGTGCACGGTGAGCTCGTCGATGACCGCCACCTGCTGCGGCACGATGCCGATGCGCCGCTTGAGGTCGTAGCGGGTGGGCCCCATGGCCTCGCTGAAGAGCTCGATGCTGCCTCGATCGTAGGTGAGCAGGGCGAGCATGCAGTTGATGCTCGTGGTCTTGCCCGAGCCGTTGGGGCCGAGCAGGCCGAAGATCTCCCCGCGGGAGACGTTTAGGTCGAAATGGTCGAGGGCGAGCAGCTCGCCGTAGCGCTTGACGAGTCCCTCGACGGCGATGATGTCCATGGCTCCTCCGTTCGTTCGCGGTGCGGGCGACGTGCGTGTCTACCTGATAGGCATATTGCCTGACGTGCGGAAATCGGGGTAGTGACAATTGTCACGACCTGCTTTTGCTACCATCTTGGGCTATGGAGAGGATTGTCGACATAGTGTTTGTGCTCGCATGCTGCGTGCTGTCGCTGCCTGCTTGCGGAGGTTTTACCGCGGGCGGAGGGTCGGCGGCTGCCGTGGCCTCGGGCGCGGCGGGGACGGGCGCGAGCGCAGGCGCAGCCTCGGGCGCGGCGGCGTTTTCCGGGCTCGCGATGGGGGACGGCGCCTCCGTGGCAATTTCGGTCGCTTGTTTTCTCGTCGCGGTGATCGTGGCGTTTGCCTGCGAATGGTCCGCGAGCCGCGTGCGCGCGCTCGGCCCCATCGCCTGTTGCGTTGTCGCCGCGATCGCCCCCGAGGGGCTGTATGTTATCCCCGCGGCGGCGTATGAACTGGCTCGCGTCGTGCGTGAACCTTGGCCGTGGCGCGCGATGCCGGTCGCGATAGCGGTGCCGTTTGTCGCCGCCGTCCTTCGCGAGGGCGTGACGCCCGCGCTTCTTCTTGCGGCGATGCTGTCCGCGTTCGCCGTCCTGCTCTCGCTGCGGACGAGCTCTTTGCTGTCCCAGCGAGATTTGCGCCATCGCACGCGAGATGATCTGCGTAGGCGCGAGTTAGGGCAAGAGGGCGGCAGTTCCCGTGGCGATATGGAGATGGTCGGCGAAGGCGCGGCTGGTCCTGCGGCGATGCCGCACCCGTCTGCCGACGATCGCTGTCGCGCGGCATTCGGCCAGCTCACCGACCGTGAGTACGAGGTCGTGCGCCTTATCGCCGAGGGGCTCGACAACCACGAGATCGCAGCCGCGGCGTTCATCAGCGAGGGTACGGTGCGCAACCGCATCAGCTCCGTGCTGCAAAAGACGGGTTGCAAGAACCGTACGCAACTCGCCGTCGCCTGGTGGCAGGCCCGCACCTGATGCGTAATTCTGCACCCGTCCCCATATTGCACAATGTGCAGTATGGGGACGGGTGCAATTTTAGTCATTGTCGATGTGCGCGGGCGAGCGGCGGCCGCAAATCGCCGCCCTCCCCGCAGCCTTACGGTATTGTTCGCCGCGCGTAAGCAGAATCGATGGCAGTGGCGCGTCCCGTTCGTGAGAATGAGTGCAGAGACTCGCACGGAAAGGACTCGTATGCGGCTGTATCTCAAGCTCGCCCTCGGCAATGTGCGTCGCAGCGCGCGCGACTACTCGGTCTATTTCATCACGCTCGGCTTCGCAGCGTGCCTACTCTACTCCTTCGTCGGCTCCATGGACCATCTGCGCGCGATGGGCCTTTCGCCCGACCAGATGGGAGTGCTGGGCAGTGCCGGCGACGTGCTCGAGGCGTTCTCCATCTTCACCGTGCTCGTGTTTCTGTTCCTTGTGCGTTACGCCAACCGATTCCTGCTTCGTCGGCGCAAGCGCGAGTTTGCCCTGTACGAGCTGTGCGGCATGGGCCGAGGTGCGGTCGCGGCCGTGCTTGTGGTGGTGTGGGGCGCCTGCCTGTTCCAGCCGGTGTATTTCATCGCGTTCATCATCCCCATGGGGTTCGCGGCGTGCTTTGCGACGTCGCTGGTGGCGCGCCTGGGTGTCGCGGGGTGGGCCGAGCGCGCGCGGCGCCGTCCCGAGCGCTATCTGAGCGGCCTTCGGGCATTCACCGTGCGCCAGGTGGAAGGCCGCGTGTCCAGCACGTCCATGGCGCTCGCCTGCGTGTGCGTGCTCATCGCCGTTGCCGTGTGCATGATGGTCGCGGGCTTTGTGTTCAGCGTCGGGCTGCGATCGCCCGAGATGCTGTCGAGCGGCGTCGCCGCGTCCATGGCGCCCATCGGCTACATCGGTATCTTCTATGGGTCGGTCTTTTGCTGAGCGCCGCGGCAGTGCTCGCGCTCCAGCAGCTGTCGGGAGCCGCCGACGCGCGTCGTGCATATGGCGTGCTCGACCAGCTCGGTTGCGAACGTGCCCTCATGCGCTCATCGCTGCGGCGCCAGATCTGCCTGTATTTCGCCGCGCCGATGGCGGGCGCCCTCGTCCATGGTGTCTTCGGGCTCTTCCTCGTGGCCTTCCTCGCCTTCGCTATCGGCTCCAGTGGATGCGCCTCGACCATCCGGGTGTGTTGGCATTCACTATCGGGCTCATGGCGGTGTACGCTCTCGTGGCGGCGCATGCGGTGGAGCGCGCGGTGCTATGCCCGGCAGGAACGTCGCCCCCTCGCATGTGGTCCCGATATCTCCCATCGTGGTTCCCGGCTATCCGCCGCTCGTAGGGGGAGCAATGCTTCCCGGTTCCAGACTTCGCCAAAGAGGATATCGTCGTTGAGGTGGGCGAACTCGGGTGCGAATTCTCCCAGCGAGTCGCGGCCCGCGGTCTGTTTGGCGGTTGTTGAAGGAAGCCCGGGGTGGAACTTCGTACCCTGCGGTATTTTCTCGCCGTTGCGCGCGAGGAGAACATGACTGAGGCGGCGAACGTACTGCGCGTGACGCAGTCCACGCTCTCGCGGCAAATCGCCGACCTTGAGCGCGAGCTGGGTGTGGAGTTGTTCGAACGCACCAACCGCTCGTGTGTGTTTACCACCGACGGCATGCGGCTGAGGCAGCGTGCGGAGGAGATACTCTTGCTGGTGGACCAAACTGAGATGGAGATGTCGGACCGGGAGCTCGGCATCACCGGAAACATTCGCATTGGCGCGGGGGAGACCATGGCCATGCGGACGGTGCTCGATGTGTTCGCAGGTCTGCGCCTCGACCATCCGGGTGTGACGATTGAGTTGTACACGGGCAACGCCGATGCGGTGGAGGAGCGCCTGGAGCGGGGGCTTTTGGACTTCGCCTTGCTGTTCGAGCCGGTCAATTTGGAGAAATACGAGTGGATGTGCATGCCGCGTGCGGATCGCGTGGGCGTGTGTGTTGCGGACGATGGCCCGTGGGGCGGCCTCGACGCGGTGACGCCGGCCGAGCTTGCTCGTATGCAGCTCTTGCTCAGCTCGCGCACGTCAAACAGGGCGGTCGACCTGGCGGCATGGTCTGGTGGGACCATCGATTATGAGGTGCTTGATGTTGTTGGCGGGTTCGATCTCATCGGCAACGCATAGCACCTTGTGCGCTCCGGCGTGGCATGCGCAGTGGGCATCGATCATCTACTGCAGTTAGGAGAGGGCTCCAGCCTGCGGTTCATTCCCCTTGACCCACCGCTGGAGATTGCGTCGTATCTGGTGTGGAAGAAGTACCGGCTGCGTTCCCGCGCTTGCGACGAACTTCTGCGCCGCCTGCGCGAGTGTGGGCAGCATAATGAGCTGGAGGGGCTACGCTGAGCGCCGTTTGCCGATTGGGCGGCGGATGCCATAGTGTGGTTCTCGGTCCGCCTCACGAGCGTCAAAAACACGCTCATAATCGCGAAAAGTTGACGCTCACGAGGCGGACTTGCGTTCAGTGAAGGCGGTCGGGGACAAGTTGCCTCACTCGGTGCGTCCCTCCCATGCCGCCTCATTGGGGGCAGTCCCAAATTGAGGCGCAGGCGCCCCCTATTTCGAGGTGAAGTTGATCTGGATGTCGCCCAGGTTGCTGTCGACGTTGATGGTGCGCGCGTCGGCGCTGTCGCCGCCGCGCGGGGCATCGATATCGCCCAGGTTGGTGTGGGCATCGATGTGGTAGGAGTCTTCGGCCCCCAGATACGACAGGTAGATGTCGCCGTTCACGCTCTCGACGTTGCTTGCGGCGATGTCGAGCCGCTGCGCCGAGATGTCGCCGTTCACGCTCTCGCAGATGAGCGCTTCATCCAACGTCATGTTCACCAACATGATCTCGCCGTTCTCGTTCACGACCTGGGCCTTGCGCGCCGCGGCGCCCCCAAACGATATGTCGCCGTTATTGTTGGTCGCGAGGATCACCTCGGCCTCGACGGCGGAGAGCAGGGTGTCGCCGTTCTCATTGATGGCGTCGAGCTTCGCGGCGGTGACGTTGTTGGTCACGATGTTCCCGTTGCTGGTGGAGGCGTACAGGCCGGCGAGCCCGTGCACGTTCTCTGCGAAGACCTCTCCCGAATCGGAATGCACCTCGATCTCGCCGGAGAACGAGGCCGGTACGCGCACCACGGTTGAGGTGTCTTCGACGTCTCCCACCCCTGCGGGGGAGAGGTCGATCATGAAGCCCTCCATGGGCTGTGAGTGGATGTCGATCTTGAGTATGCCGTCTGTGTCTTCGACGGAGACGTGCTGCGCCGCGCCCGTCCAGTACTCGAGCTCGATGGCGTCGCGGCCCTGCGCCGCCTCGAATCCGTCACCTTCAAGCGCAAAGACAATGTCAGATGGTTCCGTGCCATGCAGATCGAGTTTTTGAGCCGGATCGATGTGGGCGACATCGAAGGTGCCCGCGATGCGCTGGTCAGGCTCTCGGCGTTTCGGCAAAACTTTAAGGAGGGCTTGCGCAATCGCGCCTCCGCCGACATACAGGTCGCCGATTATGCCGTGCTAGTGCGTCCGCCTGCCGAGCGGGATGCCGCGGATGCCGCCCGTATGCGTGAGCGCATGACGCTCGCTGACTGCCACCAGCAGCGCGCAAATTGGCAGCTTTACCTTGCCGAATACGAGCTTCTGCACGGTTCGCGCGACGAGGCCGGGCGCCTGGCGGCCGATGCGTCGCTCGACCCGCTCACCCCGCGCATGGAGCGCCTGCGCGACGAGGTTCTGGCTGGTCTGGAGGAGTAACTCGTCTGGAGGGGGGCCTCGCGGCGTCCTCTGCCAACCAAGGCCGCTCCGATGGGAATCCGTCAGGAGCCGATGGGAATCCGTCAGGAGCCGATGGGAATCCGCCGCGCACCGAGAGATAAGAAGGGGCCACGCATGCCATTCGATTATAAAAAGGAATACAAGGAGTTCTACCTTCCGCCCAGGAAGCCGAGCATTGTGGAGGTGCCCGCGATGACGTTTCTCGCGGTGCGGGGCCACGGCGACCCCAACCAAGAGGGCGGTGAGTACAAGGACGCGCTGGAGCTGCTCTACGGTATCGCCTACACCATCAAGATGTCCAAAAAGGGCGATCACCGCATCGAGGGATATTTCGATTACGTGGTCCCGCCGCTGGAGGGCTTCTGGTGGCAAGAGGGCGTTCTGGGCGTCGATTACGCCTGCAAGGAGGATTTCAGCTGGATTTCGGTCATACGAGTGCCGGACTTCGTGACGCGCGAGGAGTTCGAATGGGCCGTCGCGGAGGCGACCGCCAAGAAGAAGCGTGATTTCTCCAAGGTCGAGCTGCTCGCCGTGGAAGAGGGACTGTGCGTCCAATACCTGCATGTCGGGCCGTATGATGACGAGCCGGTGACCGTCGAGTTGATGCGCGCGTTCGCTGAGGAGCAGGGCTGTGTCGAGGATTTCAGCGACGAGCGCCTGCATCACGAGATCTATCTCAACGATGCCCGTCGCACCGCGCCCGAGAAGCTCAAGACCGTGATCAGGCATCCGATTCGCAGGGCGTAGATGGGCGGCGGTAGAAGGCTCGTTTGTGGGATTTTGTGCAGAGTCATGCCATCGCAACGCTGAGGTCCGATTATTAGAGAACGGCGCCGAGCTCGCGAGGCCCGGCGCCGCCCAGAAACCCGCAGGCGGCATGCAGGGGCGCCGGGAAAGCGGGTATACTGGTAGCGACTAGGGAGGCGTACGCCCTCTTGGAACAGAGTTGGTGGGGTAAAACCCGCACGAACAGCCGCTCCGGCCAGGGCGGCTGTTCCCTTATGTGGCGAGTTTCACCCCTTGGCCGTTAGAAAACGGCGAGAACAAGTAGCGTGATCGATAGGACGAGCACGGCGGCTGCGAGCAGCAACGCGGTGAACTTCGCCATGGGAACCCTCCTAACCCCCTGCAAGGACTCGGAGGGCACCGCCCATGTCGCTAGGTATATTGTAGCACAATATACGAACATATGTTCTATTATTATGCTAAGGTGTTGTCAGAAGCACCGCCCTCGCTGTCCGGCATCAAAGCAAGGCGCTGTGGCCCGTTGCTCTCAGGGGATTAAGGCTCCCGCGGGGCTACAATGATGCCCATCGAAGATAAAAACACAGTGCCCGTCGGGTAGTCGGGCCGTGGGCGCCCGCCTGCCAGTAACCTGCCTCCTTGGTTGTCCCTTCTTCGCGTAGCCCTACATAGAAGGAGGTCGCGGCTATGCGAAAGAGTGAGGTCTCATCGACCCTGACGGTCTATCACGACGGTCAGTTCTGGGTGGGCGTGGTCGAGCATGTCGAAAACGGCATGTTGAGCGTTGCGCGTGTGGTGTTTGGCGCGGAGCCTTCAAATGAAGAAGTCTATACATGGGTGCTTGGACATTGGTCGAGTTTGCGTTTGAGTGCGGAGACCGAGCCAGCTGAGTCCCGTTCAAATCGTCTGCCGGGCAATCCCAAGCGCCGTGCACGAGAAGCTGCAAAGGTCTTGCATATACGAGGGGCGTCAACTGCATCACAGCTCGCACTCGCTCGCGAACGGGAGCGCATGAAGGACCGGGCGCGATCCGAGCGTGCAAATCGGCATCAGGGCGAAGCGCAGGAGCGTTGGAAGCAGCGTCAAGAAAAGAAGCGCCGGAAACATCGCGGCAAGTGATAAGGCGCGGTTTTCCGATCGCTCACATCGGGTGTGCGCAAAACCTATATTTGAATGACCTCAAACGAAGGTTTTGCGCTCATTCGAAATTCACGTCTACGAAAAGATTGACATGCGGTGCCGAGGCTCTTGTTGCTGCGTTATCTCTCTAGCCCCGCTTGCGGGTGGCGACAGCCCCCGTTACGGCGGCGAGCAGGACGACGGGCGCGATCCGCGCGAAGGCCCACTCGAAGCCGTGGAGCATCGTTCCCGCCACCGCGTACTCGGGATTCGAGAAATCCCACTCGAGATACGAGCCTCCGATTGCCCCAAGCACGAGGAGGACAAGGGCCGTCGCGGCTCCGATCGCGATGCAAAGGACGTGCAGCGCGCGCCGCTTGGATTCCCTTGCTCGCGCGAACTGGTCGTTCAGCACTTCGAGCTTTTCGGAGAGAGCTTGCAGTCCACCGGGCTCGGCCGCGGCAACGGTCTCTCCCAGCAGCGTGCTCACCGGCACGTCGAGCGTCTCACCGAGGGCGACGAGCATCTCCGCGTCGGGCACCGAGAGCCCGCGTTCCCATTTGGAAACCGTCTGCCTCACCACGTTCAGCTTGAGCGCGAGCTCCTCCTGCGATAGCCCTTTCGATTTCCTGAGGGCCTGGATGTTCTCGTTCAGCATGGCGGATCCTTTCTCTCGCCCGGTTCCTGCGTTACCGCAATGCTGCCCGCAGATGACCCGTTGCCGCAAGCAACGGGTCGTAACATCGGCGGGGACCGTTTGAGTTCACAGGTGATGCAAGCTCCTAATAATTTGACGTCCATTCAATCTACCTGCGGTTTGCAACCATAGGGTGCCTGCAGGTTGCGTAAAATGAAGCCTCAAGTTGGTGGTTCTTGCCATGTGGCTACCGTAGTGTGTAAGTCGCCGGCAGGAAAGCACCGACCGCTGGGATGCCGCGCCCGCGCCGTCGCCGTGAGCCAAGATCACGACGCCCGCGTGCCCGCTCCCAGCCAACGAGAGGACCTACTATGAGCTTCCGTACCAACCTTCAGTATCTGCGCGCCGAGCGCCACATGACCCAGGAGCAGCTCGCCATGCTGCTTGGAGTGTCCCGCCAGTCCGTCACTAAGTGGGAGGCCGAGAAGTCCTACCCGGAGATGGATAAGCTCATCAAAATGTGCCAGATTTTCGAGTGCTCGCTCGATGACCTGGTGCAGGGGGACGTGTCGCGCCGCGCGGCCGTGAGCCAGAGCGCCGCGGATGGCGTGCAAAACGATGGGAACGCCGTCGTCCGCGTCGAGGCTCCGCACGGGCGGAACTCGTTGTCCGACATCGGATCCGCCTTTGTGCCCGCGATCCCCGTCGGTCCCAACACGGATGTATGCGGCTATGACGAGCACATGGTCGCATTTGCCCGCAAGGTCGCACTCGGTGTGGCGCTCATCATCCTGGGGGTCGCCGCCGCGGTCTTCACCGATGAGGTCCTGCGCTCAGACGGAATCGTCCTCATGGCGTTGTTCGCGCTCGTTGCCGCTGGCTTGGGATTCCTTATTCCATCCGGCATGGAGCACGCGGCTTTTGTGGAAGCCCATCCGTATGTTGCGGACTTTTACACCGCAGAGCAAAAGGCGGCAGAGCGTCGTCGTGCTTCGATCGCGATCGTTTCGGGTATCGTGATCATCCTTCTTGGCATCGCCGTATCGGCGCTGTTTGAGGTGGAGGCGAACGTCCAGGCATATGGCGACACGCTGATGATGGTCCTGGTCGCCGTCGGTGTTGGGGTGATTGTCCACTGGGGCATGCTGTGGGGCCGCATGGATGTCGCGGAGTACAACAAGGAGTGGCTCGAGACGGTCGAATTGAGTGCGGAGGAGCTGTCGCAGCTGGATCCCCAGAGCCGCGAGGCGTATCTGCGCGCGTGCAATCCCAAGTATCGCCGTACAGCGGCGCGCAAGAAGAGGGCTTGCGTCGTGATCATGCTCGCCTCCACCATCATCGCGCTCATCTGGCTGTTCGTCGGTGCTGCCATGGATGCGTCCGAGGGGATCGGCGGCCTGTTCTGGCTCCCGTGGGTCGTCGGTAGCTTGGGCTCCGCTATCGCCCTTATCGTTATCGACGATGACGATGAGAATGATGCGGCTGCATGCGGCGATAGGGAGTAGAGGCGTTCGAAGACATCCGTCTGAATGAAGCGGGCGGCCTCGGGTGTGCCGGGGCCGCCCGCATTTTGCTGGGTGGTGCTGTATTGCCGGCGTGGAGCGGGCCTCAAGCTAGTGCTTGCCGTCAATTTGAAGTCTTCGGCTGCGGGCACCTTCGAGCCCGCATCACGAGCGCAACGCTGGCGCCCAAAAACGCTGATTCTTGACGCGCGTGATGCGGACTTCGGCAGATGCTGCCTCTAGTTCAGCAGCCCCCACACGGCAAAGCCGAGTGCTCCGCCGATGGCGGCTGCGGCGAAGAAGGTCAGCAAGTCGTACGCCAGTCGGTGCTTCGTCGGCCACGCGCGGCGGGGGAGCGCCCGCGGATCGCGCTCGATGCTCGCCTCGCCGTTCATGAAGGCGAGGATCTCGCGGTATGTCACCAGGTCGTTCTCGCGCTTGATGTGCTCGAGGACGGTCGCGACAACAAGCGCCGCTATCGCCGGTAGGAACGCTATGGCCGCGGCGACGCCGACGCCCCAGGTATCCTCCATCCAGTTAAACGCCGGCGACAGTATCAGTGCGAACGCCACCGCCAGCAACGCGAGCATCAGCACGGCCAGCCATAGCATCCGCGTTCCCATGCGCTTGCGATCTCTTTCGACTGCCTCTTCCATAACGGTCACGTCTCCCTTCACGAGCGTGTCTATGGAGGTGTCGAATAGGATGCTCAGCATGAGCAGACTCTGGACGTCCGGATACGTCTTGTCCCGCTCCCAGTTCGAGATCGTCTGACGCGACACGTAGAGTTTCTCGGCGAGCTGTTCTTGGAAGAGCCCCATCGCCTCGCGCCTCGTCTTTATCTGGTTGCTGATGTCCATCGTCACCTCCCGGTCGTGAAGGAGCGTCCCGCGAACACATCGGGTGCGCTATCGAATCTGTTGTACATCATATGCGGCAAGGCCCGCCGACCGCTGCAAAAACTGTTTTGCACGGGGTTTACCTGCATGATTGTTGCTGCGATGTGTGCCATCGCCGTGGGGAGATCTGGCTTGTGGAGGCTTGCGGGGCGATGGCTTAGCGATGTTGTCGAGCAATCGTCCAAGTGCGCAGGCCCATGGCGGCGTAGCCGATTGCGGTATAGGCAACCCCATGGAACGCAAGGTCCCGGCTGCCCTCGACCGCGAGGGGAAACAGGAGCGCGGATCCGATTCCGAGCGCCGCGGGTATCCAGAAGAGCGTCCTCGCGGAGTTTGCGGCGAGCAGGCCGAGGGCGATCGCAGTTACGGGGAGCACGAGGTAGATCAGCGTCATCATGGCGATCATGCCGGCATCGGATGGGACGACCCTCACCAGGAGGACGGGGATTGCCCAGCAGGCGCCAACGATTGCGATCAATGCGATGAGGGACGCGCGTACGGTGACGTTCATGGGGTACCTCCTAACGGGAATCGCCCCCATTCTGGCATACATCTTCAGAATGGGGGCTAAGGGGGATACCATTTCGGGGAACGGGTGCTGGCAGCTGGGAAAAGAACGGTCCCCAAAGGCGGATGCCTCCAGGGACCGGTTGGTGCGTATAGAGGGGGCGAGCTTGCCTTGGGTTGGTGTTGGCCCCGCCGCTCGGCTCGACTTTGGAGCGGCGGGGCTCAGCTCTGCCTCGGCGCGGCGAGGCAGAGCGCGGCTTTGCCCCGATGTCGGCCGCGCCCGAGCCCTGTCTCCCCAGCTTAGCCCTCCTCGCCTTTGGGCGTGCCCTTGAACGAGGGCTCTTTCTTCGGCAGCCTTCCCGCGCGTTTGAGGGCGTCTCGCAAGATCCATTCCACCTGACCGTTGGCGCTGCGCATCTCATCGTCCGCCCAGCGTTGGACGGCATCCCAGATAGCGGGGTCTATACGGAGTGGATACTGCTTGCGTGCCATGACGTGCCTTCTTGTCGAATGTGCAATTCTGCACCCGTCCCCAAATTACTCATTGGTGTTGGGGTTAGTACAGCGAGCCTGTGTTGAGCACCGGGTGCGCCTCGGATTCACCGCAGAGCACCACCATGAGGTTGCTGGCCATCTGCGCCTTGCGCTCGTCGTCCAGCTCGATGGTGCCGCCGGCGGCCATCTCCTTCACGGCCATGTCGACCATGGAAACCGCGCCCTCGACGATCTTCTTGCGCGCGGCGATGACGGCCTCGGCCTGCTGGCGGCGCAGCATCGCCTGGGCGATCTCGGGGGAGTAGGCGAGGTGCGTGAGACGTGCATCGTCGACCTCGACGCCGGCGGGCGCCAGACGGTTTGCCACCTCGCGGCGTAGGGCGTCGGAGACCTCCTCGACGTTGGCGCGCAAGGTGATGGCGCCGGAGGCGTCGGATTCGTCCTCAAGATGGTCGTAAGCGTACACGCTCGCCACATGGCGCAGCGCGGTCTCGGCCTGCATGGAGACGTAGCTCTGGTAGTCGTCCACGTCGAAGAGCGCCTTGGCGGTATCGGCGACGTGCCACACCACGACGGTTGCGATCTCGATGGGGTTGCCCATTTTGTCGTTGACCTTCAGGCGCTCGCCATTCAGGGTGCGCACGCGCGTGGAGATGGTGGTGGGGTTGCCCTTGGCGGCCTTCTGCGCCGCGGCCTTGGCGGCCTTGGAATCGCTCATCTCGAGCTCGATCATCTCGCCGATCCCGGCCGATCCGCCCATGCTCTTGCTAAAGAACGGGTTGGCCCAGAAGAAGCCCTCGTCGCGGACGGTGCCCACGTACTTGCCGAACAGGATGCACACGCGCGCCTGGCCGGGCTGCAGCGAGAAGAATCCGTTGAGTGGGATGAACCACAGGCAAAACGCGAGGATGCTGAGGCCGAGCCCCCATCCGTAGACTGCGGGCGCGTCGACGCCGTCGGGCGTGCTCGCGAGCCCGATGGTGCTCCAGATAAAGAGGCCGATGATGACGATGAGCGCCACCGCCACGGCGACGAGCATGCCGTAGCCCGACTTGGCCTTGAGTTGCTTTTCCACGCTCATTGTGAGTTCCTTTCATGACTGCGCCGGCGTTTGCGTGACGTCCCCGGCGCCGCGCTCCAGATTGCGATGGGGAGGAGGCGAGTCCCCGAGCAGTCCGTGCGACTGCTGATTGCATTGTGATATCACATTGAGACCAAGTCAAGGAGAATCGGATGCCGTCTCTCATGGCATAAGTGGTTCGGGGCGCCCGGCATCTACGCTCCGTAGAGGTCTTCCTGTTGCATCTTGGCTCGCAAGTCCCTATAATAGCCCCACTCACGGCTGAAGGTTTACCTCGAGATTTGGAAAGGGGAGCTGCACCATGCTTGCTTCCATGAGGATTTGGCTCTAGCCACGGTCGCGTGAGCGACCGGTACTTCGCTGCATACCACCGATCGCATCAAAGGATTATTCCATGACACAACCGAATCCCTGCGCTTCTTGGAAGCGCTCGCTCGCCATCGTCTGGATCGGCGAGTTCTTCTCCGTGCTCACGAGCTCCATTCTGCAGATGGGTCTCATCTGGCACGTCGCCCTCACCACCGGCTCCGCGAGCGCCCTGTCGTTCGTGAGCCTGGCGGCCTTCTTGCCCATGGCGCTCCTCGGCGCCTTCGCGGGCACCATCGTGGACCGCACGTCCATCAAGCGTCTCATGATCGGCGCCGATCTCTTCATCGCGGCCGTGAGCCTCACGCTTGTCTTCGGCTCGCTTCGGGGCGACCTCTCTGTCGCCGTTGTGGCGGCGGTGCTGTTCGTCCGTGCGCTGGGCAGCACGCTCCATACGCCCGCCTTCAACGCGCTCACACCGCTCATCGCCCCGCCCGAGGTGCTCGGCAAGCTGGCGGGCATGCTGCAGTTCATGCAGTCGGGTAGCTATATCATCGGCAACGCCATCGCCGCGGTGGTCTACCCGGCGTTTGGTCTGACCTTCATGATCGCGCTCGATGTCGCCGGCGCGGTGCTCGCGAGCATCGCGGTGGCGACCTCCGGCATCAAGACGCCGGCGCCCGAGCGCCATACGCCCGAGGAGAACGCCGAGGCGTCGCACCACGCGGTGCGGGCCTTCCTATTGGAGACGGCCAACGGGTACCGCGAGCTCAAACGCCATCACGGTCTATTCGCCATGCTCTGGATAGGCTTCGCCTTCTCGGTCCTGTTCTCGCCCATATCCGCGCTGTTCCCGCTCATGGTGTTCGACCATTTTGGGGGCACCACTACGCAGTCGGCTATCGCGGAGATCGCGTTCTCGGTCGGCATGATCGCGGCGAGCGGCTGGATCGGGGCGACGGGTGGCCTTAAGAACCGCGCGCTTTCGTGCACGCTGGCCATCGGCCTCTTCGGAGCGGGCACGCTCGCGGGCGGCCTCGTGCCCCCTTCCGCGCTCGTTGTGTTTCTGGGGCTTACGTTCGCGATGGGGGTCTCGAGTCCGCTGTACAGCGCGCCGCAGATGGCGCTCATGCAGGAGCGCGTCGATCCCGAGTGCATGGGCCGCGTCTTCGGTCTGTACGGAGCGGTCTGCAGCTGGGCTATGCCCGTGGGGCTCGTCGCATCGACCTTGTTCGCGGACGCCATCGGCGTAAGCGCGTGCTTCGTGCTCATCGGTGCTGCAATGGTGATCCTAGCAGGCATCACCTGGGCGATCCCGAGCATCCGCAAGATTGGGTAGCGCTCTGGCGGAGTGCGTTTCGTTTCGGACGGCTCGTAGGGTCGCTGCGACGTGAAGGGTGGTCGACGGTGCGCCTGCGAGGGCGCCGTCGACCACCCTTTTGTTTAATTCGTCTGGCCCGGCGCCGATCATCATCTGTTCGCCGGGCGATTGCGATGCCGCCGCTTGCCGATACGCGGCTCCTTACGTTGTGCGCATCCCATCGTTCTGGCAGCGTTTCCTGCAGTTAATCTCCAGAGCCCGAGGCGGTGGCCCCTATGAGTAATCTGCTCGAATCCATTCTGCGCGTCGGTATGACCGTGTTCATCGTCGGCCCGCTGATTGCGTGGGTCGCTCGCCGCGGCGCGCGCGAGCGCCGCGAGGCGACAGACGTCTTCGAGCGCTTCACGGTGCGCATGCCCGCGGGTGGTATGGGCACTGCCGGGGAACGGGCCTGCCTGTCGCTCCTCGCGCCCCTACATCACGCCCGCAGGCCAGCGGTACCGGGTGAGGTCGACTCGGCCGTCGTCGAGAAATTCGACACCCTCGGCTTCGAGCAGCTCACGTTGCGCCTCAGGTCCGCCAAAGGCGAAGCCCGCAGCGAGGCGGCCGTCGGCAAACACGATGCGATGGCAGGGGATGACGCCCGGTTGAGGGTTGACGTGCAGGGCATATCCCACGTAACGGGCTCGCCTGGGCTCGCCGACGAGCTTGGCGATCTGCCCGTAGGTGGCGACCATGCCCGCGGGAACCTGTGCGACCATCTCGTAGACGCTCTCGAAGAAGCCCTCGCGGTTCTTATCAGCCATCACAAACCTTTCAGTGCGCGGGTATCGGCGCGCCCGCGAGCAGCGGACGCGCTACGCCTCCAAGAACCGTTCAACAAGCTCCTCAAACGCGCCGTCCATGCCCGTGGTCTCGAGCACGGCGTCGCAGTGGGGGCGCACGTCGTCGGTGACGTTCGCCACGCCCACGCCGAGTCCGGCGGCCTGGATCATGGAGAGGTCGTTGGCGGAGTCACCCACCGCGATGACCTCGCTCATGGGGATACCGAGCATCTCGGCCAGGCGCATCAGGCCGGCTCCCTTGTTCACGCCTGCGGGCATGAACTCGAGGTAGCGCTTCGAGGAGAACGTGATCTCGACGCCAAGGCGCTGCGCCAGGGGCTCAAGATCGCCCCCGAGCTTCTGCAGTGCGTCAAAGTCCCTGTTCACAAACAGGATCTTCACGATGTCGCGCCCATCCAGGAAGGACAGGTCGGGGTGGTCTGTGCTCGAGATATGCGTCACGCCGCTGATCGAGGTGAGGTACGCACGCTCGTCGTCGTCCGCATCGGGCACGAAGACGTGTCCGTCGGCGACGTTGATGTGCATGCTAAGCCCCAGCTCAAGGCCCTTTTGATAGAGCTGCTCGGCACAGTCGCGCGAGAGTCCGCAGGTGGTGAGCGGGCAGGGGTCGCCCACGCGGTTGATAAACCCGCCGTTGTACGACAGAACGTATCCGCCTTCGAGCAGCGACGCATCGACGGCTGCGAAATTGTGCATGATGGACGAGTACCAGCGCCCGCTTGAGGGGACGAACAGAACCCCCAGCTCCTTCATGCGCTTGAGCGCGCGGATGTTCACCTCGGGGATGGCGTGATTGGAGTCGAGGAAGGTCTCGTCCATATCGCTTGCAACAAGGCGGTACATGCTAGTACACCATGCCCATGGCCTCGCGCACCTCAGCGAGCGTGGCCTCGGCGACCTCGTTGGCGCGGCGGTTGCCCTCGTGCAGGACGTCCTTGACGTAGTCCATATCCTGGACCAGTTCCTCGCGGCGGGCGCGGATGGGGGCAAAGTACTCGTTCACGCTTTCGGTGACGTACTTCTTGAGCTGGCCGGAGCCGCCCATGCCGATCTCTTCGGCGATCTCGACCTCGGAGCGGCCGGTGCAGATCGCGGCGGTGGAGAGCAGGCCGGATACGCCAGGGCGCGCCTCGGGATCGAACGTGATCATACGCTCGCCGTCGGTCTGGCTCTTCTTGATGCGCTTGGCCGTCTCCTCAGCGGTCATGGAGATGTTGATGGCGTTGCCGTAGGACTTGCTCATCTTGCGCCCGTCAAGGCCGGGCAGCAGCGGCGTGTCGGACAGCAGCGCGTCGACCTCGGGGAACACCTTGCCGTAGCGGTTGTTGAACTTGCGTGCGATGGTGCGGGTGAGCTCGATGTGCGGCAGCTGGTCGCGCCCGACCGGCACCACGTTGCCCTTGCAGAACAAGATGTCGCACGCCTGGTGCACGGGGTAGGTGAGCAAAAGGCCGGTGAGCTCATGGCCGCTGGCCTCCATCTCGGCCTTGACGGTGGGGTTGCGCTGCAGCAGGGCCTCGGAGACGAGCGACAAGAACGGCAGCATGAGCTGGTTTGCCGCGGGCACGGCGGAGTGCGTGTAGATCATCGTCTTGTCGGGGTCCAGGCCGCAGGCCAGGTAGTCGATGACCATGTTGTAGACGTTGTCCTGGATGTTATCGGTGCTGTCGCGGTCGGTGATGACCTGGTAGTCGGCGATGAGCACGTTGGTGTGCACGCCCATGTCCTGCAGCTCGACACGGCTCTTGAGCGTGCCGAAGTAGTGGCCGAGGTGCAGGCGGCCGGTGGGGCGGTCGCCGGTGAGCATGGTGTACTTCTCGGGGTGCTGCGGCAGGTCGGCGCGGATCTGGTTGCTGCGCTCGAGGCTGACCTCATAGCTGAGCTCGTTGGGCATGCTGTCTCCTTTTGGGTTAAGTGCCTGGCCGGCATTGTCGGTCTTGGTTGAAGATGAAGGTACCAGAGAAACGGCGTCTCTTGCCGGAATCAACGATGGTTTTCGCCGTGTCGTCCCGCAGGGTCGTTTCCCTTCTTGGGAAGGAACCCCTCGATATGCTCGATCCGCTCCTCATGGGCCACGTGCGCCGCGCGCTCCTCGGCGGCGAAAGCGGGGTCTTCGGGCGTGACGATCTCATCTCGCTGAGTCTTGGGATTGTAGTGGTGACGCAGCACCGGCTCAAACAGGTGCAGACGCGCGGCGAACAGCGCCGAGCACGCGAACAGCAAGAGGAAGATCACCACGCGGGCGCCCACGGGGACCTGGTTGATCACCATGGCGCCGAGGGAGAGCAGCAGGCACCATGCGTAGATGAGCAGGACCGCCTGGCGCTGGTCGTAGCCCTCCTGGATCAGGCGATGGTGGATGTGGCCCTTGTCGGCCTGCCCGATGCTCACATGGGCGCGGCAGCGGCGCACGATGGCCGAGAGCGTGTCGAGGATGGGCACGCCCGCCACGATGAGCGGGATGATGAGGGAGGTGAGCGCGGCGGTGCGGCTCACATTGAGAAGCGAGATGGTGCCCAGGCCAAATCCGAGCAGCAGCGAGCCCGAATCGCCGAGGAAGATGCTGGCGGGGTGGAAGTTGTAGCGCAGGAAGGCGAGGCAGGCGCCGAAGAGCGCGATCGAGAGGGCGGCCGCGTCCATGCGATGCGAGAGCACCGCGAAGGAGAACATGGAGAGCGCGGCGATGCCGGAGATGCCCGCGGCGAGGCCGTCGAGGCCGTCGATGAGGTTGATGATGTTGGTGTACGCGACGAGGTAGATGACGGTGATGGGGTAGGCGATGAGGCCGAACTCGATGTAGGTGCCCGGGACGAACGGGTTGACGACGCGCCCGATGAGCAGGCCCGCCGCGGCGGCGATGGACGCGGCGAGGATCTGGCCCATCAGCTTCTTCCTGGGGCTCAGCGAGCGCACGTCGTCGATGGCGCCCGTCGCCACGATGACCAAGAAGGCCACGCCGAGGAGAGGATAGTTGATGTTCATGCTGGGGTGGGGGATGAGGATCGGTGGCCACCCGAGGAGCTTCACGCCGGCGATCTCGACGATGAGGGCGACGATGAGGCCGGCGAACACCGCGAGCCCGCCCAGGCGGGGCGTGGGCGTGGTGTTGATGCGGCGCTTGGAGGGGTAGTCGATGGCGCCTACGTGATAGGCGAATCGCTTGGCTAGGGGAACGCACAGATAGGTGGTGAGGAACGCCGCGGCAGCCACGATGAAAAATGGCATCGCTTGATTCATATGGTCACACCGCCATCCCGGTCGTAGGTACAAGAAGCGCTCAACACGTGCACATTTTTCCTATTCTAGCCGACTCAGTTCAGATTCTTTTCCAAGTGCTCGCATGGGCACGTTTCCCGCACATGCAGATTTGGATATCGATGCGCCGGATGTACATGAGCGAATGTGTGCCGAACGTGAAGATGGCAAAAATCACGCGATGCACAAAAAAGTTTACAGACGGGCACATATAGGCGGTGAACGGTATGTTTCACCATAAAAATGCATAGAAGAAATGAACTTATGTATATTGACAGAACGTCTAAAGCCGTGGTCAACGCAGTAAGACTTATGCAAGTTTCGATAAAGAATATGCATTTTTTATCCTGCAAATATACGGATTTTCTCATGCGAAAATCTCAGAAAAGCTGTTCACACCCCATGTGAGCTGCTTTATTGCATCAGAGTAGTCAACTGGCGCGTTGTAGCCAATATACCGTTCCCGACTCATTTTCGACCGTTGGGCGGTGAGCGGTATTTTGTCTCAAAGATTGGATATAACGGTAAGTGTTGAACGGAGCCCCGTGAGGGGCTTAAAGCGGGATCACAGTGTGATTCCTAAAAGAAAGGTAGGAGGCAATGACGAAAGGCTTGCATGTCCCGAGTGAGATTGGGCAGCTCAAGAAGGTTTGTCTGCACAGGCCTGGCGAGGAGCTCCTGAATCTCCCGCCGTTCGAGCTGGAGCGCCTGCTCTTCGACGACGTTCCTTTCCTTGAGGTTGCTCAGGAGGAGCACGACACCTTCGCTCAGGTTCTCCGCGATCAGGGCGTCGAGGTTCTCTACCTCGAGAAGCTCGTTGCTGAGGTCTTCGATCTCAACCCTGATGCTCGCCAGGAGTTCCTTGATCAGTACATCGCCGAGGCCGGCATCAAGGGCAAGGATATGCCCCGCGTCGTCCGCGAGAAGCTCGATTCCATCAAGGACAACCTCGAGTTCGTCCAGAAGACCATGGCCGGTCTCACCAAGGCCGAGATCGAGATGCCTCACGTGAGCTCCACCACCCTCGACTCCATGGTCAACACCGAGTCCGAGTCCGATCTCATCATCGACCCGATGCCGAACCTCTACTTCACCCGCGACCCGTTTGCGGTTGTCGGCAACGGCGTCTGCCTGAACCGCATGTACTCCGTCACTCGTAACCGCGAGACCCTGTACGGCAAGTACATTTTCAAGTATCACCCGGATTACAAGGACGTCTCCCTGTACTTCCGTCGTGACGCTGCCTACCACACCGAGGGTGGCGACGTTCTCAACATCAACGAGCACACCCTGGCCGTCGGCATCTCCCAGCGCACCCAGGCTGCCGCCATCGACGTCATGGCACAGAACATCTTCTGGAACAGCGATTCCAAGGTCGACCGCATCCTTGCCTTCGACATCCCGAACAACCGCGCCATGATGCACCTCGACACCGTGTTCACCCAGATCGACGTGGATAAGTTCACCATCCACCCGGCCATCATGGGCACCCTCAAGGTCTACGAGCTCACCCCGGGCAAGAACCCCGGCGAGGTCAACATCAAGGAAATGGTCGACACGCTCGAGCACATCCTTGAGGACGCCACCGGCGTCGACCAGATCAAGCTCATCCCCTGCGGTGGCGGCGATCCCATCGCGGCTGCTCGCGAGCAGTGGAACGACGGCTCCAACACGCTTGCTGTCGCCCCTGGCAAGATCTGCGTCTATGCCCGCAACACCGTCACCAACGACGTGCTCTACAAGGAGGGCCTCGACCTTCTCGTCGTGCCGTCCGCCGAGCTCTCCCGCGGCCGTGGCGGCCCGCGCTGCATGAGCATGCCTTTCTGGCGCGAGGATCTCTAAGCATAACGTTCGACGGCGCATCGGCTCCGGTGCGCCGTCGTATTTCGCCGCGGTGCCAAGCGGCGCTCTGTAATTTACCGTATGAAAGGAACCCATATGGGCGTTAACCTCTCCGGCCGCAGCTTCCTGCGTCTACTCGACTTCACCACCGAGGAAATCGAGTACATGCTCAAGCTCTCCAAGAACTTCAAGGACCTCAAGCGCACCGGTACTCCTCACCGTTACCTCGAGGGCAAGAACATCGTCCTTCTGTTCCAGAAGACCTCCACGCGCACCCGCTGCGCCTTCGAGGTCGGCGGTATGGATCTCGGCATGGGCGTGACCTATCTCGATCCCGGTTCGTCCCAGATGGGCAAGAAGGAGTCCATCGAGGACACCGCCCGCGTTCTCGGCCGCATGTATGACGGCATCGAGTTCCGTGGTTTCGACCAGGAGGACGTCGAGGAGCTCGCCGCCAAGTCTGGCGTTCCGGTGTGGAACGGCCTGACCGACCTGTGGCACCCCACCCAGATGCTCGCCGATATCCTGACCGTCCAGGAGAACTTCAACTACGACATCAAGGGCAAGACCCTCGTCTTCATGGGCGACGCCAAGAACAACGTCGCTCGCTCCCTCATGGTCGTCTGCTCCAAGCTCGGCATGAACTTCGTGGCCTGCGGCCCGAAGGAGTGCATGCCTGCTGACGACGTCATCGACGCCTGCAAGCCCATCGCTGAGGCCAACGGCTGCACCATCACCCTCACCGAGGATCCCAAGGAGGCCTGCACCGGCGCTCACGTCATCTACACCGACGTGTGGGTGTCCATGGGCGAGCCCGACGAGGTCTGGACCGAGCGCATCAAGCAGCTCGAGCCCTACCGCGTCACCACTGAGCTCATGGCCATGGCCGATCCTTCCGCCATCTTCCTGCACTGCCTGCCGGCCTTCCACGACACCAACACCACCACCGGTGCCGAGATCGCCGAGAAGTTCGGTGTCACCGAGATGGAGGTTGAGGACGCCGTCTTCGAGTCCCCGCAGTCCAAGGTTTTCGACGAGGCCGAGAACCGCATGCACACCATCAAGGCGATTATGTACGCCACGCTCAAGTAAGAGCGCGTTGTCGGTCCGCTCGGGGCGCATCGCTGCGCGCCCCGAGCGGTTCTTTCGGTAGTCGTCTCGTTTGACGGGGTTTCGCACGGCACGGATTTGCCCCGTCAATCGGGATCAACCTAAGTAATAAAGAAGGGGGGATGAGAACAATGACTGAGACCGCTAAGAAAAAGCGCGGCATGCCTTCATCGTTCACCATTCTTCTGCTCCTGTTGGCTATCGTTGCGGTTATTACCGTCGTCGTCTCCGGCACGTCCGGCGGCGCCGTCACGGCTGCTCGCCTGAGCGACTTCTTCACCGCTCCCGTCCTGGGCTTCGCGGACGCACTTCCCGTCTGCCTGTTCGTCATGATCCTCGGCGGCTTCCTCGGCATGATGACCGAGACCGGCGCCCTGGATAACGGCATTGCCGTTCTGGTCAAGAAGCTCAAGGGCAACGAGATTATGCTCGTTCCCGTGCTCATGATCATCTTCTCCCTCGGTGGTACCACCTATGGTATGTGCGAGGAGACCGTGCCCTTCTACGCCCTGCTCGCCGCCACGATGATGGCCGCTGGTTTCGACCCCATGGTCGGCGCCGCCACCGTCCTGCTCGGCGCTGGCTGCGGCTGCCTGGGCTCCACCGTCAACCCCTTCGCCGTTGGCGCTGCTGTTGACGCTCTTACCGGTGTTGGCATCGAGGTCAACCAGACCATCATCATCGGCCTTGGCGCCGTGCTGTGGCTCGTGACCACCGCCATCTCCATCGTCTTCGTGATGAACTACGCCAAGAAGGTCAAGGCCGACAAGGGCTCCACCATTCTTTCCATGCAGGAGCTCAAGGACGCCGAGGAGGCTCACGGCGCTGCTGCCGCCGAGGTCACCAAGGACGTCAAGCTCACCGGTCGCCAGAAGGCTGTTCTGGGCATCTTCGCCTTTACCTTCGTCGTCATGATCGTCGGCTTCATCCCGCTCGCCGACCTCAGCCAGCCTGTCGCCGACTTCTTCGACGCCGGTGCCGTGTATGACGCCGATGGCAACACCATCACCCAGGGTTGGTCCGCTATCGTGACCGGCCTGCCCATTGGCCAGTGGTACTTCGACGAGGCCTCCACGTGGTTCTTCATCATGGCCATCGTCATCGGTATCGTTGGCGGTCTCTCCGAGAAGAAGATCGTTGACACCTTCATCACCGGCGCTGCCGACATGATGTCCGTCGTCCTCATCATCGCCCTCGCCCGTGGTATCTCCGTCCTCATGGCTGCCACCGGTCTGGACGTGTACGTCCTCGATGCCGCTGCCAATGCTCTGGCTGGCCTGTCCGGCGTGATCTTCGCTCCTATGAGCTTCCTGGTCTACTTCGGCCTGTCCTTCCTCATTCCTTCGACCTCCGGTATGGCTACCGTATCCATGCCCATCATGGGCCCGCTGGCCGCTCAGCTTGGCTTCTCGCCTGAGGTCATGGTCATGATCTTCTCCGCCGCCATCGGTGTCGTGAACCTGTTCACCCCGACCTCCGGCGCCATCATGGGCGGTCTTGCCCTGGCTAAGATCGAATGGACGACTTGGCTCAAGTTCGCTCTCAAGCTCATCGTGGTCCTGTCTGTGGTCTGCGCGGTCATCCTGACCATCGCCTGCGTGATGATCTAATCATCGACTGGCATGTGCAGCTGCGTCGCCTGAGTCTTGTGGCTGTTCAATCCGGCGTGGTAGCTGCTTATTAGTCGTCCGACCGGTCACCTGATCTGGTCATGCGGCCGGTTGTGACCTACCTTTCTGCCCCCTTCCGCTTCCGTGCACGGAAGGGGGCGCTTTGTTTCTCAGCTCATTTTGGCTACATGTGTACTGGTGCTTCCCGGTACGTGGCCGCATTTCAATCGATACATCCGAATATTGAGGGGTACGAATGTCTCATGACGCTCCCGTCGACAACCCGAAGGGTGTCGGCTACTTTGGCCTGATCGGCCTCGTTGTTTCCTCCTGTATCGGCTCGGGCGTGTTCGCACTGACCGGTCAGCTCGCCAACGTCGCTTCGCCTGGCGCCGCGCTGATCGCATGGCTCATCTGCGGCGCGGGCTTCCTGTTCTTGGCGTTGTCCATCTCCAACGTCGGCGCGAAGCGCCCCGACCTCGATGGCATCTGCTCATATGCCGAGGAGGGCTTCGGCCCGTTCCACGGCTTCATCTCCGGTTGGGGTTACTGGCTGTCTGCCTGGCTCGGCAACGTCGGATTCGGCACGATGGTGGCCCAGGTGCTCGGTAGCGAGTACTGCCTCGGCGGCCTTCTGCCCGGCGTGTTCTCCGACCCAGTGACCGGCAACCCGTCCGTGGGTGGCGTCATCGCCGTTTCGCTCATCCTGTGGGGCATCACGTTCCTGGTTATTCGCGGGGTGGAGAGCGCTGCGTTTCTCAACGCGGTCGTGATGGTCGTCAAGATCGCCTCGATTCTCATCTTCATCGCCTTCGCGGTGTTCGCCTTCGATGCGGGCGTCTTCACCGCCGACTTCTGGGGTACCGCTGAGCGCAACCTCGTCGTCATGACGGCAAACGGTGCCGAACTCGGTAGCGTCTCGAACCAGATCGTCCAGTGCGTCTTGATCCTCATGTGGGCCTTCATCGGCATCGAGGGTGCCTCGGTCATGTCTGGCCGCGCCCGTCGCCGCAGCGAGGTCGGCAGCGCCACCGTTCTCGGCCTGGTCGTCCTGCTCGCGCTCTACATCGGCGCCTCCATCATCCCGTACGGCGTCATGGATTACGCCGATCTCGTTGCCGCTCCCAAGCCCGCGACGATCTCCGTGTTCGAGTCCATGGCCCCCGGCTGGGGCGGCGCCTTCATCTCGTGGGCGATCATCATCTCCGTCTGCGGCTCCTGGCTTTCCTTCACCATGCTCCCCGCCGAGACCTCCTCGATGATGAGCGAGCACCATCTCCTGCCCGCGTCCTGGAACAAGATGAACGCCAAGGGCGCTCCTCAGATGGCCCTGCTCATCGTCGGCGTCCTCACCGAGATCTTCATCATCGTCGCCACGTTCGCGGCCGATGCGTACACCTTTGCCATCTCCATGTGCACGGTCACCATCGCCATCACGTGGGCGTATGCGGCTGCCTACCAGGTGAAGCTCTCCCATGAGCGCAAGGAGTCCCTGCAGCTCGTCTTCGGCGTCATCGCCCTGCTGTTCCAGGTCGTCGGCGTTCTCATGACCGGTTGGGGCTTTTTACTTCTCGCCTGCCTGGGGTATGTCCCCGGTTTCTACTTCTACAAGAAGGCCCGTGAGGAGGCAGGGGAGAAGCTCCAGCGCATCGACTGGGTCTACATCGCCGTCTTCGCGGTTCTCGCCGTCATTTCGATTCCGCTGACCGCCTGGGGAATCATCCCGGTTTTCTAGGCGCGTTTGGGACGAGGTTGGCCGCCGCGCTGTATGGTCTTCGGGCCGGCATTTGCAAGGGCGCACGGGGCGCGATTGCGCACCCGCCCAGGCGGCCTCTCGTCTTTCGGCTGTGAACGCTTGTGTTGGAAAAGAGGATTGCTATGGATATTCCCGTTATCGGTGTTGAGGACTGGCTCAACGTCCATGAGATGGATGCCACCTGGGACATCGCCCAGTCCACCATCGCCTCGCTCACCATGGGTGAACTGCGCGCGCTCGATGGCGAGGAGGGCGCATCTTTCTACGAGATGCTCGATGCCCAGAAGATGAATTACGGCTGGATCGAGGGCTCGCCTGAGTTCAAGGACGAGGTCGCCAAGCTGTACGGAAAGCGGATCGACCACAAGAACATCCTCCAGACGAACGGCTGCACCGGCGCCAACCTGAATGCGCTGATGGCCGTCGTTCGCCCGGGCGACCATGTGATCGCCGAGTGGCCGACGTACGCCCCGCTGTACGAGATTCCCCGTACCCTTGGGGCTGAGGTCGAGTATTGGCAGATCCACGAGGAGCTGGGCTGGATGCCCGACATCGAGGAGCTCCGCGCGATGGTGCGCCCCAATACGCGCCTGATCTGCATCAACAACGCGTCCAATCCCGTGGGCGCCGTTCTCGATGCCGAGATGCTCGCCCAGATCGCCGAGATCGCCGACAGCGTCGGCGCCTACGTCCTGTGCGACGAGGTGTACCTGCCGCTTGAGAACACCGAGAGCTTCAAGTCGATGATCGACGTTTACGATCGCGCCATCGTCACGAACTCGGTGTCCAAGACGTACTCGGTGCCCGCGGCGCGATGCGGTTGGGTCATCGCGAACGACGAGGTGTCCGATGCGATTCGTACGTACCGCGACTACACGATGATCTGCGGCGGCGTCTTCAACGACGCGCTCGCCACGTATGTGCTGCGTCACCGCGACAAGATCCTCGAGCGCAATCGTGAAATCGTGTTTGGCAACCGCGCCATCGCGCAGGAGTGGATCGACAGCCAGGATCGCGTGAGCTGGGTGGCGCCCAAGGGCGTGTCGACCTCCTTCATCCGTCTGGACATTCCCGAGGACGACGAGGCGTTCTGCCTGCGCCTGCTCGAGCAGCGCGGGGTGCTTCTGGTGCCCGGCAGCCGCTTCGAGCTTCCCTGCGGCGCTCGCCTGGGCTATTGCGCCCAGCCCGATGTGCTGAAGAAGGGCCTGTCGCTTTTGGGTGATGCCCTGGCTGAGTTCGACCGATAGTTTGGCTCGAGCTCATTGGAGTTCGACCGATAGGCTGGCTTGGCCCCGTCGGGCCAGGCGATAATTCTCCGAGCGCTGCTCGGCGTTGTGCGTGAAGGCCCCGTCAGGGGCCTTCATCTATATTGGGGTAGTTTCTCTTGGATTTTTCGATGACGCCACTGCGGAGGGGTCCATGCTCGTTGGGGTCGATTGCGTGAAGTGCCATCGCCGAGGACAATGCGAAGATAAAACTCGGCTAGACTAGTTCAGTACCGCCACATGACAAAGGGAGCCGCCGCATGCGCCAGGGTTTCGATAACGAGAAGTACATTGCCAACCAGGCCGAGCACATCAAGGAGCGGATTGCTCAATTTGGCGGCAAGCTCTACCTGGAGTTCGGCGGCAAGCTGTTCGATGACTTCCACGCCAGCCGCGTGCTTCCCGGCTTTGAGCCGGACAGTAAATTCCGCATGCTCAAGAGCCTGGTGGACGACGTCGAGATCATCATCGCCATCAACGCCAACCACATTGAGAAGAACAAGGCCCGCGGGGACCTGGGCATCACGTACGACGAGGATGTCCTGCGCTTGGCGGACATCTTCCGCTCCAACGGCTTTTTGGTGGGCGCCGTCGTTCTTACGCAGTATTCCGGCCAGCCCGCGGCAGACCAGTTCCGCCGTCGTCTCTCCATGCTCGGCATCACCTGCAAGCTTCACTATCCCATCGAGGAGTATCCCCACGACATCGACCTCATCGTGAGCGAGGACGGCTACGGCAAGAACGAGTTCGTCGAGACCACGCGTCCGCTCGTCGTCGTGACGGCCCCCGGCCCGGGTTCCGGCAAGCTCGCCACCTGCCTTTCGCAGCTGTACCACGAGCACAAGCGCGGCGTGGCGGCGGGCTATGCCAAGTTTGAGACCTTCCCGGTGTGGAACCTTCCGCTCACGCACCCCGTGAACATCGCCTACGAGGCGGCCACGGTCGACCTGGACGATGCCAACATCATTGACCCGTTCCACCTCGAGGCCCACGGCGTCACCACGGTCAATTACAACCGCGATGTCGAGGCGTTCCCCGTGGTGAAGGCCCTCATGGAGAAGATCTTGGGCGAGAGCCCCTACATGAGCCCCACCGACATGGGCGTGAACATGGTCGGGTACGCCATCTGTGACGACGCGGCGTGCCGCGAGGCCGCCGACATGGAGATCGTCCGCCGCTATTTCACCGCGGCCGTGAACGTGAAGCGCACGGGCAGCGGCTCCGATCAGGTCGATAAGCTCAAGGCCATCATGCAGCGCGTGGGCGTGACCAAAGACCAGTCCCCGGCTCGATCCGCCGCGCTGCTCAAAGAGGAGACCACCGGCTCTCCCGCGGGCGCCATGGTGCTCCCCGACGGCATGGTGGTCACGGGCAAGACCTCCACGCGCCTCGGCGCCGCGAGCTCCCTCATGATGAACGCCCTCAAGGCCGTGACCGGCGTCGACATGGAGCTCGAGGTCATCTCGAACGACGCCATCGAGCCCATCAGCCACCTCAAGACCAGTCAGCTCGGCAGCGTCAATCCGCGTCTGCACCCCGATGAGACGCTCATCGCCCTCTCGATCACATCGGCCACGAGCGAGGTCGCCGAGCGCGTGCTCGCCGGCCTGCCCAAGCTGCGCGGGTGCGACGCGTTCTTCTCGGTGATCATCTCCACCACGGACGAGGCGCTGTTTAAGAAACTCGGCATCAACGTGTGCTGCGAGCCCAAATTTGAGCGCAGTGGGTATTACCACCGCTAGGGGAGGCGTGCGCTATGACGGAGCTTGAGCGGTGTTGCGTCGAATACCTCGACCACCTCTCCGTCGAACGCAACCTCGCTTCAAACACCATCGCGGCGTATCGCCGTGACCTATCTGCATATCTTTCATTTCTGAGCGGGCGCGGTATTGTCGCGCCCGACGACGTTGACCGCGCGGATGTCGAGGCGTTCGTCATCGCCAAGCGCGAACAGGGCGCCGCCGACGCATCGGTCAACCGGGCGCTGTCCGCGGTGAAGGGGTTGCATCGCTTCATCGTGCGCGAGGGCCTCTCCTCATCGCACCCGACGGCGTCGATCCACCTGCCCAAGACCGCCGACCGCCTTCCGCAGGTGATCTCAATCGACTGCGCCACCGAGCTGCTCGACCAGCCCTTCCCTCCGACGGCCGCGGGCGAGCGGGACCATTGCGTGCTCGAGGTGTTGTATGGATGCGGGCTGCGCGCAAGCGAGCTGTCGGGCCTCGACGTGCAAGACGTGTATCTCGACGAGGAGTTTTTGCGCGTCACGGGCAAGGGGTCCAAGCAGCGGCTCGTCCCGATCACCGGGACCGCGCGCAGGGCGCTTTGCGCCTACATGGACGGCGCCCGCCTCGAGCTGCTCGCCCATGCCCGCACCATGACCACCTCGGCGGTGTTTCTCAACGCCCGCGGCACTCGCCTGTCCCGTCAAAGCGTGCACGCGATATGCGAGCGGTATGGCCGGGCGGTGGGTATCGAGGGGCTTCATCCCCACACGCTGCGCCATTCGTTTGCCACGCACATGCTCGCCGGCGGTGCCGACCTGCGCGTGCTGCAGGAGATCTTGGGCCACGCGGACATCTCAACCACGCAGATATATACGCACCTCGACCGCACGCAGCTGCGCGAGGTCTATCTCTCCGCCCACCCTCGCGCCTAGGGCTTGTCGCTTGCGCCCGCCCTTCCCGGGCTGGGTGATGTGGGGCGTACGACCACAAGTCGGGCACAACTCAAAAATCGGTTCAACCTCAAGTCGAAGGTTTAACCTGTGCAAACGGGGTCGACCTGTGGTGGATTTCGCATCGCAAAACACAATATCTTGTGCTCATGCCAACGCGTGTTCGGTGTCGCCTCTGGACGCGTTGGGGGCGGGTGGGGGAAAGTGGGGGAGAATGTGGGAAAAAGTGTTGCGAAAGGGGGGCCGCCCCCATAAAATGAAAAGCGTCGACGGCGGGGTGGCTCCCGCACATGCCCACGAGTAAGCCTAAGGGGGTGCGCGCCAGTGTATTTCAACGGTACCTATGATCGAAATCTCGATGCAAAGGGACGTTTGACGCTGCCGCCCGCCTTCAAAAAGCAGATCGATGGCCTTGTGCGTGTCCTTCCTGCCCCTGAAAAGGAAGTCGACGCCCTGTACGTGTTCACCGAGGACACGTTCAAGGTCTGGGTTGACTCTGTGTTTGAGGCCAAGGGCGGGTTCGACCCGACCAACCGCTCTCATCGCATGGTCAAGGAGGCGTTGTACGGTGCGGCAACCACACTTGAAATAGACTCCGCCGCCCGCATCAGCCTTCCCGAGCACGATCGCACGAAGGTCCATCTGGATCGCGAGGTCACGATCGTCGGCAGCGACGATCGCCTGGTGATTTGGGATCGTGAGACCTATGCGGCACGTCAGGTCGAGACTGAGGACATTCTCGCGGACTTCTTCGACTAAAGGAGACGCCCCATGAACGCGAACGAGGCAGCAGGTACGTTGACACCTGAATATCGGCATGAACCTGTCATGCTCCAGGAGGTGCTCGAGCAGCTCCAACTCAAGAGCGGTTCCTCGGTGTGCGATTGCACGCTCGGCGGTGCCGGCCACTCCGTGAGGATGGCCGCGCAAGTCGGATCCGAAGGCTTGCTACTTGGTATCGACCAGGACGACATGGCCCTCGCTGCGGCGGGGAAGCGGCTCGACGCCGAGGCCCCAGGAACGCCGCACAAGCTCCTCAAAGGCAACTTTGGCGACTTGGATGAGCTGCTGTGCGCAGCTCAGGTGCCCGGTGTCGATGGATTCCTGTTCGATTTGGGAGTTTCGAGCCCCCAACTTGATATCCCTGGTAGGGGTTTCTCGTACAACGAGAACGCCCCGCTCGATATGCGTATGGATCCGGGAACAAACACCCTAAACGCAGCTGAGGTCTTGAACACCTATACCGAAGCCGACCTCGCCCGGATTCTTCGCGTTTATGGCGAGGAGAAGTTCGCCCGGCAGATCGCGCGCGAGATCGTGCGCCGTCGCCAGACGAGCCCGCTTCTTTCCACGGGGGATTTCGTCGACGTCATCAAAGCCGGCATCCCGGCGGCTGCGCGCAGGCACGGGGGACACCCCGCAAAGCGCAGCTTCCAGGCCATCCGCATCGAGGTCAACCATGAGCTCGACGTGCTCGAGCGCGGTCTCGAGGCGGCCGTTCGCTGGCTCAACCCGGGGGGGCGCGTGTGCGTCATCTCGTATCACTCGCTGGAGGACCGTATCGTCAAGCGCCTGTTCCAGGAGCTGTCGCAGGGCTGCACCTGCCCGCCGGACATTCCGGTGTGCGTGTGCGGAAACGTGCCGATAGTCAAGGTCACAACCCGCAAACCACTGGTTGCCACGGCCGAAGAGGTCGAGCGCAACCCCCGTGCGCGATCGGCAAAGATCCGTTGCGCGGAGCGCCTGTAGAGGGGGCTTTGCGCCGATCCGCTGCTCGGCATCGTATCTATTGAGTTCACTTCTTCTGGGATGGAGGGCAGCATATCATGGGTTATTCCACCTCAAACGCAGCATATGCCTATGATATGCAGCCCGACCTTCTCGCTTCTCCTACCGCGTATCCCGCGCCGCAACCTCAGGCACGCCCGAAGCTCGACGTTGTCACAGGCGCCGGCCGCGAGGCCAGCCAGGACGTCAGCCCCCAGTTCACGCACTGCGTGAAGGTGTTCGCCACCCTCGTTGCGTTCGTGTTCGCGATCGGATTGTTCCGCGTCACGGTTGCCGGCCTCACCGCTGCCACGCTCAACAACGCGGCCACGTTGTCCAACCAGCTCACCGAGGCTCAGGAGCAGAGCTCCGATCTGGAGGTCATGCGCGCCGTGTATGGCTCCTCCACGCGTATCCGCGACCTCGCTGAGGGCTACGGCATGGTTGCGGCCAACGGCGGCGTGACCCTCGATTTCACCGAGTACGTCGATTCTGCTGCCGATGGTGCGGCCGTTGCGCCAAACGCCCAGTAGTTGGCATAGACGATATGCCGTATTCCAATGATGATAGACATGGATCTGGACGCCGCGCGCCTCGTGGGCGCGCCTCGTCTGGTCGAGGCGGTACGGGTGCATCTCGCCCGGGCTCCTCGAGGGGTGCTGCCCGTCGCGGCGCCTACGCTCCCGCTCGCGATGCGCGCGCCCGTGTATCGCGCGGCGGCTCGGGCGGCAGCCGAGGGTCTGCGCGCAATCGCCAGCGAGAGGACTCCGCGCTTGATTACACGTTCCTGGACCGGCAGACGTTCATCGCCGGCGGGCTATGCGTGCTCGGCGGCGTCATAGCGGCAAGGTTGGCCGACTATCAGGTCTTCAACGCCGGGCTCTATCAGGGCCGCGCCAACGAGCGTCGCCTGTCGCAGCAGACCCTGTACGCCAAGCGCGGGACGATCTACGATCGCAACGGCACCGTGCTGGTCTCGAGCGTCGAGTGCAAGAATGTCTACGTGAACCCTCGGCTCATCGAAAAAAAGAACAGGAAAAAGGTTATCGCCGCACTCGTCGAGGTGCTCGGCGTCGACGAGGACGAAGTGTCGGACATCGTGGACATGGACACCACCTTCGCCTACGTGAAGCGCCAGGTCGACGAGGAGGACGCCGAGCTGCTCGCCAAGAAGAACCTCGCGGGCATCGAGTTCGAGCCGGCTATCAAGCGCGTGTACCCCAACGATTCGCTGGCCTCGCAGGTGCTGGGCGTGGTGAATGTCGACAACGTTGGCATCACGGGCCTGGAAAAGCAATATGACGACGTCCTGACGGGCGTGAACGGCAGCCTCATGCGCGAGCGCGCGCTCGACGGCTCGTTTATCGCCGGCGGCGCCTATGAGAAGAAGCCCGCGCAAGACGGCATGGACATCGTCTTGGGCATCGACATCAATATCCAGCGCGTCGCCGAGGAGGTCATCGCGGAGGTCGTCGAGCGCGTGGGCGCCAAAAACGGCTCGGTGCTGGTGGCCGACCCCACAAACGGCGAGATCTTGTGCTGCTGCTCGTACCCCACCTACGACCCGAACGACCTTGCGTCCGCGGCCAACGCCGACATGAACCTGCGCATGGTCACCGACGTGTACGAGCCCGGCTCCGTGTTCAAATCCTTTGTCGTGGCGGCCGCGATTGAGCATGAGGGGATGACGCCCGATTCGGCCATGGACGTTCCCGCCATGGTGAAGGTCGGCGACGACGAGGTCCGCGACGCCGACAAGCGCGACTACGGCATGAACATGACCCTGCGCGAGATGATGCGCCGCTCCTCGAACGCCGGCTTCGTCTTGGTGGGCGAAAAGATCGGCGCCGATGATTTCGACGCACACGTCATCGGTGACTTCGGCTTCGGCGCATCCACTGGGATCGATTTCCCCGGCGAGTCGCTCGGCATCATCAAGGACCGCAAAGACTACGACGGCGCCACGCTCGGCTCGATGTCGTTTGGCCAGGCGCTTGCCGTGGAGCCCGTGCAGATGGTGCGTGCCATGAGCGCGATCGCCAACAAGGGCGTCATGACGACACCGCACTTCGTGAAGACGCGCGACGGCCAGGAGATCGACTGGACCGACGGAGAGCAGCAGGTGATCAGCGCCGAGACCGCAAAGGCCGTCGCGAGCATGATGCAGACGGTCGTGGACGAGGGCACCGGCGCCGGCGCCCAGGTCGTGGGCTACAGCGTGGCCGGCAAGACGGGTACGGCGGAGCGAGCCGTGGAAGGTTCGTCGGGTTATCAGGAGAACAACTACATGTCGTCGTTCATGGGGTTTGTCTCGACCGACGATCCGCGCGTCGTGTGCTATGTCACGCTGGACGGCACCGCCGCGGGCTCCGATGCGGCGACCCCGGTGTTTAGGACCATCATGGAAACGGCCCTGCCCGTGCTGGGGATAAAGCCCACTCGCTAGGGTTCACACAGCCTGCACCACATCGAGGGCTGGGCAAGGTACCATAACACGTTGCATGCTATCGAACACAGAAAGGCTGACCCTCATATGGTTGAGATAGCCGTCAAATACCTCGAAAGCACGACGGGCGCCCGCTTTATATGCGGCGATCCCGAGCGTGTGTGCCGTGGCGTCGTGATCGACTCGCGTCAGGTGGAGCCCGATTCGCTGTTCGTCGCGTTCCCCGGGGAGCGCGTGGATGGAAACGAGTTCGCCCCCGAGGCGATTCTCGCCGGCGCCGCAGCCGTCGTCCTCACGCGCGAGCCCCTCAAGGAGACGCTCGACGCAGCCGCCGAGCAGGGGTGTTCCCTGTTCGTGTGCGACGACCCGACGGAATTCCTGCTCCGCCTCGCCCAGGGGTACCGCGCCCGCCTTCGCTGCACGGTGATCGGCGTGACGGGCTCCATTGGAAAGACCACCACCAAGGACGTGCTCGCCGCCTGCCTCGCCAAGCGCTACCGCGTGCACGTCACCGCGGGCAACTACAACAACCTCATCGGGTGCCCGCTCACCATCCTGTCCGCCCCGGCCGACACGCAGATGCTTGTGCTCGAGATGGGCATGAACGATTTCGGCGAGATCGCGCGCCTCACCGCGTGCGCCCAGCCCACCTTTAGCATCATTACCAAAGTAGGGACCTCGCACATCGGCATGCTGGGCAGCCGCGAGGGCATCGCGCGCGCCAAGGCGGAGATCGTGCAGGGCATGCCCGCGAGCTCACAGAATTTCGAGGGACATCACTCGGCGCTCGTGCTGCACGGGGAGGATGACTTCACCCCGTTCATCATCGAGCACTTCACCCGCCCTGCCGGCATCGACGTCGTCTTGTGCGGCAACTCGACTGACGACGACGTCTGCGCCACGCACGTCGAGCTCGATGAGGACGGCCTCGCCCATTTCGATATCACGTTTGAGGACGGGACCAGCTTCAAGACGCATCTGTCGATCCCCGGCGCTCAGGCGGTGCCCAACGCGCTGTTCGCCGCCGCCATCGCCCATCGGCTGGGCGTTCCCGCGTTCGAGATCGACGAGGCCTTCGCGAGCCTTGAGCTCACGGGGAGACGCGTGCAGATCCGCCGTGCGGCATGCGGCGCCCGCGTGATCGACGATTCGTACAACGCCAGCCCGGAGTCCATGGCCGCCGGCCTCGATCTGCTCTCGAGCCTTCCGTGCTCGGGTTCGCGCATCGCCATTTTGGGCGAGATGGGCGAGATGGGCGACGACGCGCCACGCCTGCACGCGCTCACCGGTGCCTACGCCGCGGCGAAGCGCCCGGCGATGCTCGTGTGCGTGGGTGGCGACCTCGCTTCCGAGATGGCCTCAGCGGCGAGCCTCATGGGTATGGACGAGGGCGATATCCAGGTCTTTTCGAGCTGCGACGAGCTCATCGCCCGATGTGGGGGCATGCTCGGCGAGCGCGACCTCGTGTTGGTGAAGGGCTCGCGCTTCGTCGGGCTCGATCGTTTTGTGGAAGAGGTGTGCGCCGATGCTCGGTAATCCCGCGTATCCCACCTATCAGGTTTTCCTGGCCATCTTCATCTCGGCGCTCATCGCCGGGGCCATCATGCCGCTGTGGATCCGTTTCCTCAAGAAGGATGGTATCGGCCAGCAGATCCGCGCGGACGGCCCCCAGACGCACCTCGTGAAGGCGGGCACCCCCACCATGGGCGGCGTCATCATCCTGCTTGCCGTGGTGCTCACCTGCCTCATCATGGCCAAGCCAACCGTCGAGCTCATGCTCGCGATCGGTGCCATGCTCGCCACGGGCGCCTTGGGCCTGTTCGACGACGTCACCAAGGTCGTGCAGAAGCGCTCGCTGGGCCTCACGCCCACGGGCAAGATGATCGGCCTGACCGTTATCGTCGTCGCGTTCTTCCTCATCGCGGTCAACTATTGCGATGTCGAGCCGGCGATCAGGTTCCCCGGCGGCTTCGCCATTGATCTCGGCGTCCTCACCACCACGATCGAGTTTTCCGGCATGACCATACAGATCCCCTGGCTCTACCTGGTGTTCGTGTTCCTGCTGCTGGCGGGCATGTCGAACGCGGTCAACCTCACCGACGGCCTCGACGGCTTGGCCGGCGGCACGGTCATGATCTCCATGATCGTGATGGCGGCGGTCTGCTTCGTGTGCCATGACGCGAATCTCGCCATCTTCTGCGCCGCCTGCGCCGGCGGCTGCATCGGGTTTCTGTGGTTCAACGCCTACCCCGCGCAGATTTTCATGGGCGACACCGGGTCGCTCGCCCTCGGCGGCGCCCTTGCCGCCGTCGCCGTGCTCACCAACACCGAGGTCGTGTCCCTGGTGGTGGGCGGCCTGTTCATCGCCGAGACGCTCTCCGTCATGATTCAGGTCGTGAGCTTCAAGACGACGGGCAAGCGCGTGTTTCTCATGGCTCCCGTACATCATCACTTTGAGAAAAAGGGCTGGGCGGAGACGAAGGTCGTCATTCGCTTCTGGATCGTCTCTGCCGCTTTCGGAGCCCTTGGTCTCGCTCTTTTCTTCCAGCTTGGATAGGACGCACGTATGCCGTTGCCGGATACCTTCTCACTTCTCATACTCGGCCAGGGTGGCACTGGCCTAGAGGTCGCTTCGTGGGCACTTGCCCACATCGGCGAGCGCGTCTCGTCGATCACCCTGTACGGAGGCGCCTGCTCTCATGCCACTGAGCGCACGCGTGAGCTTGAGGCCGCGGGCGTGCGCATGGTGTATGGGACCGAGGAGGTCGAGGGGGAGTACGACATCTGCGTCGCGAGCCCCGGAATCTCGGAGTTCTCCGAGTTCTTCCGCAACGCCGCCGCCATGAGCGGTGAGATCATGGGTGAGCCCGAGTTCGCCTGGCGCCTCACGCCCGAGCGCTGGTGTGCGATCACCGGCACCAACGGCAAGACCACGGTCACCTCGCTCACCAACGAGCTGCTGCGCGCTTCGGGCATGTCCAGCGTCGCCGTTGGCAACATCGGCACGCCCGCGATTCACGAGGTCGACCGCCGCGGCGACGATGAGTGGTTCGTGGCCGAGCTCTCGAGCTACCAGATCGCCACGACATCCGAGCTCACGCCGCGCGTCGCGATCCTGCTCAACATCACGCCCGATCACCTGGGGTGGCACCGCACGCACGACAACTACGCCATCGCGAAGATCTCGCTGTTCCAAAACATGGGGGAGAGCGACCTTGCCATCGTTAACGTCGACGACGCGGGCATCACCGCGTATGCCGACCGCATCTATGTTCCGGGGCGCCGCGTGCTCAAGCTGGGCCTGGTCGACGCCGGCGGCCCCGATGCGGCGTTTGTTCGCGACGGCTATCTCACGGTGCGCCTTGATGGCGAGGAAAGCGCCCTGGTGCGCGTCGACGAGCTCAAGATCTCGGGCGCCCACAACGTGCTCAACGCGCTTGCGGCCTCCGCGGCGGCGCTCGCCTGCGGGGCGACCGCCGAGGGCATCCGCCTGGGCCTCGTCTCGTTCGCGCCGCTCGCGCACCGCGTCGAGCCCGTGGGCGAGGTCGACGGCGTGCTGTTCGTGAACGATTCCAAGGCGACGAATACGGACGCCGTGGAGAAGGCGCTCACGGCGTTTCCCGATCGGCGTATCGTGCTGTTGCTGGGGGGTTCCGATAAGGGTACCCCGCTCGAAGGCTTCATGGACGAGGTGTCGCGCCGCGCCGCCGCCGTCGTGTGCTTCGGTGCCGCCCGCGAGCGGTTCCGCGATGCGCTCATCGAGGCCCCGTCCTCCTCTGAGATCGATATCGCCGAGGCCGACGACCTGCGCGACGCCGTGGATGTCGCGCGCTCGCTCGCGCAACGCGGCGACGTTGTCTTGCTGTCGCCGGCGTGCGCGTCGTTTGACGAGTTCTCCGGTTTCGAGGAGCGCGGGGACGCGTTTCGCTCCTATGTGGCCGACCTCGCTGCGCCGGCGGGGCGCTAGCCGTGGGTGCCCGCGCCACCGCAACCAGCCATTCCGAGCTGGGTGAAAAACTCATCGCCGGCGTGCCCGCGCGCATCATGCGCCCGCGCCTGGTGTTCATATGCTGCCTGCTCGCCATATGCTCCTTTGGCCTGCTGATGGTGTATTCGGCCTCTGCCGTCGAGGCCCTTAAAGAGCAGGGGAGCTCCTGGTACTATTTGTTCCGCCAGGGCATCTTCATGGCGATCGGCTTTGCGTTCCTGCTCGTGCTCAATGTGGGCCATCGGGCGATTTCCATGCAGTCGATCCGCATGTTTTGGGGCCCCGCCAGTTGGTTTGTCGTGCTCGGCCTGTTGGTGGTCGTGTTGTTCATGGGCGCTGGCGGCGACACCTGGGGCGCCTCGCGCTGGCTGCCGCTGGGCTTCTTCAACTTGCAGCCCGCCGAGTTTGCCAAGCCCGCCATCATCCTCGTGGCCGCGCGCCTTTTGGCCGAGTACTACGAAGACAGGTCCATCAGCTTTGCCGAGCTCGCCGTGGCGATGTTCATCGTCTTGGTCGTCCCCGCGTTTCTCATCATGCGCCAGCCCGACATGGGCACCACCGTCATCATCGGCGGCGCCGTGTTCATCATGGTGTGCCTTTGCGGCTTGCCCATGAGAATCATCGGCGGGCTGATGGGCGCCGCCGTCGTCCTCCTGATTTTCGGCATCTTCTCCTCCGAGTACCGCATCGAGCGCTTCAAGACGTTCCTCGACCCGTGGAGCGACCCGTACGACACGGGGTATCAGGCGACGCTGTCTATCATGGCGTTCGCGTCGGGCGGGCTGTTCGGGCGCGGCATCGGCAACGCGACGATGAAGTACCACTATCTGCCCGAGGCGCATAACGACTACATCCTCGCCATCATCGGCGAGGAACTCGGGTTTTTTGGCACGCTCATCTTCGTGTGCGTCTTCATCGCCATGATCATCGCGGCTCTGCGCATCGCCTCGCAGTCCCCGTCGCTGTATTCGCGGCTTGTCGCCAGCGGCTGCGCCATCGCCTTGGCGCTGCAGTTCCTCATCAACGTCTGCGGCATCCTCAACATCATCCCCATGACGGGCAAGCCCCTGCCGTTCGTGAGCTACGGCGGCTCGTCCGTGTTGACCTCGCTCATCTTGGCGGCGCTGATCATCCGTGTGTCCATCGACAGCAATGTCGAGACTGCGGCCGATCGCCGACGCGCCGGCATGGCCGTGATGGGCGCCGCGGGTCCCATGGACGGTTCTGAGGACGTCTCCTCGCATATGGGTAGAAGCACCGCGGGGCAGGCGCGCACCCGCTCATCGCGTGCCACGAGCGGCCTGTCCGTCTACGACGGCGGGCGCGCGAGCGCCTCACCGCGCCGCGGCGCAGGCCGATCCGACGCCCCGGTCACGCC